>JAFAAN010000047.1 GCA_023426545.1 Pseudomonadota bacterium
GGCCTGACGGGCGGCTTGCGTGGGTGCGAACCGGGAGGACGCAGCAACGGGTGGGTGACGTGGAGTGGAAGGACGGGGCCTTCCGCGCCCATGGCTTCGAGCTGGGCCGCTTCTATGACGGGCGCACTGGCGTTTTCCGCCTGCTGAACGACGAATTGCGGGAGGAGAGCGGGTTCCCTCTGGCGGACGTCCACGACGACGCCGACGTCATCAGTCGCACGCTCGATGGGGCAGAGGAAGCTTTCGTCGGGCTCGCCCTCGCCGTGGGGAAGTTCTTCTCGACATCGCCAGCGGACAACCTCGCGGCACTCGGAGAGTTGCCCGCCGCTGTGGTGGCGTTGCTGGAGTCGTCCCCCGAGTACCTGGAGCGCTTCCGGTACATGACCAGGGGCGAGCAGGTGCAAGTCGTCTCCAAGCTGGTGACGAACCTCATCGCCACCTGGGGGACGGCGTCATCGGTGACGCGCACGCTGGGTGGGACGGCGTTCGCCACGGCGGAAGTCCCGGCGCTCGCGTTGTCCGCCCAGGGCACTGCCGCAATGCGAATCGTGGCGGCGCCCGTGGGGCGTGCGGCTGCGGTGCTGAGCGGCGGACCTGGAGCCGCCATCATCCTTCAGCGGGCAGGGACAGCCGCGAAGGAGGGCGCGCCAGCCAAGGGGCCCGGCCAGTGGGGACCGGCGAAGGAGTCCATGTCCCCACGCGCCCGCCGCTACCAGGAACAGATCACAGGCCACTCGGCGGACGAGGCATACTGGGTCGGAGGAGTCGGCAAAGACCGAGGAGGCGTGAAGTTCGATGGGTACGAAAAGGGCGTACTGCTGGAGGCCAAGGGGCCGGGTTACGCCAAGTTCTTCGAGGGGCTGGACCCGAAACGCTGGTTCAAGAACTCGGGCGCGAAGGCCCTTGTCGAGCAGGCCCAACGACAGCTTCGTGCCGTTCGCACAACAAGCACGCCTGTCCGATGGCACGTCGCAGAAGAGTCTGCGGCAAATGCGATTCGCAAGCTGCTTGCGCGATATGAGGACACCGCCGCCATTGAGGTGGTGTTCACGCCTCCGGTGACGTGAGGAGACTGCAACCATGGATGAAACCTTCTACGCGGGGGCCTACTGGGGAGCCCGGAAGGAATCGTCGGAGATGTGCGCCGAGCGATTGGAGAAGTTCCTTACAGGGCTCCCCGAGGCAGCCCCAGGACTCGCGCGGTGGTTCCAGCTTGGGAAGTCACGCAAAGATGCGCTGAAGCGACCGTTGACTCCGAATCGAAGTGACTTGGAGAAGCTCGTTCGTCGAGGCCGAGATCGGGTGTTCGAGGATCTCGGGTTTCGCATTCGAGGCTGGAATGGCGCAGATGAAGATCGGGACGTGGTTGACTTCGACATCCTCTGCGGGGGCTACACCGATGCCGTGAGTAATCTCTGTGTGTTCGGGCTTCCGAAGCGAGGGCCTCAAGCGGAGCGGATCGTGGCTGCGCCTGTGTTGGCGGCAACGCTGAGAACCACCGCTATTGCGTGGGAACCAGACTGGGGGGGAGCCGTCTCGGAGGAGCACCGAGACTCGCTGAAGGCACGGCGTCCCAAGGGAACTCCGTATGTTGGATGGGTCACGTACCTCGCGCGCCATCGGGGCACCGTGCCTCCGCTGCCCGCCCCGGTGCGTATCGAACCCGTGGAGGACAAGGGCACCCTCATCGTCCTCACTCCCGAGCGATTCACGGTCACCAACCCGGACCACGTGGCGTTGGCTGAGCGAGTGCGAGAGCTGCTGGACCGCGCGGGGTTGTTGAAGCCGCTCCAGCACCAAACGTAGGAACAAGAGGGGCCGAGCCATCGCAACTCGGCCCCTCTCTACGAGGGCTGAAGCCCGTCTCTGTCAGGCCCCGCCATGTTGCACGTATGTCGCACGACACTGCGGAATGCGTTGGAACAGGGCGGGACTCCATGGGACGCGGCGGGATATCGAATCCAAGTCGTTCCGGGCGGTTACGAGGTAAGGGCGCGATTCTGCTGGGAGTTTCGCACCGTCCGGAGCGGGTTCGAATCCCGCCCTGGGCACTCCGAATCAGGCCTCCGAGTCGAAAGACTCGGGGGCCTTTTTCGTTTCTGCGCTGGCGGGCCCGTGACGTCGAGCCCTCTCGGGCGCCACTGCTAGCTCTGCTGCCTTGCGCCCGCGTGGCCGGGGCGACAAGGGGGCTCATGATGGTGCGGCGCTGGCCTTGCGGCTCTTGTCCTGGGGCAGCTCGTGATGGGCTGCGCGACGGGGCGAGTGGTGCGCCTGGAGATGGGGGACGGGACGTCTCTTGTCTATGAGGCCCTTGAGCGCGTGGAGCCCATCGCGGTTCCGGAGGACGCCTTCCGGCAGGCGCTGGCACGGCTCGTTCTGGATGTGCGGCTCGTGTTGCATGCGGATGAGGCGCCGCGCTCACGTGTGCGGCTTGCTTCGACCGCGGAGGCGCCGCGCGGGGTCGCGCGCTCTTTGGGCGGGCGGGGTGTGCGCGGTGGAAGGCTCCCGAGGCGTGCTTGCTCCTGGGGGGCTGGTGACTTGCTTTTGGATGTTTCGGGGCGGAGGCGGCTGGCGCTTTCGTTCGCCTGGGACGGTGTCTGGGATGGTGTGGAAGCGGCAGTCCTGGACGTGATGCACCCGCTCACGCTCGAGGTGATGGGGACCCACGGCGCGCGCGTGCTCGTCCTGGCTCTGACGGCAGTGTTGGGCGGCGGTGTCACGAACCTGGCATCGAACGGGGCGTCCCTCCCGGGTTTCGCTCGCGCGGCACTGGCTGCGGAGACGAACGCGGGCTTGAGACTCTCCGCGGCGATGACAGGCGGAGTGCGTTCGTTCGTCATGTCCGAGAGCGGGCTCATCGTGGCCGTTGCACCGACCGCTGTTGCGGCGGTCGCATGGGACGGGGGCAGGGGCGAACCGCGCTGGCTCGTCGTCCGAGGAGTCCTCCACGGAGCTTCGGCAGGTCTGCAGCGGGGTGCGGAGCGCTCCCGGCTATCCGCCCAACTTCAAGGCAGTCCAGGATGGAACCGCGAGGATGCGTGTGAACAACAAGGCGCTACTGGAGACGCTCAAGGTGAAGCAGGGTAGAGCAATCAATGAGTGAGTCTCGGCCCGGACGCGGGGTGTCAGACGTAGAGCTGTCGTTGCAGGCTGACGGGGAGGCCGAGGTCCAACGCATGGTTGTGATTGCTGCGTTGGGGATGTGCCGGGCGCTCGCGGCGGGAGTCGTGACTCCAGCGTATGCGTGCGGGCAACTGTTCGGGCCTGCATTGCTCGCGCGGCTTGAGTCGTTGAATGTGCATCCTGAGCTCCTTCGTGCCGTTCATCTGGGCACCGAACTCGAGGACGTTTCTGAATTGGTCCCGGGGGCCCTCACGTCTTCGATTGCTGAAATCGAGGAGTGCCTGTGGCGGGTCTTGTCTGCGTTGCCGCCTGCATCAAATCCCGGAGCGAAGTGGCTCCGTAGCTGATGTCGCGCTGGTGTCTTGAATACATACACCCCAGGCCCTTGAAAGGGCCTGGGGTTTGTTGCAAAGCGGGGACGGCGTGAATCACTCCGCCCAGTAGGAGTCGGTGTACACGCTGAAGCCGGACACGGTGTCGACGAAGAACGCCGCGCCGTGGTTGCTCCAGGGGTCACGCGAGTAGCTGTAGTAGCAGCCGAAGAACGAGCGGCCCTCGGTCAGCTCGGCCAGGTTCGCCAGGCCCGCGGCCTTCACGGCTGGGTCCACCTGCACGCCATTGTACTCACCAGCGGCGATGGTGATCTCGACGTTGGCGAGAATCTCGGCGGCGTCGGCCAGGGTCGGGCGGATGGTCGCGTAATGCACCCGCTTCGGCTCGATGCCAAAGCACTCCTCGATCTGGAAGTTGTGGAACGGACCGACGTGGAGGTTCGACCACCAGTCGAAGTGGCGCTCCATGAACGCCCCGCCATGCCGTACCGGAAGCTTGTTCACCGCCTCGATGAGCGCCTCGAACGGGCGGCTCAGCGTGGCGGCGTTCCGGAGATTTCGGAAGCCCACATCCGCGATGCCCGCCGTGTTCGCGATGGCATCGACCGACGTGAACGGGCGCAGGTTGAGCAGGTTCTGCGCGCCGTTCCAGGCGTAGGGCAGGATGTCGTGCAGCTCGGTGGAGCTGACGGTGTTCACCAGCTTCACGATGGCCGCCGCGTCATCCTGCGAGAGCGCGAGCCCATCCGCGATGCCGTAGCAGTCCCCGCCGATGTAGCTCTGGCCCCGGGCGCCCTGCTCGATCTGCTGCAGACGCGCCGGCCCCACCAACGACACGGAGGAGACGTCCGCCAGGGAGGCGAACGGTGCCACCGTGCGCCGGTTCACCAGGTTGTGGGCGACGTTGCTGGGCAGATACGTGTCCAGCGTGGCGAACGACGCTTGATTGACGAAGTCGAGGATGCCCTGGCACTCGGGGGCAACGTCCACGTTCGTCTCCGTTAGCGCCGCCTGCTGTTGCTCCACGGGTTGCGTGGACGTTTCGGTTTCAGTGGGGCCACAGCCCGTGAGCAGACCGGCGGCGAGGACGGCAGAGCCAAGATAATGACGCATCAGGAACTCCTGAAAGGGGGGACAACGAAGTGAGGCGCCTCAATACACCAAATGCTGTTGTTTCTGGCAATCCAGAAGCAGGTTTTTGTCGCGTCACAAATTTGTTTCAAATCCTGTGCACTCCAAGTGCGCACAAGGCCCTCTTTACGTCGCGATAGGGTCTGGTTCCCCTCTGTGACGACCCGGGACGTCCTTGTCCGATGTCGCAGGTCTCACCATCTGCCGGTGTGTCAAAAGGTGATGAGGGATTGGCTCTGTCTGACGTCTGTTTTGAACTCAAGACGTAGACCTGGCGCGCAACACGCAGCTCCATCAAAATGCGGACACGGCTGACGTCGCAGATGGAGAAGCCCTGGCGGCTGGATGGATACGGATTGCGTTTGGGCGCCCGCCGGAGCTGAAAAGCCGCTGATTTGCTCCGCAGCACGGGGATTATCGGAGCGGGCGTCCTGGAGTTGCGCGACAGCCTGGCTGTGGCGCCTTTTCTGGGGGGGGGGGCGGCCAGCCGCCCCCTTCTGTCGGGCGTCCTGGGGGCCACGACAGACGTCGCGGGTTCCCCGTCTGGCGCCTTGGAGCCCGGTGCCCGCGGCTGGCGCGGGCTCGCCTGGAGGGAGAGGTGGGTCTATCTCTCTGTGCTTGCGGTCGTGACGGAGGGTGAATTCCTCGGCGCTGGTGGCGCCCAGTCCCAGGCGATGACGGCCCATTCGTCCGTCGCGTCACGGTAGGTGTGGATCGTCTCGAAGCCGACCCGCTCGTGCGCTCGCATGGAGCGGAGGTTCCGCGCGGACACCTCCGTGACGATGAGGTCGAACTGGTCTCGAAAGTGGTCCCGGTGCTGATGGTAGAGGCGGTCGAACAGGCCCTGTCCCCGGTGCCCCTTGTCGATGCAGATCTGCCCCATCACATAGAAGTGGTGCTGACTCAGGGGCTTGCCCCGGTAGTCGAGCGCGTCGAAGAGCGTGAACATCGGCTCCAGGATGGGAGTCAGCGCTCGGGCCTCGCGAGGCATCGTCAGGGCGTAGGCCACCAGCGCCTCCCCGTGGCGGGCGACAATGCTGGGCGCCATGGCATGCATCCGCTCCAGCGCCGCCAGGTCGTGCTGCACCGTGACGAAGCCCTGCGAGCGCATCTCGTCCGCGGACAAGGCCTGCTTCAGGTTCTTCTGTTGCAGCGCGAGGATCTGCTCGAGTTCGGCCCGGTGCCGCACGGTGGTGACTGTGTAGGTCGAATCCATCGATGGAAGAATACGCCGCAGTGGCGCGCCTTGCCGACGCGAGGAAGGGGGCAAGCAGGCTGGACTCCGTTGCGGCGCGCTGCTGGTGAGCGCTGGGCGTCGAGCGCTTCGAGGTCGAGGGCCTCTGGCGGGGCCTTGCCGTCGCGGGGGCTGCTCGTCAGGGCCTTACCGTCAATGGAGCACGGGACAGTGCGCGGGGTTCGATGTGGCCGGACGGGCTGATGGAAATGCGGGGAGGTAGCAGTCTCCTTTGTACACGTATCCATCTTCGGCGCAGTCCTTGGGGTCCACCGCCAGCTTCACCCAGCATCCTCCATGGATGGGAACGTGGACCTTTCGAGGACAGCGCCCCGATGCGTCGGGACGGGTTTGGCCGGGAAAGGGCCTCGGTGGCAGATCCAGCGCAATCGTGGACCACACGGAGGGGATCTGCGCAGTCGTCACGGGCGCCGCGAACACACTGTCCCCCACGGCCACTGTTCCACCGTCGGCGGTCTCGGCCGACAGGTAGGAGGGGCCGGGTGCCATCTCCACCGCGGCGCCCGCTTGGGGCCGCCACCCGATGCCCAGGACCAGGGGGCCTCCGAGTCCGATGATGGCGAGCCAGGGCCAGCGGGTCCGCTGGGGACGATGGGGAACAAGGCGTCTCCACGGTGCCGGCGCGACGGCCCTGGAGGTCTCGTCCGGGAAGATGGCCACGTCCGCCGCCGTGTCCGCTCGGGCCTTCGCGTGCTCCAGCGCCTCCGCCAGCTCGCGGGCGCTGCCCCGCTCATGAACGCAGGGCGAGAGCATCCGCGAGACGATGTGGCTCAGCTCCCGGCAGCAGCGCGCGTTGACGTCGCGGGGGGACGGAGCGCGGGCGCCCTCTGCGTGCCAGAATCGCGACTCCTCCACGTCGGGGTGGGTCGACGGTGGATACTGCCCCGTGAGCAACCGGAACGCGGTGACGCCCAGGGCGAAGACGTCATCGGCCTGTCCCGGTGCATATGGCAGGGGCGCCGCTCCTTCGGCGCTCACGACGAAGCGCCAGGCCTCGGGGGAGCGATAGGCGGGGGTTCCTGGTGGGAAGGGTGAGCTCGTCTGCGTCGCGGCGCCCACGTAATGGCTGGAGCCGAAGTCCATGAGGAAGGCGCGGCCGTCCGCTTCGCGCACCAGCACGTTGTGGCCCTTGATGTCGCGGTGGAGCCCTCCGGCCGCGTGCGTGGCTTCGAGCGCTCGTGCCAGCTCCGCGAGCAGGCGCATCACCTGCCTCGACGTGGGGCGGTGCTCGCTGGCCCATTCGTAGAGCGGGGACCCTTCCACCCAGTCCATCGCGAGATACGGATGTGGCGGCCCCTTGCCAGGCTGCCAGAAGCCGCTCGCGTGGAGCCGGGGCACGGCGGGGTGGTGGATGCGGGAGAGCAGCTCCGCTTCCCGCGCGAAGCGCTCGTCCCTCGAATGCAGCGCCAGCTTGAGCGCCACGGTGTGCGTGCCCGTGGCGTCCCGGGCGCGATAGACGGCGCCGTAGGTGCCTCGGCCCCGCAGGTCCATGAGGCGCCAGGGGCCGAGCCGGGTTCCTGGAGGCAGCCGTGCCGGATGCAGGTTTGGATGTCCCATGCCGGAGAGGCTACTTCATGAGTAGTCAGTTTGAGCCGGAATCTATGAGGTCAAGGGTTATCGGGGCAGACCGGGGAGAGCCTGGAGGAGGCATCGCGCGAAAGGCGACGCAATCCGTGGCCTCGGGGCGGCGGTTGCCGTGCAGCGCCCTGGCGCCCAGTTTGACGCAATGAGCCGGTGCCAGGTGGAGTGTCGGCCTGGTCTCCTGCCGGGAGGACGTGC
The DNA here is from genome assembly GCA_023426545.1 of Pseudomonadota bacterium. Lineage (GTDB taxonomy): Bacteria > Myxococcota > Myxococcia > Myxococcales > Myxococcaceae > Myxococcus. The sequence continues at coordinate 7,621 of JAFAAN010000047.1, forward strand.
CCATGGCGAGTGTGGTGCCTGCTTACGCGGAGTGGTCGAGTCTGGAGCGTCGCATCCGCGCGCTCGTCCCCGAGGCGTTCGACCCGTCCGGTCGAGTGCTGAACCTGATTGCTGGCGAGTGGGGCCACCCTGGGAAGGGAAAGCCCTACCTGTCTCCAGTGGACGGTACCCTGCTCGGCCGGCTGCCCATGATTGACGCGAGCACCGCGCGCGTCGCCGCGAGCGCCGCCGCCGCGGAGGCCCGGTCCTGGGCCGAGCAGGACCTCGACGCGCGCAAGGAGCGCGTCACGCAGTGCCTGGCCCTGCTGCGCGAGCAACGCGAGCTGCTCGCGCTCATCCTGGCCTGGGAGATTGGGAAGCCCGTGCCGCAGTCCCGCGTCAGCGTGGACCGCTGCATCACCGGCGTCGAGTGGTACGTCTCCCAGATCGAGCCGATGGTCGAAGGGCGCCGCCCCCTGGGGCTCATCTCCAACATCGCCTCCTGGAACTACCCGTTGTCCGTGCTGGTCCACGCCGTGCTCGTGCAGGTGCTCGCGGGCAACAGCGCCATCGCCAAGACGCCCACGGACGGCGGGCTCTTCTCGCTGACGCTCTGCATGGCGCTCGCGCGCCGCTGTGGCCTGCCGGTCACGCTCATCAGCGGCTCGGGAGGGCAGCTCAGCGATGCGCTGGTGCGCAATCCGGAGATCGCCTGCCTGTCCTTCGTGGGGGGCAAGGCGAACGGGCGCGACATCGCGGCCAGCCTCTACGACCGCAACAAGCGCTACATGCTGGAGATGGAGGGCGTGAACGCCTACGGCATCTGGCACTTCAGCGACTGGGAAGGGCTGGCGAAGCAGCTCAAGAAGGGCTTCGAGTACGGCAAGCAGCGCTGCACGGCGTACCCGCGCTTCGTGGTGGAGCGCAGCCTCGTACCGCGCTTCCTGGAGACCTACCTGCCCGTCGTCTCCGCCCTCAAGGTGGGGCATCCGCTCCTGGCGGAGTCACCGGAGGGCGAGCCCCCGGCGCTCGACTTCGGGCCGCTCATCAACAGCCAGAAGGTGGAGGAGCTGCACGGCCTGATGAGCGAGGCGGAGGGCCGCGGCGCCGTGCCGCTCTACGCCGGCCGGCTGGACCCGGACCGCTTCCTCCCGGACCAGGACGTCTCCGCGTACCTGCCACCACACGCGCTGCTGCACGTGCCGCGCAACTGCAAGCTCTATCACGGTGAGCCCTTCGGCCCCGTGGACACGCTGGTGGTCGTCGACAGCGAGGAGGAGCTCGTCGCCGAGATGAACGTGTCCAACGGCTCCCTCGTCGCCTCCATCGCCTGCGACGAGCGCGACACGTCCCAGCGCATCGCCAGCGAGCTGCGGGCCTTCAAGGTGGGGCACAACGGGCCACGCTCGCGCGGGGACTGCGAGGAGGTCTTCGGCGGCATCGGCGGCTCGTGGAAGGGGTGCTTCGTGGGCGGCAGGTATCTGGTCCAGGCCGTCACCGAGGGCGAGCCCGGCGAGCGGCTGTACGGCAACTTCCACGACTACACGCAGCTCCCCGACACCCGCTGAGTCCGGCTCACCGCCGCTTCGTTCGGCGGGTGCCGCGCACCTCCGCCGCGAACAGCTCCGCGGCGGGCGTGCGCGGCGCGCCCTTGCGCCACAGCAGCGCCGCCAGCTCCGCCCGGGGCGCCGGGGAGAGCCGCTTCACCGCGAGCCCCGCGGCGTCCGCCAGCTGGGGCTCCGGGAGCACCGTCACCGCGAGCCCCGCGCGCACGATGGCGAGCACCGTGGCCACGGCGTTGGACTCGAGCGCGACCTGCGGCGCGATGCGGAGGGCGGCGAAGTAGGCATCCACCCGCGCCCGCACGCGCAGCCCCCGGGAGAGCAGCGCGAAGGGCTCCTGGCTCAGTGGCTTCGCCCCCACGGTGTCCACCCTGGCCAGCGGATGGCTCCTGGCCACCACGAGCGCCAGCTTGCTGTCGAAGACAGGCTCGGACTCCAGGTCTGGTGAGCGCGCGGGGGCATAGCCCAGCCCCACGTCGAGCCGGCCATCCGCCAGCCGCCGCTCCACGCGCCGCACGACGGCCTCCTCCGCGCTCAGCACCAGCCCCGGGTGCTTGCTCCGTACCGTGGCGAGGGCGGGCAGCACGACGCCTCGCATGCTGGGCGGGTAGCCCACGCGCAGGGCGCCGGTGGTGAGGCCGCGCAGGGCCCCCACGGCGACCTTCCCGGCGTCCACGTCCTCCAGCGCCCGCGAGGCGTAGGTGCGGAACAGCTCGCCCGCCTGCGTCAGCCGCACGCCGCTCCGGGAGCGCTCGAAGAGGGGCGCCCCCAGCTCCTCCTCCAACTGGCGGATCTGCTGGGACAGCGTGGGCTGGGAGACGTGGACGCGCTTCGCGGCCCGCCCGAAGTGCAGGGTGTCCGCGACGGCGGCGAAGTAGCGGAGGTGGCGCAGCTCCATGAGGCCATCATAGGCCGTGCCTATCAAGCCGATGGGAACAAACGAATGTACCAATCAGGGCCCGCGCGTAAGTGTTCGCCATCGAGGAAGTCGCGGAGGAGACACCCATGAAGGCGGCGGACCTGTTCATCAAGGCGTTGGAAGCGGAGGGCGTGCGCAGCATCTTCGGGCTTCCGGGGGAGGAGAACCTGGACGTCATCGAGGCCATGCGGGCCGCGGGTATGCGGCTGGTCCTCACCCGGCATGAGCAGGCCGCGGGCTTCATGGCGGCCACGTACGGACGGCTCACGGGCAAGGCGGGCGTCGTCCTGTCGACGCTGGGGCCCGGGGCGACCAACCTCGTCACGGCCGCCGCGTATGCGCAGCTCGGCGCCATGCCCATGGTGATGGTCACCGGCCAGAAGCCCATCAAGGCCGGCAAGCAGGGCCACTTCCAGATCGTGGACGTGGTGGGGATGATGCGCCCGCTGACCAAGCTGACGCGGACGCTCGTCTCGGCGGAGCATGTCCCGTCGGCCGTGCGCGAGGCGTTCCGCCGCGCGGAGGAGGAGCGCCCCGGTGCCACGCACCTGGAGCTGCCGGAGGACGTGGCCCGGGAGACCACGGATGCCGCGCTGCTGGCGCCCAGCGCTCAGCGGCGCCCGGTGGCGGACGAGGCGTCCATCGCGCTGGCGGTCGAGGCGATTGCCTCGGCGCGCAGGCCCCTGCTGATGGTCGGCGCGGGCGCCAACCGCAAGCTCACGTCGGAGATGCTCCGCGTCTTCGTGGACCGGACGGGCATTCCCTTCTTCAGCACGCAGATGGGGAAGGGCGTGGTGGACGAGGCGCATCCCCTGTGGCTGGGGACCGCGGCGCTCTCGGAGGGGGACTTCGTCCACCGCGCCATCGAGACCTCGGACTGCATCATCAACGTGGGGCACGACGTCATCGAGAAGCCGCCGTTCTTCATGCGCGACAACCGTCGCGCCGTGGTCCACCTCAACTTCTCGTCGGCGGCCGTGGACCCCGTGTACTTCCCGCAGCTGGAGGTGACGGGCGACATCGCGAACGCGGTGTGGCGCATCGGCGAGGGGCTGGGCCCTCGCGCGCACTGGGACTTCGCCCCGTTCGAGAAGCTCCGCGCGGGGCTGGAGGCACAGCTGGCGCGTGGCGCCGATGACGACCGCTTCCCCATCTACCCCGCGCGGCTCGTCGCCGAGGTGCGGCGCGCGCTGCCGGACGACGGCGTCGTCTGCCTGGACAACGGCATGTACAAGCTGTGGTTCGCCCGCTACTACCGGACGCGCCGGCCCAACACGCTGCTGCTCGACAACGCGCTGGCGACGATGGGCGCGGGGCTGCCATCGGCCATCGCGGCGAAGCTGGTACACCCCCGCCGCAAGGTGGTGGCCGTCTGCGGCGACGGTGGGTTCATGATGAACTCGCAGGAGCTGGAGACAGCGGTCCGTCTGGGGCTGGACCTGACGGTGGTCGTCGTGCGCGATGACGGCTACGGGATGATTCGCTGGAAGCAGGGGGAGATGGGCCTGCCGGACTTCGGCATGACGCTGGGGAACCCGGACTTCGTCCGCTACGCGGAGGCCTATGGGGCCCAGGGCCACCGGCCCACGAGCGCCACGGAGTTCGGGGCCACGCTGGCCCGCTGCCTGGCGTCGGGCGGCGTCCATGTCATCGACGTGCCCATCGACTACTCGGACAACGCACGGGCGCTCGGCGCGGGCGCCGACGAGCTGGCCGCGCTGTGAAAGGGAGGAACACCATGCTGGCTGAACGTTATCCGTACTACCTGGCCAACCGTCCGCGGCAGCCCAACGCGGCGCTGATGGTCACCGACAAATACTCGGGCGAGGTCGTGACGCGCGTCGCGGTCGCGGACGCCGCGGCCGTGGAGGAGGCCATCGCCGCCGCCGTGCGCGCGGCCGGGCCCATGCGGAGGCTGGCGCCATACGCGCGGCAGGCGGTGCTCGAACACTGCGTGCGCCGCTTCCGCGAGCGCGCGGAGGAGCTGGCGCTGGCGCTCTGCGCCGAGGCGGGCAAGCCGCTGCGCGACGCGCGGGGTGAGGTGGGCCGGCTCATCGATACCTTCAAGGCCGCCGCCGAGGAGGCCGTGCGCGGCGGGGGCGAGGTGCTGAACCTGGAGGTGTCGCCGCGCGCCGCCGGCTACCGGGGCTTCACCCAGCGGGTGCCCGTGGGGCCGTGCTCGTTCATCACCCCGTTCAACTTCCCGCTCAACCTGGTGGCGCACAAGGTGGCGCCTGCCATCGCCGCGGGTTGCCCGTTCATCCTCAAGCCCTCGGACCGCACGCCGGTGAGCGCGCTGCTCCTGGCGGAGGTGCTCGCGGAGACGGACCTGCCCGAGGGCGCGTTCTCGGTGCTGCCCGTGCGGCTCGAGGACCTCGGTCCGCTCATCGAGGACGACCGGCTGAAGCTGCTGTCGTTCACGGGCTCGGAGAAGGTGGGGTGGGAGCTGAAGGCCCGGGCCGGGCGCAAGAAGGTGGTGCTGGAGCTGGGCGGCAACGCCGCGTGCGTGGTGGACGCGGCGCCGGGCGCACCGCTGGACGACATCGCGGACCGGGTGGCGCACGGGGCCTTCTTCCAGGCCGGGCAGAGCTGCATCTCGGTGCAGCGGGTGCTGGCGCATGTGTCGCTGTACGACGCGCTCCGGGAGCGGCTCGTCGCGCGGGCGCGGGCGCTCCGGCCGGGGAACCCCTCGGACGAGGCGACGACGTTGGGGCCCCTGATTGACGAGCCCGCCGCGCAGCGGCTGGAGGCGTGGATTCAGGACGCCGTGCGGAAGGGGGCGCGCGTGCTGACTGGAGGCGGCCGCCGCGGTTCCGTGCTCGACGCCACGGTGCTGGAGGGCGTGCCCGAGGACGCGCTGCTCAGCACGGAGGAGGCCTTCGGGCCCGTTGTCCTGCTCCAGCCCTTCGAGGACTTCGAGGCGGCGCTGCACACGGTGAACCGCGGGCGCTTCGGGCTCCAGGCGGGCCTCTTCACGCAGGACCTGTCGCGGGCGATGAAGGCCTGGGACGAGCTGGAGGTGGGCGGGGTCATCGTGGGCGACGTGCCGAGCTTCCGCGTCGACACCATGCCCTACGGGGGCGTGAAGGGCTCGGGGCTGGGACGCGAGGGCGTGAAGTACGCCATCGAGGACATGACGGAGCCGCGGTTGCTGGTGCTGCGACAGCCGTGAAGACGAAAGGGGAGCGCCCTGGACAGGCGCTCCCCCCTCGAAATGGAGCGAAGCAGTCGCGTGCGAAGGGGCATGCACCTACTCTGATGAGCGTGAGTCGACGGGCCAAGGACCCCACGGCGACCGCGGGGCCAAGGGCGCCACGTCGAGTGCATGGCTCGGTGACGACCTTCCGTGCAGCCTTCTTCGGAGCGCTGCCTCGCAATGGTGGAACCGCTGTCGCGCGGGACGTCTTCCCCGGCGCGGGTTCATCGCCGGGGCGTGAGCAGCACCGCGCCCGAGGCGGGCATGGCCACTTCGAGTGATGTCCCGTTCCCATGGATGGAGACGTCGCGCTCGCTCAGCAGATCCTTCAGGGCGGGTGGACGGGACAGGTGTGAGAAGCGCTCGGGGAGCGACAGCCGCAGCGTCGCCGCTGGCCCGAAGTTCAGGACGACGAGCACGGGCTCGCCTGCTCCGTCCGGGTGGCGCAGGTAGGCCAGGGCGGAGGGGTTGTCCTTCACGGGGACGGGCAGCCAGTCGCCGCGGGCGAGGGCGGGGTGCTCATCCCGCAGGGCGATGAGCCGCCGGTAGTGCTCCCGGAGGCCGTATGGGTCCTCGTCCCAGGCGACCGGCGGCGGCTCCTGGTAGGGCTCGTACTCGGCGCCCACCTCGTCACCCGTGTAGACGATGGGGACGCCCGGCAGGGTGAGCAGCAGGGCGGCGGCCACCCGCGTGGGGCCGGGGCCGTGGCGGCCGATGAAGCGCTTCGCCGTGTCGTTGTTGTTGAGGAAGCGCGCCACGCGGTCCACGGGTGTCTGCCCGGCCTTCAGGGCCGCGTACAGCTTTGGCGCCACCTGCTGGCGGTTGTCGAAGACCTGCTCCCAGGCCCAGTGTCCCAGCGACGCGCTCCAGTCGTACGCCGCATTGAAGCCGTTCCGCACGAAGTACGGGTCGTGCGCGCTGGCCTCCGCGAGGAGGTAGACGTCCGGCTTCTCCTTCCGCAGGGCCGTGGACAGGTCGCACCAGAAGCCGGGGCGGCGCTCCTTCACACCCCAGGCCACGTCCACGCGGAAGCCGTCCACGTCGAACTCGCGGACCCAGTACTGGAAGGCCCGCTGCACCATCGCGACGACCTCCGGGTTGTCGTAGTTGAGGTTTGGCAGGTGCTTCCAGTCGAAGTAGTGCGTCGGCTGCCCCTGGGCGTCGCGGTCGTAGTAGCCGTAGTAGGGCGACTGCTTCCCCTTCGCGAGCACGTCCCGGTAGAACGGGTGCGCGTTCGAGGTGTGGTTGGGGACGAAGTCCATCATTACCTTCATGCCGCGCGCGTGGGCCTGGTCGACCAACTCCTTGAAGTCGGCCTTCGTCCCGTAGTCGGGGCGCACGTCGAAGTAGTCGGTGACGGCGTAGCCGAAGTCGCCCGGGTCGGTCGTCGTGTTCACCGGCGACAGCCACAGCACGTCGATGCCCAGGTCGCGCAGGTAGTCCAGCCGGGCGGTGACGGCCCGGAAGGGCTGCGCGCCGAAGAGCGGGGGGACGACGCCGTAGACGACGGCGCCTTCCATCCAGTCCGGGTCCTTCACGGGGCCGCAGGTGGAGGCGGGGGCGGTGGCTCGGGCTTCCGGGGTGGGGCCGGGCGGGGTGGCCCCGGCGGGGAAGCTGGCGAAGGAGAGGAGCCCTAGCGAGAGCAGGGCGACCAGGCGTCGGGAAATCGAAGGGAGCATGGAAGCGTCGGGAGGCCGGGTGTCGGCCACGGGCTCGGAACGCGGCGCTTCGTTTGAAAACTTCCCCCGCGGGTGATGTGAGACACTGCGAGGCCGCACCCATGGAAGAGAAGCGCTACCCCATCCCGGCCGGGCTCCACCGGGTGGAGCAGGACATCCAGAAGAGCCGCTTCATCACCACGGCCGCCCATACGCCCACCGTGGAGGAGGCGAGGGCCTTCATCGCTCGCATCCGCGAGGAGTTCGCGGACGCTACCCACAACTGCTGGGCCTTCGTCGTCGGACCTCCGGGCTCCACGGCCCAGGTGGGCATGAGCGACGACGGCGAGCCCCATGGGACGGCCGGCAGGCCCATGCTCACCGCGCTGCTCCACGGGGGCGTGGGCGACGTGGCCATGGTCGTCACCCGCTACTTCGGCGGCACGCTGCTCGGGAAGGGCGGTCTGGTGAAGGCCTACACCAGCGGCGTCCAGCAGGCGCTCGAGAGCCTCCCCACCACCGAGCGTGTGCGGAAGGCGCGACTGGCCGTCGAGGTGGAGTACAGCCACGTGGATGGGCTGCGCCGCCTCCTGCCATCCCACGAGGTGCAGGTGCTGTCGGAGGAGTACTCCGCCACGGTGGGCTACCGGCTGGAGCTGCCGGCGACCGGGGTGGAGGCGCTGCGGACCGCGTTGAATGACCTGACACTGGGGCAGGTGCTCATCGAGCCGCTCGATTCGGAGGATTGACCCGGGGCCACGGAGGGGAGAGCCTGCGGTCCGATGAGCGCTGGACCCGACCTCTTCTCCGCCTCCGTCGACATGAATCGCTTCGCGCCCCTGGCGGAGCGCATGCGGCCCCGCTCGCCGGACGAGTTCATCGGGCAGGCCCACCTGCTGGGCCCTGGCCGCCCGCTCCGCCAGCTCATCGAACGCAAGGCCATCGTGTCGTCCCTCTTCTGGGGGCCGCCGGGCGTGGGGAAGACGACGCTGGCGCGGATGATGGCGTCCAGCGTGGACGCGGAGTTCGTCATCCTCTCCGCCGTCTCGGACGGCATCCCCCGCATCCGCGAGGTGGTGGCCGAGGCCGAGCGCCTGCGCAACCAGTACAGCCGGCGCACCGTCCTCTTCGTGGACGAGATTCACCGCTGGGCGAAGAACGTGCAGGAGCAGGCGCTGCCGCACGTGGAGAGCGGCCTCTTCGTCCTCCTGGGCGCCACCACGGAGAACGTCAGCTTCGAGGTCCGCCCCGCGCTCGTCAGCCGGTGCCGCGTGTTCCAGCTCAAGGAGCTCACCGTCGCGGACATCCAGACGGCGCTGACGCGGGCGCTCGCCGACACGAAGCGCGGGCTGGGCGCTCGCAAGCTGACGGCGGGCGAGGAGGCGCTCACGTTGCTCGCGAAGGGCGGCGTAGGGGACGTGCGCAAGGCGCTGGGCGCGCTGGAGCTGGCCGCCAGCCTCACCGCGGACGGCGAGGAGATTTCCCCCGAGACGGCCCGCGAGGCGGTGGGCACCAGCCTGTCCCGCCACGACAAGGACGGGGACCAGCACTATGACTTGCTGAGCGCGTTGCAGAAGTCGTGCAGGGGCTCCAACGTCCAGGGGGCGGTCTTCTGGGCGGCGAAGCTGCTCCAGACGGGCGACGTGGTGTCCCTGTGGCGCCGGCTCAAGGTGATTGCCGTGGAGGACGTGGGCATGGCGATGCCGGAGGCCATCAGCATCGTGCGCGACTGCGAGGAAGCCTTCCACGCCATGGGCATGCCGGAGGGGCGTATCTGCGTGGCGCACGCCGTCGTCCTGCTGGCCACGGCGAAGAAGAGCAACCGCGCCTATGCGGCGCTGGATGCCGCGATGGCGGCGCTCCAGGAGCACCCCAACGCGGAGCCGCCGCTCCACATCCGCAACGCGCCCACCGAGCTGATGAAGGAGCTGGGGCACGGCAAGGGCTACCAGACGCCCTGGAACTCCAAGGACCACTACGTGCCGGGGCAGACGTACCTGCCCGCTCCGCTGGAGCGCTCCGTCTTCTATCGCCCGAGCAAGGAAGGCTACGAGGCGGAGATTCACGAGCGCATGAGCCACTGGTGGCGCGAGGACAAGGCCGCCCGGGGCGAGTAGCGCGGGTTGCCCTGGCGGGCCGGGTGTTGCCCGCCGGTGGGCACTGCTCCTGCTCAGCAGTGCCGGTTGTTCATCCAAAGACGCCCTCCCAACTTGTTGCTCAATGAGCACGCGACGGTTCGCGCTCTCAGATGGGGGGAATCATGATGAACACACGCAGGTCTACGTCGAAGCAGAAGGGACTGGCCGCGGCCGTCGCGGTCCTCGCGGTTCCGGCCGCCTGGGCGGCGGCGCCACCCGCGCCTCCGCCCAACTGTGGGGTGACGAATGGCTACACGCAGCGCAACCTCGCCGCGAACAGTCCAGCGCTGGGCGCCGCGCACGTCGACCCGCACCTCGTCAATACCTGGGGGCTGGCCTTCAACCCGACGGGCGTCGCCTGGGTGGCGAACAACAAGACCGGCACGTCGTCGCTCTTCAACGGCGACGGCGTCCCGCAGCCCCTGGTCGTGGGCATCCCCGAGCCCGGCAAGGCCGAGCCAGGCGAGCCCACGGGGATCGTCTTCAACGGCTCGGATGCGTTCGTCGTGTCCGGGGGCGCCGGTGTCTCGGGGCCCGCCAACTTCATCTTCGCCACGGAGGAGGGGACCCTGGCGGCCTGGGCGCCCATGGTGGATGAGGCCCAGGCGAAAATCGTGGCGGACAACTCCTCGATGGGGGCCGTGTACAAGGGGCTCGCGCTCTCTGGCAGCGGCGCGCAGGCGAAGCTGTACGCGACGGACTTCAGGAACGGGCGAGTCGACGTCTTCGACGCCCACTTCGTGCGCATGTCGATGCCGGGCGCCTTCGAGGACCCGTCGATGCCACCGGGCTTCGCGCCCTTCAACATCCAGGAAATCGATGGAACGCTCTACGTGACGTACGCGCAGCAGGACCCGGAGCGCGAGGATGACGTTCCAGGCGCCGGGGCGGGCTTCGTCAATGCCTTCGACATGAACGGGAAGCTGCTCCGGCGCGTCATCTCCCAGGGGCAACTCAACGCGCCCTGGGGGCTGGCCATGGCGCCCGCGGGCTTCGGTCCGTTCAGCAACCACCTGCTGGTGGGCAACTTCGGTGATGGCCACATCAACGCGTATGACCCCGCCACCGGGGCCTGGGCGGGCGCGCTCACGCGGCCGGACGGACAGCCGCTCGTCATCGACGGCCTGTGGGCCCTCCGCTTCGGCAACGGCGTCGAGAACCAGCCCCTGGAGACCTTGTTCTTCACGGCGGGGCCCGCGCTCGAGTCTCAGGGCCTCTTTGGACGCCTGGACCTGATGCCCATGTGCGCGAAGGGGGGACCGCCGCCCTGGAAGACGTCGCCGGAGCAGCTCTTGCCGTGAGCCGTGGCGCAGGGCGCGGGCCAGAACGGCCCGCGCCGCTGTGTCAAGGCTGCGAGGGGCCGCTGCCGCCGTAGCCCTGGTCGCGCAGCTGCTCCCACCGGGACCGGGCCTGCCTCTCCCGCTGGAGGTCCGCGTCCACCTGCCGCTGCTGGTCCGCCGCCCTGCGCCGGGCCTCGGCCACGGCGCTGGAGAAGTCGCCAGCGGACAGGTCCCGCGCCCGGACATCCTCGTTGGCGTTCACGGCCTCGTACTCGGCCTGTTGGAGCTGGGCGCGAGCCACGTCCAGCTCGCGCTGGCGCATGTCCTCCAGGGATTTCAACGTCTTCACCGCGTCCTCGCGCCAGGCCGCCTCCGCCTGGGCGAGCGTGAGCGCGTGCTGGGTGGTGCAGCTGGCGCTCCGGGCCTGCGCGATGCTCGCGGCGTCGCCCCTCTCCTTCGCCGCCTTCAGGCTCAGCGCGCCCGCCTCGTTTCGGGACTTCGCGGCCGTCTCCTTGCGACGGGCGACGTCCAGCGCCTTCTCGGCGTCCTGTCTCGCCACCTTCGTGCGGGTGATCTGCTCCCTGGCGTGCTCCTCCGTGAGCTGGGCCTGGCGCACGTCGCCCAGCTGGCCGGGTGGAACGCGCGCCACCCACGCCTCGTCCACCTTGCCGCCAGCGTGGTGGTGGGAGGCACAGCCCCCCAGCAGTAACAGGGTGCCGGCCACCCCGAGGTACATGTGACGCCCGCCTGGCTGCGCCATGGCTTCCTCCCGGTCATTGGGTCCTGTCCGAAGGTGTGCGCACCCGGGGGAGGGTGAAAGCGGCGGCGTGCCGCTCGCCACGCTCCAGGCCCCCGGCGTCCGGGGTGGGAGTGGCCGGGGGCGGGGCGCCCGCCGTGCCGCCGGCCCCCGTGTCGTTCCAGGCCCCGCTGGGCCTCAGTCCCCCAGCGCGCCGTAGCGGACCAGCCGGTAGCGGGCCCCCTGGGCCTCGCGGATGCGGGCGGCGAGCGTGTCGTGCAGTTCGGGCGTCCACGCGCTCCACCGCTGGAAGAACGCGGCGGTGGCCGCCTTGTCTCCTCCGTGCTGGAGCGCGAGCACCTGCTCCAGCAGCGCCGTCACGACGGCCGGGTACTTGTCGTAGTGGATGCTCAGGCGCGCCGTTTGCGGGTCCGCCTGGAGGAGTCCGTGCTCCAGGAACCAGTTGAACTGCACCAGCTGCATGCGCTGGTAGGGCTGGTCGTCTCGCGGGCGCACGTTCTGGAGCGTGCGGCGGATGCCAGAGGCCTGCACCGCGCGCAGGCCGGCGGCGTCCAGCGTGCCCTTCTTGTGGAAGTCGTGGAGCGCGAAGAGGCTCACCAGGTCGGCCTTCATCTCCTCCATGGCGCCCGCGTAGTCCTCCAGCGCGACGTCCAGCGAGCGGCCCTTCTGGTCGAGGTCCGGCCCCAGGTAGTGGCCCACCTCGTGCCAGAGCGTGCGCTGGAAGTTGCCCTCGGGGACCAGCTCCCGGGCATGGGCGTCCACCACCGCGGCGCGCCAGATGCGCTCGTCGGACGCGAAGAGGTCCGGATTCCGCATGATGTTCTCCCGCAGGAGGATGGTGCGGCCATACCGGCGCGCGGCGAGCGCGTCGTTGGGGAGGATGCTCGCGGTGTTGGTGCCCCGGGACTGGCCGAAGTCCGCGATGACCTCGTACACGCCCACGGGGATGTCCTCGCGCACGCGCTTCCTCGCGGTGTACGGCAGGGCGTCCTCCACCGCCTGGAGCCCGCCCAGGCGCTTGCGCAGCTCCTGCGTGGCCGGCTCGTTGCGCAGCAGCACCGACAGGCTGTGGAAGGCCTTCACGCCATAGAGCGCGTCATCGTACGTCTCGTAGGCGCCGAGCTGCACGTTGAGCTTCTGGAAGCGCCCCGTCACCCAGGACGCGTCGCCGCTCTCGTAGTCGTTGCTGAGCAAATCCCTCGCGCGGTTGCGCAGGTAGCGCGCCAGCTCCGCGTCGCCGGCCGCGAGGCGGTCCGCCGCGCGCATCACCAGCCCGTAGGCCTTCACCAGCTCCGGACCGTAGGCCACCGCGTAAGGCACCGCGTAGAGCACCTTCGCATCCGGCTTCTTCGCCCGGGCCTGAAGGGACGCCCGCAGGCCGGGGTGCAGCGTGTCCAGCACCGGGTACGTCTGGAGCACCTTCACGTCCTGGCGCAGGTTGGCCGCCGTGGCGCGGCGGACCACCGTCTTCTCGCTCAGCAGGCTCTCGCGCTCGGCGGGGTGGGCGTCGAGGAAGGCGTCCACTTCGGCGCGGGTGACGTCCACCGGGTAGACGTTGCGCGCGGCCACCTGCGCGTCCACGGGCAGGAAGGCCTCGCGCGCGTTCGTCAGGGTGCTGGCGATGGGGCCCTGGTAGAGCCGGTACAGCGTGAGCAGGTCCTGGGTGCGCTTCGGGCTGCCCAGCTTCTTGTCCAACGCCTGCAGCTTCGCGTGGGCCGCCAGCGCCTGGTGGTGGCGCGAGGACTCGTAGAGCCCCTGGAGGAGGGCGCCGGCCTCCAGCAGGTCCTTCACCGCGGCCTGCTCGTCGGGCGTGAGGCGGGAGAGGTCCGGGGACAGGCGCACCTCCTGCGTCTTGGCGAGGATTTCCGTCACCTTCTCTTCCGGCCAGTAGCCCGGCGGAAGGGTGGGGGACGGGCGGCTGGGGGCCGCGGCATGGGCCGACAGCGCGAGGAGGGCGGCGGCACCCAGGGACAGCGCGTGGGGGATTCGCATGGCGCGCAAGACTGCCACGGAGGTGGGCGTATTCCCCACGGCTTCCAGGACGCGGCGTCACTTCGGCGTGACACCCTGGGCGCGGGGCACGTCTTACGCTACAGGGGGCGCATGAACTTCAAACTTCCCTTGTTTGTGTCGTTATCCACGGTGCTCCCAGCTCTTTTCAGCTGCGGCGCGCCGCCGGCCCCGGACAGCGCGCCCGAGGCCGCGGTCATCGGGAAGCAGCAGGCGCTGGCGACCGGGTCGCCCGCGGGCGAGGGCGTGCTGGCCTTCCTCAACGACAGCTTCATCTCCTTCGCCGTGCTGGACACCGAGGTGCCCCTGAACGCGCTGGCGGCGCAGGCGCTGTTCGACTACCGCGCGGGGCCGGACGGCGTGCTCCGAACGGGCGATGACCGGCGCTTCGTGAGCATCGAGCAGGTGGACGCGGTGCCGTACGTGGGGCCGGCGGCGCTCGCGGCGCTGGAGGCGTACGTGAAGGGCACGGGCCGCGTGGAGCTGCCCGTCGACGGCCACGTGGGGACGTTCCACGGGCTGGCCTTCAACCTGGCGGAGGCTCGTCGCGCCATCCACGCGGCGAACACGCAGAGCGCGGCCACGCTGGAGAACACCTTTGGCATCCCCACGGCGGCGGTGCAGAGCATCGTGGCGGCGCGCCCCATCCTCCACATGGTGCAGCTGTCGCGGCTGGCGAACATGGACGCCGTCGCGCTCGGCCAGCTGAAGACGCACACGCAGCTGGCGGCGGAGGGCGACCCCTGCACGGGCCCTGGCACCTGTCAGTCCGGCCTCCACTGCGAGGGCCGGCCGGGGGATGGCTCCAGCCCCTATGGCCGCTGCATCGACCCGGCTTACATCCCCGGCGACGGGGACACGTGCTCCCGGTTCGTGGCCTGCCCGTCGTCGAAGCTCATCTGCATCGGCCTCGCGTCGGGCTGGACGGACGGCTACTGCGCTCCCGCGTGGATGGGCGCGTCGTTCACTGAGTACGCCGACCTGCGGCTCCGGTCGACGAACCCGCTGGTGACGTCGTCGCTCGCCGCGGTGGGGCTGGCCACGGTGCCGGTGGACATCAACGTGGAGTTGGACATCGTCCACACCGCGCCGCACCGGCTGGTGCTGACGCTGGAGGATCCGGGCGGTGAGACGGCGCTGCTGTGGGACGGGCCGAACGAGGGCACGCCGCCCTCGCGCATCGTCGTGACGCGGGGCATTCCGCGCGACGGCGTCATCAACGGCAGCTGGCGCCTGCACGTGGCCAACCCGTCCGGCACGGGCAGCGGCACGCTGCGCTCGTGGACGCTGAAGCTCACCAGCCGCTACGACTGAGCGAGGCTCGCGCGGTGGGCGCCGGCTGGGGCCCACCGCCGTACCCGGCCGGCCGTCCTCCGCTCACCGGGTGACGTGGACGGGCGGCCGGCGCTGGGCCCAGGGCCGGGCCTGTTCGAGCTGGCCCGCGAGCCGGAACAGCGTGGCCTCGTCGGCGAAGCGGCCGACGAACTGGACGCCGATGGGCAGCCCGTCGGCGCTCCAGTGCAGCGGCACGGACATGGCTGGCTGCCCCGTGGCGTTGAAGAGCGACGTGAAGGGGCACTGGCCGAAGATGAATGCGTACCAGTCGCGCGCGGCGCGTGGCGTGTTGGCATCCAGGAAGCCCAGCGGGAAGGGCGGCGCGGCCACGGTGGGCGACAGCAGCACGTCGTAGTGCTCGAAGAAGGCGCCCACCTGCCGGGACACGAGGTTGTACACGGCCAGCGCCCGCTGGAGCTCGAGCGCGGACAGGGCTTCGCCGTGCCGCGCCGCGGCCCAGGTGGTGGCCTCCAGGGTGTCCGGCCCCAGCGCGCGGCCGGTGGCCTCGCCCACCGCGTGGGTGAGGAAGGACAGCGCCGCCGTCCAGAGGGTGATGAGCGCGTCCAGGAAGCGCTCCGCGTCATGCGCGGGGGCGGCCTCGGTGACGTCGTGGCCCAGCTCCTCGCACAGGCGCGCGGCGGCCACGGCGGCCTCCACGCACACGGGGCTGACGGGCGTGCCGGAGGGGGCCTGCGTCATCAGCGCGACGCGCAGCCGGCCCGGCGCGCGGCCCACCTCCTCCAGGTAGGGACGGCTCGGCGGAGGCGCGACGTACGCGTCCCCTGGCTCCGCCCCCTGCGTGGCGTCCAGCACCGCCGCGCTGTCCCGCACCGAGCGCGTGACGACGTGCTCGACGCCCATGCCGAACACGAAGTCTCCGGCGCCCGGGCCCAGGCTGTTGCGGCTGCGGGTGGGCTTCAGGCCGAAGACGCCGCAGAGGGAGGCGGGGATGCGGATGGAGCCACCGGCGTCATTGGCGTGCGCCACCGGGACGATGCCGGAGGCCACCGCCGCCGCCGCGCCGCCGCTGGAGCCGCCCGGGCTGCGGCCCACGTCCCATGGGTTGCGGGTGGGGCCGTGGAGCACCGGCTCGGTCGTGGCGTTGTTGCCCAGCTCCGGCGCGTTCGTCCGCCCCAGCAGCACGAGGCCCGCGCGCCGGAACCGCGCCATCAGCGCGCTGTCCTGGGGGAACACCACGCCCCGCGCCAGCCGACTGCCCATCTCCGAAGGCATGTCGGCGGCGTAGGCGCCCACGTCCTTGAGCAGGAAGGGCACGCCCCGCAGGGGACCCTCCGGCAACCCCTGCTTCAGGGCCTCCAGCGCTTGCGCCTCCCGTACGTCGATGACGGCGTTCAGCTTCGGGTTGACGCGGTGGAGGGCCTCCAGCGCCACCCGCACCAGCTCCTCCGCGCTGACCTCCTTGCGCCGTACCAGCTCCGCCAGCCCGCAGGCGTCATGGCGGCTGTAGTCGTCCAGGTTCATGAGTCCCTCGCTCGCGCCCACGAGGTTGAGGTGGCTTGGACGCGATTAGAGAGATATTCTTGAAATTCGTGTCGGTTGTCATGGCGCGTCAGCCGGTGGCCTGGGCACGCGCCTCGCGCTGGGCGTTCACCAGGGACGCGTAGGTGCCCTGGCGCTCCAGCAGCTCCTGGTGCTGGCCCACCTCCACCACGCGGCCCGCGTCCATGACGAGGATGGTGTCGGCGTTGCGCACGGTGCTCAGCCGGTGGGCGATGACGACGCGCGTGCACTTCAGCGAGGCCAGCGCCTGCTGAACGTGCTCCTCGGTGGTGGCGTCCAGCGCGCTGGTGGCCTCGTCCAGCAGGAGGATGGCGGGCCTGCGCACCAGGGCGCGCGCCAGGGCCAGCCGCTGCCGCTGGCCGCCGGACAGGGAGAGGCCCCTGTCCGTCAGCGGCGTGTCGTACTTCAGGGGCATGGCCATGATGTCGTCGTGGATGTGCGCCAGCTTCGCGGCCTCCACGACGCGCTCCATGTCCAGCTCCGGGTCGCTCAGGGTGATGTTCTCCCGCAGCGACGCGTTGAAGAACGAGGCGTCCTGAAGCACCACGCCCAGCTGGCCGCGCACCGCGCGGAGGTCCAGCTCGCCCAGCTCCGCGCCGTCGTAGCGGACGCGCCCGGCGGTGGGGAGGTAGAGGCCCAGCAGCAGGTGGGCCAGGGTGCTCTTGCCCGCGCCGGAGCGGCCGACGAGCGCCACCATCTGCCCCGGCTCCACGCTCACCGACACGCCCCGCACCACCCAGGCGGAGTTGGGGTTGTAGCGGAAGTGAACGTCGTCCAGCGTGATGGCGCCGCGCAGCGTGGGCGTGCGGCCGTGGTGGGAGGCGTCGCGCTCGGGGGGCGTGTCCAGCACGTCGTTGATGCGCTCCAGGTAGGTGCCCAGGAACTGGAGCTGGCCGCCGGTGCCCAGGAGGTTGGACAAGGGAATCAGCAGCGCGCCGGCCAGGGCGTTGATGCTGAGCATCTGCCCCAGCGACATCGCGCCATCCAGCACGCGCCAGGCGCCCACGCACAGCAGCACCAGCGGGGACACGCGGCGCAGCGTGCCCGTCAGCGCGTCCAGCCACGCGGAGAGCCGGCCGCGCTCCAGCTCGACGTTGAGCAGGTCGACGTAGAGGTTCGAGTAGCTGCCCACCATGCGGGACTCCACGCCGAACGCCTTGAGCGTCTGCATACCGGACAGCATGGCCATCAGGTAGCTCTGGCTGCGCACCGTCATGTCCAGGCTGCGCGACAGCTGGCTGCGCTGCTTCGCCCGGGGCAGCGCGAACACGAGGACCTGGAGCAGGCCCAGGCCCATCACCAGCAGCCCCAGCGACGCGTCCGCCACCAGCAGCAGGCCCAGGTAGAGCAGCACCAGCGCACCGTCGAGCGCGCTGGACAGCAGGCCGGTGGACAGCAGGTCGCGGATGGCCTGCTGCGAGCCCAGCCGCGTCAGCAGGTCCCCCGCGGGGCGGAGCTGGAAGAAGGGGTAGGCCAGGCTCGCCAGGTGGTCCAGCAGCCCCTGCGTCATCTGCGCGTCCAGCCGGGTGCGCAGCTCCACCAGGAGCTGACCGCGCACGGCGGAGGTGAGCAGCTCGAAGAGGACCACGCCCGCCAGCGCCACGGACAGCACCAGCATCAGCGAGTAGTCCTGCCGTGGCACCACGCGGTCCACCACCGTGCCGGTGAGCAGCGGCACCGCCAGCGTGAGCACCTGGAGCACGCCGGACAGCGCGAGCACCTTCACCAGTCCGCCCGCCTGGCGCTTCATCAGCGGCACCAGGTAGCGGTAGGGGCTGCGGCGCGAGCGGCCGGGCTGGAAGTCCTCGGCTGGCTCCAGCAGCAGCGCCACGCCGGTGAAGCACTGGCTGAACTGCTCCATGGAGATGCGGCGGCGGCCCTGGTCGGGGTCCACCACCTCCACCCAGCCTCGGCCCAGCCGCTCGAAGACGACGTAGTGCGTGAAGCGCCAGTGGAGGATGGTGGCCGGCGGGAGGAAGGGCAGCCGGTCCAGGTCCACGGAGATGGCGCGCGCGCGCAAGCCCGCTTTCTGGGCCGCGGCCTTCAGGGCCTTCGCGGTGGCGCCGTCGCGGCCGGGCCCGGTCAGCTCGCGCACCGCCTCCAGGCTCATCTCGCGGCCGTGATAGGCGAGCACCATGGCGAGGCAGGCGGCCCCGCAGTCCGTCATCGTCATCTGCCGCACTTCGGGCACGCGCTTGCGGAGTCCCAGGCGCCACCGGCCGCGTGGAGGGCGTGGGGTGTCGGCCGTCATGGGCGGACGCTTCCTTCTGGAGGCACGAGGTCAGGCCAGGCCAGCGCGCCGAGCGCCAGCGCGATGCCGAAGACGAGCAGGAGCACGAGGGTCCACCGCGTCCACCGGCCGGAGATGCGCAGCAGGTCGCCTTCGTCGTGCGCGACGCGCTGGTAGTGCGCCAGGGCTTCCTTTCGGAAGATGGAGGGCCGGCCTTCGGAGCCCGGAGTGGCGCTCAAGCACGTTCCTCCGGCGAGAGCGGCGTGGGTGGCGGCGGGGAGGGGACGTGGGGGGACGGACGCATCGGCGAGTCGAAGCTGCGGGGGACTGGCCCCGAGAGGCCAGCCCCCTTGGGCCCATCAAGGGATGGGCCCTGCCACGGTGGGACTACATGCAGTCATACGGGGGACAGGGCGTGCAGAAGTAGCTGCAGGACTGCTCGGAGCCGTCCGCGCCGGAGATGCTCTCCAGGACATCGTCGCTCAACTCCAGCTCCGCCGCGGGGTTCGCCGGCAGGGCCGCGCGCTCCGCGGCGGTCAGGCTGTTGAAGTACTCGGGGTCACGCCATGCACGGAGGATGTGGTCCTTCTTCTGGCTCATGACTGCTCCTGGAACGGGCTGGGGGAACATGCTTCCGGGGTGACCAGCCCCACCACCGCGGAAGCGGATGAAGCTTCGTCGGGTCCGTCAGTAGCAGTACTTCGGAGGACAGGGCGTGCAGTAGGAGCTGCAGGACTGCTCAGAGCCGTCCGCGCCGGAGATGCTCTCCAGGACATCGTCGCTCAACTCCAGCTCCGCCGCGGGGTTCGCCGGCAGGGCCGCGCGCTCCGCGGCGGTCAGGGTGTTGAAGTACTCGGGGTCACGCCACGCGCGGAGGATGTGGTCCTTCTTCTGGCTCATGACTGCTCCTGGAACGGGCTGGGGGAGGGCCCTCCGGGGTGGCCAGCCCACCACCGCGGAGGAGTCGAGGGGAGGCGACGGCGAGAATCGAGGGGAGCCGCTCCGGAGCGGCCAGCCGCGCCAGCCCGTAGGCGATGCCCGCAAGGCCCACCATGAGGCCCGGCGTCTCCGTGTTGCCTTGCAGGCCGAACAGGTAGCCGCGCTCCGAGAGGCCTCGCAGGATGCCGCCCGCGACGCGTTCCGTGCGTGCCCGGAGCGCCGCGTCTTTGAGCACAGACGCCGCTTCCAGCAGGAAGTCCGCATTGCCCAAATCACCGTGGCACAGGCCGTGGTTGCGGCCGAAGCCGCGTGCCAGCGTGGAGTCCACCGCGATGGCGATCTCCTCGCGCACGGCGGCGTCATCAGTCCAGGGGAGGCCGAAGAGGCGCGCCAGTCCGATGCCGGGGGCTCCGGTGCACCACGCCCACATGAAGTGCTCCCCACCGTCCTCCGACGCCACCTCCTTGGCCCCCGCGCGCAGGTCGGGCCAGTTGCGCTCCTCGGGGACGTAGAGCCCACGCTCGAACTCCATGCCCGCGAGCGCGGTGTCGCGCAGCCGGGTGTCTCCCGTTCTCGCGTACAGCCTCAAGAGCGCCAGGGCGATGCCGGCGGCGCCGTGCGCCATGCCCGCGAGGTAGCGGTTCCCCGCGGCCTCGCAGAGCCATGCCACGCCCCGTGGCTGGGGCGTGGCCGTCTCCAACAACCGCCTGCCGCACGCGTCCGCCGTCTCCCAGAGGGAGGCCGAGGGCCGGTGCTCACCGAGCACGAGCAGCGCCAGCAGGCAGCCCGCGGCACCCGCGCCCACGTCCAGCACCCGGTCTTCCTCCACCAGGGCCCGCAGCCGCGGCACGTGCGCGGCGGCCTCGTCCAGCAGCGCGGCGTCATTCCACAGCACGCCCAGGTGCGTCAGCGCGTAGAGGATGCCGCCCCAGCCGTTGATGAGGCCGATGCCCACCACGCCCTTGGGGTCCTCCGCCAGGATGCGCCTTTGCGTGCGCAGCGCGGCCCGAGCCATCGCCGTGAAGCGCGTGTCACCGGTGGCCTCGCCCAGGTAGCCCAGCGCGAGCGCGATGCCTGCGCGGCCCTGGAACACGTCCGGTCCCGGTGAGCCCAGTCGCCAGCCGCCTTCACCCGCGTCCAGGCTCAGCCAGTGCGCCTCGCCACCGCGCTGGAAGCCCAGGGTCATCAACCGCTCGCCGGCGCGGCGCGCCTCCGCGAGCAGCGCGTCCCGGAGCCCCGGCGTGGCGTGCTCCTGGAAGGCATACGAGGGCCGCTCCACCATCCGCGAGCTCAGCAGCAGCACGTCGAGCGACCGGTCCAGCACCCAGCGCTGCCGCAGGCCGTCCTCCGGGGACAAGCCCTCCAGCCGGCGTCGCACACGCGCCAGGCCCGTCTCCGCGAAGAAGCCCGGCACGCGGTGGCCCGTGCCCGACTCCAGGTCCGTCGAGCCGGGGCGCGCGGTGAAGTAGGGCAGGTCCCCGCGTTCCAGCTCTTCGGTCTCCAGGGGGATGAGCGTCGCCAGGTCCGGCACCGCCAGCACGCTCCGCCACAGGTGGTCGAAGAAGCGCTGGCGCTCCAGCCCATCCGCCAGCGCGTGCGGATGATAGCTCTCGAAGAGGACCGCCCCGTAAACCGCCGTGTTGCGGAAGAGGACGCGCATGGGGACGCCGGTGAAGGCGGCCAGCGGTCCGTCCTCGGCGAGCAGCGCGTCACGGTGCTCCAGCAGCAGGCCGTACATCCGCGCGAAGCCGTCGGCCAGCGCGTCGCGGTAGGCCAGCACCGAGATCTCCTCGCCCTCCAGCCGCGGGCGGTTGTCGGAGGTGGGCACGGCCACGGGGCGCCGCTCGAAGCGCATGCGGTCCGTGCCGCGCTCCGCCGTCACCAGGAGCGCGTTCGGTGTCAACTGACCGGCGTGGGCGCCCAGGCCGCTGAGGTCCACGCCGCGCCTGGCCCGTGTCCCCCAGGACTGCTGCGGGAGCAGCCCGCTGCGGAGGACGGACACGGGCGGCGCCTCCGGCGTGTGCTCGGCATCCCGGGGCGAGCGCGTTCCGGAGACCGGGTGGAACAGCGTCTCCACATCCACCAGCACCGGGTGCTCGCCAGCGGCGATGATGTTCTCGTAGTGCAGGTCCGTGCCGTCGAGCACGTGCATCAGCGCGACATAGGCGCCCTGCCGGGCGTAGAAGCGTCGGACCTCATCGGCGGAGGCGCAGGGCGCCGGCGCGACGTGCTCCATCCAGCCGTAATCGCCCCGGTCCAGCGCCTCCGCGCCCTTCAACGCGGGCGTCGCGCCGCGGGCATTGAGCCAGGCCAGGAGCTGATTGAGCCCCGCTTCGGCCCCCAGCGAGCGCGGCTTGTAGACGAGCTTCAGGCCAGACTCGAAGCCCAGGATGAAGACGCCGCGCCCGCCACGGTGCGAGTCGGAGAGGCCGCCTCGCGCTTCCACCAGGGCCCCCGGGGACTGGCCGCCATGGAAGTGCTTCCACAGCAGCGGTGCGTCCGCTGCGAGGCGCCGCATCAGCTCCAGGGACGCGGCTTCCCACTGTGCGATGCGCTCCACCGCGCAGCGGGCCATGACGGGGTAGCGCTCCAGGATGTCCAGCGCGAGCGACGGCTGCCGGAGCCGCCGCGCGAAGTCCTGGAAGCGCGCCTCGGGCGTGTCGCCTTCGAGGCGTTCCTCCCACTGCGCCGCATGGAGCTCCACCACCATGGCGCGGCCCAGCACCGGCGCCAGCACATGGGGCAGGTGGCCCAGCAGCGTGGAGACGACGAGGCGCGGCTCCAGGTCGAGCCCGGCGCGCAGCGCCTCCAGCGCGGTGACGACACGGGCCTCGGCGCGGGCCACCAGCGGCTCCACCAAGGGCAGGAACGCGGAGCGGTCCGGGCCCTCCGTGCGCTCGGGCCAGGTGAAGGACACCGCGTCCGTCCGGGCGTAGGCCTGCTCCAGCTCGCGCACCCACGCGGGCGCGTCGTCCAGCGTCGTCCACGGGGCCTCGGCCGGCGGCTCCAACAGCGCGGGTAATGCCGCCTCCGTCAGCCCCGAGGCTTGCAACCTGCGACGCCACCAGTCGGATTGATTGAAGGGCGCTTGTTGACGCCATGCATCCAATCGCTTGCGCGCTGCGGCGGAGATGTCTTGTTTTGTTGCGCTGGGACCAGGTGTGAATGCAGCTCGTTCGGAGAGCGTGGTGGCTCGGAGCCAGTGCGAGCGCCGGAACGGCACGGCTGCCTCTGTCTGCGTCGTCGGGTCCTGCCTCTGCGTGAATTCCACGCGTCCCCTCGTTTCCCGGGCAATGACCGGTGAGCTGGCTTCGTTGGAATGTCAGGGAGACGAATGAGACACAGCTAAGGCAATTCATGAATGCATGTCAATCGCCCCAGGCCACTTTTTGTGACAGTCAATGCGTACGAGAGGGTGGGAGTGATTCGTGTGACGCGCGCATTGTTGGCAGTGGCGCGCGATGCGGGCCGCTGGCGCTGTAGTTTTCCCAGGCGGGAATTCAGTGCAGACGCAACAGGCGTACGCCTACGATGCGACACGGTTGGGGCCATTGGGCCTCACCCCACGCTGCCCCTCCTGGTCAGCAGCTTCCGGAGCACGGTCCAGGCGGATGGCCGTTGCGCGATGGACCCCTGGGGCGTAGGGAAGCAGCGTCCCATGTCCGCCACAGCTCAATTGCTCGAAGCCGTCCGGAAGGAAGCCAAGCCGGGAATCTGGTCCAACGGTGTGAACCTCGCCCGCTCCGGAGCCGTGGTGCTCCAGGCCCAGAAGGGGGGCGAGCTGGAGCTGAGGGTGCGCGCCAAGGGGCGCCCGGTCGCTCTCACGGTCGTCTTGTATCCGAACGACGACGCCTGGGAGTGCGACTGCCCCAGCCCGGTGGACCCCTGTGAGCACGTGGTGGCCGCGGCCATCTCCATCCAGCAGGCGGAGAAGCAGGACACGCCCATGGAGACGGCGGCCGCCCGCTGGGCCCGCGTCGTCTACCACTTCACCCGCGTGGACGGTGGGCTGGAGCTGCGCCGCTCCATCGTGCAGGTGGACGGGACGGAGGCGCCGCTGGAGGGCAGCCTCACGTCGCTGATGGCCCGGCCGGCGGAGGCCGCCAGGCTCCAGGTGGAGAACGCCGACCTGCTGGCGGACCGCATCCTGGAGCAGCGCCGCACGCGCGGCGCGCTGGCGCCCGAGACGCTGGAGGCGGTGCTCAAGGTGCTGGAGTCGGCGCGCAACGTCCTGATGGACGGGCGCCCGGTGGCGGTGTCCGACGAGCAGGTGATGCCGCGCGCGGTGGTGGAGGACCGGGGCGGGCAGATCGTGGTGACGGTGACGAAGGACCCCCGCATCCAGGAGGTCGTGAGCCCCGGCGTCGCGCTGGCCGGTGACGCGCTGGTCCGGCTGGGCGAGACGTCCATGTCGGGCGCGTGGCTCCAGCAATTGCCCATTGTCCGCACCTACTCGGCGGCCCAGCTGGGGGACCTGACGTCCAAGGTGATGCCCGAGCTGGGCCGCCGCCTGCCGGTGGAGGTCCGCAGCAAGCGGCTGCCGCGCCTGGACCGTGAGCTGAAGCCGCGCATCCTGCTGGAGCTGAACCAGCTGGAGTCCGGCCTGTCCGTGCTGCCCACGCTCGTCTACGGCGCGCCCCCGGTGGTGCGCATCGACAGCGGGCGGATGGTCTACCTGCGCGGCGCCGTTCCGCTGCGCGACGAGGCCGCCGAGCAGCGCCTCATCCACCAGCTCCGCGACGAGCTGAACCTGGTGCCCGGCCGCCGGTTGACCGTGCAGGGCACGGAGATGGTGCGCTGGGCGGACAAGCTGCGGCGCTGGCGCGGCGACCTCGCGGGCGACGCGGCGGGGCTGGTGAGCCCCGACGTCAAGCTGCGCCCCTCGCTCCACGTGGAGTCCGGCGTCACGGGGCAGGGCGTCCCCGATGTGCGCTTCCAGCTGGAGTTCCAGGTGGAGGGCGCCAGGGGCGAGGTCCAGGCCGTGGACGCCGCCGCCGTCATCCGCGCATGGACGGAGGGGCTGGGGCTGGTGCCGCTCGACGGCGGGGGCTGGGCGCCGCTGCCTCGGGCGTGGCTGGACAAGCACGGCCAGCGCGTCGCAGACCTGCTGAGCGCGCGGCAGGCGGATGGAAAGGTCTCCAACCACGCCCTGCCGGAGCTGTCCGCGCTGTGTGAGACACTGGAGCAGCCGCCCCCGCCGGGGCTCGACCGGCTGGCGCCGCTCATCGCAGGCTTCGAGAAGCTGCCGCCCCCGGAGCTTCCCGCGGAGCTCAACGCGACGCTGCGCCCGTACCAGCTCCAGGGCGTGAGCTGGCTCCGCTTCCTGCGCGGGGCCGGGCTGGGCGGCATCCTCGCGGACGACATGGGCCTCGGGAAGACGCTCCAGACGATTTGCGCCCTGGGGCCGGGCTCGCTCGTCGTGTGCCCCACCAGCGTGCTGCCCAACTGGGCCGCGGAGCTGAAGCGCTTCCGCCCGTCGCTCAAGGTCTGCGTGTACCACGGGCCCGGCCGCGCGCTGGACCCGGCGGCCGACGTGACGCTCACCACCTACGCCATCATGCGCCTGGACGCGGCGGTGCTGGGGGCGCGGACGTGGGACGCGCTGGTGCTGGACGAGGCGCAGGCCATCAAGAACCCGGACAGCCAGGTGGCGCGCGCGGCCTTCGGGCTCAAGTCGGGCTTCCGGCTGGCGCTCAGCGGCACCCCGCTGGAGAACCGGCTGGAGGAGCTGTGGAGCCTGATGCACTTCACCAACCCGGGGCTGCTCGGCGGGCGGCGGCACTTCGAGGACAAGGTGGCCCGGCCCATCGCGGATGGACGGCAGGAGGCGGCCGAGGGGCTGCGCCGCCGCATCCGGCCCTTCGTGCTGCGGCGCCTGAAGCGCGACGTCGCGCCCGAGCTGCCGCCGCGCATCGAGTCCGTCATGCACGTGCAGCTGGATGAGCGCGAGCGCTCTGTCTACGACGCGGTGATGGCGGCGACCCGGAAGGAGGTCGTTGCCCTGCTCAACGAGGGCGGCAGCGTCCTCAAGGCCCTGGAGGCGCTGCTCCGGCTGCGTCAGGCGGCCTGTCACGCCGCGCTCGTCCCCGGCCAGCGGGCCAACACCTCGTCGAAGGTGGAGACGCTGGTGGACGCGCTGGAGACGGCCGTGTCGGAGGGCCACAAGGCGCTCGTCTTCTCGCAGTGGACGTCGCTGCTGGACCTCATCGAGCCGCGCTTGAAGGCGGCCGGCATCGGCTACGGCCGCCTGGATGGCGCCACGGCCAACCGCGGCGAAGTCACGCAGCGCTTCCAGTCAGAGGAGGGCGAGCCGGTGCTGCTCATGTCCCTCAAGGCGGGCGGCACGGGCCTCAACCTCACCGCGGCCGACCACGTCTTCCTGCTGGACCCCTGGTGGAACCCGGCGGCGGAGGCGCAGGCCGCTGACCGCGCCCACCGCATCGGCCAGGAGCGCACGGTGATGGTGTACCGGCTGGTGTCCCAGGGGACGGTGGAGGAGCGCATCCTGGGGCTTCAGGAGAAGAAGCGGGCCTTGTTCGAGGCCGCGCTCAGCGAGGCCGCCGCCGCGACGGCCATCACCCGCGAGGACCTGCTCGAGCTGTTCTCTTGATGCGCACCTTCCTCCTCTTCGCCGTGGGGTTCGTCACCATGCTCTCCGAGACCGCCAACGCTCGCCCCCGGGGCGCCGCCGCGCTGCACGCCCTCATCCAGCAGGAGTGGCAGTACCAACTGGAGCACAGCCCCACCTACGCCTCGGTGCAGGGGGACCGGCGCTGGAACGACCGTTGGGATGACCTGAGCCTGGAGGCCATCGAGGCGGACCACCAGCACAACCTCCTGGTGCTCGCGAAGCTGAAGGCGGTGGACCGCAAGGCGCTCTCCGCCGCGGACCAGCTCCACTACGACCTGTTCCGCCGCGATTACGAGACGTGGGTGGAGGAGCACCGCTTCAAGACATACCTGCTGCCAGTGAACCACTTGGGCGGCATCCCCGAGGGCGTGAAGCAGCCGCCGGGCGTGCAGACGGCCTACCAGCTCGCGGACACGCTGCGCTTCGAGACGGTGAAGGACTATGAGGACTGGGTCGCGCGGCTGGAGGGCTTCGGCACCTACGTGGACCAGGTGTTGGCCCTGCTCCGCGAGGGGCTGCGCCAGCAGCGCATCCACCCCAAGGTCGTGTTGCAGCGCATCCCGCCGCAGGTGGCGAAGCAGCTCGTGGACGACCCGGCGGACAGCGGCTTCTTCGCGCCCTTCCGCCGCTTCCCCGCTGGCATTCCGGCCGCGGAGCAGCAGCGCCTGTCCGCCGTGGGCCGCGCGGCGGTGGCCCAGGGCGTGCTGCCCGCGTTGAAGCGCTTCCACCAGTTTCTTACCGAGGAGTACGTGCCGAAGGGCACGGACAAGGTGGGCATCTGGCAGCTTCCGGACGGCGCGGAGGCCTATGCGTTCCTGGCCCGCAAGTTCACCACCACGGGGCTGAGCGCGGAGGAGATTCACGCGCTGGGCATGGACGAGGTCCAGCGCATCCGCGGGGAGATGGAGCAGGTGAAGGCGCGCACGGGCTTCCAGGGCACGCTGGCGGAGTTCTTCCGCTTCCTGCGCACGGACCCGCGCTTCTACGCGCGCAGCGGGGAGGAGCTGCTCATGCGCTACCGGGCGCTGTCCAAGCGCATCGACCCGCTGTTGGTGCGCCTGGTCAAGACGTTGCCCCGGCAGCCCTACGGCGTTGAGCCGACGCCGGAGGCCATGGCCCCGGACGCGACCACGGGCTTCTACTACCCCGGCGCGTCGGACGGCTCGCGGCCCGGCACGTATCTGGTGAACCTCTACCGGCCGGAGACGCGCCCCCTGTGGGAGATGGTGCCGCTCACGCTGCACGAAGCCGTACCCGGCCACCACCTCCAGACGACGCTGGCCGCCGAGCAGCCCGGTCTGCCGGCGTTCCGCCGCTACGGCTACTACGTGGCCTATGGCGAGGGCTGGGCCCTCTACTGCGAGACGCTGGGCGACGAGCTGGGGCTGTACGCCGACCCCTACGACAAGTTCGGTCAGCTCGCCTACGACATGTGGCGCGCGGTGCGGCTGGTGGTCGACACCGGCATTCACGCGAAGCGGTGGACGCGTCAGCAGGCGATCGACTTCTTCATGGAGAACTCGCCGCGCCAGGAGCTCGACACGACCAATGAGATCGACCGCTACATCGCCTGGCCCGGGCAGGCGCTGGCCTACAAGGTGGGGCAGCTCAAGATTCGCGAGCTGCGCACCCGCGCCGAGCAGGCGCTGGGCCCGCGCTTCGACGTGCGCGAGTTCCACGACGTGGTGCTGCTCGACGGCTCCCTGCCCCTGGACATCCTGGAGGGCCGGGTCCAGGCGTGGGTGACGGCGCGCAAGCGGGCCGCGGACACCTCCGGGGCGCGCTCACCCTGAGCCCGGCGGCGCCGGGGTGTCGTGTGGTGCGCAGTGGCCCTGGCGCTCGCGGGCAGGAAAATGTGGAGGAGGTCGTCGCCCGAGCGCCGGAACGCGGGCGGGTGTGCGGCCGCGCCGTGAGGACAGGTGACAGCCCGGCGCGGACCTGCCTGTGGTCAGCCCCGCGAATCCCGGGGGACGGCCATGGCGAGGAGGGCAGGGGGCGGCATCGCGCGGCGGTGGGCATCGTGGCTGCCGTGCGCGGTGCTGGTGTCGGTGGGGACGGCCCGCGCGAGTGGGTGGCACGTGGAATACGACGCGCCGATTCCGCTCTTCCTCGACCGCAGCTACATCCTCGACTCGCCCAACCGCATCCGCCGCGAGGGCTCGCCCGACTCTCCGGAGCGGCTCATCTTCGAGGCGCAGGTGGCGCCCAACCTCTTCCTGCCGCAGCTCCACCGAGGCGACTTCACCCAGCCCGGCGGCGAGCTCTTCCTGTCGCTCATCATCACCCCAGCGGTGCAGCTGCGAATCGTGGACACGGCGAGCAACCCCGTCATCCCTCCGTCCTTCATCGCGAAGCTGACGCTCCAGGTGGCGCACGTGCGACCGCTGTCGAAGCCCCGCGCGGAGGGGGCCGCCGGGCGGAGCCTGGCGCTGGGGCTCAACGTCATCGCGGGGCACTACTCGAATGGCGCTTCTGGGTGCTTCTACAGCAACCAGACGCGGGGGGAGTCGGGCTGTAAGCCCTCGGAGGGTCAGCTTCCGCTGAACGAGGTGTCGGGCAGCTTCACGACCAACTTCTTCCGCACGGAGCTCCACGCCCGGTTGTCATTCGGCGTGGCGCCCGACCTGGGCAGCGCGTGGCACGTGGGGGGCTACACCGCCGCCGAGTTCAACACGTCCATTGGACCGGGCCGAATCACCCGCTCCCAGCGGATTGTCTATGGTGACGGGCACTGGGCGGCGGGCGTCAAGGGGCAGCGCACGTGGAACGACCACCGCTTCCCCCTGGAGGTGTCCGTGTCGTCTCCCTTCGGGGAGACGCCCGCGCAGCGGCCCACGCTGAAGGCCGAGGTGGGCGCCTACCCGCGCTGGGGCGCGGGCTTCGGCGTCTTCGCGCGCTACGTGAAGGGGCAGGATTACTACAACATCCTGTTCCTGGAGCGCGTGGCGCTGTGGCAGTACGGGCTCGCCTTCGAGCTCAACCCCGGCGCGCGCATGCGGAGGCTCGACGAGTCCTGTCGCCCGAGCTTGCCGTAGGGCCTGGCTGGAAAACGCGCCGCCGCGCGAGCGGCCCGCGAGAGATGGCGCCCGGAGGGGCGCGTGCCTCAAAAGGCCTCGCCCACGTTCAGGTAGAAGCTCGGCTCGTTGCCATAGGCGACGTCCAGCCGGATGTTCACGGGCACGTCCGACAGCGGCGCGAAGCGCAGGCCCACGCCGGCCGCGGGCTTGATGTCCCGGCCGTCGAAGTCCTTCGGGTTGCGCGCCACGGTCGCGGCGGAGACGAAGGCCACCCCGCCCAGGCGCCAGAAGAGGGGCGCGCGATACTCGAGCTGGGCGCCGAGGTGCTGGCGCTCGCGGAAGCGGCCCTCCAGATAGCCGCGGCTCAGCTCCATGCCGCCCAGGCGCCCCGTGTCATAGAAGGGGGGCTCGCCATCGCGCAGCTCGACGAGCCCCTGCATCGCGAGCACGTGCCGCTGCCCCCATGGCAGCGTGAGGTACCGCCGGACATCCAGCCGGAGCACGTCGAAGTCGTAGTCGGAGCCCCAGGCGTCCTGGGCCCGGCGCAGGTTGAGGCGCGCCAGGACGCCCGTGACGGGGTTCAGCGTGTTGTCACGCGAGTCATACAGCGCGGAGAGCCCGAGCTGGAGCGTGGTGCCTCCCGCCGCGCCCGTGGTGAGCCTGACGGCCCCATCCTCCGCCATGTGGGTGAAGCGCGCGTGCTGGTAGCGCACGGTGGGGCCCACGTAGAGGTGGGGCGCGACGCGCCACTTCGGGCTCAGCTCCAGCTCGAGGAAGATGGGGGTGAAGTCCTCCTCATCCGTGGCCCGCGTGCGTGCGCCCATGCCGAAGAAGCGGTCCGGGAAGCGTGCCGCGCTGGCGGTGGCCGTCAGGTTGAGCCGGTCCCCGAGCAGGTTCACGTCGGGCTGGAGCAGCACGGTGAACTGGCCTCGCGTGCTCGCGGCCGCGGCCAGCATCACCTGGGACTCCCTGCCGCCCTCGGAGGCCGGGGGCTGGTAGATGAGCGACGCGGCGCCGCCCAGCAGGAAGCTCGTCTCCGGCTGGTACGCGGGCAGCGCGAAGGGGACGATGCTGAATCGCCCCTCCGGGGCCTCGTCCGGAGTGGCCACGAGGAGGACGCCGAGGACGGCAGTGAGGAGCGGGGTCATGGCGGTGCCTCAGACGTTTTCGTCCAGCCAGTCGAACAGGCGCGCTTCCGCCAGCGCCGTGGCCGCCGCCTGGCAGTGCAGGGGCGCGGCCTCGTCGTGCGTGAAGTGCATCAGGTGCTTGGGCCCTCGGAGCGCGTCGTAGAGCTTCTGCGACTGCCCCGGCGAGGCGTCCTCCGCTTCGCCCTCCATGATGAGCACCGGGCAGCGGATGCGGTCGACGATGGCCTCGTTGTTGAACTCCTCCAGCTTGCGGAAGAGCTCGGACGGCGTCCGTGCGCCGTGCTTCCAATACACGTCGCGCAGCCAGTACTGGGCGGTGGGCCAGCGGTCCGCGAGCGCGGTGATGGCCTGGTCGAACCGCTCCGGGTGGGACTTCAGCAGCGCCAGCGAGCCCGGGAGGAAGCGGTTGAAGTGCGAGCTGGTGGACTCCCACCAGCTGAGGACGCCCGGGTTGGCGATGCACAGCGCGATGCGCGGCTCGAAGGCGGCGGCTCGCGGCGCCAGCGCGCCGCCGAAGGACAGGCCCATGAGGAGGATGCGCTGGGGGTCCACGCCGCTGATGCGCTCCGCCGCGTCCACCACCGGGCTGACGGCCTTCTCCCAGTCCGGCCGGAAGCTCAGCCGGTGCTCGCGCAGCGAGCGCCCCTGGCCGGGGCCGTGGAACATCAGCACGTGGTAGCCACGCCGCGCGGCGCCCTCCCAGACCCACTTCGTCTCCTCGGGCCAGGCGTGCAGCCCCTGATGGAGGAGGAGGACGGGCGCGCTCGGCTTCGCGTGCGGCGAACGCACGAAGTACGCCGCCAGCGTGGTGCCCTCATAGGGGATGGCGAGCGGCTGCACGTCGAGGCCGAGCAGCCCGTTGGACTTCTCGAACGTGGCGGCGGCGTGATGCGTCACCTCGAGCGTCCGCGGGTCCTCCAGGTCCGTGTAGTGCATCGTCGCCGCGCGGTAGTAGTTCGCGGCCCGCGAATAGGCCTGACCGGCGCTCAGCAGGTGGCCGCGAGCCTCGGCGTCCTGGGCCTGTCCGTGGACCCGCTGCGCCGTCTTCCGCCACGCATCGAACCAGCTCTGCTCATCGCCGGGGCGGATGCGGCTGGCCGTCTCCAGCACCTCCCCCACGTCGCTCTGCCCGTGGGTGGCATGGCCGAGGAACCACAGCACCTGGTTGTCCATCAGCCCGTCCCCCGTCAGCCGGATGTCGTACCAGGCGTTCCCGCGGGGATTGATGCCCTGCACGTCCTGGGACGCCGGGACCAGCGCGCTTCGCAGCCCCAGCGCGGCCGCCGCGCCACCTGCGAAAAGCCCCGCCCCCAGCAGCACGCCTCGTCGGGAAGGTCTTCCTGCGGTAGTTTCGCCTTCGGGCTTGACCATGGGATTCAATCTCCGGGGTTAATCTGTTGATTGAATCAGTAGATTGAATTCCGCGCTGCTGTCAAGCGCAGGCGCGGACTCACGCCGTTTCAGGGGTTTGCAGGGATGGGGACGAAGGAGCAGGAAGCCCGGGAGCGCATCCTCCGGGCGACCGTCGTGTGCATCGGCCGGGACGGCCTGGCCGCGACGGGCATCCGGGAGATTGCCCGCGAGGCGCAGGTGAACAGCGCGGCCATCAGCTACTACTTCCGGAGCAAGGAGAAGCTGGTCGCCCTGGCGCTGGAGCAGACGCTGGACGAGGCCTTCGGGAACGTCCTCGTGGACTTCGACCGGCTCCGGCTGGAGGGGCTCGGCATCCGGGAGGCCTTCGAGACGCTGCTCGCGGACCTCCTGTGCAACTCCCTCCGCTATCCCTACATCGCCCACGCGCACTTCCACGAGGCGCTGGCGCAGCAGCGCTATGACGGCCAGGCCATCCAGCGCCTCAACGCGTTCCTGGGAGAGCTGGCGGCGCGGCTGGCGCCAGCGGCGCCTCACCTGCCGGACAACCGGCTGCGGCTGGCGCTGACCCAGGTCTGGTCCTCGCTCAGCCTGCTGGCGATGATGCCCCGGCTGTTCGACCAGTTCATCCTGCTGGACTTCGGCACGCTCGATACGCGGCGGGCCTGGGTGCAGCAGGCGTCGCGCCTGCTCTTCGTGCCGTGACGCCGCCTGGGGCGGTGCTCCGGCCGCGCCGCGTGAGCTCGCGATGAGCCCCGCGGCGCGCCCGTGCGGTCAGAACGCGGTGCCGTCCGCGCGCAGGCCCGGGGAGCTCGGGAGGCCGGCAGGCAGCGCGTCATGCGGGACGAAGCTCGCGTCCGGCGTCGCGTCGGGCGAGCGGTTGGCGGAGACGCCCGGCACGGTGGACGCGTAGTCGAACTGGTCCACCAGCGAGCTGTCCGGGCGCCGCAGCCGCACGGAGTCACTGGTGTTCCCCAGGCCGAGCAGGCCCCCGGACGCCGCCACCGCGTTCGCCTGTCCCACGGGCACCGCGGCGGCGCCGCCGAACACGACGACGGCCTTGCCGCCTCCCAGCTGCGTGCCCGAGGCGAAGACGTGGCGCGCGGCGCCGTTCGTCGCGTCCCACAACGTCCAGCCGGAGAGGTCCACCGGGAAGGGGCTCGCGTTGACCAGCTCGACGAACTCGTGGGCCGAGGTCTGCGTCCCCTCGTGGGCGAGCACCTCGTTGATGAACACGCGCGCGGGCCCGCCGACGAGGGTCAACGCCTCGTCGCTCATGTCCGCGCGCGCGGGCTCATGGGCATCCACCACGCGCACGCGCACCTCCGAGGCGTCCACTGCCGGAGCCGTCCAGGCGTAGCGGCCCTGGGCCGCGGGGACAGAGGCCGCCACCACGCTCCAGTCCGAGCCGCCGTTCATGGAGACCTCGACGCGCACCTCGCCCACGCCCCAGGACGTCCAGGTGATGGGCAGCGTGCTGCCGCCCTGGTACGTCCCGCCGTGAGGCGCCTTCAGGCGCACGAAGGGCCCCGCCTCGCCGCTGAAGGCATAGCCGCTGACGACGGGGCGGTGGTCGCTCACCACGTTGAGGAAGTCGGGGAACCCGTCGTCCACGTAGAGGACGTGCGCGGAGCCGGGGAGGTAGCGGTCCGCCACCTCGTTGCTGGCCAGCGTGTGGTCGACGATGTTCTCGAAGCCGATGGTGGTGGCGCCGCCCGCCAGCGACAGCTCCCGGGTGATGAAGGTGTAGCGCGCGGGGTCGGAGACGAAGTTCTGGTAGGGCGTGGGCAGCGGCGCCTGGGTGCTGGGGTCGAGCGAGATGGACTCGTCCACGTCGTCGTTCCAGTCACCGAGGACGAAGACGTGCTGGGTGGGCAGTTCGTCATCGAGGTACGCCTTGAGCGCCGCGGCGGCGCGCTCCCTCGCGTCACGTGGGCCCGTGGGGTCGCTGCTGTCGGCGCGCATGTGGACGACGATGACGGTCAGCGGCGCCTGCTCGCCCTGAATCTCCGTGGTGAAGTCCACGCGGAGCGGCGGGCGGTCGGCGAAGTCGCTGATGTTGCCGATGCGGACCAGGCTCGCGCTCTGGAAGGTGAGGGAGCTGTCATAGAGCACGCCCGGCTTCTGGCTGTTCGTGCCGTACGGCGACGTGCCGCCGGTGACGAAGGTGGCGTCGTTGGCGAGGAAGCCGTCGAAGCCGGGGAGCTGGGCCTTGAGCCGCTCGAAGTCGGCGGCGTCCACCATCTCCACCAGCGCCCAGAGATTGGCGCCCACGCCGCGCATGATGTCGCGCGCCCCGGCAATCTGGAGGTCATCGGACGTCCCGCCGTCCGAGGAGGAGTTCACCGGACCGCGTGTGTCGGAGCCGAAGTACGTCAGGTTCCACTGGCCCACGGTGAACACGGGCGCGCCCGCGGCGCTCACGGAGAGCGTCAGCTCCCGCGAGGCGCGCTGTCCATCCGCGTCCTCCACCGTGATGGAGAAGGTGCTGTCCGCGGCCTGGGCGGGTGTGCCGGACAGCGTGCCCGAGGTGGAGAGGGTGAGCCCCGCGGGCGTGGTGCCCCCGGTGACGCTCCAGCTCAGGGGCGCTCGGCCGCCCGTGGCGGTGAGGGTGACGGAATAGGGCCTGCCGACGGTGCCTCCGGTCAGCGTCTCCGTGGTGATGCCCAGCGCGCCGTCCTGCCCTGCGTCCGGGTCCGTGCCGGCATCTGACTCTGTGCCGGCATCTGACTCTGTGCCGGCATCTGGCTCCGTGCCCGCATCCGTGGTGACGCCGCTGTCTACCGGGGTGGGGGTGGGGTCGTCGCCGGAGCAGGCGGTCAACAGGAGCAGGACGAGTAGAGGCGCTAGCAGACGGGGTGACGACATGATCGACTCCAGAGACGGTTGACGCAGCTCAATGAGCTGCGACCGTAGCCGATGGGGAGGACATGCGCCGGCTACCACGACCGCGCGCCCCGTCGATGGGGGGCGGCTCGTGAGGGATGAGCTGGCGTTGCGGCGTGCCGTCCCTCTCAGGTTCCGCCCTCATCGACGACGGCCTGGATGGCGGACTCCAGCCACCGGTGGGTGGAGTTGTTGCGTGCCATTGAGCGTTGTTGGACGGGCAGCAGCCTTTGACTGACGAGCAGGCCGCTCCAGAGGACGTGGAGCCGCGCCGCACGCCCCTCACCGTCCGGAGGGCCCAGCCAGCGGGCCAGGGGGACGATGACCTTCTGCTGGAGCAGCTCGACGCTCGTCGCGTGTGCCTCGGGGTCGGACGCCGAAAGGATGAGCATGGCCAGCGGCCCGGGGGCGTCGTGCGCGCCGAGGAGGAGGGACACCACCGTCTCTCCAAAGTGGCGCCTGTCGAGCTGAAGCAAGGGCGTGATGTCGAGCACCTGCGCCAACGTCTCCCGGTACAGCCCGTGCTTCGAGCCGAAGTAGCGGCCGACGAGTGAGGAGTTGACCCCGGCCAGGGCCGCGATGTCCCGCACGCCGGTGTTGGCGAAGCCTCGTGTGGAGAAGAGCGTCCGAGCGGCGGTCATCAACGCGGCCCGTGTGCGCTCGGCATCTCGCTGGCGCACGGCTGGCTTTGCAAGGGTGGGGCGGGGCAGGGTCATCTCGGTTTACTTATAATTCCGGTTGAGTTATGTCTATCGATGTACACGGCCGTGTACATCGCGTGGCTTTCGACCTGAAAGGATGTGTGCGGATGTCTGCGACGAAGCAGGGGGAGCTCTCTTTCTCTCCGGAAGCCTTGAGGGAGAAGTACCGCGCCGAGCGGGAGAAGCGGCTGCGCCCCGACGGCAATGCCCAGTACATCCCCCTGAAGGGAGTCTTCGCGGACTTCGACAAGGACCCCTACGTCGAGCCGGGCTTCTCGCGGCCCGCGCTGACCGAGAAGATAGACGTGTTGATCGTGGGGGGCGGCTTTGGCGGGATGCTCTCGGCGGCGCGGCTGCGTCAGGCGGGCGTGAACTCCTTCCGCATCGTCGAGAAGGGCGGCGACTTCGGCGGCACCTGGTATTGGAACCGCTATCCGGGCGCGGCTTGCGATGTGGAGTCTTACATCTACATGCCGCTGCTCGAAGAGACCGGCTACATGCCCACGGAGAAGTACGCCAGGGCGCCGGAGATCTTCGCCCACTGCCAGCGCATTGGACGGCACTTCGAGCTGTACGAGGCCGCGCTGTTCCAGACGCTGGTCCAGTCCATGGACTGGGATGAGCCCGCACGGCGCTGGAAGGTCACGACGGACCGGGGGGACCTGCTGGCGGCGCGGTTCGTCATCATCGCGGGCGGCATCCTCCACAAGGCGAAGCTGCCCGGCATCCCTGGGATCGAGACCTTCCAGGGGCACTGTTTCCACACCAGCCGCTGGGACTATGGCTACACCGGCGGCAGTCCCATGAGCCACATGACGCGGCTGCGTGACAAGCGCGTGGGCATCATCGGCACGGGGGCGACGGCGGTCCAGGCGATTCCCCACTTGGGCGCGGCGGCCCGGCAGCTCTACGTCTTTCAGCGCACGCCTTCTGGCGTTGGGGTTCGCGGCAACCGGCCAACGGACGAGTCCTGGGCCAAGACGCTCCAGCCTGGCTGGCAGGAGGAGCGCATCCGCAACTTCTCCGCGATTGTCTCCGGGCGCCCGATGGAGGTCGACAGGGTCCAGGATGGCTGGACCTATATCTTCGAGGATCCGGCGACCCAGCAGGCCCGGACACCCGAGGAGGCGGCGGCGCTTCGCCAACTGGCCGACTACCGGAAGATGGAGGAGATCCGCGCGCGGGTGGATGCCATCGTCAAGGACACCGCGACGGCCGAGGCGCTCAAGCCTTATTACAATCAGCTGTGCAAGCGGCCCTGCTTCCATGACGAGTACCTGGACACGTTCAACCGTCCCAACGTCCAGCTCGTCGACACCGACGGCAAGGGCGTGGAGCGCATCACCCCGGCTGGCGTGGTGGTCAAGGGCAGGGAATACGCGGTCGACTGTCTCATCTACGCTTCGGGCTTCGAGGTCACGGGCGACTACACCCAGCGGCTGGGCTTCGACATCCGCGGACGTGGAGGCACGTCTCTTCGGGAGAGCTGGGCCGATGGGCCGGCGACGCTGCACGGCATGCACAGCCGTGGCTTCCCGAACCTGATGATGTTCTCCACGACGCAGAGTGGCTGGGCGATCAACTTCGTGCACATCCTCGACGAACAGTCGCGGCACGCCGCCTACATCGTCGAGCGGTGCCTCGCGCGAGGCGTCGAGGTGATGGAGCCGTCGGCGCAGGCACAGCAGCAATGGTGGGAGGTGATCCTCGCCCGGCTCGCGACGGGGGGCTCCTTCGGGGGGGCGGAGTGCACGCCTGGCTACTACAACAACGAGGGCGTCAACCCGGGGCCGAACGCCGTGCGCTACGCGACCTTCGGAGGAGACACGCTCTCCTTCATCGACGTCTTGCGAACGTGGCGCCAGGGCGATGAGCTGGCGGGCCTGGAGCTCACGCGGGGCGAGGCGGGGCCCAATCCATGACGCCTACCTTGTTCCGATGTCTCTCCGGCGCGTTGGCCGCGTGTCTGTTGTTGGAGGGCAGTCCCGTCCTCGCGGCCTCGCCCAGGGCCTACCGCCAGGAGGTGGTGGTGGCCGGTTCGCCCTTCCAGGGCGTTCACGGCCTGGCCGTGGACGGAAAGGGGAACCTGCTGGCCAGCAACCTGCTGGGCCAGTCGGTCCATTCGGTCAATCTGAGCACGGGCGCGGTGAGCACGCTCGTGGGGCCTCCCCTGGGCGGCGCGGATGACGTGGCGCTGGGGCCTGACGGCTCGGTCTACTGGACGGGCTACTTCACCGGCCAGTTGATGCGGCGAACCCCTGACGGAAGAACGCGAGTCATCGCCAGGGAGCTGCCGGGCCTCAACTCGCTGGCCTTCCGCGGTGACGGCAGGCTCTACGTGACGCAGCTCGGGCGGGGAGATGCGCTGTGGGAGGTGGACCCGGATGGACGCAAGCCGCCCCGGAAGGTCATCTCCGAGCCCGGCTTCCTCAACGGGTTCGAGTTCGGTCCGGATGACCGCCTGTATGGACCGCTCCTGCTCAAGGGGCAGATCGCCCGCGTGGACGTGGACACGGGCCGCATCGAGCCCGTGGCGGGGGGCTTCGTGGTGCCGGTCGCGGTCAACTTCGACGCGCGCCGGGAGAGCCTCTACGTCGTCGACGCGGCGACGGGGGAGCTGGCGCGGGTCCGGCTGCCTTCGGGCGAGAAGGAGCTCGTCGCGAAGCTGCCCACCGGGCTCGACAACCTGGCCGTGGGGCCGGATGACCAGGTGTACGTGTCCAACATGGTCGACAACGACATCCGCGTGGTCAATCCCGCGGATGGCTCCAGCCGCCTCCTGGTCGAGTCGCGCCTGTCCGTCCCTTCCGGCATCGCCGTCGCGCCGGATGACCCCGAGGAGACGCTGTACGTCGCGGATGTGTATGCCCTTCGCAGGGTGGGCGGACGCGATGGCAGGGTGACGCAGACGACCCGCGTCCTCTCGTCCCAGCTGAACTTCCCCATGAACGTCAGCGTGGGCGCGAAGCACGTGGTGCTGAGCACGGCCTACCTGGGCAACCAGAGCAGCATCCAGGTGCTGGACCGGGAGACCGGTGCGCTCCTGCGGACGATTCCCCATGCGAATGGCGCCCAGGCAGCCATCGAGCTCGATGACGCGTCGCTGCTCGTCGCGGAGGCCGCGACGGGCCGGCTCGTCCGTGTGGTGACCGCCGAACCCGCGACGACGACGGTGCTCGCGGAGGGGCTCGGGGGGCCCGTGGGCCTCGTGGCCGACACGACGGGGGAGATGCCGGGCGTGTACGTCACCGAGGTTCGCGCGGGGAAGGTGACGTGGGTGGGCCTGTCGGGTGGGGGCAGGCGCACGGTGGCCAAGGGCCTCAAGGCGCCCGAAGGCATCGCCCGGCATCCGGATGGTGGATTGATTGTCGCGGAGGTGGGCCGCAAGCGGCTGGTGCGCATCGACCCGCGCACGGGCCGGCTGACCGTGCTCGCCAG
Organism: Pseudomonadota bacterium; assembly: GCA_023426545.1. Lineage (GTDB taxonomy): Bacteria > Myxococcota > Myxococcia > Myxococcales > Myxococcaceae > Myxococcus. The sequence goes on from JAFAAN010000047.1 coordinate 46,337, forward strand.
TGGACTGCGCATCGGGCTCCCCGAGAGTGGGGGACTGCCCCCTGGCTATCTCCCCACCGGGGTCGCGGTGGGCGCTTCGGGAACCATCTACCTGACGTCGGACGTCGAGAGCGCGCTCTACCGCTTCGTCCCCGTGCCCTGAGGCGGCCGCGGGCGCGCGCCGTCAGGCGGGGACCTCGAAGCTCACCGACAGTCCGGCTTCGAACTCGGGCGCCTGCCGCAGGCGCTCGAGGACGATGTGCGTGCAGTGGAGCGTGACGAGGGGCATCGTCCCCGGCTCGCTGACCCACCGGACCGCGTCCATGAGGTGATGGGCCATGAGGAAGGCCAGCACGGCGTCGCGGAACCGGCGCCCCTCGTCCAGCGCGGCCTCGTAGGCCGACCGGCGGTCCGGCGGTGCTGTCCGGACGGCGGCGCCGCGCTTGCGGCGAGGCGATGGTTGATACGGCGAAGCGCTCTGCCGGGGCATGACGATGGCTTCAATCCACATCGCGTCACCCTCCACACTCCGGGACCTCGGGTGGGTCTGGGGATTATCGGACATGGCTCGTGCAGGTTGCGCCGCCTGCGCATCGGACTCAAGGGTGGGGCCTGCCCGCCCCTGTGGCATGGGTTGGCTTCAGGCGCGGCGTGGCCTGCCATGGCCCCGACCACCAGAGCGGGCGCTCGGCCGCCTGCCCGCTGCACCACCGCGCTCGCCAACCACGCGAAGTTCGAGCGCGCCCATGTCGGCTGATTCGCAGGCATGACCGCGGTTGCCTGGCGTCCGGACGACCCCAGCCTACCTTGTGAGGCATGAGGTCCTCGCGCCGGCAGCTTCCTGTCTATGTGCCACCGCGCACGGTCTGGACCGTCGGACTCCAGGTCCTGCTCCTGGTCCTGTGCTGGACAGTGCTCCGGGCGCTGTACCCCGTGCTCACGCTGCTGGCCGTCGTGCTGCTGCTCTCCATCGCGTTGAGCCCCCTGGTGCGCTGGCTGACGCGCTGGGGGCTGCCGCGCGCCGCGGCGGTGGCCGCCATGGGGTTGCTGATGCTGGGGGCGATGGGCGTCCTGGTGGGCTCGCTCGTGCCCATGCTCGTCAACCAGCTCCAGGGGCTGGTCCAGACGATGCCCGCCACGCTGGAGCGGCTCGCGGAGTCCCGCTGGGTGCAGGAGCTGAGCGCGCGGTACGGCGTCCAGGTCCATCCGGAGGACCTCCTCCACTTCGAGCCCTCGGACGTCGCGGGCCGCCTCATCGACTTCCTGTCCTCCACGCTGGCGCTGGTGGCGGCGGGCGTCACCGTGGTGGTCCTCACGGTGTTCAGCCTGCTGTTCGGCGAGGACCTCTACGAGAGCATCCTCCAGTGGGTGTCGCCGCGCCGCCAGCCCCGCGTCCGGCTGCTGGTGTCGCGGATGCGCAAGGCCGTGGCCAACTACCTGGCGGGAACCCTGCTGGTGATGACGGTAGGTGGAACGGTGGCGGCCACCATCGCGCTCATCCAGGGCGTGCCCTATTTCCTGCCGCTGGGCCTGGCGGTGATGCTCATGGGCGTCATTCCCTTCCTGGGCAGCATCATCAGCGCCGTGCTGGTGGGCGTCGTGACGCTGGCGGCGGTGGGCCTCAAAGCGGCGCTCATCGCGGTGGCCGTGTTCATCGTGTATCAACAGCTGGAGTCCCACGTCCTGGGCCCCATGATTCAGCGGCGCGCCATCAAGATGAACCCGCTGCTCATCTCCATCGTGGCGCTGAGCGGCGGCGCACTTGCGGGGCTGCGGGGCGTCGTGCTGGCGGTGCCCCTGGCCGCGGCGGCGCAGGTGCTGGTGCAGGAGGTGCTCGGGCTGCGCCGCGACGCCTGGCGGCGGACGCACCGGCACGAGGCCGCGCGGCGGGAGCCGGGCCGGGGTGCCGTGGAAGAGGGGCTGCTCTTCGCGGGGCCCCTGGAGGAGCCCCCGAAGCACGCGCCCTCCGGGGAGGAGCCTCCGCCACCGGAGGGCCCGAAGCCGCACCATTGAGCGGCGTCACGTGCGAATGAAGAGGGCTCCCGGCGGCGCGGCCCGGGAGCCCTTCGGAGCTACGCCGCCATCAGCGGGTCGCCTGCGTCGAGCGGCCCTGCACGGTGCGCGGGCTCGCCGGCGTCGCGGAGGCCACGGAGGCCGCCACGCCGAAGACGAGGTCGTCGCGGTCGTTGAAGCTGCCCGAGGTGCACGCGCTCGCCGTGCCTCCGTAGCGGAACTGCGCGCGGATGGCGTGGTTGCCGGCGTTGGCGCCCAGGTTGAAGGTGTGCGTGAAGGTCCGCGCACCGCTGCCCGTGCAGGCCACGTCGGTGGTCAGCGCCGTCCACGAGGGGGCCGACGCGTTGGTCGTGTAGTAGAGGTCGAAGCGGTCCGTCGAGCCCCAGCACCACACCGTCACCTCGGCCGTCACCTGCTTGCCCACGGAGAACGGGCTGTGGTCCACGGTGCGGATGAGGACGCGGTCGACGCTCTCATCGCTGTGGTAGGTGCCGGAGGCGCCGTCCGCGCAGGAGTTGTTGATGGTGTTGGGCTGGTTGGGCTCGGAGCCGCCGGACATGGTGCCGCGGCCGTTGACGAGCGTCGTGCCCGTGTCACACCCGCACACGTTGCCGCAGGACGGGGCCCGCAGCGTGCTGTTGTAGGCGGCGGCCACCGGCATGCAGATGTTGGTGGTGGTGAAGCTGCGGGTGGCGCTGTAGGCGCTGGTGCCGCAGGAGTCCGCGGCGCGGGCACGCCAGTAGTAGGTGGTGCTGCTGCTGAGCGCGGGGGACGCCGTCCAACTGCTCGCCGACAGCGCGGAGGCGGAGCGGACCACGTTGGTGAAGGCGGCGTCGGTCGCCACCTGGACCTCGTAGGTGGCGGCGTTGGGCACGTCGCTCCAGTCGAGCAGGGCGGCGGTGCCAACGCCGGTGGCGCCGTCGGCGGGGCTGCTCGGCGTGGGGGCCGCGAGGGCGACGCAGCCGCGCGTGGTGAAGGAGGACGCGGAGGACCAGGCGCCCACGCCACCACACGAGTTGCTGGCCCGCACGCGCCAGTAGAAGGTGGTGCTGGTGGCCAGGGGCGGCGTCACCGTCCAGGTGCTGGCGCTCAGCGAGGAGGTGCTGGCCACCACGTTGGTGAAGGCCGCGTCGGTGGCGACCTGCACCTCGTACGTGGACGCGCCGCTCACGTCGTTCCAGTCCAGCACCGCGGTGAGGCCCACGCCGGAGGCGCCGTTGGACGGCGTGGCGAGCACGGCCGTGCCCGGCGCGGCGCAGACGGGCGTGGCGCAGGTGCAGGCGCTGGCCTCGCCGAAGCACGCATTGGAGGAGGCCGGGACGATGGAGTAGCAGTACTGCCGACCGTTGGCGACCTCGGTGTCGGTGTAGCTGGTGCCGGTGACGGTGGCGACCTTCGCCTTGCCGAAGTCGCAGCCCGCGAAGCCCTCCGTCTTCATCACCCAGTACTGGTTGGCGCCGGAAGACGCATTCCAGTTCAGGCTCACCGAGCCGTCACCCGGGGTGGCGGTGGTGTTGGCGGGGGCCGCGGTGGGGCCGGCCGCGCAGCCGCTGTTGGTCACCGTCGGCGTCGAGCAGGCGATGCGGTGCCGGTCGTAGGCCGCGTAGATGGCGGACATGTGCGGCGTGCCGTTGGCGAGGTTGCCGTCGTCGTCGTCCGCGGCCAGCCACTGCATGTAGCCGTTGGTGGCGCCGCAGCCGTCGGACGTGCCGGCCGTGCAGTTGCAGGCGTGCCACGTGCCCACGTTGCCGCTGCCCTGGTAGAAGACCTTGTTGCCGATGATGAAGGCGGTGTTGGAGTCGTAGTTGAACGGCGGCGCCGTCAGGTCACGGGTGACGAAGTCCCAGGCGGCCTGGCGCACGGGCGAGGCGGCGCAGTGGACCTGCCGGCTGCACGGGCCGGTGCCGGAGCTGCACATGGGGCACACGAAGTTCTGCGGCGTGGCGGGGACGTTGGGGACGCTGGCGGCCCAGTCCGCATCGCGCACGCCAGAGCAGCGCGTGTTGCACCACGACTTGCCGGAGACCTGCGACTCCTGCTGGTTGTAGCCCGTGCCGTCCGGCGTCAGGCCGCAGCCGGTGTTGACCGTCTGGAAGAAGCCGTAGCCCACGCAGGACGTCTGCAGGCGGTAGATGGCCGCGATGTCCGCGTAGCCCTCCGACGAGTTGCTGAGCGTGCCGTTGGCGTCGAAGTCGTCGATGCCGTGGCCCCACTCGTGGTCGAACACGGCGCCAATCTCACCGGTGTTCCGGCAGCCGCCGCCGCTCCGGTAGAAGTTCACGGAGCTGCCGTTCCAGAAGGCGTTGCAGGTGCTGTTGATGTTGACGTTGGAGACGAGCTGGCCCTGGAGCCAGGTGTTGGTGGGCAGCCATCCGCGGGCCTGCTCGGCCAGCTTGTTCAGCTCGTAGAAGCTGGAGCGCGACGCGGCGGTGTTGCCAGCCGAGGTGCCCGCGGGCACGGTGCAGTCGTGGTCGTTGTTCACGCCGCCCAGGTTGAGGTTGCCCGTGGTGGAGCTGACGTTGACGGCGCCGCAGCTATCGCTGACGCGAACGTACTTGCCCGACAGCGTCGTGGTGACGGTGCCGGACGTGTAGTTCACGATGCCGGCGCCGTTGGTGAAGTTGTTGGGAGCCGCCATGCCCGTGTTGGCCCAGGGCATGGGCGTGTTGGGCTGCATGGTGCCGCACGTCTCGTTGGAGGCGCAGGTGCCGATGTTGGTGGACGGGTACACGCCGCCCTTCATCTGCGCGTCGAAGTAGTGGTTGTCGTCCTCGATGGCGAGCACCTCGCCGGTGTGGGCGTCGACCGTCGTCTTCCAGCGCTGGTGGCCCTCCACCTCGGAGAAGCCATACGTGTAGACGAGCCGGTGCTCGTAGCCGGTACCCACGGCGCCTTGGAAGGACTCGCCCTGGAGGGCCACGGGGGCAATCTCGAGCGTGGGCTGCTGCCACAGCGTCTGCGGGCTGGCGTTCAGCCCCACGAAGCCGTTACCGGCCACCAGCGCGTCCTGGGGCGCCAGCTGGGGGCGGGTATCGATGCGCACGTTGGCCCAGGCCTCGGTGCCCACGAGGATGAGGTTGCCGTGGCTGATGGTGGCCGCGATGCGCCCGTGGCGCACGGGGACGCCGTTGACCTGCTGGCCGATGTGGACCTGGATGAGGTTGTCGTGGATGCGCGTCACCCGCGGGCTGCCCAGCTGCATCAGGTCGATGTTGAAGGCCGCCTGGTTGTCCGCGATGAACTTGAAGATGATGTCGGCGACGGCGCTCTCGTCCACGTCTGGGATGGAGCGGCCAATGGCCTCGCGGACCTCGTCCAGCGTGACCTTGTTGTTGTAGCCGTTGCCTGGGATGACGGGGATGGTGCCCTGCACCGAGGTGGGCGTGCCGGTGCGCGGGTCGAGGTAGACATTGAACTCACGCCCGTTGCGCTTGAAGAAGTCATCCCAAGCGTCGGCGCTGAGGGAATGCATGCGCTGACGGGCCTGCTGCAACGGCATGTTCTGGATGGGGAGGTACAGCTCCGGCTTGAAGAAGGCCTTGTCTGCGACGGCGCTCTGTCCCTTGTCAGGTGGCTGGAAGGCCCATGTTGTCGATGCTAGGAGCAGGACGAGACATGCTGCTGACACCCGTGTGTGGCGCATGCGTTTCTCCTCTACGGAACCGCGGGGACGTGCCCGCGCGGTGGCTCCTGGACGGAGCTCGGAACGCAGATACCGGGTGCGCAAACAAAGCTGAATACGCGGTATTCCTTAGCTTATCCAGGCAGATGGAACTTCAAGGATAACAAGGGTTGGAAGTGTTCACTGTTGGTGTGGTGGGGGCGGCAACGGTCTGCCGCACGCGAGGCGTCATGTCGCCGGCTTGAAGTTTTCCTTGCGGGGCAGCGCGGGGCTCACCCGGGCCAGATGCGCACCCAGTCGTCCTGGATGAGCTTTCCGCTGGCGCGGTCGGTGCTGCCGCTGGCCATGAAGCGCCGGGGGGCGGCCAGCGCGAGGGCGCCCGCCTCCAGCCAGAGCACCAGGAGCAGGGCGGCGGCAAAGGCGGGGAGCCGCGCGGCCCACGGGCGCACGGGCGCACGGGTGGCGAGCGCCACGAGCGGGAGCAGCAGCAGCGGGATGAGCGCCGGGAAGATGGCGAGCAACCCGCGCGTGTAGCCGAAGAAGGCGACGGTGATGAGGGCGCGGTGCAGGAGCACCGCTGTGAAGAGGGCGGCGTCCCGCCATGCGGGGCGCAGCGACAGCGCGGCGCCCGCGAGCAGCAGCAGCGTGAGGGGCCACTTGAGCCACGCGCCCTCCGGGACGAAGACGTCCACGGGGGCCCTCGCGCCGCTCAGTCCGGCGGGCCAGTTGGCGATGCCGAGCCCCAGCCGGAAGCCGTCCAGGCAGCGGTCCAGCTTGGCCACCCACAGGCGCGCCGCGTCGAGGGGGTGGTCCCGCATCCAGGTGAGGCCCTCGGCGTACCCATGCAGCAGCAGGTGCCGCTGTGCGGGGTTGGCCACGTCGAGGAAGCCGTCCTGGCCGGCCTGGTTGACGCTGTCAGGCGTGAAGCCGCCGGTCGCCGTGGGGTGGTTCGCCATGGCGAAGTTGATGGGGCCATAGACGGTGATGGGCGCCAGCACCGGCAGGGGCTCCAGGTGTGGCGTCCGGGCGTTGAGCTCGCGCAGGACGCGCGCGTTGTGGACGGCCCAGGGCGCCAGCACGACGGCGGTGACGAGCAGCGCCGCGCCCCAGCGCAGGGCCCAGGTGCGCGCCGGCGTGGCGCCGCGCTGGAGCCACGCCCACGCGAGCAGGAATGGCCACAGGTAGAGGTGCTCGGCGCGGGTGAGGGCGCCCAGGCCCATGACCGCGCCCAGCAGCACCGCGCCCCACGCCGAGGGCCCGGCGCGGTGCTGGAGCATGAGCGCGCAGGTGGCTGACAGGAAGAGGGCGTAGAGCACCTCGTTGCTGTACGTGGTGGACAGCACGAGCCAGCCGAAGCTGCCCGCGAAGAGGGCCGCGCCCAGCAGGCTCCAACCCGTGCCCAGCACCCGGCGCCACCACCACCAGGTGAAGGCGACGGTGGCCGCGTTGAGCACCGCGAGCGCGAGCTTGTAGGGATAGGCACTGCCCTGCGGCATCCCCAGCACGCGGTAGAGCAGCCCCAGGAGCCAGGGAAAGAGGGGCGGGTGGTAGGGCAGGGCCGCGGGGCCGGGCTGCCCGCGCGCGAGGTCGACCGCGTACGCGTGGAAGAAGCGCGCGTCCCCGTGGAAGAAGATGGAGAAGGGCCACGTCCGGTCGGGTGCGGCCTGGAGGAAGAGCCACCGGAGCAGCAGGCTCAGGCCAAACGTCGCGGCGGCACCGAGGGCCACCGGGTGCCGCGCGCACAGTCCGCTCGCGCTGGTGAAGAGCCTGCGCATGCCGCCCCCCGGGTCGTGTCGCGCACCACCATATACCGGGTGCGCGCGGGGCGGCCAGGGACGCGCCCCTCAGCTCCTCAGGGGTGGTCTGCCCTGGTGCGCGACGAGCAGGTCGTGCATGTCGTTGGCGTGCTCCTCCTCCTTGGAGAGGATGTCCTCCATCAGCCGCCGCGTCGTCGGGTCATGGTTGGCGAAGTAGCGCACCATCTCCTGGTACGTCTGGATGGCGATGCGCTCGGCGATGAGGTTCTCCTTGATCATGTCCACCAGGTTCTGGCCTTCGGCGTACTGGCTGGCGCTGCGGGACAGGAGCCCTTCGGGGTTGAAGTCCGGCTTGCCGCCGAGCTGGTTGATGCGCTCGGCGATCCGCAGCGCGTGCTGCTGCTCCTCGCGCGCATGCTCGCCGAACTCGCTCTTCACGGACTCGCTCTGGATGCCCACCGCTGAGATATAGTGGTAGGTGTATCGCAGGACACAGACGATCTCCGTCGCCAGCGCGTCGTTGAGCAGCTTGACGGTGGCGTTGACGTCGCCCTCGTAGTCCTCGGTGATGGCGCCTTCCTCGAGGTGTTCCCGGGCCCGGCGGCGAATCTCGGTGATGTCGGTGAGGAAGGGCTGCTGTACGTCGGCCATGGTGGTCCCCCTGGGCCCCGCGGTTCCAGTCGGCTGCCCGCGTCAGCGCGCGGGAGGGGCCTCGTGCAAACGTAGGAAGCGCGTGGACCCCGAGAGGTGACCGGGGAGGAGCGGGCCGCCGCCATGCTCCGGGGGGGGGGGGGGGGGGCGGCCCCCC
>JAFAAN010000050.1 GCA_023426545.1 Pseudomonadota bacterium
GGCCTGACGGGCGGCTTGCGTGGGTGCGAACCGGGAGGACGCAGCAACGGGTGGGTGACGTGGAGTGGAAGGACGGGGCCTTCCGCGCCCATGGCTTCGAGCTGGGCCGCTTCTATGACGGGCGCACGGGCGTTTTCCGCCTGCTGAACGGCGAACTGCGGGAGGAGAGCGGACTCCCTCTGGCGGACGTCCACGACGATGCAGACGTCATCAGTCGCACGCTGGATGGGGCGGAAGAAGCCTTCGTCGGGCTCGCCCTCGCGGTGGGGAAGTTCTTCTCGACGTCGCCAGCGGACAACCTTGCGGCACTCCGGGAGCTGCCCGCCGCTGTGGTGGCGTTGCTGGAGTCGTCCCCCGAGTACCTGGAGCGCTTCCGGTACATGACCAGGGGCGAGCAGGTGCAAGCTGTCTCCAAGCTGGTGACGAACCTCATCGCCACATGGGGGACGGTGTCAGCCGCGACGCGCACGTTGGAGGGGGCAGCCCTCGCCACGGCGGAAGTGCCAGTGCTCGCGTTGTCCGCCAGAGGGGTGCTCGCCATGGAGAGCGCGGCGGTGCCGGTGGGGCGTGCCGCTGCGGTGCTGAGCGGCGGACCTGGAGCCGCCATCATCCTTCAGCGGGCGAGCACGGCAGCGAAGCAAGGTGGACCGTCGAAGGGGCCTGGACAATGGGGACCTGCGAAAGAGTCCATGTCGCCCCGAGCGCGGCGCTACCAGGAACAGGTTACAGGCCGCACGGCGGACGAGGCATACTGGGTCGGAGGTGTCGGCAGGGACAGCGGAGGCGTGAAGTTCGATGGGTACGAGAAGGGCGTGCTGCTGGAGGCGAAGGGGCCGGGCTATGCCAAGTTCTTCGAGGGGCTCGACCCGAAACGTTGGTTCAATAACTCAGGTGCGAAGGCGCTTGTCGAGCAGGCCGATAGGCAATTTCGAGCTGCCAAAGGAGTAAAAATCCGGTGGCACGTTGCAGAAGAGAAAGCTGCCAGCGCGATTCGGAAGCTACTGAGGGATAACGAGATTGAAGGTATTGAGGTCGTCTTCACACCTCCACTGCCTTGAAGGTGAGAGCCGTGAGTGAAACCTATTACACTGGTGGATACTGGGGGCCGCGAAGGGAAGGCCCCGAAGACTGCGCACACCGGTTGGAGAGTTTTCTCAAGGGTCTCTCTGCCGCTGATTCGTCCTTGGCGCATTGGTACGAAACGGCAAGGTCGCTGAACGCGTCGTTGAAGCGTCCACTTCGGCCAGTTCATGACGAGCTGATTCGGTTCATCCAGAAGAGTAGGGACCCTGTATTCGAAGACATCGGGTTCAGTATCGGTGGATGGAACGGCGAGGCCAAGGCCCACGAGGATTGCGGATTCCTGATCAGGTGCGGGAGCTACGATGCTCGGACGGTGAATCGATGCGTGTTCAATCTGCCCCGCCCCGGAACCAATGCGGCCCGCGTTTTGAACGCGGCCGTCTTGTCGAACATGTTGCGAGAAACCGCTGCTGCATGGGAGCCTGATTGGGGAGTGGCGATGTCGCACGAACACCGCGACAAGGTCGAAGTTGGACATGTCCCGAGGTCGCCATACGTCGGATGGGTGACGTACCTTGCCCGTCATCGGGGGACGGTGCCGCCGCTTCCCGCGCCAGTGCGCATCGAACCTGTGGAGGGCAAGGGCACCCTCATCGTCCTCACTCCCGAGCGCTTCACCGCCAGCAACCCGGAGCATGTGGCGCTGGCTGAGCGGGTGAGGGAGTTGCTGGACCGAGCGGGGTTGTTGAAGCCGCTCTCGGTCCAACCGTAGGAACGACGAGGGGGCCGAGCGACAGGTAGCTCGGCCTCCCTCGTCGCAGGTTGAAGACGGTCTCCGTCATGCCCCGCCATGTTGCACGTATGTCGCAGGACACTGCGGAACGGGCCGGAACAGGGCGGGACACCAGGGGACGCGGCGGGACATCGAAGTTGAGTCGTTCCGGGCGGTTACGAGGTAAGGGCGCGATTCTGCTGGGAGTTTCGCACCGTCCGGAGCGGGTTCGATCCCCGGCTCGTGCATGGACTCTGGGCGCATACCGGAGGAGGCTTGGGGCGGACACCCGGTTTCCGGTAGGGCCTTCATGACCTTCACGTCGCGCCGCAGCTTCCTCTACCAATCGGGCCTCATCGTCGCCGCCTCGGTTGCCGGCTGTCGGCGCTCGGAGGCTCAAGCGGTCATCTTGAAGTCTCACCGTGGCGTGGTGCGGACGCTCGAAGGTGTTCCCGCCACGGATGGCGCGGGGGTTCGACTGACGCGGGTCATTGGACAGTCCGCGCTGCGGAACCTCGACCCGTTCCTCATGCTCGATCGCTTCCACTCGGACGACCCGGGTGCCTACATCAACGGCTTTCCCAATCATCCCCACCGGGGCTTCGAGACCGTCACGGTCATGCTCGACGGCCGGATGCGCCACCGGGACAGTCGTGGCAACAGTGGGCTCATCGCGGGAGGTGGCTCGCAGTGGATGACCGCCGGGCGCGGCATCATCCACTCGGAGATGCCCGAGCAGGTGCAGGGCCTCATGTCAGGCTTCCAGCTCTGGCTCAACCTGCCCGCGAAGGAGAAGATGTGTTCGCCGGCCTATCAGGACCATACGCCTGACCAGCTCGCGGAGGAGCGGCTGACGCCGTCCGGAAGCCGCGCGCGCGTCATCGCGGGCCACATGAACGGACTTCGAGGCCCCGTGCGTGAGCGGCCCACGGAGCCGCTCCTGCTGACCCTCGCGCTGGAGGATGACCGACCCTTCGAGCTCGATACGCCAACGGACCACACTGCCTTCGCCTTCGTGTCCTCTGGGGAAGTCGACCTGGGGCCGGAGGACGCGGCGAAGCCGGTGGGGGAGGGCTGGCTGGCGCTGCTCGGCCCGGGCAGCCGGCTCCGCGTGCGCGCGAGGAACCGGCGGAGCGAGCTGCTCATCGCCGCGGCTCGGCCTCTTCGCGAGCCCATCGTCCAATACGGCCCCTTCGTGATGAATACCCGCGAGGAAATCCAGCAAGCCTTCGAGGATTATCGCGCGGGCGTGCTCGACCGGGGCTGAGCGCGCTCAAGCCACCGTCTGGCCGCAATAGCCCAGCACGTCGGCGAAGGGCCAGGCGTCCAGGGCTCCGAACAGCGCGTGTCCCCCGAGCTTCGCTCGCGTGAGCGCGGGGCTGCTCAGCCCGCAGAGGAACCTCGCGGCCTGTCTGGGATGGCCCAGGGCATCGGGGTGCTTCGCCACCAGGGCCCGGAAGGCGGCAACGTCGAGGCTCGCGGGCAGCGTGGGCCTCGGGCGGGTGGAGGGGAGCACCTGGGGCGCTCCGGTCCGGCAGAACGTGCAATGCCCGCATGGCTGCGCTCTCCGCTGACCGAAGTGCGCGACCAGCGCGTTGCTCTGACACCCCGCGTAAGTGACGAGCGCGAGTACGTCGTGCACGCGCGCGACTTCCTGGGCCTCGCGCTGTTGGAAGCGGCGTTCGAGGAGCGAGGCGAGAGCCTTCACGTCCTCGTGGGGCCTCAGCCGGGTGTAGCGCTGACGGGGCTCGGTGGCCTGCAACTGCACCAGTTCCTGCTCCTGGAGGTATTCGAGGGCTCGGACCACACGCTCCTGTGGCTGCCGGAGGGCATCCGCAACGGCGGCAGGTTCGAGCGAGTACCAGGTCCGCCCCTTCTTCGCGGCCGCGAAGACATCGCGGAGGAACTGTGCCCGCTCCCCTTGAAAGCGGCTGACGAGCGCATCAAGCGCAACGCGCGGCTGCACCTTGTAGCCCAGGAAGTACGGGGTGCCCTGCCGAAGGACGCCTTCGAGCTCCAGGTACGTCAGGGCCGTGCGCAGTACGAGGAGCCGCACATCGTGATGACTGGACAGAGCGAAGAGGTTGACGCTCAGCTCGGGGCCCATGTCGAGCAACTCCGTGACGAGGCCCTGGAGTGCTTCGGTCGTCGGCGTGTCGCCGTGTGCGAAGTTCTCAAGCGTCGGCACGTCGTCCGGACAGGCGAACAGCTCCACCACCGAGGGGGCTCCGTCGCGGCCCGCCCGGCCGATTTCCTGGCTGTAGCTCTCCAACCCCTTGGGCAGGTTGTAGTGATACACGGCCCGCACATCCGCTTTGTCGATGCCCATCCCAAAGGCGATGGTCGCCACGACAATTCCATTCGTGGAGGCCATCCACCGCTCCTGCACCTGTGTGCGGACCTCGGGCTCCAGGCCGGCATGGTAGGCGCTGGCGGGAAGTCCCTCGGCGGCGAGAAACGCAGCCACGCGCTCGGCGGTCTTCTGCAGCGTGACGTAGACGATGGTGGGCCCGGGTGGACGGGAGCTCAGCCGTTCGAGGAGCACGGAGTCCCGGACCTCGGCGTGGACTGGCGTGGTCTCCAGCGTGAGGTTCTTCCGGTAGAAGCCCGTGATGACCGCGTTCTCCTCCGGGATGCCAAAGCCCTGGCAGATGTCTCGCACGACGGAGGGCGTCGCCGTGGCGGTGAGCGCGAGGATGCGTTCGGCCGATAGCTCACGCGCCGCCTTCGCCAGCTTGAGGTAGTCCGGCCGGAAGTTGTGTCCCCATTCCGAGACGCAATGCGCTTCATCGATTGCAAACAGCGAGATACGCAGCTCGCGGAGCAGGGCCAGGAAGCGCTCGTTGTTGAAGCGCTCGGGCGCGACGTACAGCAGCTTGAGCGAGCCGTCGCGCAGCGCTTGCTTCACCTCACGTGCGTCATCCGCCGACTGTGAGGCATCGAGCTTCGCGGCCCGGATGCCCTGGCGCTCCAGCGCGTCGATCTGATCCTTCATCAGCGCAATCAGTGGCGAGACGACCACGGTGATGCCCTCGAGCACCAACGCCGGAAGCTGATAGCAGAGGGACTTTCCGCCCCCCGTGGGGAAGACCGCGAGTGCCGCGGCTCGCGGGCCCAGGAGGGCCTCGATGACCTCGCGCTGGCCGGGCCGGAAGTCTGTCAGTCCGAAGCGTTCGCGAAGCAGGGTGGCGAGGCGGTGGTCCCGAGCGGCTTCGTCCCTTGGCATTCAGCTCCTCCTGTTCACCTGGGGAAGAGCGTAACCACGAAGTCCAGGAATAGGCGAACGCGAGAGGGCAGGGGCTTGCCGCGCGGGTACACGACGTGAATGGGGCGCTCCTCACCCAGCCGCTCTTTGGAGCCAGATGGGCTCGGTCATGGCTCGGGCGCGGGGAACGGTCGGCGCGGCCAGGAATGACGCGCAAGACGTCATCGCTCATGCGGTCCCGGCTGCTCGGAGATAGGCTGCCGCGCCATGACCTACCAACGCAACCCGGTGAAGGCGCCCCGCGTGTCGGGCCTCGCGCTCAAGGCCTTCGTGAACGCGCTCGAGAGCAGCGTCGGGTCCGTGATGCTGGACAAGCTGACCCGCGACAGCGGCATCGAACGCTGGCGCGAGCTCTCCGCCGGAGACGCGCCGCCGCTCCAGTTCCCGCTGCCTCCGGGGCCCGCCGCCACGGAGCCGCAGACGCCCACCGAGCAGGCGGCGCGCGCCATCGCCTCCGCATCCGGCCCGCCGGAGCGTGAGAGCGTGGCCGCCTACGCCCGCGCATACCGCGAGGGCTCGGCGGACCCGGTCGCCGTGGTGGGCCGCATCCATGACGCCATCTCGCGGCTGGACAGCGGCAAGCAGCGCCTGGGCCTGTTCATCGCGCGCAAGCCGGACGAGGTGCGCCGCGCCGCCGAGGCTTCCGCGGATCGCCTTCGCGCGGGCCGGCCGCTGAGCGTGCTCGATGGGGTTCCCGTCGTGCTGAAGGACGAGGTCGACGTGGCCGGCTTTCCCACCACGCTGGGCACTCGCTTCCGCACGCAGGTGGCCACCGCGGACTCGACGGTGGCGGCGCGTCTCAAGGCCGCCGGCGCCATCCTCCTCGGGAAGGCCAACATGAACGAGATTGGCATCAACCCCATCGGGTTGAATCCCCACCACGGCGCCGCGCGGAACCCCTGGGACACTGGGCGCATCACGGGCGGAAGCTCCAGTGCCTCGGCGGCTGCGGTGGCCGCGGGCCTGTGTCCGGTGAGCATCGGCGCGGATGGGGGCGGCTCCATCCGCATCCCCGCGGCCCTGTGCGGCATCGTGGGCCTCAAGGCGACGTGGGGCCGCATCCCGGAGACAGGCGTGCCGCCGCTCTGCTGGAACGTGGGCCACGTGGGCCCCATGGGGCTCACCGTGGACGACGTCGCCGCCGCGTATGCGCTCCTGGCGGGTCCGGATGGCCAGGACCTCGTCTCGCAGGGGCAGTCGCCGCACCACCTGTCGGGCTATGAGGACGAGGCACTGGGGGGCATCCGGCTGGGCATCTGCTGGGACCACTTCGAGGACGCCGATGCCGACGTCGTCGCCCGCTGCAAGGAAGCCGTGGCCGCGCTGTCGGCCGCGGGGGCGCGGGTGGTGGAGATTCCGCCGCCGGACCTCAACACCGTGCTGTGGACCCACAGCTGCATCATCCTGAGTGAGATGTCCGAGGCGATGCTTCCGCACATGAAGGCGCGCCTGCCAGACTTCGGGCTCGACACGCGCACCAACCTCGCCATTGGCCGGCACTTCCGGGCCACGGACCTGGTGCATGCGCTGCGGCACCGGCACCGCCTGACGCGCGAGCTGCTCGCGCGGATGGCCGACGTCGATGTCATCGTCACGCCCACGACGGCCACCACCGCGCCGCTGATTCCGGAGGCGGCGCTGCCCGATGGCGAGTCGAACCTCCCCGTCGTCGACGCGCTCATGCGCTTCGTGCGCCTAGCCAACCTGACGGGCTTCCCGTCCCTGTCCGTGCCAGCCGGGTTCGACGAGGAGGGCCTCCCCGTGGGCGTCCAGCTGACGGGCCGGCCGTACGAGGAACACCTGCTGCTGCGCCTGGGGCGCGTGGTCGAGCGCGCCTCGGAGCACCGCGTGCCGCCTGTTCATCTGCGCGCACTTCGCTGAGCCTCTCGGGCTTCAAGTCTTGGAAAAGCAGTAAATCGTGTCAGGGTGGCGCCGCGTGCTCGCGGGCCACCCCACGGGCCACGCACTCGACACAGCCCGCGTCACCCCGGACGCCGCTCCCTGGCGTCCGCACGCGGGCGGGAGGAATGGCCTCGTGCAACTTCATGACACCGTCGGCTCGCAGTCCCGTCGTCTTCCCGCCTCCACCGCGCTGATGTTCGCGGCGGCCCTCGTGAGCGCCTGCGGGCCTTCGGAGCCGCCTGCCCCGGTGGACTCCGAGTCCCCTGGCGTCAGCACCGCCGCGCTGACCGAGCTCGTCTCCAACGGCACCTTCAGCGGCGGCACGGTGGCGCCGTGGTGGAACGGGCCCAACACGCAGCCGCGGGTGGAGGGCGGCCGGTTGCGCGTGGACGTCAGCGGGGGCACCGCCAATCCCTGGGACGCATTGATAGGGCAGAGCGGCATCCCGCTGGTGAACGGCCGGTCCTACACGCTGTCCTTCACCGCCTCCGCGTCGGTGAGCACGACGGCGCGCGTGACGGTGCAGTTGGAGAGTCCCCCGTACACCGCGCCGCTGGACCAGCAGGTGACGCTGGATGGAACGCCGCGGCGCTTCACGTTCCCCTTCACGTCGGCGCTGGCCACGCAGGCAGGGCAGGTCACCTTCCAGCTCGGCGGCCGCGCGGCGGGTTTCAGCGCGTACTTCGATGACATCTCGCTGACCACGGAGGAGGGCGGCAGCGGCGGCGGACCGCTGTCAATGACGAGCGGCTTCTACATCGACCCGGACTCCAACCCCGCCAACTGGGTCCGGGCGAACAGCGGGGACTCGCGCGCGGCGCGCATCCAAGCGTTCGTCGCGAACAACCTGGCGGCCCGCTGGTTCGGCGGGTGGAACGGCAACATCTCCACGGCGGTGTCCAGTTTCGTCGCCGCCGCGGACGCGGTGGACAAGCTGCCGGTGCTGGTGGCCTACAACATCCCTGGCCGGGATTGCGGAAGCCACTCCGGTGGAGGCGCGGGCAGCCCGGAGGCGTATCGGACGTGGATCGCCTCGTTCGCCTCGGCCATCGGCAACCGTCCCGCGGTCGTCATCATCGAGCCCGATGCCGTGGCCCAGCTCGACTGCCTGTCGAGCGACGCCGAGCGGCAGACGCGCATCAGCCTGATTCGCTACGCCACCGAGCAGTTCCGCGACCACGCGCCGAACACGTGGGCGTACCTGGATGCCGGCAATGCCCTGTGGATCAACGCGGACACCATGGCCCAGCGGCTGGAGAACATGGGCGTGCGCAACGTGCGGGGCTTCGCCCTCAACGTGTCGAACTTCTACACCACCGCGCAGTCGGCCACGTACGCCGGCTCGGTGAATGCCTCGTTGAACAGCCGCTACGGTTACACCAAGCCCTTCGTGGTGGACACCAGCCGCAACGGGAATGGCTCCAACGGTGAGTGGTGCAACCCCGCCGGGCGGAAGGTTGGCGCCACCAACGTGGTGGGCGCCGGGGGCGCGGAGCTGCTCCTGTGGGTCAAGGTCCCCGGGGACTCCGACGGTCAGTGCGGCATCGCGCCGAACACGCCCGCGGGGACGTTCATGCCGGACGTGGCCATCCGGTTGCTCGACGGCCTCTGAGCGCCGGAGTGGCGCCGCACGACGTCAGTGCGGCGC
>JAFAAN010000149.1 GCA_023426545.1 Pseudomonadota bacterium
GTGGCGTTGGTCTGGAAGGAGGTGTCGCCCGGGACGAGGACCGCCTTGTTTGCAGCGCTGCCCACGGCCGTCACATCTCCGGGCGTCTGGGTGAAGATGGAGCGCCAGTGCTGATTGGTCGAGCCCACGGTTCGGGCCGCGAACGTGGGACCAGCGCCTGGGCAAACGCCGGGGCCTTCGGGTTCCTCATCGCAGTCATTGTCCAGGCCGTCGCACAGCTCGGGCGCGCCAGGGTAGGTAAACGGGTTGCCGTCATTGCAGTCGCCACCCGTGTGCACGTACTTCGCTCCAGGCGAGACACAGGACACGATGGCCGCGCCGCCGCCCACGCCATCTTCGTCGCCGTCCAGGTACCAGTCGCTGGGGGTTTCCGTGGCTTCGCACGTGGTAGCGATGCCCGACGCGTCGCAGACCTCGATGCCGGGACACTGGGCGGCCGCCTCGCAGGCGGAGCCGACCTGCGGGAAGAGCTCGTCGATGCGACCGTCGCAGTTGTCATCCACGCCGTTGCAGAGCTCCTGGGCCCCGGGCCGGATGCTGGGGTTGTTGTCGTCACAGTCGTCGGCGGGGCCCGGGACGTAGCCCGGATCGATGCCCCCGCAGAAGGCGAGCGGCGGGGCGTGCATGTCGCCGCGCCCGTCCTGGTCCTTGTCGGGATAGGCATACACGGCATCGGGCGCGTTGCAGATGACGTTGAAGTTCGGGCCGCAGGCCCGCGTCCCCGGGCAGTTCGCCCCTTCGATGCAGCTCTGCCCCAGGAGGAGCTCCTCCTGGTCGGAGACGCCGTTGCAGTTGTCGTCGACGTCGTTGCAGCGCTCTTCCGCGCCGGGGTGGATGTCAGGGTTGCTGTCGTTGCAGTCCGTGCCGCCGCTGAGCACATCGACATAGCCGTCACCGTCGGCGTCCGAGGCCTGGAGTGACAGCGTCACCGGGACGGCCTGTCCGGGCGTGAGCGTCGCCAGGGCGCTGGTGCTCACCACGGCGGAGCCTTCGTCGCAGCTCCGCTCGTGCGCGAGCGCTTCGACCCGGACCGACGAGCCCCAGCCACCGGGCGCAATCACCGCGGCCACCAGGGAGCCGCCGGTGCGGTCCCCCTTGCCCTCGACAGACTTCGAGAGCTCCTTGCCGCTGCTCTCGTCTCGGGCCTTCACGAGCACACAGCCCGGCAGGAAGCCCGAATAATTCACCGTGACTTTCACAGCCCCGGGGCTTTCATCTTTCTTACAGCCGACCAGCGCGAGGAGAGGGATGAGCACCAGGATGCGTCGCATGGTGGGCAGTCTAGCGCGTCCCCACCATGCCGGCGCGTCCTCACGCGAGTTGCCCCTACCTCACGGACGGGTAGTCCGAGTGGACGACTTCCAGACGTGTATCGGCGGCGATGCTGGCGGGGGTGACCAACTCCAGGTCCAGCGGCACCCGTTTCCCGTAGCGCTCACGGAGCTGTTGTTTCAGCCCCTTCACCTCGAGCGAGTCCAGCCGCTCCAGCTTCCCGTACGTCACACCCGCGCCCTCGGCGTAGGCCTTGTGGACCAGCTCCGAGCAATACAGCGCGTCGTCCCCCCACCCGAAGCGCCAGTCGTACGGCTTGCCCAGGTGTGTCTTGGCCGCCGCCACAGCGCGCTGCCGCTGCGCATCACTCAGCTCGCGAGGACGCAGCACCAGGATGCCGCCCTTCACGCCCCGGGCCTTCCACTTCGAGAACCGGATTCTCTGCACAGGCTGTACGGCCTCCACCACCCAGGCGCCCTGCTCCGTCACCTCCACGATACCCACATGTGACAAAGGGCTCTGCGTGGCCCTCTGGATGGCCTGGGACTGCGAGGAGCGCGAGGTGTGCAGGACGATGTCGCCCGTCTTCAGCCGGCCTTCCAGGTCCTCGCGTGGCGCCGCGGCCACGTTGTGGGCTCCCAACCACACCATCATCATGAGCAGCCAGCGCATCGCCATGTCCTTTCGCGTACTTACTCGTGTCCGCGGTGGCGCAGTGCAGCCCGGATGCCAGGAATTCATGGAGTGATGGGCGGCCCCGTGGTGGCAGGAGGCGGGCGCTATCCCGGCTCCCGGCCGAGCATCACCTCCAACTGGGGATGGTAGTGCCCGCCCCGGCTCTCGAAGAGCACCAGCCGGTCCACGAGCCCCTCGCCCAGGGTGGTCTCCGACAGCGCCTGGACGCAGGAGGCCAGGGCGGCGTCTCCCCGCGGCGCCCGCGAGCGCGCCAGGGTGAGGTGCGCGGTGTACTCCCGATGCTCGGGCTCGAAGCCCAGGGGCTGGAGCACCCGGGCGGTGTCCGCCTGCAAGGCCTTCAGTGCCTCCGTGGCGCCACGCACGTCGGCCCAGAGCACGCGAGGGTGCTCGGGAGCGCCGAACGCGCCGCCGCCCGTCACGGACAGGAGGAAGGGCGCATGCCGCGCGCCCACGGGTGTCAGCGCTTCACGGAGGGCGGGCAGGCGCGCCGCGTCCACATCCCCCAGGAAGACGAGCGTGAGGTGGAGCCGCTCCGTCTTCACCCAGCGGGCGCGGGGGGCCAGGGCGCGCAGGTGCTGTATCCGCGCGGCGGTGCTCGCCTCGATGGCGGTGCCCAGGGTGACGGCGGTGAACAGTCGCATGGCTCGGTGCTCCTGCGTCGATGGGCGGAGGGGCGGCCGTCCGCCAGCGTGTCTCAGCATAGGGGCTCGCCGTGGCGGATGCGTCACGCCCGCCGCGACGGCGCGGGGCCCGATTGGTGACGCCAAGGTGGCTGGGCTAGCGTCCGAGGGGATGCCGAAGCGCTATCACGTCGATGAGCCCCTCCAGAAACGGCTGAACGGTTGGCGGGCGCAGGTGGGGGAGTGGCTCAACCGGGTGCGGGTGGCGGGGACGGCGAGCTGGTGGGGGGTGGCGTGGGTGGACGACTGGCGCGTGCCGGGGTGGGCCCTGGCCGCCTACGTGCTGCTGGCGTTCGCGCTCTGGCTGGGCGCGCGGCGCCTGCCCGCGCTGGGGCGGCGGCCCGCGCTGGGCGTGATGTTCATCGACATGCCCGCCGTCTGCTTCCTCCAGTGGCTGTCCATCCAGGGGGCGGAGTCCCGGGGTGTCGCGGCCCTGCTCACGCTGGGCGTGTTCATCACCCTGGTGGTCGTCGTGGCGCTGCTGACGCTGTCGCGCCGGGTCGTGGCGGTAGCGACGCTGCTGGCCATCGGCCTGGAGGGCTGGCTCCTGCTCCAGGCGCGCCTGCCGCCCGAGTCGTTCCTCTCCGGCATGGTGCTGGTGCTGACGCTGGCCGCGCTGGCCGCGTCCTTCGTCGGTCGGCAGGTGATGGGGCTGGTGCAGGAGGTGGCCCAGGAGGAGGTGCAGCGCGAGCGCCTGGGCCGCTACTTCTCGCCAGAGGTGGCCCGCCAGATTGCCGAGCGCGGCACCGACGCCGGAAGCGGCGAGCACCGCGAGGTGACGCTCCTCTTCTCCGACATCCGCGGCTTCACCTCCATGTCCGAGCGCATGGACAGCCCCCACGTGGTGACGCTGCTCAACGAGTACCTGTCGCGCATGGTGGAGGTGGTGTTCCGCCACGGCGGGACGCTCGACAAGTTCATCGGCGACGGCATCCTCGCGTACTTCGGCGCGCCGCTGGAGCTGCCCGGCCACCCCCAGGCGGCCGTCGCCTGCGGGCTGGCGATGTTGGAAGCGCTGGAGGCGCTCAACGCCGAGCGCGTCCGTCGGGGCGAGGAGCCGCTGCGTATCGGTATTGGCATCCACACCGGGCGCGTGGTGGTGGGCGACGTGGGCAGCGAGCGGCGGCGCGAGTACACCGTGATTGGCGACGCGGTGAACCTGGCCAGTCGTATCGAGGGGCTCACCAAGAAGGTGGGCGTCCCCATGCTCGTGTCCGGCGCCACGCAGGAGCGCTGTGGGGACGCGTTCCACTTCGAGCCGGCCACGCCCCTGCCAGTGGCGGGGAAGGCGCAGCCGGTGGCCACGTTCATGCCCCACACGGCCGCTGGGCGCGTGGCAGGCTGAGGACCGGGCCACGCGCTCGGGCCGCCGACGGCAGGTGACGGTGACGTCCCCGCCGCCAGCGGGTGTGACTCAGTACGCCTTGGAGAACACGATGCGGCCCGGCGAGGGCTCGCCCGTGACGACGCACTTGCCCGGCTCCTGCTTGAGGTCGAAGGGACGGCAGCGCGTCGTCAGGCCCGTCTCCTCCTTGATGCGCGCCTCGACCTTGGGGTCCAGGTTCCAGTGCGCCAGCAGGAAGCCCTGGTCCGCCTTCTCCTTCAGCTCCTCGTAGGAGTTCACCTCGAAGGTGTGCGAGTCGCGGAAGGCCTTGGCCTTGGCGAAGAGGTCCTTCTGCATGGCGTCCAGCATCGCCTGCGCCTTGGAGACGGCCTCGCCCAGCGAGACGAACTCCTTCTGGCGCACGTCGCGGCGGACCATGACGCACGAGTCCTTGGCCAGGTCCTTGGGCCCCAGCTCGATGCGCAGGCACGTGCCGATGAGCTCGTGCTCGTTGTACTTGAAGCCCGGGCTCTTGGTGTCGTCGTCGTCCAGCTCCACGCCCAGGCCCGCCTTGCGCAGGTCCGCGGCCAGCGCGTGCGTCTTCTCCAGCACCTGCGCCTTCTCCGCGTCGGAGGCCTTGCCGAAGATGGGGATGATGACCACGTGCGTGGCCGCCAGCTTCGGCGGGACGATGAGGCCGGCGTCATCCGAGTGGGTCATGATGAGGCCGCCGATGAGGCGCGTGGACACGCCCCAGGACGTCTGCCACACGTAGTGCTGCTTGCCGTCGCGGCCCTGGAACTGGGTGTCGAAGGCCTTGGCGAAGTTCTGGCCCAGGTTGTGGCTGGTGCCCGCCTGGAGCGCCTTCTTGTCCTGCATCATCGCTTCGATGCTGTAGGTGCGCAGCGCGCCGGCGAAGCGCTCGGACTCCGACTTCTGGCCGGTCAGCACCGGCATCGCCATGTAGTCCTCGGCGAAGGTCCGGTACACCTCCAGCATCTGCCGCGTCTCCTTCTCCGCGTCCTCCTCCGTCTCGTGGCAGGTGTGGCCCTCCTGCCAGAGGAACTCGGTGGTGCGCAGGAACAGGCGCGTGCGCATCTCCCAGCGCATCACGTTCGCCCACTGGTTGAGCAGCAGCGGGAGGTCCCGGTAGCTCTGGATCCACTTGGCGAAGCTGCGGTTGATGATGGTCTCACTGGTGGGCCGGATGACGTAGGGCTCCTCCAGCTTCGAGCCACCCGCGTGGGTGACGACGGCGAGCTGCGGGTTGAAGCCCTCCACGTGCTCGGCTTCCTTCTTCAGGTAGCTCTCGGGGATGAGCAGCGGGAAGTACGCGTTCTTGTGGCCCAGGTCCTTGAACATCTTGTCCAGGACGCGCTGCATGTTCTCCCACAGCGCATAGCCATTGGGCCGGATGACCATGCAGCCCTTCACGTCCGAGTAGTCGGCGAGCTTCGCCTTCTGGACCAGGTCGACGTACCACTCGGAAAAGCCCTTCTCGCGGGGCGTGAGCTTCTCGGCCATGTGCGGAGCACCCTTCGAAAGTCGTGGAAAGAGGACGGTTGCCTACGCTGGGGCCACCCGGAAATCAACGGCCCCGTCATCCCCGGCGCCGCCCGGCCTCCCAGCTCCATCCTCGCGGGGATTGTGTTTTTCGACCAACGGTCGAAATAATGAGCAGGGGTCGGATTCGCTTCCAGGAGGCAGCCATGTTTCGACAGGTGGCCGAGGGCGTGTATGCCCACACGGTGGAGTTCCGGTTGGGAGGGATGGACCTGGGGGGCCGGATGACGGCCGTCCGCCTGCCGGACGGGGGGCTGTGGCTCCACTCGCCCGTGCGCTTCAGCCAGGAAGTGCGGGCCGCGGTGGATGCGCTCGGGCCGGTGCGCTTCCTGGTGGCGCCCAACCTGATGCACCACCTGAGCCTGCGGGACTGGGCGGCGGCCTATCCGGACGCGAAGGTGGCCGCGCCCGCGGGGCTGCGGCGCAAGCGGCCGGATTTGCGCATCGACGTGGCGCTGGAGGACACCGCTGACGCCGGCTGGGCCTCCGTCCTGGAGCAGGTGCTCGTGCGGGGGATGCCGAAGGTGGACGAGGTGCTCTTCTTCCACCGGCCCACCCGGACGCTGCTCGTTACGGACCTGGCGTTCAATGTCCACCGGACGGGCTCGTGGCTGACGCGCGCGTACCTGAAGCTGAGCGGCGCGTGGCAGCGGCTGGCGCCCTCGATGCTGGTCCGCTCCGTCATCAAGGACCGGGCGGCCGTGCGCGCGTCACTGGCGCGCGTCCAGGCGTGGGACGTGGAGCGAGTGGTGGTGTGCCACGGTGACGTGGTGGAGCAGGGCGGCCAGGAGGCGGTGACGCATGCCTTCGCCCGGCTCTAGCGGTGGTGGCCGCAGGCCCGCGCCGGGTCGCCGCCGGGGACCTTCGCCGTCCGCTGGAGGTCCTGCCCCTGGCGCCGCGCCCTCCGAGCGTGAGGCCCGCAAGGCACGCCGTCAGGAGGGGCGCCGTCAGGCCATCCTCGCCGCGGCCCGGGTGGTGCTGGCGCGGAGCGGGGTGGGGGCGCTGACGTTGGAGGCCGTGGCGGCGGAGGCGGACCTGAGCAAGCCCTCTCTCTTCTACTACTTCCGCTCCAAGGAGGACCTCGTCGGGGCGCTGGCGGTGGAGGGGCTGGAGCGGGAGGTGGCGGTGCTGGAGGCGGCGGTGGCGGCCGCGGGCAGCGGGGTGGAGGCCCTGGCCGCGCTGGTGCGGGCCCGGGTGGATTTGTACTCGGAGGACCTGGAGGGCTTCCGGGTCGTCTACCTCTGGCCTCAGTTGATGGGGCGCCAGTCCGAGGCCCACCGGGCCCGCGTCCTGGCGCTGAGTGGACGGCTGAACGACGCGCTGGAGGCGCGGCTCCACGCGGATGCGCGCGCGGGCCGCCAGGCGCCGGGGCTTCAGCCGCGTCGGCTGGCCAACGTGGCCTGGACCATGGCGCACGGGGTGCTGTCCCTGGTGGCCGGATTGGAGCACTCCGGGGTGGGGACGCGCTACACGGCGTCGCAGCTTCGTGACGAGTCCTGTGCGGTATTGCTGCGCAGCAGCGGCCGATAGGGCGGCTGGGAAGCAGGGGAGCGGCGCGCTATGTAGAGGGCCTCTTTTTCCTGTGGTCCTCTTGGAGGCTTCATGCGGTCGTACCTTGCGTCTCTCGGGGTTGCTGGTGTGGTGTCGGTGTGCCTTGTCTCCGGTTCCGCGCTCGCCAACTCGTCGGGCATCAGCGGCAGAAGTGGCAAGGACGGAGCGAGCGTCACCTGTGCGGAGTGTCACTCGGGCGGCGCGACACCCACGGTGACCATCGAAGGGCCCAACACGCTCGCGCCGGGCGCCACCGGCAACTACACGTTCATCGTCCGGGGAGGGCCGGCGAGGGGGGCGGGCTTCAACGTGGCGGTGAGCGACGAGAAGGCCACGCTCAACGCGGTCTCGGGCTCGGGTGCGCGCAAGCTGAGCGGTGAGCTGACCCACACGACCATCCGGTCCTTCACCAATGGCGAGGCCCGCTTCGACTTCACCCTGGTGGCGCCGGCCGACCCGGGCCGCATCACCCTCTACGGCGCGGGCAACTCGGTGAACGACAACGGCACCGACGAGGGCGACGCCTCGGCCACCACCACGCTCGACATCAACGTCGGGGGCGACGGGGGCGCTAAAGACGAGGGCGGCTGCGCCGCCGCGGGCGGTGTCCCCCTGCTGGGCGCGGCACTGGTGCTGCTCGGCACCCGCCTGCGCCGCCGCCGCTAGGACTGCTCGTCCTCGGCCTGGAAGGTGGCCCTCAGTGTCCGGAGGCCACCGAGGCGGTGAACTCCTCCGGCAGAAAGGTATCGAAGGGCGGCAGCCGCGCCTTCACGCGCGAGCCGCCCGCGAGCCGCAGGATGGCGAGGGACACCAGCCCCAGCCCCACGGCGCTGCGCAGCGGCGCCGGACGGCGCGCTCGGCGGCGGGCGCGGTAGCCGCGAAGGCCCAGCGGCAGCAGGGCCACGGGGAGTGCCGCCAGCGCCAGGGCGCGCCAGCAGCGTCGGCCAGACGTCTTGGGTGCCAGTGTCGTTTCCATCAAAGAACAGATTGGGCGCGGCATGCGGCCCAGGGAAGGGCGGTCCGGTGTGGAGGCCGGCGGGCTCCCGGGTCGGGATGCCCCCATGCGAGGCGGACAGGGCCCCGCTGCCTTGCTCCCTGATTGCCCATTGCCTGCCTGCCCTCCGCGCGAGCCTGGGAGGGCGAGGCGACAGGGCGTCCTTGGGGAACATAACATCGCGCCCCTCCCGACATGCGCCTTCGCCACCTCCTCCCCGTTCTGCTCATGATGGGGCCGCTCGCGTGTGCGACGGGCCCGGGCCATCGCGTCTCGACCGCGCCCGTCACCGCCATCCGCCGCGCTCCCGGTGAGCTGCGGGTGATGACGTTCAACATCCAGTCTGGCGCCCGGGGATTGGAGCGCGTGGCGCAGGTCATCCGCGCCGCGGTGCCGGACGTGGTCGCCTTGCAGGAGGTGGACGTGGGGTCCACCCGCGCGCGGGGCCAGGACCAGGCGGCGGAGCTGTCCCGCCTCACGGGCCTGATGCACCGCGCCCACTTCCGCACCACGGACCTGTTCGGCGGTGCCTACGGCATCGCGTTGCTCTCCCGCTTTCCGCTGGAGGCGCTGGCGCAGTACTCGCTGCCGGTGCCGCGTGGCGCGGAGCCGCGCACGCTGGCGCACGCGGTGATGGAGGTGGACGGGCACGAGGTGAGCGTCTACCTCACGCACCTCATCCGCCGGCCCTTCAATGGGGGCGCGCGCATGCGGCAGAGCGCTTACGTGGCGCGGCTGCTGGCCCGGGACGCGCGGCCCAAGCTGCTGCTGGGGGACCTCAACGACGGCCCCGACTCGCGCTCGACCCGGCTCCTGCGGCGAGGGCTGCGGGACGTGGCCGCCGAGACTGGCGCCACGGGCGGCACGTATCCGCTGCCCTTCTTCCTGCCCACGCTGCGCATCGACTACGTGCTGGCCTGTGACGCCTTCACGCCCGTGGCCAGCCGGGTGCTGCGCGTGGACGCCTCCGACCACTACCCCGTGGTGGCGGACCTGCGGCTGAAGCTCGACGCCGCGCCGCCGGTGGTCGCGGAGCGCGGCGGTCCGGCGGCGGAGGTGGACGCCGCCGCCGAGCGCGCCACCGGCACCGCGCCTTGAGCGGGGCGCGGGCCGGCGTCAGCCCACGTTGAAGCGGTACAGCACCTCGTTGTCGTTCCGGGTGAAGCCCTTGAGGACCTGGTGCTGGAGGTCCTGCGCGCCCAGGTACGTCAGGCCGCCGAAGGCGAAGCCCATGACGGACAGCTCGAAGTATGGGTGGGGCCGGGGCACGCGGGTGATGTGCAGGTCCGTGTGGCCCTGGCCAGGGAGGACGCTGAGGTCGCCGTCGGTGAAGTAGCCCTTCCAGATGCCAGGGGTGAACAGGAGGAAGCGCCGGAAGTCACCCTGGCTGAACATCGCCTTGAGCTGGCCCTGGCTCAGGGCGTACTCGGCGGACTTCACGCCGAACTGCCAGTAGGCGCCCGGGTTGTTGTTGTAGAAGCGCGCCAGCAGCTCGTCGTTGAGCCGGAGGAACGCCTCCGCCGGCATCCGCGAGACCGGCATCACCGGCTTGCTGAAGAAGGGTTCCTTCTTCGCGAAGTCGGTGAGGAACGACTTCCAGGTCGCCTCGCCATGGGACTGCACCATCAGCTGTTGCCGCGCCAGGAAGGCGACGCCTTTGACTTCCATCTACATCCTCCATGAGGAGCGCGACGCCCCACGTCTGGGTTTGCCGGAGTGTGCTGCGAGTGTTTCATGAGACGGAGGGGCGCCGGCGCGGGCCCTCGCGTCCATGCGGTCGTCAATCGAGCTGGAGGCCGCAGTCACTGCAGGCGCCTTCCAGCAGCGGTGCGGCGGTGCCGCATGCAGGGCACGGCGGCTCGCCGTCCTCCGGGACGGTCAGCGCGAGGGATGGGGCGCTTCCCTGGGGAATCAGGCCCTCGCGCTGGATGCTGTCCATCCAGCGTTGCTGGAGCAGGGCGGCCACGCGAGGGCCATCCTCGGGGCGCACCAGCACCTGGAACTTCGGGCTGCAGCCCGGCTTGCTGCACGCCTCGCGGTGGACGAGCGCCGGAACGTCCGCGCTCAGGCAGGCATCCACGAGGCGCCGCGCGTCCATGAGCGCCATCTCCGCGCAGGGAACCAGCTCCACGTCCGACAGGGCCTTTGTCACGTCTTCGGGGGTCATCACCCGGTGGATTGGAGCCCACCGCGTGGGCCGCGTCCAGCCCGTGCGGGGTGACATGTCCACCATCCGCATCACGCGCCGCGCTAGCACGGGTGGCAAGGGCGGCCCCGCGTGCACCGCGTGCACCGCGTGGGTCAGCGGGGTAGCGTGCCGCGCATGTCACCCGCCGTGCCTGGACAACGAACCGGACGCTTCGCGCGACTCCTGCTGGCCGGTGCTGGCGTGCTGACGTGTGGTGTCTTCGGGCTCGCGTGGGTGGTGGACCGCTTCGGCCAGCGCGAGCAGGCGGCGCCCGCGGACGCGTTGGTGGTGCTGGGGGCGCGTGTGCTGCCCGGCGGCGTGCCCTCCGGCGCCCTGCGGGCGCGCACCGAGCACGCGGTCGCGCTGTATCATCGCGGGCTGGCCCCCCGGCTCGTCTTCTCCGGTGGCGTGGGGGAGAACCCTCCTTCAGAGGCGCGCGTCATGCTCGCGCTGGCGACGCGGCTCGGGGTCCCCGCGGAAGCGTGCGTGCTGGAGGAAGGCAGTCACTCCACCGATGACAACGCCCGGCTGACGTCCCGGCTGCTGCACGAGCTGGGCGCGCGGCGCGTGGTGGTGGTGTCGGACCCGTACCACCTGCTGCGCGCGCGCAACTCCTTCCGGCTGTATGGCTGGGAGGTGGCCACCAGCCCCGCGCTGGAGACCGAGCGCAACATCGACACGCTGGACCGCATCTACTGGACGGTCCGCGAGGCCGTGGCCCTGCTGCTGCACCCCCGCGTGCTGCTGGCGCGCGCGCCTACTCCTCCGGCACCGTGAGCGCGCGCAGCTCCCGGCCTCCACCCGGGAGCGCCACGCGGAGCAGCACGGTCTCGCCGGGCCGTGACTTCCGCAGGGCCCGCACCACGTCCTTGGCGCCGCGCACCGGCGCGTTCGCGGCCTCCACGACCACCATGCCGGGCTCAAACCCGGCGCGCTCGGCCATGGAGGCCGGGGCCACGTCCGTCACCAGCGCGCCGGACTCCGGCAGCTCCTGCGACTTCGCCATGCGCGGGTCCATGTCCCTCAGGCTCAGCCCCACGCGCTGCTCGGCGGGAGTGCGCGTGTTGTCGGGCGGCTTCCGCGCGGCGACCCCCTCCAGGTCGGGCCGCTTGCCCAGCGTCGTCCTCACGTCGCGTTTACGCGCGTCCCGGTAGAACGCCAGCCTCAGCTCCGAACCGGGTGCCTTCGTCGCGACCAGCCGGGTGAGCGCGCCCGCCGAGTCGATGGGCTTCCCATCCGCGGCGACGATGACGTCGTCCGGCCGGAGGCCGGCCCTGGCGGCCGCTGTCGCTTCGGTGACGCCGGTGACGACCGCGCCCTGGTGGACCGGCACGTCCAGGGCCGCGTCCAGGTCCGGCGTCATGTCCTGCACCAGCAGCCCCAGCCAGCCCCGGGTGACGGTGCCCTTCTTCTCCAACTGCGGCAGCAGCGACTTGACGAGGTTGCTGGGCACCGCGAAGCCGATGCCCGCGCCGCCGTCCGCGATGGCGGTGTTGATGCCCACCACTTCACCGCGCAGGTTGAACAGCGGTCCGCCGGAGTTGCCGGGGTTGATGGCGGCGTCCGTCTGGAGGAAGTCATCGAAGGGGCCCTCGTCGATGTCCCGCTCCTTCGCGGAGACGATGCCCAGGCTGGTGCTGGAGCTCAGCCCATAGGGGTTGCCAATGGCCAGCACCCAGTCCCCCACGCGCAGCGCGTCCGAGTCTCCCAGTCGCGCCACGGGGAGGGGCTTCGCGCCCTCCGGCATCTCGAGCTGGAGCACCGCCACGTCGGTGAGCGGGTCCGACCCCAGCACCTTCGCCTCCAGCTCGCGCCCGTCAGCGAGCTGCACCTGGATCTCCTCCGCGTCCTCCACCAGGTGGTGGTTGGTGAGGACCCATCCCTTGGAATCGATGATGAACCCGGAGCCGATGCCTTCGAGCTCGGGCGCTCCGCCGAAGGGGGAGTCATCGAAAGGGGCGCCGCCGAAGGGCGATGGGCCCTCGCCACCCCAGGGGGTGCCACCCGGCGCTTTTCGTTTTCGCGTGGGCGCGCCCAGCCGCACCTCCACGTTGACGACGGCCGGGCTCACGGAGGCCACCAGCGGCGCGACGGAGGCGAGCGCCAGGGTCCGCCCAGGAGGCAGCGCGGCCGTGGGCGCGGTGGTGGAGGACGCCTCGGCGGGCTGCTCGGCGGACTGCGCCAGGGCAGGGGGCGGCGCTTCCGTCTCCCTCTGGCAGGCCATCAGCCCCAGGACCACTCCCACCGCCACTCCACGCGCGCGTCCCAGCATCGCCAACCTCCCCCTTCGCAAGCTGCGACCGCCGCGTGCCACGGGGGGGCCCTGCTCGCTCGGGTGCGATGCATGTCAGGCCGTCCGGCGGCCGGGGTGCGCGCCGACGGCTCGCCGTGCCGTCAGGCCAGACGCCCGCGCGGCGCGGCCGGCGTTGGCGGAGCGTCGATGCGTTGCAGCAGCTTCTCCAGGATGGAGAAGAGGGCCTTGCGGTCCCCCGCGTCGAGGATGCCCAGGAACTGGCGCATCCCCTGGGAGACGAGGCGCTCGAGCCGGTGCCACGTCGCCTGCCCATCCTCCGTGAGGCGGCAATGGACGACGCGGCGGTCGGTGGAGCTGCGCTCCCGCGTCAGGTGGCCCTGGCGCTCCAGCCGGTCCACCACGCCCGTCACCGTCTTCTCGGTGACGCCGAGTCTGCGAGCCAGGTCTCCCATGGTGAGCGCGCCGTCCCGGCCCAGCCACAGGATGGCGTGGACCTGCGGCGGCGTGAACTGGAGCTGCTCACACATGCTGGCGATGGGGTCACGGAGCGAGCGGCGCCGACCCAGCGCGAGGAGCAGGTCCTGGAGCTTCACCAGGTCCTCGGAGACGTCTTCATCCTCTTTGTGGAATTTCCGTGACACAGAGTATCCCATAGCGGCCCGGCTCGGATGGGTCAATCTGTTGTCTGGACGGGCCCGGCCATGGCGACAATGCGGCGCGGGCTGCCCGGTCGTGCGAGGAACTACGCCATGCGTCATCTGTCCCTGCTCTGTGCCGTCATCGCGTGGCTGGCGAGCCCGGCCGCCCGGGCGGACCGGGTGTTGGTGTTCGCGGCGGTGAGCACCACGGACGCGCTCCAGGAGCTGGCGCCTGCCTTCAACCGGGCCACGGGCCACACGGTGGAGCTCGCCCTGGGGGCCTCCAGTGACCTGGCGCGGCAGGCCATCGCCGGCGCGCCAGCGGACATCTTCCTCTCCGCTGACGAGGCGCAGATGGAGGCCGTGCAGAAGGCGGGGCTCGTCGCGCCGTCGACGCGGGTGGACCTGCTGTCCAACCGGCTGGTGGTGGTGGTGCCGGTGGACGCGACGACGACGCTGACCTCGCCCGCCGGGCTGCGGGGCTTGAAGTGGCTGTCGCTGGGGGACCCCGAGGCGGTGCCCGCGGGGGTGTACGCGAAGGCCTGGCTGGTGAAGGTGGGGCTCTGGAAGGCGCTGGAGCCGAAGGTGGTGCCGGCGCTGAACGTGCGCGCGGCGCTGGCGGCGGTGGAGACGGGGCGCGCGGACGCGGGCGTGGTGTATTCCACGGACGCGGCGCACTCGAAGCGCGTGCGCGTGGCCTTCCAGGTGCCCGAGCAGGACGCGCCGCGCATCGTGTACCCCGTGGCGGCGCTCACCCGCGGCGGCGCGACGGAGGCCGGCCGGGCCTTCGCGCGCTTCCTCCAGTCCGACGCCGCGCGGAAGGTCTTCGCGCGGCATGGCTTCGGTGTGCCCGGGGCACGAGCGCCTTGATGGAGGGCGTCGCGGAGCTGGTGTCGTTCACGGTGTGGGCTGCGGGGCTGGCCACGCTGCTCATCCTGCCGCCCGGCGTGGCGGCCGCGTATGCCTTGTCGCGCTGGGAGGGGCCGGGCAAGGGCCTGGTGGAGACCCTGCTGACGCTGCCGCTGGTGCTGCCGCCCACGGCGGTGGGGCTGGTGCTGCTGGAGCTGCTCGGGCGCCAGGGCCCCGTGGGCCGGGTGCTGGACGCGTGGGGCGTGGAGGTCGTCTTCACGCCCAGGGCGGTGGTGCTGGCGAGCGCGGTGATGGCCTTCCCGCTGCTGGTGCGCTCGGCTCGCACGGGGTTCGAGGAGGTGGACCCGCGGCTGGTGGCGGTGGCGCGCACGCTGGGGGATTCGCGCGTGCGGGCCTTCTTCCGCGTGACGTTGCCGCTGGCCTGGCGCGGCGTGCTGGTGGGCGCGCTGCTGGCCTTCTCCCGTGCGCTCGGCGAGTTCGGGGCCACGGTGCTGGTGGCGGGCAACATCCCGGGCCGCACGCAGACGCTGTCGCTGGCCATCTTCCAGCGCACGCAGTTGGGAAGGGACGCGGAGGCGCTGCGGCTCGCGGGCGTGGCGGCGCTGCTCGCCTTCGTGGCGGTGTTCGCGACGGAGGCCGTGACGCGGCGGCGCGGACGGCGGGGGCGCGCGTGAGCCTGGACCTGGACATCCGGCTGCCCCTGGCGCGCTTCACGCTGGAGGTGACGGCGCGGCTGGAAGGCGCATCGGTGGCGGTGATGGGGCGCTCGGGCTCGGGCAAGACGTCGCTGCTGGAGGCGCTCGCGGGGCTGCGGCGCGGAGCCCGGGGCCGGGTGGTGGTGGGCGGGCGCGTGCTGCTGGACAGCGCGGCGCGCGAGGACGTGCCACCCGAGCGGCGCCGCATGGGCTACGTGCCGCAGGACGCGCTGCTCTTCCCGCACCTCACGGCCGCGCAGAACGTCCGCTTCGGCGCGCGCCCGGGGCGGGCGTCCCGCGTGGACGAGGCCGTGGAGTTGCTGGAGCTGGCGCCGCTGCTGCACCGCTACCCGGCCACGCTGTCCGGTGGCGAGAAGCAGCGCGTGGCGCTGGCGCGCGCGCTGGCCACGGACCCGGCGCTGCTGCTGCTCGATGAGCCGCTCGCGGCGCTGGACGTGGCGCTGAAGGAGCGGGTGCTGCCGTACCTGCTGCGCGTGCGGGACGAGGCGCGGGTGCCGATGGTGTACGTGACGCACCAGCTGGGCGAGGCGCGCGTGCTGGCCCGGGAGGCGCTACTGCTGGAGCAGGGCCGGGTGCGCGCGGCGGGGCCCGCGGCCGAGGTGCTGGGCGCCGCGGCGCGAGGGCTGCTCGCGGCGGAGGGCGAGGGTGAGGAGAACATCCTCGAAGGCACCCTGGAGCGGCCGGATGGTGGCGGCTTGCGGTTGCGGGTGCGGGACGGGCTGGCGCTGTGGGTGCCGGAGGCGCCGGAGCTGGCGGCGGGCACCCGCGCGGCGTACGCGGTGCCCGCAGCGGACATCCTGCTAGCCGTCCAGCCGCTGACGGGCATCTCCGCCCGGAACGTGATGACGGGCACGGTGCTGGACGTGGAGCCCCGGCAGGAGGGTGAGGACGTGGCCACCGTGGAGGTGGCGGGCGTCCGCTGGGTGGTGTGGCTCACGTCCGCGTCGGTGCGGGAGCTGGGGGTGGTGCCCGGCGCGACGGTGTCCCTGGCGGTGAAGACGTCCGCGTGCCGGCGGCTGCGCTGACGCCTTGGCTTGGAGGCGCCACGCCGCGCGGTGCCCGGGGCGTGGGCTACGCGAATGGCGCGGGCTACGCGCCCTTGACCGCCTCGCCGCGCCTCCTGCCGGTGCCGGAGCCGTCCCGTCCGGGTGGCCGCCGCATCGACGCGCTACTTCGAGGTGGCGGGGGGCAGTCCGTTCATCACCGCTTCCTTCGTGCCCGACGAGGGCGGATGTGCGTCCGCGCCGGGCGGGCTGGCGTGGGCGCTGCTCCCGCTGCTCATAGCCGCCTTGCGCCGGCGTTGAAGAGGGGGCGTTCGAACCTTCCGCGGGGCCATGTGCGTCTTCCGCGTGACATTCCACCGAGGGAGGCGTTCGGGGGACGATCGAGCAGGGACATCCCATATCGCGTTGGACGCTGCCTCCGATTAAGCGTCAACTCTCGACCGACGCGAATGACCCGGGAAAGCCATGCTCAGTCACTCAGGCCAGGACGGCTCGCCGTTCATCCGCGCGGTGGGCCGCGCGCTTCCGCCGCACTACGCCAGCCAGGAGCAGCTCATCGCCGCGCTCCGCGAGCTGTGGGCCTCGCGCCACTTCAACCTGGAGCGCCTGGAGGACCTCCACCGCGCGGTCCAGGTGGGTGGCCGGCACCTGGCGCTGCCGCTGGAGGCCTACCCGGGGCTGATGACCTTCCAGCAGCGCAATGACGCCTGGATTCGCTCGGCCACGGAGCTGGGTGAGGCGGTGGTGCGGCAGGCGCTGGACGCGGCGGAGCTCGCGCCCACGGACGTGGACCACGTCTTCTTCGTCACCGTCACGGGCATCGCCACGCCCAGCATCGACGCCCGTCTGGCCAACCGCCTGCGCTTCCGCGAGGACATCAAGCGCACGCCGCTCTTCGGCCTCGGGTGCGTGGCGGGGGCGGCGGGCGTGGCGCGCGCGGCGGACTACCTGCGTGGCTTTCCGAAGCACACCGCGCTGCTCGTCGCCGCGGAGCTGTGCTCGCTGACCTTGCAGCGCGAGGACCTGTCCATCCCGAACATCATCGCCTCCGGCCTCTTCGGTGACGGCGCCGCGTGCGTGGTGCTGCGGGGCGCGGAGGCGCCCGGGGCGCGCGGGCCGCGCGTGGTGGCGTCCCGCTCGGTGTTCTACCCGGACACCGAGCGCGTCATGGGCTGGGACGTGGTGGACTCCGGCTTCAAGGTGGTGCTGTCCGCCAGGGTGCCCGGGCTCGTGAAGGACCACATCCGGGGGAACGTGGATGGCTTCCTCGCGGAGCATGGCCTGAAGCGCGGGGACATCCGCCACTGGGTGGCGCACACCGGCGGGCCCAAGGTGCTGCACGCCTTCGAGGAGGCGCTGGAGCTGCCCGCCGAGTCGCTGGCGCGCTCGTGGGCGTCGCTGCGCGAGGTGGGCAACCTCTCCTCCGCGTCGGTGCTCTTCGTGCTGGGCGAGACGCTGGAGTCGGTCGAGGCACAGCCAGGAGACTGGGGGATGCTGTTGGCCATGGGGCCGGGCTTCGGCGCGGAGCTGGTGCTGCTGCGATGGTGACGCGCCCGCAAGCCGTCTTCCTGGCCTTCATGGCCGCGCTGGTCGCGGAGCGGCTGGTGGAGCTGTGGCTCTCCAAGCGCAACGCGGCGAGGGCCTTCGTGCGCGGCGGTGTGGAGGCGGGGCAGCGGCACTACCGCTTCATGGTGGTGTTCCACACGCTCTTCCTGGTGGCGTGTGTGGCGGAGGTGTTCCTGCTCCAGCGCGCCTTCCCGGGCGTGTGGGGCTGGGCGGCGCTGGGCGGCGCGGTGCTGGCGCAGGGGCTGCGGTACTGGGCCATCACCAGCCTGGGCGACCGGTGGAACTCGCGCATCATCGTGGTACCTGGGCTGCCGCCGGTGACGGGGGGGCCCTACCGCTACCTGCGGCATCCCAACTATGTCGCGGTGGTGCTGGAACTGGCGTGTGTGCCGCTCATCCACGGCGCGTGGTGGACGGCTCTTGTCTTCTCGGCGGGCAATGCGGCGCTGCTCTACGTGCGAATCCGCGCGGAAGAGGCAGCGCTCGGTGAGGTGTACGCCCAGGCGTTCTCCCACCGTCCCCGCTTCATCCCGGAGGTCCCACGTGGCTGAGCGCGAACTGGAGGTCATCACCGAGATTCACCGCATCGTCACCGACGAGCTCGACTGGAAGGGCGCCGTGGAGCCCTCGCAGGACCTGGTGCGCGACCTCCAGCTGGACAGCCTGGGGCTCACGGTGCTCGCGGTGGGGTTGGAGAACCGCTTCCGCATCCGGCTGTCCGAGGAGGACGCGCAGGCCGTGCGCACGGTGGGGGACCTCGCGAAGCTGGTGGCGCGGCGGGTCACCGCCCCGGCGGAGCCCGTGCCCGAGGTCGGACCGTGAGGCGCGAGGGCCCGGACGCGGAGGCGTCTGACGCCGCCACGGAGCCGGTGTCCGACAGCGAGGCGGACGCCGCGGCCCCGGGCTCGCGGGTGGTGGGCCCCCCGCTGCCGCCGCCGCGGCACCCGACGGTCAACGCGGCCCTCGCGGCGGCCGCGCGCTCCTCGCCGCTGGGGCTCACCTTCGTCGACGCGGCCGAGCGCGAGGTGTCGCTGTCCTGGTCGGAGGTGTACGCGCGGGCGAAGCGCACCGCCGCGGGGCTGGCGCGGCTGGGCGTGGGCGAGGGCGACCGGGTGGCCCTGCTGCTGCCCACGTCGCCGGCCTTCATGGCGGCCTTCTTCGGCGCGTTGCTCGCGGGCGCGGTGCCGGTGCCGCTGTACCCGCCGGTGCGGCTGGGGCGGCTGGAGGAGTACCACCGGGCCACCTCGCGGATGCTCCAGGTGACGGGCGCGGCGCTGGTGCTGACGGATGCCCGGGTGCAGCTGCTCCTGGGGCCGAGCGTGGAGCGGGCGCGTCCCCGCCTGGGCTGCCACACGGTGGAGTCCGTCTGCCTGGGGGACGACACGCGGGAGGTCCAGGTGCCTCCGCACGCGCTGGGGCTCATCCAGTTCTCGTCCGGCTCCACGGTGGACCCGAAGCCCGTGGCGCTGACACACGCGGCGCTGCTCGCGCAGGTGGCGGCGCTGGAGATGGCCATGCCGCTGGGGCCGGGCGCCCCTCGCGTGGGCGTGAGCTGGCTGCCGCTGTACCACGACATGGGGCTCATCGGCTGCCTGCTGACGGCGCTGTACTACCCGGGGCAGCTCGTGCTGATTCCCCCCGAGGTGTTCCTCGCCCGGCCCGCGCTGTGGCTGCGCGCGCTGTCCCGGCACCGGGGCTACATCTCTCCCGCGCCCAACTTCGCCTACGGGCTGTGCCTGAAGCGGGTGAAGGACGAGGACCTGGAGGGCGTGGACCTGTCCTCGTGGCGGCATGCCCTCAATGGCGCGGAGCCGGTGTCCTCGGACACGCTCCGCCGCTTCGCCCGGCGCTTCGAACGCTGGGGCTTCTCCGCGCGGGCGCTGCGGCCGGTGTACGGCTTGTCGGAGGCTTCGCTCGCCGTCACCTTCCCGCCGGAGGGCCGCGGGCCTCGCATGCTGGGCGTGGACGCGGCCCTGCTCGCGCGGGAAGGGCGGGTGGACGATGGACTGCGCGAGCTGGTGAGCGTGGGCCGGCCGGTGGCGGGCTTCGAGGTGGAGGTGCGCGGCGAGGCGGGCGAGCTGCTCCCGGAGCGGCGGGTGGGGCGCGTCTTCGCGCGGGGCGCGTCGCTGATGGCTGGCTACTTCGCGGATGCGCAGGCCACCGGCCGGGTGCTGACGCGGGACGGGTGGCTGGACACGGGAGACCTGGGTTTCCTCGCGGACGGAGAGCTGTACCTCACGGGCCGCGCGAAGGACGTGGTCATCATCCGCGGCGCCAATCACGCGCCACAGTCCTTCGAGGAGCCGCTCCAGAACGTGGACGGCGTGCGCATCGGCTGCGCGGTGGCGCTGGGCTTCACGCCCGAGGGCGGCGAGGACGAGGCCCTGCTCATCCTCGCCGAGCGCGCGGGGCAGGACGCGGATGCCGCCATCGAGGAGCGCATCCGCGCCGCGGTGGTGGAGGCCACGGGCGTGCGCCCGCACACCGTGCGCCTGCTGGAGCCCGGCACGCTGCCGCGCACGTCCAGCGGCAAGCTGCGCCGCGCGGAGGCGCTGCGCCGCTACCTCTCCGGCGAGCTGGCGCCGCCAAGGAAGGTGGGGCCGGTGGGGCTCGCCTTGGAGATGGCCAGGAGCGCGCTGGCGATGGTGCGCGCGGAGAGCGATACATGAGGCCGGCGCGCGGCGACGACGCCGCGTGCGGTGGGGAGGCGTCCACGCCGTGAAGCGGTATGACGTCGCCGTGGTGGGGGGAGGCCCCGCGGGGCTGTCGGTGGCCATCACCACCGCGCTGCGGGGCTTGAACACCGTGGTGCTCGAGCGTGCCGTCTCACCCGTGGACAAGGCCTGCGGCGAAGGGCTGCTGCCGCCGGCCCTGGCGGTGCTGGAGCGGCTGCGGGTCCGGCCGCTGCTGGACGACCAGGGCAGCCACCCCTTCATGGGGGTGCGCTACGTCCAGGAGGATGGCAGCACGGCGGAGGGGCTGTTTCCCAGCCCGGGCGCGCTGGGCGTGCGGCGCGTGGCCCTGGCCTCGGCGCTGGTGACGCGGGCGCGGGCGGTGGGCGTGGAGCTGCGCGAGCGCACCCAGGTGCTGTCCCACGAGCGCCGCGGTGACGGCGTGGTGGTGCGGACGGCGGAGGGGCCGGTGGAGGCCGCGATGCTGGTGGCGGCGGATGGGTTGGCCTCGCCGCTGCGCCGCGCGGAGGGGCTGGAGGTCGAGCCCGTGGGGCCGCGCCGCTTCGGCCTGCGCCGGCACTTCCGGCTCGCGCCGTGGGCGCCCTACGTGGAGATTCACTTCGCGCCCGGCGTGGAGGCCTACGTGACGCCCACGGGGGCGCGGCGCGTGGGGGTGGCCTTCCTCTGGGAGGACGGCGCGGTGGAGGGCCGGGTGAGCTTCGAGGCGCTGATGGCCCGCTTCCCCCGGCTGACGGAGCGGCTCGCGGGCGCGGCGCCGGACTCACAGGCGCGCGGCGCGGGGCCGCTGGCGAGGGTGTCGCGAACGCGAATCGCGGACCGCTTCGCGCTGGTGGGCGACGCGGCGGGCTACGTGGATGCCATCACCGGAGAGGGCATGTCGCTGGCCTTCGTGTGCGCGGAGTCGCTGGGGAACCTGCTGCCGGACGCGCTCGCCCGCGGCGCCTCGCGAGCATCCCTGATGCCCTACGAGGACTGCTTCCAGCGCGTCTTCCGCAAGTACTCCTGGTCGACGGGCGCGCTGCTCATGCTGGCGCGCCGGCCCTGGCTGCGCCGGCCCGTGGTGCGGCTGCTGGGCAAGACGCCCCGCCTGTTCGAGCGCATCCTGCACGCCGTCGTGACGTGAGGGTCCGCGCCTGCTCGCGTGTGTTCCCGGTTGCCGGATGGGCTCAATCCCGGTCCACTGTCGCGCCGTGGCATCGACTCGGGGCCCGGGCCGCGCGGGCATATCCCCGGGAATGTCTGGATGGAGACCGCACGCATGTCCCTGGACCGTCCTTCCCGGCCCATGACGAAGCTCCTGCCGCTGCTGTGGCTGCTACTGGCGCCGGGGCTCGGAGGCTGTCTCTTCGCGGGTCCCCGGCATCGAGGGCCGGTGACGGGCCACTTCGACGGTGAGCGGTTCCACAACCTGGAGCCCGTCCAGCGCCTGAGCCCGGACGAGGTCATGACGGCGCTGCGCAGGGGGCCGCGCGGTCCCTGGCGGAGCTACGAGGAGCACCCGCCCGGCAAGCCGCCCCCGCGGCGCGTGGGGCCGGGGCAGCTCCGGGTGACGTTCATCAACCACGCCACCGTGCTCCTCCAGGCGGATGGGCTCAACGTGCTGACGGACCCCATCTACTCATACCGCCCGAGCCCGGTGTCCTTCATCGGGCCCCGCCGCGTGCGCCCGCCCGGCATCCGCTTCGAGGACCTGCCGCCCATCGACGTGGTGGTGGTGAGTCACAACCACTACGACCACATGGACCTGCCCACGCTGCGGCGCCTGGAGGCGGCGCACCACCCGCGCTTCATCGTCGGCCTGGGCAACAAGGCGCTGCTGGATGACGAGGGCTTCCGGCACGTGGAGGAGCTGGACTGGTGGCAGGCCACGGAGGTGGCGCCGGGCCAGACGGTGACGGCGGTGCCGGCGCAGCACCGCTCCAACCGCGGCCTCACCGACAGCGGGGCGACGCTCTGGGCGGGCTACGTCGTCTCCACGTCCGGCGGGCCGGTGTTCTTCGCTGGGGACACGGGCTTCGGTCCCCACTTCGCGATGATGGTCGAGCGCTTCGGCCCCATGCGGCTGTCGGTGCTGCCCATCGGCGCGTACCGGCCCACCGCCTTCCGTCCCGTCCACATGGGGCCGGTGGAGGCCCTCCAGGCGCACAAGGTGCTGCGCTCGTCCACGTCGGTGGCCATGCACTACGGCACCTTCGCGCTCGCGCTGGATGGCCAGGACGAGGCGAAGCACCACCTCCTGTGGCTGCTGGCGCGCGAGCCCGTCCGCCCGCGCTTCTGGGCCCTGGCCTTCGGCGAGGGCCGGGACGTGCCCGCGCTGGACTGAGCGCGCGGGCGGCTCAACGGTTGAAGGGGTACTCCTGAATCCAGTGGAAGCCCCGGTTGAGCAGCAGGAACCCGGACTCGTCCACCCGCGTGAGGCGGACCTCCAGGGTGGCGTCCTGGAGCGTGCCCTGGAGGACGAGCTGGTTTGCCTCGGGGCGCGCGTAGGTGAGCACGGACTTCTTCGCGGCCTCACCCGCCCCCTCGATGAGGGTGAGGGCCTTCTTCGTGGCGTCGTCCTCCAGGCCGAAGGACTTCACGCTGTCGTCCAGGTGCTTGATGGCCAGCCGGCCGAAGCGGTTGACGAACATCACCTTCCACCGCCGGGCATCTCCGGACGCCGCGTCCAGGGGCTGCCCGTCGAGGGTGAAGGACTCGACGGTGTAGTAGCCGTAGAGCGGGGGGCGTGGCGCGTCGTCTCCGTATTTGCGGATGTAATCCAGACGCGAGCCCGCGAACCCATAGGCGATGCCGCCGACCACCAGGAGCTTCATGACGACGCCGGCGCCGGTCAGCCAGCGCGAAGGCGGGAAGGGCGGCTGGAGCGGGCGTGGCTGTGTGGCGCGGTTGAGCAGCAGGACGTCGAGGAGGCGCCGCGCGTCGGGCAACATCAGGAACAGCGCCATCAGCAGCAGGTGGGACGAGTAGATTTTGACGGGGACGTCGTAGAAGAAGTTGAGCGCCACCACGTTGACCATGACGCCCGCGGTGACGATGGCGCCCAGCGTCGTCGTCCGCCGGAAGAGCAGCAGACAACCGCCCAGGAACTCCGCGCCGCCCGTGAAGATGTTGTAGCCCTTGGAGAAGCCCATGAAGTTCCACAGCAGCCCCATGGGCGAGAGGTCGCCCAGAGGCTGTACCAGCCGATCCGGGCCGGGAAAGGGGAACTGTGACTTGGAGAGCTTGGCCAGTCCGTAGGACAGCATGGCCATGGCGAGCACGTACCGGACCAGCGTGTTCAGCACGTCGTGGGCCTTCACGTACTCGGCGCGGCGCCGGTCGAGGATGGACCAGACGCCCGTCACCGTCACGGCGACGGCGAAGAACAGCAACAACTGCACGTAGTTGAACGTGGTGTCGCCGCTCCCGTTGGGGAACACGGTGATGTCCGTGGACAGCCGCAGCACGTGCTTGCCCACCCATGGCACCACGGCCTGCCAGAGCCCGTCGTTGAGGGAGGTGGCGAGGTCGCTGAGGCCCGGGAGGATGTCCAGGGGGAATGGGGCGGAGTAGAGGACGAGGTAGGCGAAGGCGAAGCGGAACGCCACCCGCCGCGCGAGACTCCACGCTTCGGGCGAGGGGGCGGGAGCCGTCACCTCCGCATCGGACGCGATGGGGGGTGGGGTGGGGGAGGCGGACAGTGGGGTGGGTGCGTTCATGGCGGGCGGATCCGCCAGTCTATCCAGAGAATGCGGGCGGGATGCTAGCCCCCCTCCGGTGCGCCCCGGCGCCTGCGTGTACGCGCGCGACGTGCGGGCTTACAGCTTCATGCGCTTGAACACGGCCTCCGGAATGGTCCGGATGATGAGCATGATGAGCGCCCAGATGCCGGGCACGTAGACTTCGTTCTTTCGTGCGTCCGCGGCGCTCAAGAGCCCGCGCGCCACCTTCTCCGGCGAGGCGAACAGCTTGTTCTTCGGCAGGTGCGCCGTCATCGGCGTGTCCACGAAGCCCGGCTTCACCGTCACCACCGCCACGTTGGACTTCGCCAGCCGGTTGCGCAGGCCCTGGAGGAACACGTTGAGCGCGCCCTTCGACGCGCCGTACACGTAGTTGCTCTGCCGGCCGCGGTCGCCGGCCACCGACGAAATCACCACCAGCGTGCCGGCCTTCTGCGCCTCGAAGCGGTTGGCCAGCACCGTCAGCAGGGACACCGCGCTCAGGAAGTTGGTGCGCAGCACCGCCTCCGTGGCCGTCCACGAGCGCTGCGCCTCCGCCTGGTCACCCAGCACCCCGTGCGCCAGCACCACGCCGTCCAGTCCGTCCAGCGCGGTGTACGCGGCCTCCACCAGCCCCTCGTGGCTGTCGAAGTCGTTCAGGTCCACCACCTGCGACGCCACCTTCGC
The DNA here is from genome assembly GCA_023426545.1 of Pseudomonadota bacterium. Lineage (GTDB taxonomy): Bacteria > Myxococcota > Myxococcia > Myxococcales > Myxococcaceae > Myxococcus. The sequence goes on from JAFAAN010000149.1 coordinate 24,395, forward strand.
CGCGCCGCGCGTGGCGGCGTCCTTCGTCACCGCCTCCAGGTTCTCCGCGTTGCGGCCGGTGAGGTACAGCGAGGCTCCGCGCGCGGCCAGCAGCCGCACCGTCGCCTGGGCAATGGCGCTGGTGGCGCCGAGGACGAGCACTTTCTTCATGGGGAGCGAATCTCGGAAAGAAGGTCAGCGGATGGCAAGCAGGGACTGCGGCGGCGGTGACGCCGACGCGCCCCGCTCCGCGGCCAGGGAGAAGGGCAGGGACACCGGGTTCACCCGCCGCCAGAACGACGAGGAGAACGACGGGTCGACGTACTGCATGAAGCGCTCGCGCTGCGGGAAGTACGCCGCGAAGTTCTCCGGGCTCATCCGCGCGTCCTTCGCCGGGTACACCGCGCCGCCCGCCTGCCGCGTCAGCCGGTCCAGGTCCTCCACCAGCTTCCACGTCTTCTCGCCGCGGTTGGCGAAGTCCATGGCCAGCGTCACGCCCTCGCGCGGGAAGGACAACCACCCCGGGGAGGGGATGTCACCGAACGTCTTCAGCACCGACAGGAAGCTGGGCAGCCCGCCGCGTGAGCTGCGCTCCAGGATTTCCCTCAGCGCGTCGCGCGCGGTGGCGTAGGGCACCACGCACTGGAACTGGAGGAAGCCGCGCCGGCCATAGATGCGGTTCCAGCCGTAGATGGCGTCCAGCGGGTAGAAGAACGGGTCGTAGTGCGTCAGCCGCTGCTTCGGCTTGCCGTTCTGCCGGTGGTAGTAGAGCCAGTTGAAGGCGGACACCGACAGCCGGTTGAGGCAGAAGGCCGGCATGTCCATGGGCACCGCCAGCCCCACGCCGTGCGACAGGTGGCTCCTGGCCAGCGGCAGCCCGTCGAACTGCGGCGGCGCGAAGTTGCCCCGGTACAGCAGGCCGCGCCCCAGCTTCCTCCCCCGGGCCAGGCAGTCCACCCAGGCCATGGTGAACTCGTAGTCCTTCTCGGACGCGCGGGCCACGTCGAGGAAGCCGTCCAGGTTGCCGAAGGGCACCGTCTCCTGGAGCACGTACGGGTTGCTGATGGGCTTGAGCTGCACCTCCGCCCAGGTGATGAGGCCGGTGAGGCCCAGGCCGCCAATCGTCGCGCCGTACCAGTCCGGGTTCTCATCCGGCGCGCACACCCGGCGGCTGCCGTCCGAGCGCACCAACTCGAAGCGGCGCACGTACCGGCCGAAGGTGCCGCCCCGGTGGTGGTTCTTCCCGTGCACGTCGTTGGCGATGGCGCCGCCCACCGTCACGAACTTCGTGCCCGGCGTCACCGGCAGGAACCAGCCGCGGGGGGCCGCCAGCCGCAGAATCGTGTCCAGCGACACGCCCGCCTCGCAGCGCACCACGCCGGTGGCCGGGTCGAAGGCGATGAAGCGGTCCAGCCCGGAGGTGAGCAGCAGCGTGCCCTCCGCGTTCAGGCACGAGTCACCGTAGCTGCGCCCCAGGCCATGGGGCAGCAGGGTGCCCTCTCTTTGGGGCAGGCCGTCCGTGCGCCACACCAGGGCGTGCGCCTGCTGCTCGACTCGGGGATAGCGTCCCCAGGACTCCCAAGACTTCATCGCGCCTGACCTCTCACGTGGCGGCCCATAGCACCAACGCGCACACGAGGCCCACCGCGTAGCTCACCCGGTCCCTCAGGGCGAAGACGAGCGGGTCCTCGTTCACCTGCCCGCGGTGCGCCAGCAGCCAGACCCGGCCCACCCAGTACAGCATCACCGGGCAGATGAGCCACAGCCGCTCCGGGTGGGCGTACAGCGCCGTCACCTCGTTGGAGGTGATGTAGAGCGCCAGCACCAGCACGGACACCTGACCCGCGGCCGCGCCCAGGCTGGCGAGCTGCTCGTAGTCCTGGGCCAGGTAGCCGCGCCCGTGGGCGGACGTCTCGTTGGCGAGCCGCAGCCGCCGCACCTCGCTCAGCCGCTTCACCAGCGCGAGCGAGAGGAAGATGAACATGCTGAACATCATCAGCCAGCTCGACGTGGGCACGTCCACCGCCAGCGCGCCGCCGAAGATGCGCACCGTGTACAGGCCGGCCAGCACCAGCACGTCCAGCATCACCACCTGCTTCAGCCGCAGCGAATAAGCCAGCGTCAGCACGTAGTAGGCGCCCAGCAGCCCCGCGAAGGCGGGCGGCAGCAGCAGGCACACCGCCGCGCCGGCCAGCAGGAGCAGGGGCGCCAGCACCACGCCGGTGCTCACCGGCAGCGTGCAGGCCGCGAAGGGGCGCTTCTTCTTCGTCGGGTGCCGCCGGTCCGAGTCCAGGTCCAGCAGGTCGTTCAGCACGTACACGCTGGAGGCGCACAGGCTGAAGGCGGCGAAGCCCAGCAGCGCCTGGAGCAGCAGGGCGGAGTCGGCGGCCTTGTGGGCCGCCAGCAGCGGCACGAAGACGAGCGCGTTCTTCGCCCACTGGTGCACGCGCAGCGCCTTCACCCAGACGCGGGGGCTGGTGCGCGGGCGCTCGAAGACGCGGTGGACGTCGCGGCCCAGGCCTTGGGCCTGCTTCAGCACGCCGGCGGGCGCGTGGACCACGAGGATGCGGCGGCACTCGCGCCACAGCGGCAGGTCCACCGTGTCGTTGCCCGCGTAGTCGAAGGTGCCCAGCAACTCCTTGAGCTTCGCCAGCTTGCGCGCGCCGGAGAGGTTCACCCCCGCCTCGCTGGCGACGACGTCGGAGAAGAGGCCCAGGTGCGCCGCCACCGCGTCGGCGATGCGCCGGTCCGCGGCGGTGGCCAGCACCAGCCGGCGGCCCCGGGCCTTCTCCTCGTGGAGGAAGGCCAGCAGCTCCTCGTGGTAGGGCAGGCTCGTCGCGTCCAGGGACGCGCGCCGGGCGACCTCTTGCTTGAAGAAGGCCTTGCCCTTGAGCACCCACAGCGGCGCCAGCAGCAGCAGCCAGGGCGCGCGCTTGAAGAGGACGAGCAGGTTCTCGTGCAGCGTGTCCGTGCGCACCAGCGTCCCGTCGAGGTCGACGGCGAGCGCGACGTCCGGGGAGTCCTCGGGGAGTGGCGTTTGGGGGAGCATGGGCGGCGGAGGGGTGGCGGTGGCCATCGAAGGGCGGGCAGGGTAGCGCAGACCGCTTGCGTGCAGGCAAGCCACGTCGCGGTCCGCCTGCACGGAGCGCGGCCGGGTGAACGCTCAGTCCAGCCGGGCCACCAGGAGCGTCTGCAGGGGGAGGTGGCGGATGTGGCGGCTGTGCTCGATGCGGAAGCCCGCATCGTCCAGGAAGCCCTCGACCTCGGCGGGGGTGTACGCGGCCGCTCCGGAGGTGAGGAAGTAGTGCAGGCCAATCAACGGCGCCGCGCTGGCCGGCGTATCGACGTCCTCGCGCAGGTACTCCAGCACCGCCAGCGTCCCCCGGGGCGCCAGCGAGGCGCGCACGCGCCGCAGGAGGGCCACGTTCTGCGCGGGCGTCAGGTGGTGCATCACCTGGAAGAGCATCACCGCGTCGTACGGGCCGCCCAGCTCCGCGGTGAGGATGTCGCCTTCGCGGTGGGTGACGAGGTGGGTCAGCCCCGCGGCGGCGATGATTTCGCGGCCCACGCGGACGCTGCCCTCCAGGTCCAGCACGGTGGCCTTCACGCCCCGGTTGCGCAGGCACAGCTCGGCGGCGAACCAGCCGTGCGCGCCGCCCAGGTCCAACACGTGCTTCGCCCCGCGGGGCAGGGGGATGGCCGCCACGACCTCGGGCGCCGCCAGCCGCGCGAGCTGGTGCATGGCGTGGATGTAGTCGCGCCACCGCGCGTCGTCGGGGGCGAAGCCATGGATGTCCACCGCCTCGCCGGTGCGGACCACGCCCTCCAGCCCGTTCCACCAGTCCCACTGCGCGTAGTTGAACTCGAGGAAGGCCCCCACGTAGCGGGGGGAGCGCGGGTCCAGCCAGCGCCGGGCGCGAGGGGCCAGCCGGTAGCGCCCGCCGCGCTGCCGCTCCACCGCCTCGCAGGCGACCAGCGCGTCCAGCAGCGTCCGGGTGCCCTCCTGGGACAGCTTCAGCCGGGCCGCCAGCGCCTCCGCCGACACGGGGCCGTCCGTCAGCGCCTCGTAGACGCCCAGCCGGGCGCCCGCCATCAGCGTGCGCGCCGACATCATCCCGAAGAAGGCGTGGGCCACCGGCTGCGGAGCCAGGTTGAGCCAATCCGCCACGCGCTCCAGCAGGTTGTCCGCCTTGAGCCCCAACCTCATGCGTGTGCTCCTAACGCCTGCGTCTGGACCCACCCACGGCGGCCAGGCCGACGATGACGAGCGCGGCCTCGGCGCCCAGCACGCAGCCTTGCTGGTCTGCCTTGCGCACGCCAGTGTACCGGCAGTGCCCGTCATGGCAGGTGAAGCGGGGAGAGCAGTCCGTGGTGCTCCTGCAAAAGGTATTCACCCTGCCTGTACCGTCGTTCCCCTCGGGGTTGTCCCGGTCCGCGCCGCCTTCTCCCACGGAGGCGTCGGGGAGGCCCGCGTCGAGCCCTTCATCGAACTGGGCCAGTGCCCCCAAGGGCAGCAGGAGGGGGAGGCAGGCCAGCAGGCCGCGCAGGTGGGAGCGGAAGGAGGCGAGGGCTGGGGACATCGGTGCGGCACCCTAACCGCCCGGCGGGTCGGATGCATCCACTGCGGTGTCTGGAGCACCCGGGGGCAGATTGTCTGACCCTTCCTGCGGCATCTGGTACGGTACGCCCCGCGATGGCACCCCGAATCCTCGTCGTCGATGACAATCAGGAGCTGTTGTCCCTCCTCACGCAGCTCTTCGAGGAGGCGGGCTACGAGGTCATTGGCGCGAGCCGCGGCAAGCAGGCGTTGGAGCTGGCCAAGGCCCAGGCTCCCGCGGCGGCCGTGCTCGACATCCTCCTGCCCGACATGATGGGCTACCACCTCGCGGACGTGCTGCGGAAGGACAACCCCCAGCTCCCGCTCCTCTTCATCACGGGCGTCTTCAAGGGTGGCAAGCACGCCGTGGAGGCGCGCACGAAGTACCAGGCCGCGGGCTACTTCGAGAAGCCCTTCGAGGCCCAGAAGCTGCTGGAGGCGATGACCAAGGTGCTGCCTCCGGAGAAGCCCGCGGCGGCGGCCCACTCGCTCCAGGACGCCTTCGAGGTGGAGCTGGACATCGACGTGGAGGAGGAGGGCCCGCAGGACGCGATGGAGCTGACCGGCCGCATCAAGGTGACGGGCGGCGGCAACATCACGGCGGAGATTCGCGGCGCCAACCTTACCGCCAGCCCCATGCAGAAGGTGCCGGCCACGCAGGTGCGTCCGCCCACGCCGGGCCGTCCGCCCGACCCGCCTCCCGCGGGCGCGCCGGGCAGCCGCCGCGGCGAGCTGAAGGACAACCTGCCCTCGCTGCTCACCGCCTTCTACCTCTCGCGCGAGACGGGCGAGCTGGGCGTGCAGAAGGGCAAGGTGAAGAAGGTCGTCTACTTCGAGAAGGGCACGCCGGTGTTCGCCCTCTCCAACCTGCTCGCGGACCGCTTCGGCCAGTTCCTCGTGCGCGTGGGGAAGATCAAACCCGAGCAGCTCCAGGACGCCTCGGCGGTGGCCGCGCAGTCCAACCGCCGCACCGGCGACGTGCTGGTGGAGCGTGGCCTGCTCAAGGACACCGAGCGCCTCTATTACGTGGGCCAGCAGGTGAAGGCCGTCATCTACTCGCTCTTCGCGTGGGAAGAAGGCACCTACGTGATGAGCTTCAAGGAGAAGGCGAGCTCGGAGTCCATCAAGCTGGACCTCCACCCCGCGAACCTCATCGTCCGGGGCATCAAGAAGCTCTACAAGCCGGAGCGGCTGCGCCGCATGCTCCAGCCGGAGGACCGGCTCATCCCCGCGGTGGCCCCGGCGTACCAGCTCAACGAGGTGGAGCTGGAGCGGTGGGAGGCGGAGCTGCTGCCGAAGGTGGACGGCAACCGCACCGTGGCGGAGCTGCTGGCCTTCGCCAACCGCCCCGAGCACGTCGTCTACGGCTTCCTGGTGGCGATGATGTCGCTGGGCATCCTGGACAAGCGCGCCTGAGGCGTCCCGGCGCGCCCGGGGGCCTCAGCCGCCGACCAGGCGCGAGCCAATCCAGAACAGGCCCAGCGCCGCGGAGCCCACGGCCACCACGCGCTGCACCCAGAGGGTGAGCTGCGCGTTGAGGCGGGCGATGCCCTCCGCGAAAATCAGGCCCACCACGCCCATGCCGACGAGGATGCCCAGCGCGAAGCCGGGCAGGTACATCCACGCGGCCACGCTCATGCTGCCGCCCACCAGCAGCGGGGGCAGGGCCAGCAGCAGCGAGCGCACGCCGCTGACGGCCATCAGCGCGCCGGCGGTGGTGCTCACCGTGTGGACGTGCTGGTGGGGCTCCTGGGTGTGGCCCGGCAGGTGGGGGTGGCCGTGGCTCAGGCTGTTGGGGAACAGCAGGGCCGCCACCGCGAGGGCGACCAGCACGGCGCCGCCAAAAATCTCGGCCCAGCGCTCGAAGGTCTCCGACAGGCCGACGCCCGCGAGGATGCAGAGCGCGGCGATGCCGCCCAGCATGGCCGCATGCCCCAGGGCGAAGCGCACGGCGGTGGCGATGGCGGCGCGGCGCCGGCCTCCCCCCAGGGTTCCGAGGGTGGCCATGGCGGCGCAATGGTCCGGGCCCACGGCGTGGAGCAAGCCTTGGGACAGACCGAGCAAGAAGGCGAGGAGAATGGGCTGCACGACGCGGCACCCTACCCGTGCTTCAATCGGGAGGCCAGCAGGAGAGGAGACCCTACCCTTCATGTGGATGACCACCCGACGGCGGCTCGCCGTCATTCCGCTTGCGCTGTGTCTGCTTCTGTCGCCCGGCTGCGACAAGGGGCCCGACCAGCTCCGGGACGCCGAGACGTCCTACCGCGCGCTCATCGACCGCCGCGTGTCCCCCATGGACCCGGCCTGGGACCCCGTCATCGCGGCCTTCGAGGCGATTCCCAGGGATTCCAAGGCGCGCCCGGAGGCCGAGCAACGGCTCGCCGCCATCCGGGGGCTCCGGAGCAAGTTGCCCCCGCGCCCCCTGGCCACGCCCGGCGCCACGGGCCCTGGGACGACGGAGGCGGATGCCCAGCGCGCCGCCTGCGAGGCCCTGGCCATCCGCCTGGGCCAGACGCCGGAGGGCCCTGGCCGCGAGCCGCTCCTCCAGGCCCTGTCTGACTGCCGCAAGGCGCTGACCCGTTTGGAGGCCCACAGCCACCCGCCGGGGGAGCAGGGCCACGAGCACGGCGGGGAGCTGGGACACGCCCCTGGAGGCGCGCCCTAGTGGTGGGGCGTTGAGCGGCGCGGGCTTTGCCGCTAATGAGCCCGCATGCCCATGCCCCAAGCAGGTGACAAGGCCCCCGCCTTCCAGCTTCCCGACCAGGACGGAAACACGGTGTCGCTCGCGCAGTTCGCGGGCCGCAGCGTGGTGCTCTACTTCTATCCAAAGGACAACACGCCGGGCTGCACCGTGGAGGCGTGTGACTTCCGCGACGAGCACTCGGCGCTCCAGGCCGCCGGCGCGGTGGTGCTGGGGGCGTCCGGGGACAGCACCGCGAGCCACCAGAAGTTCGCCACCAAGTTCAACCTGCCCTTCCCGCTGCTGGCGGACGTGGACCACGCCCTGGCCGAGGCCTATGGCGTCTGGGGCGAGAAGTCGCTCTACGGGCGCAAGTTCATGGGCATCACCCGCGCCACCTTCCTCATCGGCCCGGACGGCGTGGTGAAGCAGGTGTGGCCCAAGGTGAAGGTGAACGGCCACGTCACCGAGGTGCTGGCCGCGCTGAAGGGCGGCGCGCCGGCCCCGGCTCGGGGAGGCACGGCGAAGAAGGCGCCCGCGGCGAAGAAGCCCGCCGCCAAGAAGGCTTCTGTGGCGGCGAAGAAGGTCTCCACGGCCCGGAAGGCCCCGGCGTCGAAGAAGGCTGCTCGTCCTCGCCGCTGAGGCTATATGGGGACGTGGCGTTGCCCCGTGGTCTGCACGCCCGGCGTGCCCCATCTTCGGGAAGCACCAGCAACCAGATTCTAGGGACTCGGAGGATTCGACATGCGCGAGCGGAAGATTCGGCGGTGGGGTTCGGCGGCGGTGGTGGTGGCGGGAACGGCGCTGGCCGTGGGCTGTGGTCCCCTGCCGGAGACGGGAGGGCGTCAGCCGGATGAGCCGCGCGGCAGCTTCGTCGCCCAGCGCGGTGACCAGGCCGAGGCCATGAAGAACGTGGAGGGTGGCGACACCAACAAGCCGCTGCCGCCTTGGACGCTGCCCGCGAACCGCGGCTACAACGGGACCATCGCCCAGATTGGCTCCAGCATCGACCCGCGCACCCCGCAGAACGACGGCACGCAGGGCCGGTCCATCCATGACGACGCCGGGAAGATGATGCAGGAGCGGTATGCCGTCCAGGGCGGCGCGGCGTTCTCGCCCGCGGCCCAGGGCCTGGGCGGTGAGGACGGCGCGACGCTGGGAGGCAACCGGGGCGGCCACCACAGTGGCTTCGCTCCGCTGGGCTGGCAGGACCGCAGCGGCCCCTACATCCGCTGAGCCGCGAAGGGGGCGCCCGCCGCGCCCCCCATGCACCCGCTCCCGGTCGGTCTCCGGGAGCCTCCGGCCCCCGCGCCTCAGCGGGAGGCCAGCATCACCTCGGTCGGGTCCCTGCCGGTGAAGGCGCTGCCGAGCCCCTGGGCGAGCGCGAGGTGTTCGGCGCCGCCCAGCGTGGCGAGCCGGTCCTCGGCCGGGCGCGCGAAGCGGGCGCTGAGCGCGTCGAGCCGGCGGTGGGCCTGGGCGATCCGCTCGCGCGGGACGCGGCCGGACTCCACCGCCTTCACCAGCGCCTCGATGGCCCGCCGCTGCACGTTCGCGTCGTGGCACACCAGGAACAGGTCCACGCCCGCGAGCGTGCCCTGCACCGTGGCCTCCTCCACGGAGTAGTGGCCGGCGATGGCCTTCATCTCCAGGTCATCGCTGACGAGCACGCCGTCGAAGCCCAGCTCCTCGCGCAGCACGCCCTGGAGCACGCGCGGGCTCATGGTGGCGGGGACGCCCGGGTCCAGCGCGTCGAAGAGGACGTGCGCCGTCATCAGCGAGGCCAGGCCCGCCTGCGCGAAGGCCCGGAAGGGCACCAGCTCCACGCGGCGCAGCCGCTCCAGCGTGTGCGGCAGCCGCGGCAGCGTCAGGTGGCTGTCGGTGGTGGTGTCGCCGTGCCCGGGGAAGTGCTTTCCGCACGAGGCCACGCCCCCCGCCTCCAGGCCGCGCGCGAGCGCCACGCCCAGCCGCGCCACTTCTTCCGCCTCGCGGCTGAAGCTCCGGTCGCCGATGACGGGGTTGGCCGGGTTGGTGTCCACGTCCAGCACCGGCGCGAAGTCCCAGTCGAAGCCCAGCGCCCGCAGCTCGTACGCCAGCAGCCGGCCTACCCGCTCCACCAGGGCCGCGTCGCCGCGCTGTCCCAGCTCGCGCATGGGCGGCAGCGCGGTGAAGGGCGCGCCGCGGAGCCGGGCCACGCGTCCGCCCTCCTGGTCCACCGACAGGATGAAGGGCCGGCCCGCGCGCGTCTTCAAGGCGTGGCACAGCGCGGCCGTGTCCGCGGCGGTGCCCACGTTGCGCTTGAACAGGATGGCCCCGTAGATGCCGTCATCCATCAGCGCGGCGAGCTCGCTGTCGATGTGGGGGCCGGGGAAGCCCACCATGAAGAGGCGGGCGCAGTCGCGGTAGAGGGCGGAGGTCGTCACGGCGCGCAGTCTGGCAGAAGCCGGGCCCCGGGCGCGCGGGGGGAGCGACGTTCACCTCCCGCGGCGTCGGCTGCCTGTCAGGCGGTGGACCGGCGGGGCGCTACTGGAGGATGGCGCACTGGGCGAAGCGCTTCACCATCGTCAGCAGCTCGCGCAGGGCCGGGTCGTGCTGGCTGTTGCGCAGCTTCAGCACCGTGACGAAGCGGCGCAGCTGCGAGTCCAGCTCGGCCTGGCGCACGAAGAGGATGTTCTCCGCCACCATGGAGATGCCCTTCATCGGGAACTTCACCTCGGGACCGAACGCGGAGGTCGACTCGACAGAGTAGAGCAGCGTCACGCCGCGCATGCGGCACTCGTTGACCAGCGCGGCCAGGAAGCGGGAGACCCGCGACTGCCGGAGGGCCGCCCGGCGAAGCGCGTCGTAGCCGTCGAGGAAGAGGCGGCGGACGCCGTGGGGGAAGGCGCGCTGCACGGTGGGTGCAGCGCCGCCCGTGGTTGCGTGGCCGGCCTTGCCTCAGGAGCCGCAGTCCTCGGCGTAGAAGTCCGCCGAGAACGTCGTCGTGTCCGGGCAGCCCGCGCGAGTGGCCGTCACCCACAGCGTGAAGTAGCCCACCGAGGTGGCGGAGAGGATGACGTTCGTGCCCGTGGTGCTGTGCAGGTCCGCGTAGTTGCTCGACCACGTGTACGTCACGCCGGACTCCGAGCCGCTGAGGGCGTAGCGGCCGAAGGGGTGGCGCGAGGGGTAGCACACCGGGATGTTCTCCCGGATGGTCTGCGCCAGCGGCGCGCACGGGCGGCAGAGGTGCGGCACGCCATCACACGTGACGGAGGTGGCGGTGGACTGGCAGTTGCCGGACGGGCTGGAGCACTGGAGCGTGGAGCTGTCGGCGCAGTTGAGCGTCACCGTGCAAGCGCTGAAGGCCTGCACGTTGCCCTCGGCGCTGGCCGCTTCGAGCGCCGGCGCGGGCCCCTCAGAAGGCAACTCCTCGACGCCGCCACAGGCGGTGGCGAGCAGGAGGGTGGACAGCACGGCCAGGGGGATGTGGATGCGCGGCATGGTGGCTCCAGTCAGGGAGGACGTGGGTTATTTCCTGCAAAGCTGGAGTTTCTCAGATGTCGTGTGGCGCAATCCAGGGCGGGCGGCCGGTGGAATCGACGGCCGCGCTTGTCCTGCCTTCGCCGGGTGTGACATGGGGCCGAGGAGGACCCGAGGCTCCCTTCCGCGCCTCCGCTCATCGAGGCACTGAATGGACTTCTCCTCGCTTTCGCTCGCTCCGCCCCTGCTCCAGGTGCTCCAGGAGCTCGACTTCCAGACGGCCACGCCCATCCAGGCGCAGAGCATCCCGGTGCTGCTCCAGGGCAGGGACCTCGTCGGCCAGGCGCAGACGGGCAGCGGCAAGACGGCGGCCTTCGCGCTGCCGCTCCTCCAGAAGGTCCAGTTGCAGCACCGCCGGGTGCAGGCGCTGGTGCTGTGCCCGACGCGGGAGCTGTGCGCCCAGGTGGCGGGAGAAATCCGCCGGCTGGGGCGGCGGCTGCCGGGGCTCCAGGTGCTGGTGCTGGCGGGAGGCCAGCCCATCCGCCCGCAGCTGGAGGCGCTGGAGAAGGGCGCGCACCTGGCGGTGGGAACGCCGGGCCGGGTGATGGATGTGCTGGACCGCGAGGCGCTGGAGACGCGGCAGCTGTCCACGGTGGTGCTGGACGAGGCGGACCGGATGCTCGACATGGGCTTCCGCGAGGACATGGAGCGCATCCTCGGGGCCATGCCGTCGCGGCGGCAGACGGTGCTCTTCTCCGCCACCTTCCCGCCGGACATCGAGGCGCTCAGCCGCGCCTTCCAGCGTCAACCCGTCCGCGTCACGGTGGAGGCCACCACCGCGGGGCCCGACATCCAGCAGGTGCGCTACGACTGCGAGCCGGAGGAGAAGCAGGCCCTGCTGCTGCGCATCCTCCGGCACTACCAGCCGGCATCCGCCATCGTCTTCTGCAACCTCAAGGCAACGGTGGTGGAGTTGAAGAAGTCGCTCTCCGCGTCGGGCGTCAGCGTGGACGGGCTCCAGGGAGATTTGGAGCAGTTCGAGCGTGACCGGGTGATGGCGAAGTTCCGCAACCAGAGCACGCGGGTGCTCATCGCCACGGACGTGGCGGGACGCGGCATCGACGTGGAGGCGCTGGATGCCGTCATCAACTTCGACCTGCCCATGCAGGCCGAGCCCTACGTGCACCGCATCGGACGCACCGGACGGGCGGGGCGCGCGGGCCTGGCCGTCTCCATCGTCACGCCGCGGGATGGCCGCAAGGTGGACGACATCGAGCTGGCCACCGGCGTGAAGCTGGAGCGCGGGGACGTGGCGTCACTGCCCTCGGCGGACCCTCGCAACGCGGTGTCCCTGGAGTCGACGTGGGACACGCTCTACATCTCCGCCGGACGCAAGGACAAGATGAGGCCCGGCGACATCCTGGGCGCGCTCACGGGCGAGGCGGGCGGACTCAACGCGACCGACGTGGGCAAGATTGAAATCCAGGACCACGTGGCCTACGTCGCCGTCGCCCGGCGCGTGTCGCGGGTGGCCTTCCAGCGGCTGAGCGAGGGCCGCATCAAGGGCCGCCGTCACAAAATCGAGCGCGTGAAGTAGCCCTGGCGTCTACGCGGCGCCGCGCAGGGACATCTCCTCGCGGAAGGCCTGGATGACCTCTTCCTCCGTGGGCAACTCGCCACAGCGCTTCTCCATCAACTTGGAGAGGACGGCGACGTAGGCCTCGCCGAACAGCGTGGTGAGCGCGGTGGCGGTGGTGGCGGAGATGAGCGCGCCAATCGCCGTGCCTGGGCCGGGGACGAGCTTCAGCAGGCCGGAGACGATGGACTGGCCGGTGAAGGTGGCGCCCAGGCCGGTGATGCTTGCGCCCACCAGCGTGGAGAGGAAGGCCTCCGTCAGCGGGAGGCCGAAGACGCTACTCACCCCCGCCAGCATTCCGACCTGCGTGGGGACGAGCAGGGCGGCGTCGGCGAAAGGGATGGGGACGGCTCCAATGAGGCCGGCGGCGGCCGCCGCGCTGGCGACGATGCCGTGCGCGCGCTTGCGCTTCTGGCCGATACTCACACGCTGGGCGGCGGCGAAGGCGTTGCGCTGGGCTTCGGGGACCAGCTCCATGGTGAGCTCGACGAGCTCGACCAGGCCCTTGGGCTGGAGCGTATGGCCCTCGTCGTCCGTCTCCTGGAGCGCGCGCACGCGCATGACGTTGCGGGCCATGGGCAGCAGCTTCTGCACCTCCGCGCGGAAGCCCTGGTCGCTGCGCGCCTTGGTGATGACGACCACCACCGGCATGTGCCGCGCGAGCATCTCCGCCGCCTTCACGTCACCGTCCTCCACGCGGCGCGAGTCCTCGCTGATGCACAACCAGGCGCAGTGCAGGTGGCGCGTGGCGTCCGCTTCCTTCGCGCGCGCGGCCACCAGCTCCTCCAGCAGCTTCAGCGTCTCTTGAAAGGCGCCCAGCTCCAGGCCGCGGGTGTCGAGGATGCTGACGGGGATGCCGTCCTTCGTGTACTCGCGCGTCTCCTTCGTGACGGGGCGGCCCTGGCCGGTGTCCGCGATGCGGCCGTGGAACACCGCGTTGACCAGCGTGCTCTTGCCCACGCCGCTGCGCCCCGCAATGACGATGTTGACCCGTCCGCGCTTGCGGAAGGCCTCTTCGACCTGCTTGCGGATCTCCTCCGCCAGATGGATGTCCATGGGCTGTCGCCGCCTCCGCCGGCGCGTCCTCCCGGGCGTGCGCGCGGGAGCGGGCACCAGCGTAACGGAAAGGCCGCGCGCGGCGGTGCCCGGACCGTGAGCGGGGCGGCTCTCCCGGCGGCTGTGCGTGCGGGCATCGGAGCCCTCCACGCGGCGCCCCCCTGCGCTCCAGGGGACGCGCCGGCTCCGGGGCGGAGCGGCTACTTGCGCAGCAGCGTGCCCTCGAAGAAGAACGCGAGGCAGGCGGCCAGGATGAGCCACGTCCACAGCGGCACGGACGGCTTGTCCGCGTCACCCGTGGACGCCTTCACCGTCTCCTCTCCGAAGTAGGCGGTGAGGGTGTCCAACGGCACGCGGCCCAGGTCGCTCTCGGACGGGTCGAGCACGGCGGCGAAGGACAGGTCCGGCTGCACCTTCCCGTCCGCACCGAGGACGGAGTACACGCCCGGCTCCAATACCGGCCCGGCCACCAGCGAGCCGTCCGGCTGCTCCTTCACGGACACCTCGGCGCCGTCGGGCGCGCGGACCGCGGACACCTTCTGCGCGCCTTCGGGGCGCAGCGTCGCGCCCTCGCCCACGCGCACCCGCACCTCCTCGCGCTCGTCCAGCGAGCCGGTGAGGTACGCGGCGAAGCGCTGCATCAGCGGCAGGAAGGACGTGCGGATGGCGAAGTCGCTCCAGTCGCGGTCCACGGTGCTGGTGAGGAGCGCCACGCGCCCCTTGCCCCTGCGCGCCACCGCCACCGCGGGCGCGCCGTCCTCGTACGTGGCCAGCACCTGGCTGGCGCCCGAGGCCCCCGGGTTGTCCGCCTCCAGCAGCATGTACTTGTAGAAGCGCGCGCCCACGAGCCCCTCCTCCGCCCGCCCGGTGAAGGGCGCGAAGAGGACGTGCTCCACGGACACCTGCGCCAGCCGCGCGCTCCGGGTGTCCGCGTCCGGGTCGTCGCGCTCGGCGCTGGTGCGCACCAGCCGCAGCGGGCGGGGCAGCACCGCGCCCAGGCGCTGGTTGTACGCGTCCGGGTTCACCCGGTCGCCCATGCTGATGAAGAGGCCGCCGCCCTTCTCCACGAAGGCCGCCAGCTTCTCGGCCTCGTCGGCCCCCGGCGCGGGCACGTTGAGCAGCAGCACCAAATCGTAGGCGGAGAAGTCCTCGCGCAGGCCCACCTCCGCGTCGCGCGTGGACACCTCCACCGGCGAGCCCGGCGCGGTGAGGGCCGCGTCCACGAAGAAGGCCTCGTCCCGGTAGCGCGTCGCGTGGGGCGAGCCATTCACCACCAGCGCCTTCAGCGCCCGGGGCACCGGCAGCACGAACGAGCGCCGGTCATCCTCCACCAGGGCGTCGGGCGCCAGCGCCACCTGCCCCAGCACCGTGCCGCCTTGCGGGAATCGCACGGTGAGCGTCTTCTGCGTCGTGCCGCCCGGGGGGATGTCCACGAAGCCCTTGGCCAGCGTGGACTCGCCCACGCGCACCACGGCCTCCAGGTCCTTCACCGGCTCGGCGCCGAAGTTGCGCACCGTGAAGGTGAACTGGAACGTGCGCGGACCCGCCTGCAGCGCGGGCTCCACCTTGAGGTCGACGATGGCGCGGTTGCCCAGCACCTCGTGGCCCTCGGCCGCGTCGCGCAGCACCACCTCCGGCTTCACCGGCGCGCCCGTGGGGCCCTTCACCGTGGGCGGCGGCGCCTCCAGCCGGAAGGCCGCGGCCGTCATGTCGGAGACCAGCACCAGCCGCTTGGCCGGCATGGGGCTCTCCTCCAGGGCGCGCGCCGCCATGTCCAGGCAGCGCGACAGGTCCGCGGTGCCGTAGGTGGCCCTGGCCTCGTCCACCAGCGAGCGCAGGCGGCCCCGGTCGAAGCCGGGCGGCGGGGGCGCGGCGGGCGCCTGCGTGCACACCAGCAGCGTGGCGGGCTCCTCCGGCAGCAGGTCCTTCAGCGCGTCGCGCGCTTCGTCCCGGGCGCGCTCGAAGTTGGACGTGCCGTCGGACCAGCGCATGGACAGCGACGCGTCCAGGATGATGGCCGTGGCCGCGGGGCCCTTCACCGCCTGCGCCGCGGCGGCGTCGCGCGTCAGCTCGGGCCGGGCCAGGGCAATGGGGATGGCCAGCAGGATGAGCGTGCGCAGCGCGTACAGCAGCAGGCGCTTGAGCTTGAGGCGGCTGGCGGTGCGCTTCTGGCTGCGCAGCACGAAGGCCAGCGGCCCGAAGGCGTGCGGCCGGGGGCGGCGCCGGTCGAACAGGTGCACCAGCAGGGGGATGAGGGCGCCCAGCGCGCCCAGCAGCATCCACGGATTGCCGAACGTCACCGGCGCCTCCCGCGCCGCGCCAGGTACCGCAGCAGCACGTCATCGAGCTTGTCGTCGGTGCGCACCAGCTCGTAGTCCACGTCCGCCTCGGCGCAGGCGGCCTTCGCGCTCGCCAGGAAGGCGCCGAACTCCTCCAGGTAGCTCTCCTTGATTTCGCGCGGGTTCACCTCGATGCGGCCCTCGCCCTCCATGTCGAGGAAGAGCGTGGGGTCGTCGAAGGGGAACGTCAGCTCCGCCGGGTCCACCAGGTGGAACACGGACACGTCGTTCTTGCGCTGCCGCAGCGCGAGGATGCGGCGCAGGGCGTCCTGGTTCTCATCCAGCAGGTCTGACAGCACGACGACGCTGGAGCGCCGGGGCAGCACCTCCGCCAGGTGGTCCGCCGCGCTGCCCAGGTCCGTGGCGCCGTTGGGCGCGGTGTGCTCCAGCGTGTCCAGCAGCACGTTGAGGTGCCCGGCCGACGCGCGCGGCGGCACGTCCTTCCACTTGCCGCCCGCCATCAGCGCGAGGCCGGCCGCGTCCTGCTGGCGCACCAGCAGGTAGCACAGCGCGCCGGCCAGCGTGGTGGCCACGTCCAGCTTGCTCAGCGCGCCGCTGCGGTAGCCCATGGAGGCGGACGCATCCACCACCATGACGGCGCGCAGGTTCGTTTCGTGCTCGAAGCGCTTGACGTAGTACTTGTCGAACTTGCCGTAGGCCTTCCAGTCCAGGTGGCGGAGCTCGTCGCCCGGGGCGTACTCCTTGTGCTCCGCGAACTCCACGCTCTGCCCCTGGTGGGGGCTCTTGTGGAGGCCGGACAGCACGCCCTCCATCACCGCGCGGGCGCGCAGCTTCACTCCCTGGAGGCGGGCCAGTGTCTGGGCGTCGAGCAGCATGGCGCGGCCCTGGGCCTAGCCCTTCACCACCGTGAGGAGCTGGTCGATGAGCTTCACCGAGGTGATGCCCTCGCTCTCCGCGGTGAAGTTGGGCAGCACGCGGTGGCGGAGCACGGGGCGCGCCAGGGCGCGCACGTCCTCGACGGTGGCCACGAAGCGGCCGTGGAGGATGGCGCGTGCCTTCGCGGCCACCACCAGGTACTGGCTGGCGCGCGGGCCGGCGCCCCAGGAGGCGTTCTTCGCGATGAAGTCCGGCGCTCCCGGCTCCTTGGGCCGCGTGTGGCGGACGAGGTCCACGGCGTAGCGCACCACGTGGTCTGGCACGGGCACCCGGCGCACCAGCTCCTGGAGCGCGAGGATGCGCTCGGGCGACAGGATCTTCTCCAGCTTCGGCTGCGGGCCGCCGGTGGTGCTCTTGACGATCTGCACCTCCTCCTCGGCGGTGGGGTAGCCCACGTCCACCAGGAACATGAAGCGGTCGAGCTGGGCCTCGGGCAGCGGGTAGGTGCCCTCCTGCTCGATGGGGTTCTGCGTGGCGAAGACGAGGAAGGGCAGCTCCAGCGGGTACGTGCGGCCACCGGCGGTGACGCGGTACTCCTGCATGGCCTGGAGCAGCGCGGCCTGCGTCTTGGGCGGGGTGCGGTTCACCTCGTCCGCGAGGATGATGTTCGCGAACAGCGGACCCTGGAGGAAGCGGAAGGTGCGCCGGCCCGTGGTGCGGTCCTCTTCGAGGATGTCCGTGCCGGTGATGTCCGACGGCATCAGGTCCGGCGTGAACTGGATGCGGTTGAACGACAGGTTGAGGACGTCCGCCAGCGTGGAGATGAGCAGCGTCTTGGCCAGGCCCGGCACACCCACGAAGAGGCAGTGGCCACGGCTGAACAGGGAGATGAGCAGGTGCTCCACGACCTCGCGCTGGCCAACGACGCGCTTTTCAATCTGGGCGACGATTTCGTTGCGGGCCTGGGCGAGCTCCTCGACGGCACGGAGGTCGTCGCTGGAGGCGTCGGGCACGGGCTGAGAGGCGGGGGCTGCGCTTTCCATGGCAGGGTTCTCTTAGTTCGTGGGCGGCGCTGGGACCAACGGTTTCCGCCACCCGGGCGCCAGGGCGTGCGCTGCCAACGGTTCGTGGGGCGGCCTATTCCGCTGCCATACACCCCGGCACGCTGGGGTACATGGACGCGCTGAGCGCCTGCACGCCCCCCAAACATGTGACAGTGGCCCCGGGCCCGGGGGGAATGCCGGGGGCTGGACACGCTGCTTAGGTTCCCAAGGCCTCGCTTCCGGCGGACGGGAGCGGGCTCCTTGGAGAACAGCATGGGGTCATTTCGGCGTGGTGGACGTGGCAGCCGCTGGGCGGGGCTTCTTCCAGCCGTCCTGCTGGGGGTGGCGGGCGGGTGTGGCGGCGTCAGCGGGGAGGAGGGGAGCGTTGCCGGCAGGGGCGGCGATGAGGCCGCGCCGAGCGCCCCCGCGGAGCCCGCGCCCCCGCGGGACACCCCGGGGGGCCCCAAGCGCCCCGCGCCCGCCGAGGTGGCCCCACCCTGGAGCCAGTTGGTGGGTGGGCCGCAGGACGACCTCGGCACGGGCGTGGCCTCGGCCCCTTCTGGGGACGTGGCGGTGGTGGTGTCCAGCACGCCGCGCCAGGACGGTGACCGCGAGCCGGTGGAGGGCGAGAAGCTGGCGCTGACGCTGGCGCGCTACTCGGCGGATGGGGCGCCGCGCTGGTCGCGTGAGTGGGTGCGCAACCGCTTCTCCGACACGCGCGTGGCGGCGAGTGATGGAGCGACGTTCCTGTCGGGCAACGCGTTCCTCTACTCGGCGGACTTCGGGCTCGGTGAGGCGCAGGACGGCTTCCTGGTGAAGTTCGACGAGGCGGGGGCCCCTGTGTGGCAGCACCGCGTGGGGCAGAAGGTCTACGCCATTGCCGCGGACGCGCGGGGCGGTGTGCTGGCCGCGGGGGAGGAGTGGGAAGGCGAGACGGTCGAGGACCCCGTGCTCACGCGCTACGCCGCGGACGGCTCCGTGCAATGGACGCGGCGCTTCCGGGGCGCGCACCTGGACACCGCGCTGCACGCGGCGGCGCTGGCGTCGTCGGGACGGGCGGTGCTCGCGGGGCAGCTCGTGGACAGGCTGGAGGTGGATGGCCAGACGTTCGGCACGCCCGGGGGACGCGGCTTCGTGGTGCTCGTGTTCGACGCGTCCGGACGCCTGCTGTGGGGCAGGGAGGCGCCCGGCGCGAAGGGGCGCATCACCTCGGTGGCGGTGGCCGCGGATGGCACCGTCGTGGCGGCGGGTGACTTCATTGGCGCGCTGGTGTGGGGGGAGGCGGCGCTCGGCTCGCCGGGGACCTTCGTGCTGACCGCGGCAGCGGACGGGAGCCCGGGCTGGGTGCGGCAGCCCGCATGCGGCCCCGTGACGGAGCTGGGCGTGTCCGTCGCCGTGGAGGACTCGGGCGCGGTGGCGGTGGCGTGTGACAGCGCGCTGACGCGCTACGACAGCTCGGGGACGTGGCTGGGCGAGCAGGCGCTCGTGGCCGAGCCCTGCGCCAGCGGGGTGTGCTCGCTGACCACGGCGGGGGTGGCCGCGGTCGACGGGCGTGGGCTCGCCGTCACGGGCTGGCAGCGTGATGGCGCGGGCGACACCTGGAACCAGGATGCCTTCCTCCGGCTCGTGGTGCCGTAGCCGCGGAGGCCGCTACAGTGCGCGGCCATGTCCGCCGCTACCGCAGAGGTCCTTCTCGAGGTGGAGGGTGCCGTCGCCACCCTCACCCTCAACGACACCGCCCGCCGCAACGTGATGACGCCCGAGCTGGGAGACGCGCTCCGGGCGCGTGTCGAGGCGCTGAAGGGGCGTGCAGACGTCCGCGCTGTCGTGCTCACCGGTGCGGGAGGCGCCTTCTCCGCTGGCGGGGACCTGAAGATGCTGGAGCGGCTGCGCCAGGCGTCCTTCGAGGAGTCGCGCACCTTCATGCTGGACTTCTATGCGCGCTATCTCAGCGTGCTGGACCTGCCCGTCCCCGTCATCGCGGCGGTGGACGGCCCGGCGATTGGCGCGGGCCTGTGCGTGGCGCTGGCGTGTGACCTGTGCCTCGTGGCCGAGGATTCCAAGCTGGCGCTGAACTTCGTCCAGCTGGGGCTGCATCCGGGCATGGGCGCCACGTATCTGGCGCCGCGCCGGGCGGGGGCGCAGGCCGCCGCCGAGCTGCTGCTCACCGGCCGCCGCTTCGATGGCCGGGAGGCGGTGAGGCTGGGGCTGGCGCTGGAGGCGGCGCCCGCGGGGCAGGTGCTCGCGCGGGCCCGGGAGCTGGCGGGGCGGATCGCCGCGAACGCGCCGCTCGCCGTGCGCGCGCTGAAGCAGCGGCTGGGAATGGACCGCGCGGAGCTCCAGCGGGCGCTGGAGGAAGAGGCGCGCTTCCAGGCGGAGAGCTACGGCAGCCAGGACCTGGGAGAGGGCCTGGCCGCGGCCGCCGCGCGCCGGGCGCCCGTGTTCGAGGGGCGCTGAGCCGGCGCGGCGAGGCGCGCGTCAGTACACGTTGTACTTGCGGCGCAGCGCCTCGTGCTCCTCCGCGTTGCGCGACGGGCGGAGGATGCGCTGCGCGTCGTGCAGGTAGTACCAGTACTCGCTCGGCTTGGGCGACATCGCGGCCTGGAGCGACGCCACGGTGGGCGCGCCGATGGGGCCGGGCGGCAGGCCCTTCTTGTGCCGCGTGTTGTACGCGTCCTGCGGGTCCCTCAGGCGCTTGAGGAAGGCGACGCGGTCGTTCCACTGCGCCAGCTCGTAGCGCGACGTGGCGTCCACGCCGAGCGGGTAGCCCTTGTCCACGCGCTTCCACAGGATGCCCGCGACCAGGGGACGCTGGTCGGGGAGCGGCTCCTCGCGCTCCAGCATGGAGGCCATCACCACCACCTCGTGCAGGGTGCGCCCGCTCTTCGAAATCGCCTCGCGGTTGGGGGCGTAGAAGCGCTGCGCGAACGCGTCGAGCTGGCGCTGGATGAGCGACTTCACGTCGAACTTGCCCGGAATCACGCCGTAGGTCTCCGGGTAGAGGTAGCCCTCCAGCGTGCCCGTGGAGGGCAGGGGGAAGGGCGCGGTGAAGTCCTGGGGCCTGCTGGCCGCGGCGATGTACGCGCCCGCCTGGATGTGGCCCGCCGCCGCGAGCGCCGCGTCGGTGTCGCGCAGGCGCCAGCCCTCGACGACGACGAAGGGCACGTCCTCGGGAATCGGGTTGTCCTCCAGCTCGGTGGCCAGCTCGGCCAGCGTCATGGAGGGGCTGACCTCGTGGCGGCCCGCCTTGGGCGCGAAGCTGCCGCGCCGGTACAGGTGCCAGCGCCAAACACGGGCATCGCGGATGAGGCCCTGCGATTCGAGCAACGTCCCCAGGCCGCGCCCGGAGGTGCCCTTGGGGACGGTGAACTCCACCGTGTCCGCGCCGGGGGGCGCCATGGCCGTGCGCGCCTGTTGCTCAATCCAGAAGAAGGCGCCCGCGCCGGCCGCCACCAGCAGCACGAAGGCTGCACCCAGGACCCAGAGAATCCGCTTCATTCGCGGCGCACGCTATCACCGGATCCGGGCCGTGCCTGGGTTCCGGCGCGTGGATGTCGCCTCGTGTGCGCCAGGCCGGCCACCACTCAGGCGGCTGGCCCCGCCGCGAACCACGCCAGACTGCCCAGCAGCGGGCGCCGCCGCATCTGCCGTCTCCGCGCGTCCAGGTAGGTGCGCGACATGGTCGCGAACAGGTGCGGCCCATCCAGCGCCAGCATCCAGGCTCACCACGGCATGAGGTTGCTGACGCCACCCAAACACGGAGCCCGACCCGCGCGAGGCTCGCGGCGAGACCTCCTGCCTTGGAAATCAGGTCGTGCCGCCCGTCGACGAGCCAGCCTGCGCGGCAGGGGCTGCGACTGCGAGAGGCGTGGTGCTCATGAGGGCTCCCGTGGAACGCCGGAGAGGACATGGGAAGGTGCAGGTAGTCAGTCTGCCTACCTGGGATCGGGGCCCAAAACCTACTTGAGCGGCGGGGCGCGTACCGCGATTGTCTTCGCCATGGATCAAGGCAGGCGCACCACGGACAGGAAAGCAGTCGGCCTGCTGGTGAAGCTGAAGCACGAGAGCGTGGGGCACTTCGCGGAGGAGTTCGCCACCAACCTGAGCCCGGGTGGGATGTTCATCCGCTCGCGCACCCCCCAGCCGGTGGGGACCCCCGTCAAGTTCGAGGTGCAGATCGCCGGAGGCGTGCGTGTCCTTCGCGGCTCCGCGACGGTTCGCTGGGTTCGCGAGGTGGGGGACCCCGCCGGGCCCCCAGGCATGGGCCTCCAGTTCGAGGAGCTGGACACGGCGAGCCGCGCCCTCGTCGAGATGATGGTGCAGCGCAAGTCCGCGGCGCCCGCCGCCCAGCCGCTGCCCTCGATTGCGCCGTCCATCGCGCCCTCCGTGGCCCCCGCGATTGCGCCGTCCGTGGCGCCGATGCAGGCGCGCCCCGCGGCGGCTCCGCCGGTCCAGGCCCGTCCCGCGCCCGTGGCGCCAGCGCGCCCACCCACCCCGGCTGCGCCCGCGCGGCCTGCGGCTGCCGAGGCGGGCGGCATGGCGCTCGATTCGCTGTTCGATGACCTGGAGCCGGAGGGCCTGGCGCCCACGCCCAGCCTGGATGAGCCGTTCGACTTCTCTCCGCCAGTGGTGGCGGAGCCGAAGACGCCACCGCCCAGCCAGGTCCCGGTGTCGTACTCGCTGCCTCCTCCCGTGGCCGCGGATGACGTGGACATCCCGCTCGACGAGCTCATCGCGAGCACGCCGCCTCCGCCCGCGGTGTCGCTCGACGTCGACGAGCCGCTGCCCGGCTTCGAGTTCGAAATCGAGAGCCCGTCCGGTGAGGTCCCCGTGGCCATGGGCCAGCCGATGGACGAGGCGCCCATCGAGGTGGGCATCTCGCTGGAGGTCGAGCCGGAGTCCTCCGCGTCGTCCGGAGGCGGAGCCCTGGAGTTCGAGCTGGACCTGGGCGACGCGGTGACGGAGCCGCCCCGTGCGCCACCGCCTCCACCTTCGGCGGGCGGGGCGTTCGAGTTCGACCTGGACCTGGGCGACGCGGAGACGGCGGCGCCCATGGCACCACCTCCGCCGCCTGTTCCCGCCGCGTCCATCTCGGGGGGAGGCGCGTTCGAGTTCGACCTGGACTTGAGCGACGCGGAGGTGGCGGCGCCTCCGCCCCCGCCACAGCTTGCGCCGCGGGCGCGTGCCCCGGTGTCGCCGCCGCCCGCACCAGCCGCGTCCCGCTCCGGAGGCGGCAGCGTCGAGTTCGACCTCGACCTGTCCGATGACGTCAGCCCCGCGCCCCCGCCAGTGGCTGCTCCGCGGCGAACCCCGCCGCCACCTCCGCCCGCCGCTGGTGGCGCGTTCGAGTTCGACCTCGACCTGAGCGAGGACGTGGCGGAGGTCCCCGCTGCCGCGCCTCCGCCCCCGCCCGCGGCGGTCCGTCCGCCGCCACCACCGCCCGTGCAGCCACCTGCGGCGGCCCGTCCGCCGCCTCCGCCGCCCGTGGCTCCGCCTCCGCCACAGGGGCTTCCCCAGGTGCGCCGCGAGGCCCCCCGCGCGCCCGAGCCGACGGCCACGCCCACGGTGCTCATGCCCGCCGAAGCGAAGGCGCCCATGCAGGCGCCCGCGCTGGACGAGCACGGCTTGCCGAAGACGGTGTTCCTGCCGCCGCCAGTGCCGCTCAGCGGGACGGGGCCCGTCATCGGCATCGACCTGGGCACCACCAACTCGTGTGTGGCGCTGCTCTCCAACGGCCGGCCCATCGTGCTGCGCTCGCGGGAGGGCTACAACACCATCCCCTCGGTCATCTCGCTCAACACGCAGAACAAGCTGCTCGTCAGCCACCGCGCGAAGAACCAGCTGGTGCTGCGCCCCCAGCACACCATCAACGGCGCGAAGCGGCTCGTCGGCCGTCCGTACAACAGCGCCGTGGTGAACCAGATTCGCGAGCGCTTCCACTACGCCATCGTTCCCGACTCCGCAGGCCGCGCCGCCGTGCGCCTGGCGGACACGGTGCTGTCGCTGGAAGAGGTGCAGGCCATCATCCTCCGCGAGTGCAAGGAGATGGCGGAAGCGCACCTCAACCAGAAGGTGGAGCGCGCGGTGGTGACGGTGCCTGCGTACTACTCGGAGCCGCAGCGTGAGGCCGTGCGCAAGTCCGGCATCCTCGCGGGCCTCAAGGTGGAGCGCATCCTCAACGAGCCCACCTCCGCGGCGCTCGCCTACGGCCTCAACCGCGAGCTGAACAAGAAGGTCCTCGTCTACGACCTGGGCGGCGGCACCTTCGACGCCACCATTCTGCGAATCGAGAAGAACGTCTTCGAGGTGCTCGGCACCGGCGGCGACGTCTTCCTGGGCGGTATCGACTTCGACAACCTCGTCGTCGACTACCTGCTGGCGCGCTTCCAGGAGAAGGAGGGCATCGCCTTCACGGGGGACGGCATCGCCCTGTCGCGTGTGAGCGACGGGGCCGAGCGCGCGAAGATGGCGCTGTCCGAGCGCAGCACCTTCGAGGTCCACATCCCGATGTTGATGATGGACGACGCGGGCAAGCCTCGCGACCTGCGCGTCGTCCTCAGCCGGCAGGAGCTGGAGAAAATCTGCGAGCCGCTGCTCAGCCGCACCCTCGACGTGGTGCGCGACGTGCTGCTGGACGCGAAGCTGAAGGCCTCCGAGGTGGACGACATCATCCTCGTGGGCGGCATGAGCCGCATGCCGATGGTGCGCGACAAGCTCAAGTCGCTCTTTGGCAAGGCCGCGCAGGCCAGCGTCAACGCGGACGAGGCGGTGGCCCTGGGCGCGGCGCTCTACTCCGGCTCCGTGGACAAGGTGAGCAGCGTGGTGCTCATCGACGTGCTGCCGATGACGGTGGGCGTGGCCATGCCCGGCGGCGCCTTCAAGCGTGTCATCGAGCGCAACAGCCCGCTGCCCGCGCAGCGCTCCTTCGCCATCAACACGACGAAGGAGAACGAGGAGTTCCTGGAGCTGTCCATCTTCCAGGGCGAGGACAGCCACATCTCCGCCAACGAGTACCTGGGCACCGTGCGCATCGAGGGACTGCCCAGGGGGCCCAAGGGCTCCGTGCGCGTGGCGGTGACGCTGAAGCTCGACTCCGAATGCGTGCTGCACGTGGAGGCGCGCGAGTACTCCACGCGCAGGGAGGTGAAGGCCACGCTGGCCACGCGCTACTCGCCGGAGGAGCTCCAGAAGCAGCTCCAGGTCAGCAAGGAGTCCGTGAAGGCCGCCGAGGAGCGCCGCGGCGCCGACCTCAAGGAGCGTGCGGGCGGCTTCTGGGGCTTCCTCAAGAAGGCGCTGGGCCGGAAGTAGCGTGCGACCATGACGACCACCGCGCCTCGCTACATGACGCGCTTCCAGTGCCTCGCGCAGGACTGCGAGGACACGTGCTGCGCGGGGCTCGTCGTCCCGGTCAGCGAGGCGCGCTTGCAGCGGTTGCGGGAGGCGGTGGCCGGAGGTCCGGACGCGGAGCGGGTGGAGTCCTTCATCCGGCCCGAGCTCGGCGCTGCGCCTGGAGACGACGCCATCATCGCCAAGCGGGACGACGGCCACTGCGTGTTCCTGGATGCGCGGAAGACGTGCTCCCTGCACCGCGCCTATGGCGAAGCCGCGCTCCCGGACGCGTGCGCCACCTTCCCCCGCGTCGCCACGCGCTGGGAGCAGGGGCTGGAGGTGGCCGGCTCGCTCGCGTGTCCGGAAGTCGCCCGGCTGTGTCTGCTGGCGGAGGACGGCGTGGAGCCGGTGCCCGTGTCGGAGTCGCTCGCCATCCGTCCGGAGCTGGCGCGGCCCCTGGACACGGAGGCCGAGGACGCGTGGACGCGACATGCGAGTGCCGTGCGCGCCACTGCGCTGACGCTGCTCCAGCGCCGCGAGCTTCCCTTCGCCGCGCGGCTGTTCGCGCTGGGGCAGTTGGGGCTCCGGCTGGACGGCTTCTACTTCCAGGGCACGGAGGTGTTTCGCGAGGAATTGCGTGAGGGCGCGGAGGCGCTGCTGAAGGAAGTCCTGCACGCCTTCTCCGAGCCGGAGACATTGGCGGCGCTGCACGGGGGCTTCACGGCGTTGGACCTGCCTGGAGGCCCGTGGGCAGGCATCTGCGCCACCGTGCTGCGAGCCCGCAGGGGCGCCGTTCGGAGCGAGCGCTTCCTGACGCTGGTGGACCTGGTGCTGGCGTCCTACGGCGGCGCGGACCTGGTGCCTGACAATGCCTGGCGGCTTCACTCGGAGCGCCGCGCGCGGCTGTCACCCGGGCTGGCCGCCAGGGTGGAGCAGTACTTCCGCCACCACGCGGTGAATCACTGGCTGCGCCATCCCTTCACGGACGCGCCCCGGGTGCTGGACTACGTGTTCCGCATGGTGCTGCGCGAGGCGGTCCTCTGCTGGACGCTCTTCGGCCACCCCTCGGTGGTGGCGCTCTGCGCGGCGGGAGGCACGGACTCCGCGGAGGCTCGCGCGCGGCTGGACGCCGCCGCGGTGGAGTGCTTCCAGCTCATCGCCAAGCACGTCGAGCAGGCGCCCCAGCTCCACTCCCTCGCCGAGGGGCTGGCGGGGAGTGGGGGCGGGGAGACGCTCGGTCGGATGCTCGTGCTGCTCAAGGGGCTTTGAATCCCCTCAGGGGCGCGCGCGGGGCGTTGCGCCCAGGCGCCGCATCGCCTCCTGGAACACGGGGTACTCCTGCGCGCCCTGGAGGCCGAAGCGCTCGCCGAGGACGAAGGTGGGCACCGCGCTGACGCCGAGGGTGCGCGCCTCCTGGATGGAGTCCTCCACCCGCTTGGTATAGCGGCCCTCCTCCACGGCTCGCTGCAGGGCGTCCGGGTCCAGGCCCGCCTCCTGGGCGGCGCCCCGGAGCGTATCCCACTGCCAGAGGTCCTGGCCCTCGCTCCAGTAGCGGCGCAGCACGGCGGCGTGGAAGGGCTCCAGGCGGCCCTGCTCACGGGCGTACTCCGTCGCCTCGTGGGCGCGGCGCGTGGAGGGCGTGATGTCCCGCATCACCAGGGTGAGCCCGGCTGCCTGGGCCCGGAGCTTCAGCGGGTTGTTCGGGTCCTTCATCTTCTCGCGCACGGCGTCGGGGAGGGGCAGGCCCTCGGGAGGGGTCTCCGGGCGCAGGTAGAAGGGACGCCAGTCCACCTGGACGTCGTAATCCTCCTTCAGCTTCTGGACCTCGGCATAGCCCACGTAACACCAGGGGCAGACGTAATCGGACCAGACGCGGACGGTGATGGGCTCGCTCATGGGGCGGTGTCTAACCGCGTTGGGGCGTCCCGTCATGACGGAGTGCGCCGGGGATGCGTGCTCGTGGCACCCCGGGTACGCGAGGGTGGACAGGGCGGTCCGCAGCAGGCAGCGTCCACCTCCGACAACCGTGCCCGTGACGCACCCCTCGGGTGGGGTGACCGCGGGGCGACTGAACCAGGAGATTGCCTTGCCGCTGTCGCTTCTCGCGGCCCTGGCCCTGGGCGCTACCCCGGCGCCGGCCCGGCCCCAGCCATTCACCCACCACGACATGATTTCGATGCGCCGGCTGAGCAGCCCGCGCGTCTCTCCAGACGGGACGCAGGTCGCCTACGTCCTGCGCACCACCGACATGGCGGCCAACCGCGGGCGCACGGACCTGTGGCTCGTCGGCGTCGACGGAGCCGACGCGCCGCGCCAGCTCACTACGCATCCGGACGCGGACACCGAGCCCACCTGGGCGCCGGATGGCAAGAGCCTCTTCTTCCTATCCTCGCGCGGTGGCTCGTCGCAGGTGTGGCGCCTGCCCGTGAGCGGCGGCGAGGCCGTGCAGGTGACGAAGCTGCCCCTGGACGTGGGCGCCTTCCGCCTTTCGCCGGACGGTACGCGGCTGGCCGTGGCGCTGGACGTCTTCCCGGACTGCGCCACGCTGGAGTGCAACACGCAGCGCGAGGAGGAGCGCTCCAAGCGCAAGGCCACCGGCCGCACGTATGACAAGCTCTTCGTCCGGCACTGGGACACGTGGAAGGACGGGCGGCGCTCGCACGTCTTCGTCGTCCCCGTGGCCGGCGGCGCGCCCGTGGACGTGATGAAGGGCATGGACGCGGACAGCCCCTCCAAGCCCTTCGGCGGCGCGGAGGAGTTCACCTTCACGCCGGACGGCAAGAGCGTCGTCTTCGCCGCGCGCGACGTGGGCCGCACCGAGGCCTGGTCCACCGACCTGGACCTCTTCGTCGCGCCCATCGACGGCAAGGCGAAGCCGCGCAAGCTGACGGAGAAGAACCGCGCCACCGACACCAGCCCCGTCTTCAGCCCGGACGGCAAGACGCTGGCCTACCTGGCCATGTCCCGCCCCGGCTTCGAGGCGGACCGCTACCGCGTCATCCTGCGCACGTGGCCGGGAGGCCAGGAGCGCGTGCTCACCGAGAGCTGGGACCGCTCCGTCGGCAGCCTCGCGTGGAGCCCGGATGGCAAGACGCTCTACGCGAGCGCCGGGCACGTCGGCCAGCAGCCCGTCTTCGCGCTGGACGTGGCCACGGGCAAGCCCACCCAGCTCACGAAGGAAGGCACGGCGGACGCGCCGCAGCCCGCGGCGGGTGGCCGCATCGTCTACGTGTACGACGACCTGGACTCCCCCGTGGACCTGCACGTCATGAACGCGGATGGCACGGGCTCGCGTCAGCTCACCCAGGTGAACCAGGAGGCGCTGGCCCGCATCGCCTTCGGTAAGTTCGAGCAGTTCTCGTTCCCTGGCTGGAACAACGAGACGGTCCACGCCTACGTCGTGAAGCCGGTGAACTTCGACCCGAAGAAGAAGTACCCGCTGGCCTTCCTCATCCACGGTGGGCCGCAGGGCTCGTTCGGCAATCACTTCCATTACCGCTGGAACCCGCAGGTGTACGCGGGGCGTGGCTACGTGGCCGTCATGGTCGACTTCCACGGCTCCACCGGCTACGGGCAGGCGTTCACGGACTCCATCTCCGACGACTGGGGTGGCAAGCCGTTCGAGGACCTCCAGAAGGGCGTGGCCGCGGCGCTCCAGCGCTACAGCTTCATCGACAAGGACAAGATGTGCGCGCTGGGTGCCAGCTACGGCGGGTACATGATCAACTGGATTGCGGGCAACTGGCCGGACGGCTTCAAGTGCCTGGTGAACCACGACGGCATCCTCGACGAGCGAATGGGTTACTTCGACACCGAGGAGCTGTGGTTCCCGGAGTGGGAGCACAAGGGCACGCCGTGGGAGAACCCGGAGGGCTACCGCAAGCACAACCCGGTGGAGCACATCGCGAAGTGGAAGACGCCGATGATGGTCATCCACGGCGGGCAGGACTTCCGCGTGGTGGAGACGCAGGGCCTGGGCACCTTCACGGCGCTCCAGCGCAAGGGCATTCCCTCCAAGCTGCTCTACTTCCCGGAGGAGAACCACTGGGTGCTGCGCCCGGCCAACAGCGTGCAGTGGCACGACGAGGTCCTGGGCTGGCTGGACCAGTGGACGCGCAAGTAGCCGCTGCGTGACGCCGTCGTACCCGGGGCCCGCGTCGGAAGATGCGGGCCCCGTTGTCTTTCGGCTCAGGGAACGCCGTTACAGGCGGCGATGCAGGCCGTGCGAATCTGCGAACAGGTCCGGCTGTCCAGGCAGTCCGCGCACCGGGCGAGCTGCTCCCTGCGCCGGTTCGTGTCCCGCGCCTCGGCCCAATCGCTGAGCTCGTTCATGCAGGTCGAGACGTGGAGCGTGTCCGAGAAGCACTCCTTCCGCTTCTCGCAGATGGTGTCCGTGTTGTTGAAGCAGCCGGTGAGCAGTGTGCTCAGGGTGACGATGAATGCGAGGGGCAGCGTTCGAGCCATCATGCGGGCCATCATGCCCGTGCCAGCGGCGGCCTTCATCCGTGGCAAGCACGCGTGAGCGTGGACGCGCCGTGGGTCAGGGCGTCGGCTTCGGGGGCGTCGGGGCCGACGGCCCGGAGCCCCCCACGCCGGTGTCGCCGCCCAGCTGGCCCAGCATGTTCCACGCTTGATGCCGGTGGGCGGGCACCTGCTTCTCGAGGTCCCGCAGCAGGGCGGCCAGCTCGGGGGTGGCCTTGGGCATCGCCTTCTGGGCGGTGCGCACCATGCCCAGGACGGCGTCATGGCCCGTCACCTGCGAGGACAGGTAGGCGGAGTCGAAGGGCGCGCCCCGGATGGCCTGGAGCTGCTCCAGGGTCGCCTTGGCCGCGGCCTGCGTCGCCTCCTCGGCGCTGTTCAGGGGCTTCGGGGTGTCCGCCAGCTTCAGGCCCTTGCTGCGGGCGTAGGACGTGACCTTCTGGTCCAGGGCGGTGTGGGCCTTCATCATGATGGTGCCGAAGGCCTTCACGTCCGGGTTCTGCGAGTGCTGCTGGGCGAGCTGACCCGCCTTGATTTCCTGCTGGTTCGCGTGGTGCAGCCGGTCGAGCAGCGCCTTCTCGTCCGTGGGCGCGGTGTAGCCGCGATACGTCGCCAGGCCCTTCTGCACGGACACGGTGTCCTGCGAGGACTGCGGGCTGCTGGGAACGCCGGGCTGCGCGAACGGGGCGCCCTGGGTGAACAGCGAGGCGACGAGGACGAGCCCCGGGAGGGGATGCTTCATGGCGTCATGCTCCTTGTGCGTGGGGAAAATGCGGGCGCGCACGTTGGAGCGGCTGCAATGCGAAATGCACGGCGCGAGGAGGCGTGTCCGTGCGCCACTTCACGACAGGAGAGGGCAGGGTGAGGCGGTCGACGATGGCGTTGCCCACGTGGCCGACCTGCTGCGTTCAGTGCCTCACCGGACGTGGCGCGTGGGGCGCGGGCGGCCCCGGGCGCGGCGGGGAAGGCGGGACCGGCGCGGTGCGGGAAGGGGCGGCGGTGTCCACGCGAGGCTGCCAGGGCCAGCGCCCCTCCAGCTCCACGGTGAGGGTGAAGCTGAGGAAGGTCCGGATGAGGACGATGAGCCCGAGCACCAGCACGCCGTCCAGCGTGGGGCGCTGGCTGACGGTGCGGATGATGTCGGCGGCGACGAGGAACTCCAGGCCCAGCAGGATGGCGCGGCCCAGGTTGAGGCGGAAGCGGCGGTAAGCCTCACCCGCGGGAAGCCGCTGCCGCGCCGCGAGCACGACGAGGGCGAAGATGGCCCCCACCACCATGGTGCCCACGCCCGCCCACTCCATGAATTGGGCGGCGAGCGAGATGAGGGAATGGACCTCCATCGAGCCTCCCGTGCGGGAAGCTGGTCACGGGACGGCAAGGTGCCACGGAGCAGCCCATGGAGCGGCTGCCCGCCTAGCCCCTAATGAGGCGCTTCAGGAGCGAGCTTGTGCGGTGCAGGCTGTGGCGGACTTGTACTCGCGAGGCATTGCCATGAAGCCCTCTCTGCATGCGACCTGCGATGAAGTCACCGTACTTCGACGTGAACCACCCGTTGTGGAAGGGATGGTCCGAGTGGCTCCCTTTGACCCAAGAGGGGATCAGCAACGCTCCTTGGGCCGCCGGTGCATACCTGCTCCGGGTGCGCCAAGGGCAACGTGGGCCAGTTCCTGCACTTCCTCGCCTGTTGGGGCGAGATCCCAACGCCATCCTTGATATTGGCCAGACTGGCGTTCTGCGCGTGCGGTTACTGCGATTTTTTGCGTGCGCCACGGATGATGCTGCGATGCCTGCTGGGGCGTGCTCCTTCACTTCTCCGCTTCCGGAGCGGGCGGGGCCGCCTCCTGTGGCGCCGCCGTGTCCGGAGTGCCCGGCACGTTCATCTCCGACAGCGCGCCCTCGTCCCGCAGGAACTGCTGCGCCACGCGGTCCACCTCTTCGACCTTGAGGCCCGTGAGCAGCGCGCTCGCCTGACGGGTGCGTCCGGCGAGGTCCGTCTCGCCCAGCGAGCCGTGGATGCGCGTCAACGCCAGGTGGATTTCCGGGTCGAACGGGTCCGACGCCAGCGCCTCCAGGTAGGCCGTCTTCGCCTTCGGGTAGTCCTTCCGGTACAGCAGGATGCGGCCCAGGTGGACGTTCGTCGACGGTGAGCCCGGGTGGACGCGCAGGCTGCCGCGCAGCACGCTCTCCGCCTCGTCCAGCCGCCGCAGCTCCAGCAGGGCCAGCGCGTACTTGTTGGACACCGACTCGTACTTGTCGCCCACCAGCTTGTGCGCCTTGGCGTACTCCTCCGCCGCGGCCTTCACGCGGTTGCGCTCACGCAAGAGCTCGCCCAGGTGCGCGAACTTGCGCGCGGGCACCTCCGTCACCTCCTGGAAGTCGCCGAAGGAGATTTCACGCCCCTTCTTCTCGCCCTCGTCCTTCACCTGTCCCTTGGCGTTCTCCTTCAGCACCACGCGGTCCTCGCGCGGGAGCAGCTCGGTGGGGAAGGGCTGCTTCTTGATGTGCGCCAGCCAGGACTTCTCGAAGAGCGCGAAGGGCATGGCCATCGCCGTCTCCACCGCCTTGCGGTCCTTCTGCCCGGCCTTCAGCTCCTGGATGATGGCGCGCAGCCCCGCCGTGCCCTTGACGCTGTGGACGTAGTCGATGGCGTAGAACACCTCCGCGAACGCGGTGGCCGCGTCCTCCGCCGTGGGCAGCAGGGCAATCGACGGGTGCATCTTCTCGAAGGGGATGAGCGTGTCCGCCTTCACCCGCTTGCCCAGCAGGGCCTGCGTGGCGGGCGTCATCGCCAGCCCCGCCTTGCCGCGCCAGCGCGACTCCAGGAACTTGGCCAGCCCCTCGTGCAGCCAGATGGGCACCGTGTTGCGGCTCATCTGGCTGATGACCAGGTGGATGTACTCGTGCGCCAGCGTGTCCTGCCAGTCGTAGCCGCGCGCCACCGCCTTGGGGCTGGTCACCATCAGCTTGTTGAACTTGCAGATGGCGATGGTGCCCGTGGTGCCAATCTGCTTCTCCGTCAGCGTGCTCACCTTCGCCAGCTCGCGCGCGTTGCTCACCACCTCCACGCGGATCTTGCCGCCCGGCGGCGTCCAGCCGAGGTCCTCCTTCATCGCGCGGTGGATGGCCTCCAGCGTCTCCAGCGCGTAGGGCACCAGCACCTCTTCCTTCCCCTTGGGGTACTGGAAGATGAAGTGCTCGCTCTCCGCGCGCAGGTGGGCCTTCGTGATGTCGCGCGTGTCCTTGGCCAGCCGCAGGTAGCTGCCCGGCCTGTCCTCGATGTTGGCGCCCTCCAGCAGCGCCACCGCGTCGTCGTAGCGGCCTTCCTCGAAGGCCACCCGGCCCTGGAAGTACTTCAGCGGCTCCACGTCGGCGGGGAGCAGCTTCTCCACCTCGGACAGCTCGCGCCGGGCGCCGGGGACGTCCCAGTCGTCCAGCTCCGACTCCACGCGGCCCAGCCGCTCCTTCACCTCGTCCTTGAGCGAGCTGGTCTGGGCCCACGCCGCGGGCGGCGCGCAGAACAGCCCCACGGCCAGCGCCGCGAGGAAGGCCCGGGCCGTCGCGAGCCCGGGCGAGTGCTTCAGCGCATGGCGGCTCACTTCACCAGCTCCTCGTAGTAGCGCTTCACCTGCTCCCGGTACTTCTCCGGAGCCCCCTGCTTCATCGCGTCCAGCAGGTCCTTGCGGAACTCCTTCGGCGCCTGGAAGGCGTCCTCGTCCGGCAGCTCCACCTTCTGCTTCGGGTCCCGGCCGTTGCCCTGCTGGCGGCGCCCCATGCCCATGGGCAGCGGGAGCCCGCCCTTGCCGCCGCGCTGTCCTTCCTGCATCTGCTGCTGGAACTGGCGCAGGCCCTCCAGCGCCGCCTGCTGCTCGCCATAGCCGCGGCCCGGGTCCTTGCCCTGCATGCGCCGGGCGGCCTCGCCCATGCGCTGGCCGGCGCCCTCCATCTGCTGCGTGGCCTCCTCACCGAAGATGGGCGCCATCTGCTGCATCTCATCCATCTGCTGGCGCAGGCCCTGCGCGCGCTCCTCCAACTGCGACTGCTGCTGGCTGAGCTGCTGGAGCTGTTGCTTCTCCTGCGGCGACAGCTGTGCACCGGGCGGCGGGAAGAGGGACTGGAGCTGCCGGTTCACCTCCGACACGTTGCGCGCGTCGCGGTTGAGGCGCTGCGCCAGCTCCGTGGACTGCTTCACCACCTCGTCCGGGTTGCCGAACATCTCATCCAGGTGGCGCTGCTGCTCGCCCATCATGGACAGCTGCCGGGCCGCGTCCTCCGCCCGAGCCGCCGCCTCCGCGGCCAGGTCGTAGTCGTTCACCTTCAGCGCGTTCTCCACGTTCTGGAGCTCCGCCTGGGCCTCCTCCAGCGGGCGCGCGGCGCGGCTGTTGAGCTGGCTGGGCTCCAGCGCCTTGTAGCTCTCCTGCGCCTGCTGCACCTTGCGCATCAGGCTGTCCTTGATGGACTCGCCCTTCTCCGCCAGCCGCTCGCGGTTCTGCGAGCGCGCCTGGTCGCGCAGCTGGCGCGTCTGGTCCGCGACGCGCTGCTGAGCCTGCACGGTGTCCTGCAACTCCTCCATGAACTTGCCGAACTTCTCGGCCAGCTCGGGGTATTGCTCGCCGCCGAACGTGTCGCCCGCCTGGTCCAGGTTCTCGAGCATCTCGTCCATCTGCATGCCCAGCTCCTGGAGCTTCGCCAGGGCCTCGTCCGCCTTGCCCTCGCGCATGAGCTTCTCCACGTCGTCGAGCGCGCTGCGCAGGTCCTGGTCCTTCATCATCTCGGACAGGGCCTCGGCGTTGAGGTGCTCGTCGCGGATGCCCTTGCGCATCTCCGCCATGCGCTGCATCAGCTCCTGGATGCGCGACTTGAGCTGCTGAATCTGCGCCATCACCGCCTGCCGCGCGGCCTCGTCCGGGTTGGACTTGTACTGCTCGATGAGGCTCGCCAGCTCGCGCCGCTCGTTGGACAGCTGCTTGGCCATCTCCTGGAGCGCCTCCAGCTTCTGCCGGTCGAGCAGCGACTCCAGGTAGAGGATGTCCTTCTCCAGCTCTTCAATCTCCTCGTTGACCACGGCGGTGAGGCGGTTGCCGGTGCCCCAGTCCTCGCCACGGGCGCGCTGGGTGCGCAGGTAGAGGCGGCGCAGCTCCGCGGTGCCGCGGATGTGGCTGCCCAGCGACTCGGAGATGTTGCTCAGCGCGGAGACCAGCTCGGTGGGCACGTCGCGCTCGCGCGCCAGCTCCTGTGCCAGCATCTTCATGTCGGCCACCAGACCCTCGCCGCGGGCGTCCACGGTGGTCCCGGCGGTGATGGCCTGCGGGTCCTTCTGCTTCGCGCGCTCTGGCCCCTCCAGCCGGTCCGCGAGGTGGTCCACCATCCGGCCCCACAGCAGCTCCGTCTTCTCCAGCGCGGCGCGGCGGTGCTCGGCGGCGGAGTAGACGCGCAGCACCTGCGTGCGGCTGACGCCCTTCTTGGGGCCCTCCACGGCGTCGTTGTCCTGCGCCTCCACGTAGTAGGTCAGCCGGTCACCCGCGTCGAGCTTGAGGTGGCCCAGGTCCCACGTATACGTGCCGCGGTGGCGTCGGCCGTCCTCGCGCGGCAGCGGCACCCGCGTCTCCTGCTGCGCGCCGGGCGCGCGGAACACCAGCGCCATGCCGGACAGGCCATAGTCGTCCGAGGCCTCGTACTTGAGCGTCACCCGGTCGCCCGGGTCCACTTCCAGCTCCACCGTGGGCGTCAGCAGCGACACCTCGGGCGCCTTGTCCGCCTCCACGTTGAGCGAGATGTCAGGCCCCACCGCGAGCGCCTTGTCCCGCGCGCCATAGAAGGCGAAGTGGTAGTGGCCGGACTGCTTCGCGACGAAGCTGCCCTCCAGGTCGCGGTTGCCCGTCACCTTGAGCGGCAGCGCCTGTCCGTTGACCACCAGCTCCGCGCGCTCCACCGGCCGGTCCGAGCGCGTCTTGATAACGATTTCCGTCCCCGCGGGTGCACTGACCTCGCCATTCGTCCCGGGCACCGTGCGCGGCGCCAGGCCCGTGTAGGCGGGGTAGCGGTACGTCAGCTCGACGTCACCGGTGATGGGCTCCACCTGGGCCTGGGCCTTGGGCGTCGCCGCGGCCTCCCGGATGCGCGCCATGCCCGCGGACCAGCGGCCACCCAGCACGCCCATCAGCACCAGCAGGGCCAGCAGCGCGCCGCCCGCGCCCATCGCCACGTGGCGCACCGGCCGGCTGTCCACCACCGAGCGCGCGTCCACCGTGCGGGCGCGCGTGTCCATCTGCTCCAGGAAGGCACCCGCCAGCTCCGGGGAGCCGTTGCCCGGCGCGTCCGGCTGGCGCATCAGCTCCACCGCGGCGAGCACGTCCAGGGACAGCTCCGGGCGCTTCTCACCCACCAGCCGGGCCGTGAGGACGTCGTCGCCCACGCGGCGCCGGGCCAGCCACAGGCCGAAGACGCAGGCCACCGCCACGCCCACCGGCAGCGCGAGCCACAGCAGCGAGGCGCCCACGCGCGGCGCCAGGAGCGCCACGAAACCACCGGCCACCAGCAGCAGCGCCGCGGAGGCCACCCCCAGCATGCCGCCCTGGAGCCAGAGGTATTGGCGCTGCCGGCCTCGGACGGCGGCGAGCAGCGCCTCCACGCCCGGGGCCGTGGTGGTGGGGTGCGCCCGCGGGGCGGGGCTGGACGGCGGGGGTGGGGGCGGAGGCGGTCGCTCGGGGCCTGGGTTCTGCGGGGTGTCGAGGTTCACGCTGTCCTGTCCGCTCCGTAGCAAGGCAACCCCTGGCAGGGCCGCCTATTTCCCGATGTTCTAGCAGCCACCCCCTTGCCGCGAAGTATAACGCCCCGGGAGCCTGCTGGAGAGGCCCCGGGTGTCCAGCGCTGGAAGGAGGCGCGAGGCCGAGGGTCGGGGAGGTAACTCGGGCGGGCCGCCGGCTCAGCGGGCGGGGGGCTTGGGGGCGCCCACCATGCCGAACTCTTCTTCTTCCATGGGGACGCCGCCCAGCTCCTGCGCGAGCGCGGTGAGCACGTCCTGGGTGGCGAGGATGCGGTTGCGCGACATGCGCGTCAGCACGCGCTGCACGGAGGACTCCACGGTGCCCTCGGAGGGGATGTCGAGCGCGCGGCCCTGGTCCGTCAGCGAGAACAGCGCCTTGCGCCCGTCGAGCGGGTCCGATTTGCGCTCCAGCAGGCCGCGCTTCTCCAGGCGCTTGAGCACGCCCGTCAGGGTGCTGGGGTGGACGTGGAGAATCTGCGCGAGCATGCCCGCGGTGATTCCCGGGAAACGCCCGACCAGGCGGATGACCAGCCGCTGGGGGCCGGTGAGCCCGAGCGAGGACTCCATGCGCTTCGAGGTGGACTGGAGCCCGTGGTCCACGGCCCACAGCAGGCGCATGAACTCGAGCACTTCCCCGAGGGGAGGCCCCTTGTAGGTCCGCTCACCTGGGGGGGGCTCCAGCGGCTCTTCCGCCGGGGCCTTCGTGGATTCTTCTGCCGTCACCTGCTGCCTCCGTGTCTCAAGCCAAAGGTTTGAGTCGCGGCAGGTCTATCGCGTCGCGGTCCGGGCTGCTGGGGGAAAAACGTATGGTGTTGGCCGCTCGCATGCCCGCCGCCCGGCAGGGGGTGGGCGGTGCGGCGGCGGCCCCTCCGGCCAGGAGGTGTGCGCGAGGGGACACCTCCCCTCCGCGAGAATCCGGGCCGCCGGCGCGCCGCGTCCGTGCCTGGAGCGGGGAGGGGGCTCCTCGCTCCAGGGGGGGGCTACGGCGCGGGGGCCACGGTGGGCTTGGGCGCCGGCTTCTGGGCTGGCGCGGGCGCCGGAGCGGGCGCGGGTGCGGCGGGCTCCGCGGGCTTGGCGGGCATCGCCAGGGACTTGCCGTTCTCCTGGACGATGCGGCGGTACCAGGCCTCCGGATACTTGGGGTGGTTCACCTTGCCCTGCTCATCGCGCACGTTGCCGTCGATGTACTTCACGAGCAGCGTCTCACCGAGCTTGCGCCAGTGGTTGTGGACCTTCTCGCCCTGCAGGAGCGAGTAGTCGGTGAGGTACTGACGCGCCTCCTCGGGGCTGCGCTTGTATTGCTCCTGGGCGCGCTTCTCGATGTCCGCCTGGTCCGCGAGGAACTGGCCCTCCAGGGCGCCCTGCTCCCGCTGCACGTCGTGCACCATGTCGCTCCAGCGCGCGTAGGCCTGGTTCGACACCCAGTTGAACACCCAGAAGGACGAGTCCCAGGAGAACTCGCCGCGGCTGGCCACGCCCTGCGCGAAGTTGCGCGGCACCTTCCGGATGCCGGCGTACATCGGCGTGTAGACGGTGGTGAAGGTGTCGTCCACGCCGAACCAGAGCACGCCGCCGATGGGCGCCGGCAGCCAGTCCCGCATCTGCGCGACGAAGGAGAAGCCCGTCTGCTGCGTGGAGATGGCGCGCTCGTGGACGTACTGCTTGCCGTCCACCTCCCACGTCATCGGCCGCCAGCGGTACGGCATCGCGTAGGGGCCCGCGCCCACGTCCTTCGTCATGTCCAAGGGCGTGCCCCCGAAGTGGTCACGCATCAGCGACATGGTGTCCTGCACGGACAGCTTCTTGTCTGGCTTCACCCACAGCGGCAGCCGCTTCTGGGGCGCCGAGCCGTCCGCGTACTCCGCGCCCAGCTTCATCGACGGCGCCGCGCGCCGGAAGATGCTCCACACGCGGGCCTCGGAGAAGCGCTGGCCCCCGAAGTCGATGGGGTTGTACGTCTCCGCGAAGTTGAAGTCCTTGTCCGCGCCCTTGAACCAGCCCTTCGCCCGGGCGAAGGAGATGACGTCCGGCGAGTAGAGCGTGGTCTGCTTCTCGTTCAGCGGGAACTGGCCGATACGCGCCTGGTTGGCGTGCGCGGAGAGGTAGCCGTCAGGCAGCTTGCGGGCCACCCACACCGCGCCCTTCTCGCCCTTGCCCTTGCCAATCATCTCCAGCAGCCAGGCCTCCTTCGGGTCGGCGATGGAGAACGACTCGCCGCTGGAGGCATACCCGTGCTCGGCGACCAGCGTGGTCATCACCTGGATGGCCTCGCGCGCCGTCTTCGCGCGCTCCAGCGTGATGTAGATGAGGGAGCCGTAGTCGATGATGCCCGCGGGGCCCTCGAGCTCCTCGCGCCCGCCGAACGTGGACTCGCCGATGGAGAGCTGGTGCTCGTTCATGTTGCCCACCACCGAGTACGTCTCGGCGGGTTGGGGAATGCGGCCGAGGAACTTGCCCGTGTCCCACTCGATGATGTCGCGCATGGCGCCGGGCGCATGGCGGCGCGCGGGGGTGTAGTACAGCTCGCCGTACAGCTCGTGCGCGTCGGCGGCGTAGGTGACGAAGGTGGCGCCATCCGCCGTGGCTCCCTTGGAGACCAGCATGCTGGTACAGGCGAGCACGGGCGGAGCAACCAGCGCGGCCGTGACAGGCACCGCGGTCAGCAGGTTCGAGAGGCGTCGGTTCATGGCAGCGGATGGTACCAATCCAC
This sequence comes from Pseudomonadota bacterium, assembly GCA_023426545.1. GTDB lineage: Bacteria > Myxococcota > Myxococcia > Myxococcales > Myxococcaceae > Myxococcus. The sequence goes on from JAFAAN010000149.1 coordinate 63,299, forward strand.
TCCGGGATGGCTACCGCCCACGGGAGGCGCCCTCCTGGTTGCCCCTCATGGGCTCAATCATGGACGACAGGGCCGCCGCTCCGGCCACGAGAGAAATCCCGAGCGGTGGCCCCCCTTTGCCGGAGATTCGTTCTCAGTCCTTCGTCGCGCTCACCTCCTTTCTCTCGGGAGGCGCGGGCACCTGTTCGACTCGTAGCGTCGAGGGCCCGCTCAGCGCCAGATGCGCCTTGAGCTTGAGGAATTTCTTCTTGCCGAAGCCCTTCACGCGCACCAGCTCCTCCACGCGCTTGAAGGGCCGTTTCTGGCGGTGCTCGATGATGCGCTGCGCCGCCTTCTCACCGACGCCGGGCAGCAAATCCAGCTCCGCCGCGGTGGCTTCGTTCAGGTTCACCGTGCCCGTGTGCTGCGTGCGCAGCTTCGCCGCCACCGCCGCCCCGGGCCCGCACAGCAGCAGGCCCACCGCCACCGCGCACAGGGCTCTCACGAGTGGCCCCCCACTGGCGCCACATCCAGCCCCAGCTCGCCTGCGTAGCGGCCTCCGCTCATCCCCGCCGTGTCGCGCTTCTCCGCCGCCTCGCGCACGTGCAGCTTCCCGTCCAGCGGCAGCACGTCCAGCAACACGTTGAGCGAGCCGTCCTTGTTCACGAAGGCGCTCCCCGCCCGTACCCAGATGCTCCCGCCCTTGCCCTCGCGAATGGAGAAGACCGCCAGTCGCTTACCCGCCGTCAGCATCAACCACCTCCACGCTCCGCATCGCGCCACCACGGCGCGGCTGCCTCGTCGGCTCGACCGCCTGAGGTCGTGGAGGGCTTGAGCAGCCGCCGTGCCAGCGAGTCCCTCCTCGGAGCGACCGCCGCGCACCGTGCGTGGCCGTGAGAACCGTCCCATCGCGAGGACGGACAGCGAGACTCCAGTGGCTTCTCATGAGGCAAGAGCGCGCGTGATTCGCGCCGGACTGACGCTCGGGCGCGTGGACATGCAGAGCGCCTGTGCCCCCCCCGCCCTGGAACGGTCGTTGTCGTTTGGCGTCCATCAGCGAGGGGCCTTCCGTCACCTGTCGCCAGGGCGGTAGCGTTACCCGCATGGCATCGGGCACCGGCTTGCTGCGTCTCGGGGTGTTGGGAGGGCTGCTCGCGAGCTCCGCCTCGCTCGCGGCGGAGGCTCCGCGGGCGGACGCGTCCTCGTCGGTGCAGTGGCAGTTGCTCGTGGGGGGCATCGCGTCGCTCGACGGGTACAGCTCCCGGGGCTACCAGGGCTGGTTGCTCGCGTCGGGCTGGGAGCTGCCCCGGCTGCGCTTCCGCTTCCAGTTCCTGGCGGGGCTCCCGTCGAGCGTGGTGGACACCCGCACCGAGGTGAAGCTGGAGCAGTACGTCTTTGGCCTCTGGCTGGACACGCCGCTGCTTCGCTCGCGTGAGTGGCGATGGAGCGTGGGCGCGGGGGCGGGCATCCTCGTCTTCGCGCGGACCGCGTATGCCCGCGCTGGCGGCGTGGAGCCCTCCAACCCGCGCCTCATCCCCGCGCTCTTGACGGGGCCAGATACCTCCCTGCGGTGGCGCTTCTCACGGTACTTCGCCGTGGAGGGCTCCCTGGCGATGGATGTCGTCTTCGGCCGCCCCATCCTCGGCTTCGTGGATGCACAGGGGTTCGAGCCGCTCCACGAGGGCTGGGCCGTGCGTCCCCGCCTGAGCGTCGCGCTGATGGTCTTCCCGTGAGAGGTGAAGGTCGATGATTCGCTCCATCCTTGCATCGCGCCCCCTTCTCGAAAGGCCCCGCTCCCTGGGCGCGCGGCACCTGCTCGTCCTGGCGCTGGTGGCGGTGGGCGGCGGGTGCGCCGTGGAAGACCCCGTCGCCAGGCTGCGCTCCATCGACGGTGGCACCGGCTCCTTCTCCTCCGATGACGAGGCCCTGCTCGAAGAGGAGGGCCTGTGGCTGGGGCCGGAGGACTGTGTGCCCACCGGCACGGAGCCCGGCCCGGGTGGGGCGTGTGAAGACGCGGGGACGCCCGACGCCCCGTAGGCTCGCGTGGGTGTGAGTCCCACGCGCGAGGACTCCGGAAGCCCGCGAGCCAGAAAGGGCTGGCGCGGTGGCGCCCGAGTGTCCATGGTGCCCGCGTCCCGCCGGTCCGGACGAGGAGGGTGCGCGTGTCCCAGACAGCTCCACGTGACGCGCAAGCCCGCGACGGGCAGTGGCCCGTGTTGCTGTGGGAGCCCCCCACTTCGGCGCGGTGCGGCGTTCGGGCGAGTGGGCGCGTCGGCGGGTTGACGCCACGCGCCACGGCGCCCCTCGTGCTGGAGGTGCGGCCCCGGTCGCAGCCCTCCGCCTCCGAGGTGACGCTGGGGAGCGGTATCGAGTGCGACATCGTCCTGGCCGAGCCCTCCGTGTCGCGCCTGCACGCCCGCTTCCGCCGGGAGCCGCACACCGGGCTGTGGAGCGTGACGGACCTGGAGAGCGAGCGCGGCACGTACCAGGACGGAGTGCTGATTCTGCCGGGCCGTCCCGCGCTCCTGCTGTGCCGCTCCAGGCTCACGCTGGGGAACGTGGAGCTGCTCTTCCTCCAGTCGTACACCTCCGAGCAGTCCGTGGGCGCGTCCCCGCCGCGGACCCCGGTGCGCTTGACCGGCCGGAGGTGACCTCCTACAAAGGGCGCGCCCTTGGGTGCCCATGTCGGGCCTTCAAGAGGGAAGCCGGTGAGAGTCCGGCGCGGTCCCGCCACTGTGAACGGGCAGCCCTGAGGTCAGGGCCGGGGGCTTCGGTCAGTCGCCACTCCTGCATCGGCCGCGCGCCGTCCAGGGGGAAGGTGGAAGTCCTCTTCTGGGGTGACGCAGCGTGCGTCAGCCGCCGGAGCCCGTCAGCCAGGAGACCTGCCCAGGGGTGCGGCCGAGCCTTTCGTGGGCCCGGGCGGTTGGCCTTCTCTCTTCGACGGAGGGAGCGGAAGGCGGAGCATGCGGTGGACCTTCCTCGCTGGGCCGGTGGTGTGCCTGGCGCTCAGCCTGCCATGTCCCGTCAGGGCGCAGCCTCCCGAGGAGGCGGCGCCGTCACCGGCCGTGGACACCGCCGAATCCGCCCCGGCCGCCTCGCGCACCACCGTGGTTCGCGGGCGGACGCCGCCACCTCCTGAGTCTCCCGAGCGCAGGGACCCCACCGGGGCCATCACCGTCATCGACGCGCGGGAGCGCGCGGGCGAGGCGCGCGACACGGCGGAGTTGCTCGTGGGCTCGGTGGGGCTCGCGGTGCAGGACTCCGGAGGCTACGGGCAGAGCAAGAGCCTGGTGGTGCGAGGCGCGTCGTCCAACGGCGTGCTCGTGTTCCTGGACGGCATCCCGCTCAACGGCGCGGGCGGCCTGTCGGACCTGTCGCTCATCCCCGCTGCGCTGGTGGAGCGCTTCGAGGTCCTCCGGGGAGGCGCGGGCGCGCGTTATGGCTCGGGCGGGCTCGGTGGCGCGGTGAACATCATCACCCGCGCGCCCGGGCCGAACCTGCGCGCCAGCGGCGAGGTGACGTACGGGAGCTGGAACACGGCCCTGGGGCACATGGCCGCCACGGGCCCGATGCTGGGCGGACAGGCGCTGCTGCTGGTGCACGGGGGCCGCTCGGATGGCGACTTCGCCTACGACGTGGACGACCTCCCCGCCGTGGAGGGCAACCCCCAGGTGTCCGAGCGGCGCGCTCGCAACCAGGCGCAGGGGGGCGGCGCGCTGCTGCGCTACCGGCGCCGCCTGGCGGGCGGCTCGCGGCTGGATGCGCTCGCGGAGCTGTCCCTGGAGGAGCGCGCCATCCCCGGCACCGTGCAGAATCCCCAGTCCACGGGAGACCAGGAGCTGGGGCGGCTGGCGCTGGGGCTTCGCTGGTCGGGCGTGCTCGGTGGCGTGGGGCAGGGGAGCGCGCGCGGCTTCTTCCGGCGTGACGGGCTGGAGGTGACGGGCCACATCCCCGGTGCGGGGGGAGCGCAGCGCCACGCGGTGGGGGGCGTGGAGTTGGAGGGCCGCCGGCCGCTGGGCGAGCACCAGTCGCTGACCGTCACGGTGGCGGCCTCGGGTGAGCGCGTGACACAGGCGGAGAACGCGCAGTCCGCGGCGTGGTGGCGCGCGAGCGTCATGGCCATGGACGAGGTGCGGCTCCTCGGCGGCGCGCTGGACGTGGTGCCCTCGCTGCGGCTGGAGCGCGTGGGGCCCTACTGGCTGCTGTCGCCGAAGCTCGGGGCGTCCGTCGAGCTGGGGCACGGCCTCGGCCTGCGCGCCAACGCAGGTCAGTCCCACCGCGCGCCGTCGTTCCTGGAGCTGTACATCCGCCAGGGGACGCTGCTGCCCAATCCCGGGCTGAAGCCGGAGCGGGCGCTGTACGCGGACGCGGCGGTGACGTGGCAATCCGGCGAGGGCGCGGCGGAGGGCGCGGCGCCGGGCTGGCAGCTCACCGCGGGGGGCTTCGCGGCGCTGTACGAGAACCTCATCGCCTATGAGCTGTATCCGCCGATGATGGCGCGGCCGTACAACTTCGACAGCGCCCGGGTGTGGGGCCTGGAGCTGGAGGGCGAGGCGCGGCCCTTCTCCTGGCTGCTGGCCAGCACCAGCTACACGTGGCTGCGCACGGAGAACCGCTACGGGGACCCGCGCTTCTTCGGCAAGGACCTGCCCTACCGCCCGCGGCACAAGTGGGTGGGGCGCGTGCGCGCGGGGCCCGACTGGCTCAACGCCCACGCCGAGGTGCTCTACCAATCCGCGCAGCACATCAACCGCACCGGTTCGCTCGGGCTGCCGTCGCGCACGCTGGTGAGCGCGGGCGCGTCCAGCACTGTCCTCCAGGGCCCGGAGGTCACCGTGTCCGTCGAGCTGAAGAACCTCCTCGACGCGAGGACCTTCGACTTCACCGGCTTCCCGCTGCCGGGCCGCGCCGCCTACGTGACGCTCGCGGTGGCCTTCGAACCCGGCTTGCCGCCCCCTTCTCCATCCCCTCAGGAGCCCCATGCCTCGCCCGCATCCCCCGTCCCCTGAGCCGCTCCTGCCCACCCTGTTGCTGGCGGCCGTCGCGGCGCTGTTCCTCACCGGGTGTCCGGAGGAAGGCGCGGTGTGCACCTCGGGCTTGTCCGTGTGCGCGGACGCCTGCGTGGACCTGGAGGGCGACATCGCGAACTGCGGCGCCTGTGGGAACGCCTGTGGCGACGGGCAGACCTGTCAGGCCGGTGTCTGCGGGTGTCGCCCGGGAACGGAGTCCTGCGGAGGGACCTGCGTCGCCACGTCGACCGATGTGGCCCACTGCGGCGCCTGCGGCAATGCCTGCGCCGCCGGGCTCGTGTGTGAGTCCGGAGAGTGCCGCGAGGGGTGCTCCGAGGGCAGCCTGCGCTGCGGGGGCTCGTGCGTGGACGTACGCGCGGACGTGCTCAACTGTGGCGCCTGCGGCAACGTGTGCCCGGACGTGCAGTCGTGCCATGAAGGGCGCTGCGGCTACGACGTGGTCGCGGCCTGCTACACCAACGGGCAGCTCGTGGGCATCCAGGCGGGGACGGACCAGCTCGGGCCCCGTCGCCAGTTCGGCTCAGGCGTGCAGGCGCTCGCATCGTGGGATGGCTACGTGCTGGCGGCGGATGTCACCGCGTCCAGGCTGCTCCAGGCGTCCGCCGGAGCGCTGGGCACCGTGGTGGAGGAGGACTCGCTGGGCGGTGTGGCGGGCTCCCCCAACGACATCCTCGTGGACCCGCCCTACGTCTATGTCGTGGACTCGGTGAACAACACCTTGCAGGTGCTCAAGCGGGAGGGCCCGTCCCACGGCGCGGGGCTGGGGCTTCGCACCGTGTCGCAGATGAGCCTGGGGGCCAACACCAGCCCGCAGTCGCTCGCGAAGTGGGGCACCACGCTGTATGTCCCCTTGTTCGGAACGGGCGGCTCCATGTTCCAGTTCGGCAACGCCGTCGCGAGGGTGGACATCTCCAACCCCGAGCAGCCGCGCAAGGTGGACACGATTTCGCTCACCGGACTGGACCTGAAGCCCTTCGATGGCGGCACGGTGCTGCCGCTGCCGTACTCCGTCGCGGCGACGGCGTCGGGCGTGTACGTGGCTCTCACCAACCTGAATCCCTATGACGGCTACCGGCCCAACGGGCCGGGCATGCTCGCGAAAATCGACCCGGCGGATGGGAGCGTGAGCGCCATCGACCTGGGCGCGGAGGACTGCCTCAATGCGGGCTATGTGGAGGCGGTGGGCGAGCAGCTCGTGGTGTCGTGCCTGGGGCAGGCCGAATACGACGAAGCCAACGGCCACAGGGCCAGCGCCGTGCGTGCCTCCGGTCTGGTGCTGGTGAAGGACGACGTGCCCGTGTCCGCGTATGCGCTCCGGTCTGGCTGCCAGCCGGGGACGCCGGGATGCAACCTCTCCGTGGCCAGCCGCTTCGCCGTGGCGGATGGCGCGGTGTATCTGGCGGATACCAACGCGGGGCGGGTCTTCGTGGTGGCGGTGGAGGAGGGGCGGCTGGTGGAGCGGCGCGGCTTCAGCTCGCCCCAGGCGCGCGGGCCCGCGCTGGAGGCCTGCCCGGTGGACCCTCGCCGCTCCGTGTCCAACGCCATTGACGTCACCGCCCTGCACTGAGACTGAGGATGGACGCACCATGACGATGACCACGACCTCCCGCCCGCGTCCACGCCCTGGCGTGTCCAGGCTGATCGCCCTGGGGCTGTGCCTGCTTGCTGGCGCGGCGGGCGCGGCGGAGAAGGCCGCGACGGCGGGACCGTTGACGCTGGGGCCGCCCGTGCCCGCCAAGGTGAGGCGCGTGGTGACGTTGGCGCCCTCGCTGTCGGAGATGGTGCTGGCCCTGGGCGCAGGGGACACGCTGGTGGGCGTGTCCCGCTTCGACGAGGCGAAGGCGCTGGCGAAGCTGCCGCGCGTGGGTGGGTTCACGGACCCATCCGTCGAGGCGGTGGTGGCGCTCAAGCCGGACCTCCTCCTGGTGCAGCCCGGGCCGGGCAACCGGCGCCCCGTGGAGAAGATGGCGGAGCTGGGCGTGCCCGTGCTGTCGCTGCCGCTGCACTCCGTGCAGGACGTGCTCGTGGCGCTGCGCGAGGTGGGTAAGGCGCTGGGGCGGGAGAAGGAGGCGGAGGCCGCGGTGGCCGGTATCGAGGCCACGCGCGCGCGCATCCGGGAGGCGGCGAAGCAGTTGCCCGCGCCGCGCGTGTTGCTCGTCTATGGCTTCGAGCCCCTGGTGGTGGCGGGTCGAGGCTCCTTCGCGGATGAGCTGGTGCGGGACGCGGGCGGCATCAACGTGGCGGCGGACGCGGGCTCCGCGTACCCGGTGTACTCGGTGGAGCGCGCGGTGCGGGCCCGGGCCACCGTCGTGGTGGACGCCGCGGACGTGGACGTGGGCAAGGACAAGCTGCGCGAGCTGCCCGGCCTGTCTGGCGCGCGCTGGGTGGAGGTCCCGTCGCTGGCGCTGCTGCAGCCGGGGCCCTCGCTGGGGCGCGGGCTCGAGGAACTCTTCCGTCTGCTGCACCCGGAAGGAGCGGGGAAGGGCGCGCCGTGAGCGAGCCGGCGGCATCCTCTCGTGCGCACGGCGGCGCGGGCGGCTTCCGCGCCTCGCGCGCGGTGGGGTTGTTCGTGGGCTTCCTCGTGTTGGCGGTGGTCGCAGTGGCCGTGGCCGTGCGCTTCGGCGAGCAGTCCATCTCTCTCTCCGCCGCGCTGTCGGACCCGGCCTCCACGGACGCCGTCATCTTCTGGTCGCTGCGCCTGCCGCGAGCGCTGCTGGGCGCCGTCGTGGGCGCGGGGCTGGCGGCCTCGGGCGCGACGCTCCAGGGACTGCTCCGCAATCCACTCGCGGACCCCTTCGTCCTCGGTGTGTCCGGAGGCGCGGCGCTCGGCGCGACGCTGGCGCTCGCCGTGGGGTTCGCCACCGTGGGCGAGGTGGCGCCAGGGCTGGGCGGCGCCTGGGCCCGCCTCTCCGCGCCCGCGCTCTTCTCGTTCCTCGGCGCGGGGGCCGCCATCCTCTTCGTCCTCTCCGCCAGCCGGGGGCCCGCGGCGCGCGCGCCCTACGCGGCGCTGCTCACGGGCGTGGTGTTCAACGCGTTCGCCTCCGCGGCCATCACCCTGGTGAAGACGCTGTCCGACCCGGACCGGCTCGGGGAAATCCTCTACTGGCTCGCGGGCGCGCTGGGCTACGAGCGCGGCGCCACGCTGGTGCTCTCCGCGCTCCTCCAGGGCGGCGCCATTGGCGTCATGTGGGTGCTCTCCGCACGGCTGAACCTGCTGTCGTTGGGAGACGATGACGCGGCGTCGCTGGGGGTGCCGGTGGCGGCGACGCGCCGCTGGTTGCTGCTGGCCTCCAGCGCGAGCGTCGCGGGCGCGGTGGCACTCACGGGGTTGATTGGCTTCGTGGGGCTCATCGTGCCGCACCTGTTGCGGCTGGCCTTCGGCCCGGACCAGCGCCTGCTGGTGCCGCTGTCCGCGCTGGGCGGCGCGGCCTTCCTCGTGCTGTCGGACCTGCTGGCGCGGCTGGCCTTCCCGCTCTTCGGCGCCGAGCCTCCCGTGGGCGTCGTCACCGCGCTGCTGGGGGGGCCGCTGTTCCTCGCGCTGTTGCGGCGGCGTGTGCGCCTGGGTACGGCGGGCTGAGGGGCGCGTTCCCCGCCGGACATTGACAATGGCCTGCGCCCGCCATATCCCCGCCGGCGTGCTCGGTGTCACCGTGCAGCCACGGTGACTCAAGGGAATCCGGTGCGAATCCGGAGCTGCCCCGCAGCGGTGAGCAGGAACGAAAGCCGTCACGAGAAGCACTGGCCCGCAGTGGGCTGGGAAGCGACGGCAAGTAGAAGGGAGCCCCAGGGCGCCCGCGCCTGCGAGTCCGAAAACCTGCCGAGGACCCGTGCCTCCTGGCACGGACATCACCGAGGCCTCCGAGGGGAGGCGGCGGGGGCGGGTGTCATCCGGCGCGCGAGAGGTGCGCTGGAGCTTTGCCTTCGGCCGAGTCCTCCTTGGAAGCCCCAGCTGCCCGTGGGGGCGGAAGAGGGAGTGAGGACACCGATGAAGGACGCCGATGTGAAGCGCGGAGGAGCCCGCACCAGGGCCCTGATGGTCGCCACGGCCAGCCTCATGCTGGCCGTTGCCACCACGGGCTGCGGCTCCGAGTGCGTGGATGCCTACGACTGCCGCAACGAGAAGGGCCCCGCGCCAGCGGGCCAGCAGTGGACGTGCGCCGCGGAGAAGTGTGAGACGCGGCCCATCCAGCCGGTGCCCGGCGACGATGCGGGCACGGACCCGGAGCCGGACGCGGGCACGGACCCGGACGCGGGCACGAATCCTGAGCCGGATGCGGGCACGGACCCGGAGCCGGACGCGGGCACGGACCCGGATGCCGGTTCGGGGGACGCGTGCGAGACGGCGGTGCATGACCCCGTGCTCGGCACGCTTCGACTCGAGGCGGGCTTCGAGGCCGCGGGCTCCGCGCCGTTGCCGGATGACGTGCTGGCGCTGGCCGCCTCGCCGGGCCCCACGTACACGGTCTACGCGGTGCGCGGCAGTGGCATGGGCGTCGACGTCGGCATGTACTCGCTGGGCAACTGGCCCGACCTCCAGCCGAACGGCACGATGCTCTTCGACGTCGTCTCTCCGGCGGACCGCTCGGGCACGGCGACGGTGTTCTCGAATCACTATCTGGTGAATGACGGCCGGCGCCTCTTCGCGGGCTACACCACGTCCGCGGCCGGCGCCCACGGCTCGGTGGCGGCCTACGACATCGCGACCCCCGCGGCGTCCTCCTACATCGCGGCGCAGGCCAACTTCACCGCCGCGTCCTTCGAAGCGGGCGGCAGCACCGTGCTGCTCGTCAACGGCGTGTCCCTGGGCGACGCGACGGCGGGCCTGGGCGTCTTCGGTCTGGTGACGTCCGAGGACCCCTTCCGGGCGGTGCGGCTTGCCAACTTCCCGGCGGGGGAAGCGGGGGCCAACGGCTACACGGTGGTGGCGGACAACGGAATCGCGATGCTGGGTTACTCCAGCAGCGTGGATTACAGCAACAAGGCTCGCGTGGTGGCGCCCTCGGTGCTCGCGACCGCGCTGAGCAGCGGGACGCCGGTCGAACTGGGCGCGCAGACCGAGCTCGACGTGGGCAGCGACTTCAACGCGTCGTCCGCCTTCGGCGCTGGGGTCGTCGTCAAGCGCGGTGCCTATGACGATAACTGGCAGTTCGTCTCCACCGACGTGTCGCGCTTCCCCGTCTCCCTGGGTATCGACCCGGCCGCCGTCGCCATCGGTGAGCGCGCGCCGGTGCTGACGCTCGTGGACCAGTGCACCTCCGTCACGCAGCTGGCCCAGCTCGGGCAGGACCTGCTGGTGGGGGTGGATGACAAGAACGGCCATCGGCTGGTTCGCATCCAGGTGGGCCGGTGAGCCGTCGCGCCCTCCAGCGCTTCCCCTGGGGCATGGCGCTCGCCGTGTTCCTGGGGGCCGCGGCCTGCGGTGACGCGTCCACCAGCGACGGGGACGACGCGGGAACGGACCCGGGAAACGACGACGCCGGGCTGCCGGACGGCTCCACGCCGCTGGAGCCCGACGCCGGACTGAAGCCCGAGGACCCGTATGCCGACGAGGTGGTCCTCTTCGAGCCAGGGGACAGCGCGGGGTTCGGACAGGACCGCTTCCCGGACGTCGTGCTCGGGCCGCCGTCGGGGCTCGGTCCCGACAATGGCTCGCTGGATGTGCTCTCGCTGGGCCGGGGTGGCACCATCGTCCTGCGCTTCACGGACATCGCGGTGGTGGATGGGCCGGGCGTGGACCTGCTCGTCTTCGAGAACGCCTTCCGGGTCGTCGGCGGGTCGGGCACGTACTCCGAACGGGGCATCGTCTCCGTGAGCGATGACGGCGTGACCTGGTTCACTTTCCCGTGTGCCTCCGACGACGCCGCGGGCGGCTACCCGGGATGCGCCGGTGTCGCGACGGTCCAGGCGAACCCCGCCAACGGCATCAGCGCCACGGACCCGGCGGTCGCGGGGGGAGATGGGTTTGATCTGGCGGAGGTGGGACTGAGCCGCGCGCGGTACGTGCGCATCGTCGACGCGGGGAACAACCGCTATGGCGGCACCTCCGGAGGCTTCGACCTGGACGCCGTCGCGGTGGTGAATGGCGTGTCGCTCGGGAGCGGCACGCCGTGAAGCGGCTCCCGCCACGGCCATGTCTCCTGCCCATGACAGGGGAGGTGGACCGCCGCGCCGCGCTCCGGACGCTGATCGAGGGGACCTGCGCCCTGGCGGCGCTCGGGGCGGGGTGCGGCCGGGAGTGGCGGGAAGCCGTCGTGCTCGACCCTTCCGATGGGGGAGGGCCGGGCGCGGCCTGCGAGGACGCGCCCCCACCCGGTGGCTCCGAGGCCGGCTGGGTGGAGGTGCCGCTGGCGGAGCATCCGGCGCTCGAGGCCCCCGGTGGCGCCTCGGCGGTCCGGGTTCCCCAGGCGCTGCTGGACGTGGTCGTCGTGCACACGTCGCCCGGCTGCTACGCGGCGCTCTGGCGCGTTTGCACGCACGGTGACTGCGCCGTGGACTGGGTGCCGGCGGAAGGCGTCATGCAGTGCCCCTGTCACGGCTCGCGCTTCGGCCCAGACGGGCAGGTGTTGAACGGGCCCGCCACGCGCCCGCTCGCGGCGTTCCGGGTGCTGAGGGACGGGGCGTCCTTGTTCATCCACCGGCCCCGCTGAGCGAGTCCTGGGAAGGCCCGTACCCCAGGTGAAATGACGCGGTGCGGAGCGCGGCGTGGGTGGCGGGGTACCTGGGTACCCGCATGGGGTCGTCGTCTCCTTCTCTCAATGGACGGGAGAGTCGTGTAATGTCGGGCATTCGATGTGGCAGATCATCATCAACGGGCCCGGCTACTTCGACACGTCGTACGATCTGCCTGAGGGCGTGACGAGCCTCGGCCGCGCGGACGAGAACGACATCGTCCTGGGCGGCGACCTCGTCTCGCGCCGGCACGCGAGGCTGTACGTCGATGGTGACGTGCTTCGCATCGAGGACCTGGGCAGTCGCAACGGGAGCCGCATCAACGGCGCGCCCTTGCAGGGCTCGCGGCAGCTCGCCGCCGGGGACACGGTGGCCCTGGGCGAGAACGTGCTCTCCGTCCGGCAGCCCAACACCGTGGAGAACGCGGCGACGGAGATGGTGGACCTGGGCGCCGGCGGCGTCGTGCGCTTCGGCCACGGCCAGGACGTGGGCCCGTCCGTCCTGCTGGCGAAGAACGTGAGGGACGCGGACGTCCTGCGGCTGCTGGACAACGTGGGGCCCGTCGCGTTCGACGATACCTTCTCCGCGTCCTCGCCCTCGCCGCTCCCGGCGGCCAGCCCTCGCGTGGGGCAGGAGACGCTGGTGCTGCTGTTCCGCACCGCGGAGGCGCTCGCGTCGGCGTCCACGCTGTCGTCCTTCCTGGACACGACGATGGACCGGCTGCTGGAGCGCACGGACGCGACCACCGCGGTGGTGCTGCTCAAGCACGCCACGGGCGCGCTGGTGCCCGCCGCCGTGCGCCACCGGGGCCGGCTGGCCAAGGGCGAGGTGCCCGTCTCGGACGCCATCGTCGAGGAGGCCATGCGCCAGGGCCGGGCGCTCGCCGTGGGCGCCGTGCGCGACGACCGCCGCTTCGCGGGCCGGGAGAGCGTCATCCTCTACGGCGTGGACCGGGTGCTGTGCATCCCCATCGGCGCCGAGCCGCCCTACGCGGGTGTGCTCTACGTCAACACCGCCGCCAAGGGCGACACCAGCCTGGAGGTGATGCTGGATGCGTGCACCGCGGTGGCGCACCTGGTGGCCACGGGCCTGCAGAAGTTCTCGCCTCGCGAGGGCGGCTCCGCCGTGGAGCGGCTGCGGCGCAGCCTGGAGCGCTTCCACCCGCCGGAGGTGGCCGAGCGCCGCGCCGTCGAGGCCCAGCGCCAGGGCGGCAAGCTGCCGGGCTTGGAGGAGCGCGGCCTCACCATCCTGCACGCGGAACTGGTGGGCTTCTCCGTCCTGGCCATGCGCCTGGGCGCGGCGCGCGCCACGCAGATGCTCAACGACTTCCACTCGCGGATGAGCGGCATCGTCTACAGCTACGAGGCGACGGTGGAGGGCTTCCGGGGCGAGTCCCTGCGGGCCTTCTTCGGCGTCCCCTATGCGAAGGGCGAGGACTCGGTGCGGGCCGTCCGGGCCGCGCTGGCCCTGCGGGCCGACTGGGAGCGGGCCATGAGCCGCCGGCCCCTGGACGAGCGCTGCGAGCTTCGCATCGCGCTGCACAGCACCCGGGCGCTGGTGGGGATGATCGGCACCGAGTCGCGTCCGGACTACACGGCGGTGGGCGAGGGCGTCAGCGTCGCGAGCTGGCTGGCGGCCACCGCCAGTCCGGGGCAGGTGCTCATCACCGGCAAGGTCCTGGCCACGGTGGGCGCCCGCTTCGATGTCCATCCGCTGGGCGAGCGCCTCATCCGTCCGCCGAAGGACAAGGTGGCGGCCTTCGAAGTGATTGAGGAGGATGGGGGCCAGTTGACCAACCCCGGCCTGAGGTGAGGCGCCCCGCGTCAGGTTGACGGGTTGCTGCGACGTACCGGGACAGGGTTCAATGCGGACCCCGTCGTGGTGAACCCCCGCACCGCATGAATTCGTCGAGCCAGCCCGCCCGGTTGAGACCCTTCCGGCCCCAGCCCTTTGGTCGGTACACGCTCCTCTCGCACCTGGCGACGGGGGGCATGGGCGAGATCTACCTCGCGCGGCTCGAAGGGGCCCAGGGCTTCGAGAAGCTCTGCGTCATCAAGAAAATCCTCCCCCAGCTCGCGGCGGACTCGGACTTCGTCGAGCGCTTCGTGGGAGAGGCCCGCACCCTGGTCCGCCTGAGCCATGGCTCCATCGCCCAGGTGCTGGACATGGGGCTCCATGAGGACGAGGCCTACATGGCCTTGGAGCACGTGGACGGCAAGGACCTGCGCAAGGTGGCCGCGCGCGTCAGGGACCGGCAGGTGCCGCTGCCCGTCACGTTCGTCCTCTACACCATGGGCCGGGTGCTGGATGCGCTGGCCTATGCGCACCGCAAGAAGGATGACGACGGGGAGGACCTGAAGCTGGTCCACCGGGACATCTCGCCGCAGAACATCCTCATCTCCTACGAGGGGGAGGTGAAGGTCATCGACTTCGGGCTCGCGAAGAGCCGGCTGTCGGCGGCGAAGACGAACCCCAGCATCATCCTGGGCAAGTTCCTCTACATGTCGCCCGAGCAGGCCCGGCACCAGCCGGTGGACCGCCGCAGCGACCTGTACGCGGTGGGGCTGTGTCTCTACGAGCTCATCTGCGGGAAGAACCCCTTCGACGGCGTCCACCCGGGCGAGCTCATGTCGATGGTGGCCCATCCCCGCATCGCGCCCCTGGACCAGGTGGAGCCGCTCACGCCGCCCGCGGTGACGGCGCTGGTGACCAAGGCGCTGGCGGTGGATCCGGCGCAGCGCTTCCAGACGGCGGAGGAGTTCCGCGGGCGGCTCCAGGCCTGCTTGATGGAGATTGACGCCAGCGCGGGCCCGGAGAGCGTCAGCCGCTTCATGCGCGAGCTCTTCTCGGCGGACTTCCAGTCCGAGCGCCGGCTGCTGGCGAGCCTCAGGGAAGTGCCTCGCCTCTCCACCGACGAGGTCCGGGCGCTGGCGTCGATGCCGGACGACCCGCTCGCGCCGAAGATGGCGCACGCGATGCTGCCGCCGAAGACCATCCGGCTGGATGGGCCGGTGGAGCCGCTGTCGTTCTTCCCCACGCCGCGAAGCCGTGATGGCGGCGGGCCGGTGTCGGACGGAGAGACGCGCCCTGGCGTGCCGATAGACGAGTCCACCCGGCCCGCGTTTCCCATCGAGGCGATAGAGGAGGAGGCGCGCGCGCGCGGCGTGCGTCAGGACACGGAGCCTTCGGTGGAGGTGGAGCCGGAGGCCTACACTCGGGGCAGTGTCGAGCCCGCCCCGGCTCCGCTCCCCCGCGCGCCGGCGCTGACGCGGGAAGTCCAGATGACGGCGATGCCGCCGGAGGCAGTTCCTCCCGGTGTCGCCGCGGCGCGCGCGCTGCTCCCACCCCACATGCGGCCGACCGAGCTGGCGATGCCGAGTCTGGGCGAGATGCCGCCGGGCGCGGCGGCGGGCCGAGCGGAGTCGACGGAACCACGGGCCGAGCCGACTCGGGAGGCGGCGTCCGAAGCCGGAGCGCTCAAGGGCGCGCCTACGCCCTCGGTGCCGCCGCGTGGACCTGCCGCAGCGAACGCACGCCCGGCGCCTGCCGGTGGTGCGGAGCAGCAGGCCGGTGGGGCGGTGCTCCCCCGCACCGGGGTGATGGTGATGCCGGCCGTCTCGGTGCCTGCCGACGTCGGTGCCTCTAGCGCTCCGCGGCGCACGGCATCCCCGGTTTCGATGCCTGCCGTGGGGCTTCACGATGACGCGCCGTCGGGTGGCGCGTACGCGCAGGATGAGACCGGCGGAGAAGACGACGAGTCCTTGGCGGAGGAGGCCGCCGCCGGGCCCCGGGAGGCATCGTTCCAAGGCGAGCTTGAGGAAGGCGCGCCTTCGGTCGAGGTGGCCCCGTGGCATGCCGACGTGGAGGAGACGTCGGCGCCTGAGTCGCCTGCGATGGCCTCCGGCGCGCCGGCTTTCTCGGGCGCGATGCCGTTGCCTCGGACGGTCTCCACGGTGATGCCCGCGGTGGCCTCTTCGCCGCCTCCTCAACGCGCGACGCCCTCCCGGGCGATGTCCGCGGTGGCCTCTCCGCTGCCTCCGTCGGAGGACACGCTCTCGCGCGCCACACCTGCCGTTCCGTCGCAGGCGGAAGCGGGTGCTGCGCACATCGAGTCGGCCAGCGCCTCGATGGTGCCTTGGGACGCGTCCCCCGAGCCTGTCGGCGCGGAGGGAGCTGCGCCACTCCTGGACTCGACCCCCGAGAACGGCTCTCAGCGGCTCTCGCCCGAGGACGAGACAGCGGACCACCCCGAGGAGCCGGCAGAGATGCCGGTCTTCTCTACCGAGGACGTGGGGCAGGAAGATTCCCCGGCGAACATCGCCGACATGGACACGCACCCGCGCATCCATCGCCCCTCCCGAAGCGAGCATTACGGCGACACGCAGCCCCGTGTCGCGCAGTACGGGGACACCGACCCGCGCTTCAGCCGCCACGAGGACACGCAGCCCCGGGTGGTGCTGGATGCTGGGTTCCTGCGGGACGCGGAGTCCTCCGTCGACGACTCGGAGGAGAGGTCGGGCGTCTCGCGCCCCAGGCCCCAGGCTCGGCGGGGTCGAGCATCCTCGCCGGGAATGGCGACGGTTGGAGGGAGCCGGAGGTCGGGCTCGGTTTCCGCGGTGCGTCCCGCCCCCGCTCCCGTCGAGACGGAGGTGGAGGAAGACGAGGACGAGGAGGCCCAGGTCGTCCTCCCGGCCAACCCGAACGAAGAGACGCGCCGCACGACGATGCCCGTCCGTCCGGAGTCGCGTTCGGCCGAGCGCATCGCGAAGGAAGAGACCCGCCGCACGGCGCGGCCCGCGCCCCCCGCGCGGCGCAGAGGGCCCCTGCTCATCGCATTGGCGCTGCTGTTCCTCCTCCTGGCGGTGGGAGGTGTGGTCTTCCTCGGGCCCGCCGAGCTTCGCGCGCAGGTGATGGGGCTGTTCGTGGCGCGGGCGCCGCAGGGGCCGCCTCCCTCCGAGCCCATCCGTCCCACGGTGCCGCCCGCATCGCTCGCCGCCAAGGGACCGGATGCGGACGGCTCGAACCCCGAGGCGCGGGCTGCCCTCGCGGCGGACGCGGAGGCGCCAGCGCCGGACGGCGCCGCGCCCGTGGGAGGAGACGGGCTCGACGACTCGGTCCTCGCTCCGCTGGACACGCCGCAGGGCCAGGGGGCTGCCGTGAAGCGCGCTCCGGCGGTGCGCAAGGTGCGGACCGCCCGGCCTCGCGCGCTCACCACGCTGGAGCAGGAGTGGCGCGAGACGAACGCGCTCTTCATCAAGCTCAACGCGGAGCACTCGTGCGTGGTGCTGGGCCTCTGGTGCACGCGCTACGCGGAGGTGAAGAGCGAGGTCGAGGCCGCTGGCGCCAACGAGGACGAGGAGGCGCTGCGGAAGGTCCGCGAGATGAGGCGCTACCTGCAGCAGAAGCAGAAGGAGCTGTACTAGTCCCGTGGAACCGCTGCTCGTCACCCGGGCGCTGGTCGCGGGCCATGGGCCGCGTCCCATTCTTCACGGCGTGGAGTGGGAGGTGCGCCCTGGCGAGCTGTGGGCGGTGCTCGGCCCCAACGGCGCGGGGAAGAGCACGCTGCTGCGCGCGGTGCTCGGCATGGGGCCCTGGACGCGCGGAGAGGTCCGCCTCCTCGGGCGGGAGCGCGCGGCCTGGGCGCCCCGCGAGCTCGCCCGGAAGGTCGCGTGGGTGCCCCAGACCTTCGAGGCCGCCGAGGGCTTCAGCGGTCTGGAGCTGGTGCTGATGGGCCGCAGCCCGCACCTGGGCCTGTGGGGACTGCCGTCCGCGGGGGACGCGGCGCTCGCGCGCGAGGTGCTGGCGGAGCTCGGCATCGCGCACCTGTCGGACCGCCCCGCCGAGGCGCTGTCCGGGGGCGAGCGCCGCATGCTGATGCTGGCCCGGGGGCTGGTGCAGCAACCGGAGCTGCTCCTGCTCGACGAGCCCACCGCCTTCCTAGACGTGGCCCATCAGGTGGGCGCGCTCGACCGGGTGCGCGCGCGTGTGGACGCGGGACTGGGCGCGGTGGCGGTGCTGCACGACGTGAACCTCGCCGCGGCCTTCGCCACCCACGTGCTGCTTCTCCGCGAGGGGCGCGTGCTCGCGCGGGGCGCCGCGGGCGAGGTGCTGGAGCGTGGCGCCCTGGAGTCGCTCTACGGCCTGCCGATGGAGACCGCGCTCGCGCCCTCGGGGGCGCGGCTCTTCGCGCCCCGCGCGCCGTCTCGCTGAACTTTCATTCCCCGGCGCCGGAGGGTTGACCGGCCCTGCCGGGCGGGGAAGCCTGGACCCACGCCATGTCCCGCTACGCCGTCGCCATCTTCGCCAGCGCCTTCCTCCTGTTCGGCGTGCAACCCCTGGTGGGGCGCTACTCGCTGCCGTGGTTCGGCGGCACGCCCGGCGTGTGGACGGCGTGCATGCTGTTCTTCCAGGCGGTGTTGCTGGGCGGCTACGCGTATTCGCATGGGCTCGCCTCACGCCTGGCGCCCCGCACCCAGGCGCGCGTCCACCTGGGCCTGCTGACGGTGGCGGTGCTGCTGCTGGGGGCCCGCGCCCTCTGGTCGGGCTCGCCGGTGGCGCCCGGGCCCGAGTGGCGGCCGGAGGGCACCGCGTTCGCCGTGCCCCGGCTGCTCGCGATGCTGGCGGCCACCATTGGCCTGCCCTTCTTCGTGCTCAGCACCACCGGGCCGCTGCTGCAATCCTGGTTCGCCCGCGCGCGACCGGGCCGCTCGCCGTATCCGCTCTACGCGCTGTCCAATGCGGGCTCGCTGCTGGCGCTGCTGGGCTACCCCTTCCTGGTGGAGCCCTGGGTGGGGCGCGGCACGCAGGCGTGGGGCTGGAGCGTGGGCTTCGTCTTCTTCGCCGGAGCCTGCGCGGTGTGCGCGCTGGAGGTGATGAAGCCGCCCGCTCCCTCGGCGGCGGCTGCTCCCCTCGACGCCTCGCCCGTAAGTGGCGACGGCGCGGAGCATGCCGCCACGGGGTCGCCTCCCACGGTGAGCCGCACGCTGGCGTGGCTGGGGCTGAGCTCCTGCGCGTCGGTGCTGCTGCTGGCGACGACGAACCAGCTCTCCCAGGACGTGGCCGCGGGGCCCTTCCTCTGGGTGCTGCCGCTGGCCGTCTACCTGCTCACCTTCATCCTCGCCTTCTCCCGGGAGTCCTTCTACTCGCGCACGGTCTACGCCGTGCTGCTCATCGCCTCGGGGGCGGGCGTGGCGCACGCGCAGACGCAGGGGCCGCAGTCCTCGCTCACGCTCCAGCTCGCGGCCTACTCGGTGGCGCTCTTCGCCGGGAGCATGGTGTGCCATGGCGAGCTGTACCGGCTGCGCCCCCCGCCACGGCACCTCAGCGCCTTCTACCTGTGGGTGTCCGTGGGGGGCGTGCTCGGCGCGCTCCTCGTCAGCGTGCTCGCGCCCGCGCTCTTCCGCGCATATTGGGAGTACCCCCTGGCCCTGGGCGCGTGCTGCGTCGTGGCGCTGATGGGCATGGCGAAGCAGACGGGCGAGGCGTCCTCGCGGACGCAGCGGCTCCAGCGCGTCCTGCGCGGCGCCATGCTGCTGCTGGTGGCGGGGCACCTGACGTACACCATGGCCCGCGAGCAGGGCCGCGCGCGCTTCGCCTCGCGCAACTTCTTCGGCGTCGTGCGGGTGATGGAGCAGAGCGTGGGCGACCCGGAGCACCACCGCTTCAGCCTGCTCCACGGCGCCATCACCCATGGCCTCCAGTACGTGGCGTCGGAGCGCAAGGCCGTGGCCACCACGTACTACACGCCGGAGGCGGGCCTGGGCCTGGCCATCGCCGAGCAGCGCCGGCTGCGCGAGGCCGTGGGGCTGCCGCCGGGCCTGCGCGTGGGCGTGCTGGGGCTGGGCGTGGGCACGAGCGCGGCGCTGCTGAAGGCGGAGGACACCGGGCGCTTCTACGAAATCGACCCGGCTGTCATCGCCCTGGCGCGCGGCGAGGGAGGCTTCTTCTCCTTCCTGCGTGACACACCCGCGCAGGTGGAGCTCGTGGAGGGTGACGCGCGCATCTCCCTGGAGCGCGAGCTGGAGGCCGGAGGTCCGCGAGGCTTCGACGTGCTCGCGCTCGACACCTTCTCCTCGGACGCGGTCCCCGTGCACCTGCTCACCCAGGAGGCCGTGGCCCTCTACCGCGCGCACCTGGCGCCGCACGGCGTGCTGGCGCTGCACATCAGCAACGTCCACCTGGACCTGGTGCCGCTGACGCTGGCCCACGCGCGGGCGCTGGGGATGCACGCGGCCCTGGTCGTCCATGAGACGCAGGGGGACGCGCTGCGCAGCAACTGGATGGTGCTGAGCCCTGACCGCGAGTTCTCCTGGGGCCCCACCTTCACCCGGGCCGCTGCCCGGGTGCGCCGCCTGGGGCTGCGGGGCGAGCCGGACTTCACCTGGACGGACGAGAAGAGCAGCGTGCTGCACGTGCTCCGGCGCGGCGGCGGCCCCGCGGCGAGCGTGAAGGACGTGGAGGCCTCCTCCGGCCCGCCGGCCCCTGTCACGGCTCAGCCAGCGGCGGAGTGACTCAGGAGCGCGGCAGGGCCTGGGAGCCGGTGGAGACGGCGCTCAGGTCGAGCGCCACCAGCAGCACCAGCACGGCACACGGCAGGGCCAGCGTGGCCGCGCCGAGCCGGATGAAGAGCAGGGGGCCCACGGTGCAGCCGAGGAGGAAGGCCGCGCCCAGGCCCAGGTGCAGCCGCGTGCGCTCGAACTCGATGGCGGTGGGCAGCGCGCGCAGCCGCCGGTTCAGGCCCCTGAGGCCGTGGTGGCGCGCTCCGTCGCTCAGCCAGGCGACGAGCCGCACCATCTGGATGCCGATGTCGGTGATGATGCCGGTGATGTGCGTGGTGCGCACCACGGCGCCCGACACCCGCGTGACGAGCGCGTTCTGGAGCCCCATCGCGAAGGCGAGGCCCCACATGAGCGTCGGCTCACGCGCGTTGGGGTGGAACGAGAGCCAGGCGCCGATGGTGCCCAGCGTCAGCGCCTCCAGCAGCAGCGCGGACGAGTGGCGGCCCCGGGCGCGCTCGCGAGACAGCTCCAGCAGCGCCGATGCGGCCATGGCGCCCAGGAGGAAGGCCAGCAGAACCTGCGCGGTCAACCATGCCAGGACCGGCTCTCCAGTGGCGAGGGACTCCCCCAGCCTGGCCATGTTCCCGGACATGTGCGACGTGTGCAGGCCCAGTGCGACGAAGCCAGTGGCATTCACCAGGCCCGCGACACCCGCGAGCAGCAGGGACAACAGCGTGTAGGCACGCCGGTTCCCAGGAGACGATTCCGACGAGAAGGGCATCGAGGTGGGCGGACATTACCACCCCAGGACGGGTTCAGCCCGGCGGCCAGGCCAGCGGGCGCCCCGCCAGCAGGTGGAGGTGGATATGGAACACCGTCTGGCCGGCGTCCTGGTGGGTGTTCATCACCAACCGATAACCGCCGTCCGCGTGGCCTCGTTCCCGGGCCACCTTGGCCGCCGAGGTGAAGAGGTGCCCCACGAGGGCCCGGTCCTCTGGTGCGATGTCGTTCACCGTGGGGATGTGCTTGCGGGGGATGAACAGGACGTGCGTGGGCGCCTGGGGGTTGATGTCCTCGAAGGCCACGCATTCGTCGTCGCGGTAGACCACCTTGGCGGGGATGAGCCCATCGCGAATCTTGCAGAAGAGACAGTCGGACATGTTTTCCGGCTTACCAGCCGCGGCGGTCGCGGGGAATGGCCTCCATGGGCTTCCGTTGCCTGCCGGAAGCCGCTTTTTCGGGCCCTCGGTGGGGTGGGCATGTCCCGGGCCACCCACCCACCGCCCTCATGGTTGAAGGGCCAAGGAAGGCCAATCCCTCAAAAGGGCTCACCGGTGATATCCACGGGCTGACGATGAAATCCATCCGCATCTCCCAGCTCCTGGAGGACCGCGATTACGACCTGCGGCTGGCGCTCGTCGCCGGGCGGAGCGGGTTGTCACGCACCGTGGTCTCCTCGCGCATCCAGAAGCCGGGGCTGGCGCTGGCGGGTTTCACCGAGCACCTCCATCCGCATCGCGTGCAGGTCTTCGGCAACACGGAGATTTCGTATCTGGCCACCCTGCCGGAGGACCGGCAGCACGCGGCGCTGGCGCAGCTCTTCGGCGAAGAGGAGCTCGCGTGCGTCGTGGTGACCAAGGACCTGGAGATTCCCCAGTCGCTCGTCTCCGCGTGTGAAGGCGCGGGGCTGGCGCTGATGAAGACGCCGTTGCTGTCCAGTGAGTTCATCATGCGGGTGCAGACCTTCCTGGAGGAAGCCCTCACCGAGTCCAGCAGCCTGCACGGCGTGTTGATGGACGTGTTCGGCGTGGGCATCTTGCTGCTGGGCAAGAGCGGCATCGGCAAGAGCGAGATTGCCCTGGACCTGGTGATGCGGGCCCACCGCCTGGTGGCGGACGACATCGTGGACGTCACCCGCCGCAAGGGCGCCGTCTACGGCGCGGGCAACCCGGTCATCAAGCACCACATGGAGATCCGGGGCCTGGGCATCATCAACATCAAGGACCTGTTCGGCGTCGCCGCGGTCCGCGAGCAGAAGAAGATTGAACTGGTCATCGAGCTCCAGGAGTGGGACCCCCACCAGGAGTATGACAGGCTGGGCGTGGAGGACCGGCACCTGCAGATCGTCGGGGTGGACATCCCCCTGTCGGTGGTGCCCGTTCGTCCCGGCCGCAATATGGCGACCATCATCGAGGTCGCCGCCCGTAACCAGTTGCTCAAGCTACAGGGTCACCACTCGGCGAGAGAGTTCGCCGAGCGGCTCAATCGGGCCATCGCCGAAGGGGCGATGCGCCGAACCTTGGGAGAAGAGGTCGAGTGACCGCCCACGCGAAACACATCGTCATCATCACCGGCATGTCCGGCTCCGGAAAGTCCACCGCCATCCGGGCGCTGGAGGATTCGGGCTTCTTCTGCATCGACAACCTGCCGGTGTTGCTGCTGCCCAAGCTCACGGAGCTGGCCGGTGGCGGCCACTATGAACGCATGGCGCTGGTGGTGGACGTCCGCGAGGGCGTCTTCCTCAAGGACGCGCCGCGCATCCTCGCCGAGGTCCGCCGCGCCGGGCACCAGGTGGAGGTGCTCTTCCTGGACGCCAGCGATGACAGCCTCATCCGCCGCTTCAGCGAGACGCGCCGCCGCCACCCGCTGGCGCCCAACGGCACCGTCGCCGAGGGCATCAAGGCGGAGCGCGAGGCGCTGCGAGACCTGCGCGAGCTGGCCGACCAGGTCATCGACTCGTCCACGCTCAACGTTCATGACCTGAAGCGCATGGTGCAGGCGCGCTTCAGCCCGGAGCCCGCCGCGGGCCCCAGCCTGTCCATCATGTCGTTTGGCTACCGCTACGGCGTGCCCTCCCAGGCGGACCTCGTCCTGGACGTGCGCTTCCTGCCCAACCCGTACTTCGTCCCCGACATGAAGGGGCTGACGGGCAAGGTGCCGAAGGTGGCCGCCTACGTGCTGGACCGTGAGGAGACGCAGCAGTTCCTCGACAAGGTCGTGGACCTCTGCCGCTTCCTGTTCCCGCGCTACCAGAAGGAGGGGAAGGCGTACCTCACGGTGGCCCTGGGGTGCACCGGCGGCAAGCACCGCTCCGTGGCCATCGCCGCCGAGCTCACCCGGCGCCTGACGGACGAGAACACCCGCGTCCAGCTCTGGGATAGGGATATGGAGAAGGAGTAGTACCGTCAAATTGCAATGCGGGTGCGTTGCGCTTTGCTCCGATTGAATGCCAGACAGAAACTCTGTCAGGCTTTGAGGGGGTGGGCTGAATGCCCCCCCCCCCTCATGATAGGAGACCCCGCATGCGATTCCTCGATTCGGCTGTCTGGTTTTGTGCCGCTGCGTCCCTGGCCGCCTGTGGCGCCGCTGACGAGTCCCCGGAGCAAGCGGGGCTGGCGCAGCAGGAAGCCGCGCTGACCACCGGCACCACGCAGGGCTGTACGTACTCCATCACCGCGGAGGACGTTCCCGGCACGGTGCCGCCGCAGTACCGCGTAATGGTGTCGCGCGCGGCTTCCGCCACGTGTCCCTGGGGGGCGGCGAGCGTGATGCTGAGCACGGGGTCTTATTCCTTTCCGGCGCGCGCGCTCCTGGCGAACAGCTACGGCCTGGCTGTGACATACACGGGCAAGTACTCGCCCAGCGGCAGCGCGCCCATCAGCTGCAGTGTGCAGCAGATCGACCCGGAGACCCTGGGCGTGGTGCGCAGAACGGGCGTCGGCGTGTGGCTGGGCAAGGGCAACATCTACAGCTGCAACCTGGACCAGACGGACGGCGGCGCGACGCTGGTGGTCTATGGAACGAAGAACGGCCCCATCTACGGCGAGACGGGCAGTGGCAACAACTACGTCCTCACCTACTACGACTTCTTCACCAGCGAGACGCCGCCCGCCGTCTATGCGTACTGAGTCATTGCGCGCTCGGTCGCGCGGGACCCGGGGGCATGGCGTCTGAGAGGATTCAGGCCGCCAGGTGGCAATGTGTTTGGGCGGATGGGGTGGGGCAGGGCCTTTGGATGTCATTCCCCAACGCCCGCCGCCTCTCGGTCCCACGCGAGACGCTTGTGGGGATGCACCGTTCCTCTCCACAGCCAGAAGTCTTCGTTCCCACGGCGCGGAAGCCAGGACGCTTCGAGGGCGGCGTCGCGTCGCCCACGAGGGGCTGGCGTCAGCGGCTCAGCGCCGCTTCGTCCGGGACTTCCGGGCGGGGCCCTTCTTCCGGCGGGGCTTCCGCGGCGGCTCCGTCACCTCGGCGAAGCGCGCGCCGGTGATGCCGGCGTGCTCGAGCGCCTCCTTGATGCCCTCGGACACGATGAGGCTCACCGGCCAGCCCCAGGTCCGGAGCACCCGGGCGCCGTTCGTCTTCGCCGGGTCGATTCGCAGCCCGCGCACGCTGCGGTAGTGGCCCACGCGCTCGGGCGGGCTGTCGTCGGCCGTGTAGTGGATGACCTCGGCGCAGGCCCGCTCGTCGATGCACCGCACCAGCCGCGTGGCGACGAGGACGAAGTAGGGCTCGGTGCGGTCCTCCACCTCGACCGGCAGCAACTGCACGTCGTGCGGCGCCAGCTCCCGGAAGACGGAGGCCACGCGCGCGGAGATGACCGGGGTGAGCCCGGCGCCCGCCAGCGAGAAGTCGAGCGGCGGCCCTGGCGGCTTCACCGCGACGCGCAGCTTCCCCACCCCCTGGACGCGGGCTCCGGAGGTGAAGAGCCAGACGGAGTCCAGCTTCTGCCGGGCGTTCACCGCCACCGGGTCGCTCAGCTCGGGGCGCCCGGGAATGCGGAAGTCATCATGAAGGTCGAAGTAGCGCGCGGACCGGGCTGTGCGCGGTGAGGTCCTGCGCGGGGCCGGCTTCGCCCGGGGCTGCGCCTCCTCGGGGACACCGGAGAGGAGCATCTGCCGGGGGGCATCCGGGAGGGGGCCGGAGCCGCTTCTCGGGGAGCGTCGCGTCAGGACGCGGAGCGCCTCGGTGAGCCGCCTGAACATCCGCCAATGTTATGTCCCCACCCCCGGGGAGGGGCGAAAAGAAGCTGCGGACCGGGTCCCCTGTCGCCTTTCCGGCCGCCCGGACGGCCGTCCCGGGGCTACCAGGAGCTGTGCAGCGAGTAGCTCCCCGCGCGCGTATCCAGGCTGATGAACGAGAACTGCCCCTCCGAGCACGTCCCGCTGTTGAGGAAGAGCTTGTTGCCGTGCTCCACGCGCAGGCCCAGGTGGGTGTGGCCGGTGACGACGATGTCCGCGTCGTGGGCGTTGGCCCGCGCCACCGCCCAGCGCTGGAAGGTGCAGCGCTCCGGGTCCGGCAGGGCGTTGGTCATCTTCAGGTCCAGCGACTGGAACCAGCGGAACATCGCCCGCATCCGCATCCGCCGCAGCCACGCCCCGGCCCACACCGCCGCCTCGGAGAGCCGGCGCGCCTTGCGAATCATCCAGTCGTGATGGTGGCCGTGGGTGAACAACATCCGCACCCCATCCGCCTCCAGAATCAGTTGTTCGGGGGCGCCCAGCACGGTGCCGGCCACCAGGTCATGGTTGCCGTGGATGTAGTGGTAGCGGGGCAGCTCGAAGCGCCGGACGATTTCGGGGTGCGCCGCGCGGGCCGCCACCAGCTCCGCCACCTTCCGTCCCGGCGTGCGGGGCGTGAGCGTCTCGAAGATGTCGCCCAGGAGCACGATGCGCTCGAAGTTTCCTTCGAGGAAGCGGAGGAAACGCAGGAAGCCGGAGTCGTCGTGCCCGAAGTGGTCGGCGGCATCCCGCCGCCCGAGATGGAGGTCCGAAATCACCGCGATCCGCATGCGCTCTCCCAAAGGTCAGGGGGAAGGTAGGAAGGGCGTGCGGCGGATGAATGGTCGGCGCGCGAAGACTTCGCCGCATCCCGATGCCATTCCTGTGTCGTCACTGCGTGCCCCTCCCCGTGGCCCGGCATCGCTGTTGTCAGAGACGGGGCTTTGGCCACCCTGCGCATGGCGCCAGGATTCGTCCATGCGGCCCGTGTGCCGCATGTCGCCGCGCGGATGAATGCCGATTCGTTACTGGACATCTCGCGCTCCGCGCGACGGGAATCGCGCGAAGCCCCAAGGTGATGGCCGCCGGTGCTGGCCGCGCCGCTGCGCCACTCCGGACCCGGGTTCCCTATCAGGGCGAGACCGTGACCTGCACTGCCGGACACTGCACCTCCACTTCGCGGAACCCACCGAAGGACGCGGGGACTGTCTGGCCCTCCCGCGCGACGTCCTTCAGAACGCCACGGAACGCGATGCGATACGTCCCTGGCGCCCGCATGTCGTAGTCGCGCGCGACATTCACCTTGCCCTCCACCGATGCACCGGGCGCGAGCGTGACGTAGTCGTCCGCCGTGGGTGGCCCGCGCTTCACCATGGGGCCGCGGTAGTCGAGCGGCGTCCCATCTCGCGAGAAGTCGAAGATGTTGTTGCGTACGCCCTCCAGCGGCGTGTGCCAGTCGAGCACGCGCAGGGGCTGCGCCGAGGGGTTGCTCAACTGGAACACGAGCTCCACCGGCGAGCCAGGGCTCACCTGGGCCGGACCGCTCAGCGTGCACGTGAGGGACGTTGTCATGTCTGGGGTCTCTTGCTGCGTTTCAGGGAGGGCGGGCGCCGCTTGCTCCTGGGGAGGCGGCGGAGGTGCTTCTGGCCGCAACGTGCAGGCGCCGCCCAGCATTCCGAGGCAGAACATCGCCACGCCTGGCCACCGACCATGTGAGAAGACCATGGGCTCCCTTCCTGGAGTCGGACGCGGGCGAGAGGCCCGCTGTCCTGGTCTGCCCCATGCTAACGCGCACGCCCCGGGCGCACCGTGGAGGCTTCCGCGGCGCGCCCGTGGCGCTCCCGGGAGCGCATTTCCTGCGCGGTGGCGGTGGCCGCGTGAATCACACCGGGTGGACGTAGGTGATGAGCAGCAACACCACGCCCACCACCTTCAGGGCCATCAATGGCCCCAGGTGGAGGGCCACTTCGTCGAACAGGTTTTCGTCAGGGAACCGCATGACGTCGCTCCTTCCGCCTCGCGTGCATCGCGAGATGGAAGAAGGCACAGCAAGGCGCGGGCCAGTAGGGCGAGGGGCCCGCCTGATTGCACGTCGCGGCTACGTCGCGGCGGAGGCCGGGGAGGCGCCATCCCGTGCCAGCGCGCGCACCAGCTCGAGCGCGCGCCGCACGTGCTCGCCGACGCGAATCTGCGACTCGAAGCTGTCGCGGATGATGCCCGAGCGGTCCACCACGAAGGTGACGCGGCCGGGCAGCAGGCCAAGGAAGGACGAGGACACGCCGAACGCCTCGCGCGCCTGGCCGCTCGGGTCGCTGAGCAGCTTGAACGGCAGCCGGTGCCTGGCCGCGAAGCCGGCGTGGGACTCCGCGGAGTCGGCGCTGATGCCCACCACCTCCGCTCCTGCGGCGACGAAGTCCTCGTACTGGTCCCTCAGGCTGCACGCCTGCGCGGTGCAGCCCGGCGAGTCGTCCCTCGGGTAGAAGTAGACGACGAGCACCTTCTCGCCCGCCAGCTCGCGCAGCCGCACTGGCTGCCCTTCAGTGCCCATGAGGGTGATGTCCGGTAGTGCATCGCCTTGCTTCAGCTGCTTCGTCTTGGCCATGACGTCCTCGCGTCGCCCCGGAGTCTGGCCGGTGCGTTCAACGCGGGGCACATCCCATCCGGCCCGCCGCGTTCCCACAAGTCATCCGTGCGCCAGCGCCGCACCTGTTGCCTTCGAGCGAACGAAGACGGCCCCCGCCGCGTCCTGGCGAGGCGTCAGTGTCGACCCGGGGACGCCCGCCTGCCCTGCGGCCGGCCCACCTGCCAGGACACATGTCCCGAGTGTGAATCGCGCGTCTGTTCCGGGTGATACGGCGCCTAATATTTGATGCCTTCCACGTCGCATCACCGGCGCGCGAACCGCATCTCATAGAGTGTGGGGGAAGCAGTGTCGCTCCCCCGTCCGGCAGGCGACAGCCCTGGGCGCGGCCGGACCCGAAATTTCGGGCACCACCGCTGTGGTCGCCTTAGCTTTCGAGGCGGAGAGAGGCGGCTTGGGTCAGAGGTCAGGGCGTAAACTTTCGCCGGAGTTGCGCCGCGCGGCGTTCAGGCGTAGGACGCAGCTTCGGGGGGTTGGTCAGGAGCGGACATGGTCGGCCTCGTCGTCGCAGCGCACGGACGTCTGGCGGAGGAGCTGGTCTCCACCGCCGAGCAGATCGTGGGAGAGCTTCCCGCGGTGGCAACTTGCAACATCGAGCCCGGGACTTCCGTCGAGGACCTCCGGGCGCAGATGAAGCAGGCGATTGCCCGAGTGGATGCGGGCTCCGGTGTCATCATCCTGGCCGACCTCTTCGGAGGTACGCCCTGTAAGGAATCGCTGATGATGTGTCAGCGAATGAATGTGGAGGTCCTTGCCGGCGTCAACCTGCCCATGCTGCTGAAGGCGAACTCGCTCCGTTCGGAGCAGCTGTCGCTACCGGAGATGGCCAACCAGCTGGCTTCCCATGGCCAGCGCAACATCACCTGCGCATCCGCCCTGCTTCGCGAGGCCCAGCAGCAGCCGCGAACTTGACGGACCCGCGCGGGTCGGCGATTCGAGACTGCCGTGATCACCCTGGTCCGCGTCGACAACCGCCTCATCCATGGTCAGGTCGTCGAGGCCTGGCTCCCGTTCCTCAAGGTCTCCCGGGTGGTCGTTGCGGATGACGAGGCGGCCTCGAGCCCCCTCATCCGGGCGGCCATGGCGCTGGCCGTCCAGAGCGCCATCGAGGTGCAGATCCTGCCCTTGTCTCAGGTGGACTTCGCCGCCCTCTCCAAGGACGGCGTGCGCACGCTGGTGCTGCTGCGGGACGTGGCCTCGGTGCCCTTCGCGCACGCGCACGGGCTGGTCATGGATGAGCTGAACCTGGGCAACGTGCACTTCGGCACCGGCCGCAGGCAGGTCTCTCCGTCCGTCTTCCTGGCGGAGGCGGAGCTGAAGACGCTCCAGCAGCTCGCCGAGCAGGGCGTGCGCGTGGCGGCCCGCGCGGTGCCCGCCGAGAAGCCGGTGGAGCTGACGGACCTCCGCGAGCGGTGGGCGAAGGCCGGGTGAGCGCGTGAGCGTCGTCTGGACCCAGGTGGCGCTCGCGGGGCTCTGGGGCGGACTGGTGGCGCTGGAACGGAAGGCGTTCCTCCAGGCCATGATGTCCCGGCCCCTGGTCGCCGCCACCCTCATGGGCGCGCTCCTGGACGACGTCGCGTCGGGGCTCGCCATCGGCATGTTGCTGGAGCTGTTCTTCCTGGGCACCGCCAACCTGGGCGCGGCCCTGCCGGAGAACGATACCCTGGCGGCCACGGGAACCAGCGCCGCCGCGGCCACGCTCTCCGCCGCCACGGGCGCGGGCTCCACGCCGGCCATCTGGTCGCTCGCCGTGCTGCTCTTCATCGGCCTGGGGCGCGTGGGCCGCAGGGGGGACCGGCTGCTGGAGGGATACACGGCCCGGCTGGCCCGGGTGGCCCTGGCCTCCGCGGAGGCGGGGAACCTCGCGCGCGCGATGCGGCAGAACCTGTGGGGCATGTGGCCCCACTTCGGCGTGTACGGGGCGCTCACCGCCCTGTGCGCGTTCCTGGGCTTCTGCATCGAGCCGCTGCTCCAGGTGCTGCCGCCCATGGTGGTGCGCGGGCTGGCCTGGGCCTGGCCCGCCATGGCGTCCGTGGCGGCGGCCATCGCCGCGCAGGGCAGCCACGCCCGGCGCGCGCCGCTCTATGCGGGGCTGGGGGCGGCGGTGGTGACGGCGTCCGTCGTCTGTGTGCTCCTCCTGGAGGACCGATGAGCATGACCCCGACCGCGTTACGCTTCGGGGTGTTGCTGCGCGTCTTCCTGCGCTCTCTCTTCCTTCAGGCCTCGTGGAACCCCAAGGGCATGCAGAACCTGGGGTTGGCCTACGCCGTCTACCCCGCGCTGGAGGCGCTGTACCCGCGGGGGCCCGCGCGCGAGGCGGCGGTGCGCCGGCACCTCGTCTTCTTCAATACGCACCCCTACGTGGCGGCGGCCATCGTCGGGGGGGTCCTCAACCATGAGCAGCGCATCGCCCGGGGCGAGGAGACGCCGGACAAGGTGGTGGCCTTCAAGGCCGCGCTGATGGGGCCGCTGGCGGCGCTGGGAGACGGCTTCTTCTGGCTGTCCCTCAAGCCCGCGACCGGGGCGGTGAGCGCCGCGCTGGTGCCGCTGCTGGGCGTGTGGGCGGTGCCGCTGTTCCTGGTGCTCTACAACCTGGTGCACGTGCTGTTGCGGGTGCGCCTGTACTGGCTGGGGCTGACGCTGGGGGACAGGCTGGTGGAAGCCGTGGCTCGCGCGAATCTTCCGGCGAGGGGCGCGAAACTGCGGGCCGTGGCGGCGACGAGCGCGGGTGGGGTGGCCGCCTGGCTGGCCGTCTCCTTTGGCGCCAACGCGGGCGGCCTGTACGCGCCCCTGCTGGCGGCTGGGTGCCTGGCCCTGGGGGTGGCGTCCTATGCGCTGGTCAGTCGTCGGGTGCCGAACTACGTGGTGCTCTATGTCGCGGCGGGCCTGGCCTGCGTGGCGGGAGCATTTCTCTAAGGAGAGTGGGAGACGCGATGGCAACCGAGGCAAGCGGAACGTTCGAGATCATCAACGCGCTGGGACTGCACGCCCGGGCCGCGGCGCAGATGGTCAAGGTGGCCAACCGGTTCAAGAGCGAGGTCACCATCGAAGCGTCGGGCCAACGGGCCAATGCCAAATCCATCATGGGCGTGCTGATGCTCGCTGCCGCGCAGGGCACGCAGGTGACGCTCACCTGCAAGGGAGACGACGCGAACGCCTGCCTCCAGGAGCTGGCGCAGCTCATCAACGACCGTTTCGGCGAGGCACAGTGACGGGCGAGCCAGATAATGCAGTAGAGGGACAGGAGCGGAAGGAACCGTGAGCAGCCAGGCCACACCCACTCTGAGGTTGTTGGGCATCGGCGCCTCACCCGGCGTGGCGGTGGGGCACGCCTTCATTCTGGACCGCAAGCGCATTCGCACACCCAAGCTGCGGCTGGCGGAGGCGGAGGTCGAGCCCGAGCGGATGCGGATGAAGACGGCCATCGACCTGTCCGACCGCCAGCTCGCGGAGCTGAAGGAACAGATTACGCGCACCGAGGGCAGCGACCACGCCCTCATCCTCGAGGCGCACCGGCTGATGCTCCACGACCCCATGCTCGTGGACGAGGTGAACCGGCTCATCATCGAGGACCGCATCAACGCCGAGTGGGCCGTCCGGCGGGTGGCGCGAAAAATCAAGCACCTGTTCGACAACATCCCGGACGAGTACTTCCGCGAGCGCCGCTCGGACGTCGACTACGTCGCCGACCGCATCATCCGCAACTTGATGGGCCAGGTGGTGGACGAGGAGGTGGAGGTCCCCGCCGAGGCCATCGTCGTCGCGCATGACCTGTCGCCCGCGGACGCGGCGCTGATGGCGCGCAGCGGACGGGTGGCGGGCTTCGTGACGGACCTGGGCGGCCAGACGAGCCACACCGCCATCGTCGCCCGCGCGCGGGAGACGCCCGCGGTGGTGGGCGCCGGCCGGGCCAGCGAGCAGATTTCTCCGGGCGACCTGGTGGCCATGGATGGCATCCGGGGCGTGGTGCTGGTGAACCCCTCGGAGGAGCAGCTCTCC
The DNA here is from genome assembly GCA_023426545.1 of Pseudomonadota bacterium. Taxonomy (GTDB): domain Bacteria; phylum Myxococcota; class Myxococcia; order Myxococcales; family Myxococcaceae; genus Myxococcus. Next base: position 95,115 of record JAFAAN010000149.1, read on the forward strand.
GTCTTCCGGGAGGAGCAGCGCCGCTACCAGGAGAGCGAGCGGCTGGCGCTGGCCACCAAGGACCTGCCGGCGGTCAGCACCGACGGCTTCCAGATTCGCCTCAACGGCAACATCGAGTTTCTGGAGGAGATCCCCTCGCTGCTGGCGCACGGCGCGGAGGGCATTGGCCTGTACCGCACCGAGTTCATGTTCCTGGACCGGAAGACAGCGCCCACCGAGGAGGAGCACTACCGCGCCTACCGGCAGGTGCTGGAGGCCATGGGCGGGCGCCCCGTCACCATCCGCACCCTGGACCTGGGCGGTGACAAGGTGCCGGGGAAGACGAAGCACGAGAAGGAACCCAACCCGGCCATGGGCCTGCGGGCCATCCGCTACTGCCTGTCCAACCGGGAGCTGTTCCGCACCCAGCTGCGCGCCCTGCTGCGCGCCAGCGTGCACGGCAACCTGCGGCTCATGTTCCCCCTCATCTGCGGCGTGAGCGAGCTGCGCGAGGCCCGCAGCGAGCTGGAGGCCTGCCGGACGGAGCTGGGCCGCGCGGGCGTACCCGTGGGCAAGCGCTTCCCGGTGGGCATCATGGTGGAGACGCCCAGCGCGGCCACCATCGCCGACCGACTGGCCCAGGAGGCCGACTTCTTCTCGGTAGGGACCAACGACCTCATCCAGTACTCGATGGCCATCGACCGCCAGAACCGCGAGGTGGCCTACCTGTATCGGCCCCTCCACCTGTCGGTGCTCCGGCTGCTGCGCGGCATCATCGACGCGGCCCGGGCGGCGAACATCCCCGTGGCCATGTGTGGGGAAATGGCGGGAGACCCGCTCTACACGCTGGTGCTGCTGGCGCTGGGCTTCGACGAGCTGTCGATGACCTCGGGGCAGATTCCGGTGGTGAAGCGGCTGCTCCGCCGCGTCAGCCGCGCGGACGCCATGGAGCTCTTGCAGAGCGCCATGGAGCTGACCACCGCGGAGGAGATCGAGCGCTACGTGCGCACGGAGATGGACCGCCGCTTCAGCGAGTCCCTGGAGCCCGGGGCGCCAGGGGTCGGGAACGTGGAGCCCACCGACCACGAGGCCCAGGAGCGTGGCGCCTCGACCTCCGGGCGCAACACGGCCTGACCCGCCGGGGGGCGGGGGACATGGCAGCGGCTTGCTGGCACGCCTACCTGACCGGAAGGGGATTCCGGTCGCGAGCAGTCATGCGCAACTTGCCGGGACGAGCACGTGGCTCGCCCCAGGAGCAAGCATGTTCAATCCCGCGAACATCCAGATGGGCATGACAGCGAGAGACCGGGATGGTGAGAAGGTGGGCACCATCATCGCCGCGGATGCGGCGGGGTTCTTCATCGGCAGGGGGCGCCTCTTCACGCGCGACTGCCGGTTGTCCTTCTCGGACGTGATGGATGTCGATGGGGAGGACGTCTACCTGCGCGAGGAGCTCGCGCGGCTGCCGGACCTCCGCCCCGAGGCGCTGGCGCCCGCACGGCGGACCTCCACCACCGCGGGCCTGCCGCTCCAGCACGACCTGACGGGCGGCCTGGGCTGGACACATGACGACGCCGACGAGGAGCCCAGGCTTCCTCCGCCCCGTCCGCCCTCCGACATGCCGCGGCAGTGGGCTGGCGGAGAGGACGGCTCGGCGCCCCGGCGGGAGGCCCCACCGGAGGCGCGGCGGCACACACGCCACTGAGCGGGCCCCCCGCCGCGCGACGTCACCCATGGCAGCGAGCGTGGGGCCCGGGGAGGGCGTGCGCGAGCCGCATCAGCCTCGCTCCGCTTCTCCGGCGGGCGCGTCGTCGGCCGGCAGCACCGTCCACTCGGGGAACGGATCCGCGAGCCGTGTCCACCGCTCCGCGCCCTGCGCGAGCTCCTCGGGCGTGAGCAGGCAGGCCTCTAGCAGCCGGGCCATCTCCTCGTGGTCCGCGTCCTGGGTGATGAAGACGATTTCCTGCCGCCGGTCGCCGTGCGGCCCCTCGCACTCGCGCGCGATGTCGGCGCGGGCCTGGGCATCCTCGGGCCACTCGGTGCGGGGCACCACGTCCCACCACACGCCGCCGGGCTCGAAGCTGCACGCGCCGCCCGCTTGGGCCCACACCCCCACGATGTCCATCCGCGTGGCGAGCCAGAAGAAGCCCTTGGAGCGCAGGACGCCCCGCCAGCTCTCATGGATGAAGTCCCAGAGCCGCGAGGGATGGAAGGGCACCCGGCTGCGGAAGACGAAGCTCCGGATGCCGTAGACCTCCGACTCCGGCGTGTGGGTGCCCCGCAGCTCCTGGAGCCAGCCGGGCGCGCCGCGCGCCTTCTCGAAGTCGAAGCGGCCCGTGTTGAGCACGGCGGAGAGCGGGACGCGCCCGCGCTCGGCCGTGACGAGCGCCGCACCGGGGTTGAGCTTGCGCAGGATGTCCTGGAGCCGGGCCACCTCACCCGCTGGGACGAGGTCCGTCTTGTTGAGCACGAGCACGTCGGCGAACTCCACCTGCTCCACGAGCAGGTCCACCACGGTGCGCTCGTCCTCGTCCGCGGCGGCGAGCCCGCGTGCTGCGAGGTCGTCCGCGGCGTTCCAGTCCCGCAGGAAGTTGAGCGCGTCCACCACCGTCACCAGTGTGTCCAGCCGCGCCACGTCCGACAGGCTTTGTCCGGACTCATCCGCGAAGGTGAACGTCTCGGCGACGGGCAGGGGCTCGGAGATGCCGGTGGACTCGATGAGCAGGTAGTCGAAGCGGCCCTCCCGGGCGAGCCGGGACACCTCCAGCAGCAGGTCCTCGCGCAGGGTGCAGCAGATGCAGCCGTTGGACAGCTCCACCAGCTTCTCGTCCACGCGGCTCAAGGCGCCGCCGCCCGCCTTCACCAGCCGGGCGTCGATGTTCACCTCGCTCATGTCGTTGACGATGACCGCCACCCGCAGTCCCTCGCGATTCTGGAGGACGTGGTTGAGCAGCGTCGTCTTGCCCGCGCCGAGGAAGCCGGAGAGCACCGTGACGGGCAGCTGGGGCGCGGATGCGGGCGTCGTCATGGTTTGCCCTCCACGAACAGGACGTGCTCGCGGACGCGTGGGTCGTACTTCTTGAGCTGGAGCTTCTCCTGCGACGTCCCGTAGCCAGTCTTCGCGGACGACACGAGATGGATGATGGTGCGGTTTCCCTTGGGCATGGAGGGCTCCGGATGGATGGAGGCTGTGCGGTGGAGGCCGCGCGGACACGGCGAGGCATGCGGCGGCCTGGAGCCGCGCGCGGTGGCGCGCCGGAGTGGTTGATGGTTTCTGGGAGTCTTTTGTAGCTGAGTTGCGATATTGGCGCAAGCCTCGGCGAGAGGGAGCGCCCGGGACACGCGCGGCTTTAGGGGCCGACGTCGCCGTCCACGTCCTTGTCGTGCTTCAGGCCCCCGCTGGCGCGGTACCTCGCGATGGCGCGCTCCAGGGGGCGCAGGCCGGCGAGGCACAGCAGGGCGATGGTCATGGTGGTGACGGCGGCGAAGTAGAAGCCGAGCCCGGCGGTCAGGCCCACGGACGCGGTGAGCCAGAGGTTGGCCGCCGTCGTCAGGCCCGTCACCTGGCCGTTGTGGCGCATGATGACGCCCGCGCCGAGGAAGCCAATGCCCACCACCACCTGGCTGGCGATGCGGCTGATGTCCCCTCGGATGCCCTCGGCGAGCCCCGGGCCCAGCTCCGCCTCGATGAAGATGCTGGCCAGCGTGAAGCAGCAGGCGCCCAGGCAGACGAGGATGTGGGTGCGCAGCCCAGCGGCCTGGCCGCGCACCTCACGCTCCAGGCCCAGCACGCCCCCGAGCAGGGCGGCCAGGGCCAGCCTCAAGGCGACAGTCCGCTCGTCCACGAAGGATGAGCCTACTCACCCAGCTCGATTTTCTCGTCCTTGTCCGCTTCGTTCAGTTCGGGATTGGGCAGGGTGCCCAGCGTGGCCGACAGCAGCTTGCTGGTGGGAACGACGTACGGGGCCACCTCTTCGCCCAGCTCCTGGACGTACTGGCTGATGCGCTGCTCGTAGTCCTCGTCCCTGGAGTTCCAGCTCCCGGCGGCCTCGGCGGACCAGACCTCCTCGCCGTCGCGGCAGCGCACCAGCTTCGCCTGCACGGCGGTCTCGGCGCCGCTGCCCTTGAGCGTCATCTGCGGCGACAGCCACAGCACGCCCTCCAGGCCCTCCACGCACAGCGCCTGGAAGGTGGTGTCCGCCGGCACGTCGGGCAGCGCTACGCCTTCCTTCACGAGGAAGTCCCGGTTCTGGTTCACCCACTGGCGGGCGACGAGGCTCCACAGCTCTCCGACGGAGACCTTGCCGTCGGGCAGCGGCTGCGTCACCACCACCAGCCGCTTCACCTGGTGCTTGTCCACCGTGTCGTAGTCGCCGCGCAGCCGCTGGCTCTTCACCGCGGAGCAGGCGGACAGCAGGCCCAGCCCGAGCACGGGCCACAGATGCTTTCTCATGAGCTCCCTCTCCCGGCCCCCTCCTCGCGGAAGGGGGCCTCCTTCAGACAGATGCCGGCCGGGGCGTGCCGCTCAGGCCGCCTTCGGCTCGGAGTCCTTGCCACCGCCAGCCGCGCCGCCCCCGGAGGAGGACGCGCCCGACTCACGCTGACGCCGGTCGTACATGAGCTGCATCACCGCGGCCAACACGGTGAAGGACACCACCAGCGTGGTGATGAGGCCAATGCACGCCACCAGCCCCATGGAGCGCAGGCCGTTGTGGGCCGCGGCCAGCAGCGCCGCGAAGGCCACCACGGCCGTCAGCGTGGAGGACGCCACCGCCGCGCCCACGCTGCGCAGCGCCACCAGGGGCGAGGTGCCCTCCAGGAAGCGATGCAACAGGTAGAGGCCGTGGCTCACGCCGAAGCCCAGGAGGATGGGCAGGATGATGATGTTCATGAAGTTCAGGCGCAGGTCCGTCAGCGCCATGATGCCCAGCATCATCGCCAGGCCCACTCCGAGCGGAATCACCGAGGCCAGCGCCAGCTTCACGTTGCGGAAGTCCAGGAAGTGCATGGCCAGGATCCACAGCGCGGTGAGCACCACCGTCACCTTGCCGTCCCAGAGGACGATGCGCGCCAGCCGCGCGTAGAGCTGGGTGGCGCCCGCGGCGCGGAACTCCTTCTCCACGCTGGGGGCCTTGGGGTCCCACGCGTCCTGGTCGAACTTGCCCGGCGAGTACGTGGCCTTGATGACCCGCGTCTCGTCGGAGAACTTCAGCATCTTCTTGCCGTCCATCAGGTCCACGCTGGCGTAGATGTACGTCAGGTAGCCGTGGTTCTCCGGCCTGGCGGAGGGCAGGTTGCGGAACTGGGCCGTGTAGTTGGCCGGGACGCCGTGGACGTCGAAGGGCTTGGCGTCCAGCACCTTCTGGAAGAACTCCGCGTTGGCCTGCATCTCCGGCGGCAGCGCGGCGACGGTGAAGCCCTCGTCCTCGAGCTGCTTCATCTCCGCCTTCCAATCCTCCAGCACCTTGGCGTTGGCCGCGGCCGTCGCCGGCGGCGGGACGAAGGTGAAGATGCTCACCACCTGGTCGATGGACGGGTACTTGTCCGCGTTCTGCGTCAGCTCCCGGTACACTCCCTCGGCCTCGTCCAGGTCCTTGGTGTAGATGGCCATCGGGTCGCTGGAGATGTTGAAGCGCTCGTTGATTTCGTCCTGGAGCAGCACGGACGACATGCCGTCGGGGATGAGCGCGCGAGTGTTGTAGTTGAAGCTCACGCCGTACTTGAGGCGCTCGAAGAAGCCCAGCTCCACGCCCTTGGGCGGCTCCTCCAAGCCGGCCCAGGGCACGGCCGCGGCGCAGATGAGCGCGACGATGGCGGTGCTGATGCCCAGCACCATCTTCGGCCGGGGGATGCGCAGCTCCTTGCCGGTGGAGGCGGAGTTGGTGGGCGGCGGCTTCATCACGCCGATGAGCTTCTGGGGCAGCTCCGGGTTGAGGCGGCCGGCCAGCGCCAGGATGGCCGCGCTCCAGCAGAACAGCGTCAGACCCAGGATGAGCGTGCCCGCGCCGGCCAGGAAGCCGAACTGGCTGAAGCCGCGGAACTCGCTGACCATCAGCACGAAGAAGGAGCCGGCCGTCACCACCGCGGCCACCGCCGCCGGGCGGCCCGCGTTCATCACCGCGTCGCGGATGGCCACGTCGTACGGCTTGCCCGCGCCCAGCTCCAGCCGGGTGCGGAAGATGAAGTGGATGCCGTAGTCGATACCGAAGCCGAGCAGGATGCCGCCCAGGATGGACGTAATCATGTTCAGCTCGCCCACCGTCGCGTAGGTGAAGCCGAGCGTGTAGACCGTGCCCACCACCGTGCCAATCACGACCAGGAAGGTGGGCGCCAGCTTGCGGAAGAAGAGGACGGTGATGAGGAAGATGGAGCCCAGGGCGATGAGCGTCACCGGCTCCAGCGACTCTTCAATCGCGTAGGAGTCGTCAACCGTCGTCTTGTAGGAGCCGGTGAAGCCGTAGGCGATGGTCTTGTCATCGCCCATCAGCTTGTAGTCCTCGACCAGCTTCACCTTGCCGGGCTGCGCGGAGTACGCGTCAATCTGGCCCTTGAGCCGCTCGAGGAACTCCTTCGTCTTGCCGATCTCGGTGTTGTCCCACATCGGCTTGACGAGCAGGAGCAACATCTTCTTGTCGTTGGAGATGTTGTAGTCGTCGCGGATGCTCTTCTTGCCAATGGACGAGTACTTGTCCACCAGGTCCTGCATGTCGAGCTCGACGGGCTTGGAGCCGCCCAGGTCGATGAAGAACGGGTTGCTGCGCTTCAGCTTGTCGCGCAGGAACTCCATGATGCGGCGCTTGCCCTCGATGAGGTCCTCCGTGTTCACGAAGAGGACCATGTTCTGCTGGATGAACTCGACGGGCAGCTTGTAGGAGACGTTGCGCACGTTCTCCTTGTCGCTCTCCAGGATGGCGGCGAGGTCGTCGGCGGTGCGCTTGAGCGCGGCTTCATCCGATGAGCGCAGGGCGACCATGAGGAAGCCGCTGCCACCCACCATGTCGATGACCTGCTTGACGTCCTTCACCTCTTCCAGGTCCTGGGAGATGAGGTCGAGCTGGTTGGAGTTGATGCGCAGCTTCAACGTGCCCCACAGCGACACGCCCAGCAGGGCGAGCATCACCAGGAGGACCGCCCCGGGCCGGCGGACCAGCAGTCCGGCGAAGGCTTGGGCGAAACGGGAGTGGGAGTTCGGATTTCTGTCGCCGCTCATGCGGCGCCGACCCTACTGGCAAATGCCCTGGCCCGAAAGGCAAAGCCCGGCCGCCCGGTCGCTCTCCTGCTCCGGGCGCCCAGGGCCAGGGGCCCGGGGGGAGGGCGCTCAGCTCGCGGGCGGCGTGGGCGCGGGCACCCGCAGCACGGCCTCCTCCTGCTCCTTGGGCGGCAGGAGGAACGAGCGGGGGGCCTTCACCAGGTGGGCGAGGACGGCGCGGAGGAAGGGGAGGGCCTCGCGGGTGGGCACGTCACGGGCGCGCACCGCCACCCCGAGCGCCAGGGAGAAGGACACCGTGAAGTTGATGAACCCGGTGAGGGCCATGCCCGCCAGCGCCGCCAGGAACTCCGGCTGGAGTACCGCGCTGGGACCCAGGGAGGCGCCGGCCAGGGAGAGCGAGCCGAGCACGAAGGTGACGTGCCGCACGTCCAGTGTGAGCCCGAAGAAGTGGCCCACCTCTGGCGTCAGGGCCAGCATGAAGCCCAGCGTCACGTTGGCCCCCAGGCCGGAGGCCACGTGCTGGAAGCCGTCCGCCACCCGGCGCGCGCGGGCCTCCCCCAGCAGCCGCCGCAGCACGGGGTGGTGAGCGAGCGCCTCTGGCAGCCGCCGGTACACGACGAAGTTCTCCAGCCAGCCCCCCGCCACGCTGCTCATCCACAGCAAGACGCCCGTCATGGCCGCGTAGATGAGCGTGCCGCTCTTCCAGGGGTGGAGCGAGGCCACCGTGGCCTGCGCCTTGGCCGGGTTCATGAACGTGTGTCCGGTGGCGAGCTGGTACCCCAGCGCGAAGAGGATGGCCGTGGGCGCCACCACGCCCAGGTTGCCCGCGAAGGCCGCCAGCTGGGAGCGGGTGATGCGCGGGATGAGCTCCACCAGGCTGGCCAGCCGCTCGCCCCGGGCGCCCTCGCCCACCGCGCCCGCCAGCGTGGCGGCCGTCACCGAGGGCTGCTTGGTGGCGAGCGTGAAGCCCAGCATCTGGATGAGGACGAAGGCCGCGGCGTAGTTCAGCCCCACGGCCAGGAAGGAGAAGAAGGGCGCCAGCAGCAGGCCGGACAGGAAGATCTTGATGACCACCGCCCCCGCGGTCACCAGGCCGCCGCCCGCCGCGGAGTGCACCATGGCGTGGAAGCCCTCGCGGGTGCTGGTGATGTAGTGCTCGCCGGAGTGGCCCGCGCGCTCGATGATTTTGCGCGCCAGCAGCCGCACGTTGCGCTTCGCCAGCTCCATCACGGAGCGGTCCGCGTGCGCGCGCCGCAGCAGGTCCGACACCAGCGCCAGCCCCTCGCGCCAGCGCGGTTCGCCCCGGGGCGAGCCCAGCACGCGCGCGATGGCCTCCATGCGCTCCAGCCCCCGGCGGATGCGCTCCAGCCGGTACACCAGGTCCACGCTGACGCCAGTGTCCTCCAGGTGCCGCGACACGCTGGCCACCACCTGCCGGCAGTCCGCCACGCAGGTGGCCAGGTCCGTCAGCGTGTCCGGCGCCGCGTCACGCGCCAGCACCGTGTCGCAAATCAGCCGCATCCGCAGGAAGGGCGACGCGCGCAGGGACGTCTCCGGGCTGCGGTCCCGCACGTCCTCCGCCATGCCCAGCGCCGCCAGCTGCACCGCCAGCAGCAGCAGCGCGTCCATCAGGTCCGCGCGCACGCGGGCGGCGGGCGAGGGCTCCGGGGGGCGGGGCTCACCGACCAGCGCCGCGAGCTCCGCCAGGCGCGCGGGGGACAGGCGGGCCAGCCAGTCCGCGTCGTCCGGGTTCGGAAACAGGCGCAGCAGCAGCGCGGACAGCTTGCCCGGCTCGGGCGGGGAGGGCAGCAGGGTGCGGGCGAGCCGGTCGGACGCCTCGGCGAAGAAGCCCTGGCCGGCGGGCAGGCCCACCTGGGCGAAGAGCTTGAGGCCCCGGCAGCGCTCGCAGACGGCCGCCACCAGCCGCGTGAGCGAGGCGCGCATCGCCGGCTCGCCCTCGAGCACGCGTATCAGCAGGGCGAGCCGGCTGTCGGCGGGGGAGGGCCCGGGCTCGGCGGCGTCCACCAGCCCGTGGGCCGGGATGCGCTCGCGCAGCCACTGCATCAATCGCTCCACCCACTGCAGCCGCTCCTCCAGGTCACCGGCGGGCACCTCGCACAGCAGCCGGTACAGGTCGCGGACCGCCGGATGTCCCGGGGCGCGGGGGGCGTACTGCACGCAGAAGGCATCCACCTCGCGGGCGGAGGGATGGGAGCGGGGGGCCGTGGGGAGGGGGGAGGGGGGGACGGTCATCGGCCAGGCGTGAGGGGAAGGGGCGACTCTAAGCGATGCGGTGTCATCGCGGAAACCATGGAGCGGCCGGGAAGCCTGGTGCCCGGCCGCAGGGCGGTCACCGGCCTACTTCTTCTTCACCTTGGCCAGCTCCGTGCGCATGCGCTCCAGCAGCAGGTCCCAGCCGCCCTTCTCCAGCAGCGGCTTCACCTGCGTCTCGCGGATGTCCTGCAGCATGGACGAGCCCAGCACCGTCACGTCCACGACCTTCCAGGCGGCGGCTTCCTTCACCAGCCGGTACTTCAGCTTCATCTCCTGCGTCTTCAGCGGGTGCTTGATGAAGACGGTGGAGGCCACGGTGGCCTCGCTGCCCTGCACCTGCGAGGGCTCGTAGGTGATGGAGTCCAGGTTCTTGAAGTTCTCCCGCACGCGGGGGAAGGCGATGTTCGCGAACAGGTCCTGGAACAGGGTGATGAACTCCTTGCGTTGCGCGTCGGAGCCCTTCGTCCAGTCGTCGCCGAGCAGATACTTGCCCTGCTCCTCGCTGCCGAAGTGCTTGAGCGCCAGCGCGTCACGCTCGTAGCGCACGGACTGCACCACCGTCTTCACCGGCTTGGCGACAGGGTCCTCCTTCGCGGCGAACGCGGGCACGGCGAAGGCGAGGGCAGCCAGGAAGGTGAGGGTACGGAAGCGGGTGTTCATGTCGGGGGCTCCTCCAGAGCGGATGCGCGGACGTCTGTTAGCCCAAGGGAACGTCCGGCGCCTCGCGAAATTCACGCCCAGGCGGAAGGCGGGCGTGCGGCTGGAGTCGCCCGGCCGCCAGGCGCTGGACGGTTCCGAAAAGATGAATGATGGAGGCGTCTTGCGCGTTTGACTCCTCTAGGAGGCCGCGTCTAGTGTCCGCCCCCTGCGCGCACTCTCAGCGCCGCCTCTGAGACGACATGCCTACCGACTTCCTGTTCACGTCCGAATCCGTCACTGAAGGCCACCCGGACAAGATCGCCGATCAGATCTCCGACGGTGTGCTGGATGCCATCATCGCCAAGGACCCTCAGGCGCGCGTTGCCGTGGAGACGCTCGTCAAGACGGGCCTCGCCATCGTCGCGGGTGAGGTGACGACGAACTGCTACGTGGACATCCCGAAGATCGTCCGCGGCACCATCTGCCGGATTGGCTACACCGACAGCTCCATGGGCTACGACGGCAACACGTGCGGCGTCATGGTGGCCATCGAAGGCCAGAGCCAGGACATCGCCCGCGGGGTCGACAACAAGAAGGACCAGGGCGCCGGTGACCAGGGCATGATGTTCGGCTTCGCGTGCGACGAGACGCCGGAGCTGATGCCGGCCCCCATCCACTACGCGCACGCCATCACCCGCCGCCTGGCGGATGCGCGGCGCAAGCAGCACCCCTGGATTCGCCCGGACGGCAAGAGCCAGGTGACGGTGGAGTACCGCGACGGCCGCCCCGCCCGCATCGACGCGGTGGTGGTGTCCACGCAGCACTCCGACGAGGTCTCCAACAAGAAGATCCAGGAGGCCATCCGCGAGGACGTCATCGCGAAGGCGCTGCCCAAGAAGCTCATCGACAACAAGACGAAGTTCTTCATCAACCCCACCGGCCGCTTCGTGGTGGGTGGCCCCATGGGTGACTCCGGCCTGACGGGCCGCAAGATCATCGTGGACACCTACGGCGGCATGGGCCGTCACGGCGGCGGCGCGTTCAGCGGCAAGGACCCGTCCAAGGTGGACCGCTCGGCCGCGTACATGGGCCGTCACATCGCCAAGACGGTGGTGGCCGCGGGCCTGGCCCGGCGCTGCGAGGTGCAGGTCTCCTACGCCATCGGCGTGGCCGAGCCTGTCAGCGTCATGGTGGAGACCTTCGGCACCGCCACGGTCCCGGAGGAGCGCATCGCCCAGGCCGTCCGCAAGACGTTCGGCCTGCGTCCGCGCGAAATCACCGAGTACCTGGACCTGCTGCGGCCCATCTACCAGAAGACCGCCGCCTACGGTCACTTCGGCCGCACGGAGAAGGAGTTCACCTGGGAGCGCGTCGACGAGAAGAAGGACGCGCTGCGTGACGCCGCCAAGGGCGCGGCGCCCACGGGTGGCCGCCGTCTGAAGGCCGTCTGAGGCAGCCGCCTCGCACCGGGCCCCGCGCTCCCTGGAGGAGCGTGGGGGTTCCAAAGCAAACGGGCCGTCTCCCACGGAGGGAGGCGGCCCGTCGTGTTTCAGCCCGAGGGCCGCGGACGGCTCAGTAGCGGTAGGTGTCCGGCTTGTACGGGCCGGACGTCTTGACGCCGATGTAGGCGGCCTGCTCCTCGGACAGCTCGGTGAGCTGCGCGTTGAGCTTCTTGAGCTGGAGGCGGGCGACCTTCTCGTCCAGGTGCTTGGGCAGCACGTACACCTTGCCGACCTCGTAGTTGGCGCTGTGCGAGTACAGCTCGATCTGCGCGATGGTCTGGTTCGCGAACGAGCTGGACATCACGTAGCTGGGGTGGCCGGTGGCGCAGCCCAGGTTCACCAGCCGGCCCTTGGCCAGCAGGATGATGCGCTTGTTGTCCGGGAAGATGATGTGGTCGACCTGCGGCTTGATCTCCTCCCACTTGTACTTCTCCAGGGAGGCGACCTCGATTTCGTTGTCGAAGTGGCCGATGTTGCAGACGATGGCCTGGTCCTTCATCTTGGCCATGTGGTCATGGGTGATGACACCCTTGTTGCCGGTGGCGGTGACGAAGATGTCCGCCTTGTCCGCGGCGTAGTCCATGGTGACGACGCGGTAGCCCTCCATGGCGGCCTGGAGCGCGCAGATGGGGTCGATCTCCGTCACCCACACCTGGGCGGACAGCGCGCGGAGCGCCTGCGCCGAGCCCTTGCCCACGTCGCCGTAGCCCGCGACGACGGCAATCTTCCCGGCGATCATCACGTCCGTGGCGCGCTTGATGCCGTCCACCAGCGACTCACGGCAGCCGTACAGGTTGTCGAACTTGCTCTTCGTCACGCTGTCGTTGACGTTGATGGCGCGGAACAGGAGCGTGCCCTTGGCGGACATCTCCTGGAGGCGGTGCACGCCCGTGGTGGTCTCCTCGGTCACGCCGAGAATCTTCGCGCTCTTGCGCGTGTACCAGGTCGGGTCCTCGGCCAGCTTCGCCTTGATGGCGGCGTACAGCTCGCGCTCTTCCTCGCTCTGCGGGTTGGCCAGGACGCTGGCGTCCTTCTCCGCGCGCTTGCCCAGGTGCATGAGCAGCGTGGCGTCACCGCCGTCGTCCAGAATCATGTTCGGGCCTTCGTGCTCACTGCCCGCGGGGCCGAACTCGAAGATGCGGTGGGTGAAGTCCCAGTACTCCTTGAGGGACTCGCCCTTGATCGCGAACACCGGCGTGCCGGTCTGCACCAGCGCGGCGGCGGCGTGGTCCTGCGTGGAGAAGATGTTGCACGACGCCCAGCGGACCTCGGCGCCCAGCGCCTGGAGCGTCTCCACCAGCACCGCCGTCTGGATGGTCATGTGCAGCGAGCCCGTCACACGCGCGCCCTTGAGGGGCTGCGTCTTGGCGTACTCCTCGCGGATGGCCATGAGGGCGGGCATCTCGCTCTCGGCGATGCGGATTTCCTTCCGGCCCCAGTCGGCGAGCGACAGGTCGGTGATGGCGTAATCCTGCTTCTGGGACTTGGTTGCTGCGGTCATGGCAATGGCTCCTGGTCCAGCGGGCGCGGCGTCCCGGGCTTGGGGAGGTTCGGTGTGGATGCGGCGACGACTCACCCTCGCAAGAGACGCGTACAGGTGAGCGCCGTTGGGAGATTCCGCTTCGAGCCTGGGGCCGTCTCCAGCCTCGCAGCGCTCCTCGAAGTCAGCGGGGAACCTACGAGAAGGCCCCCCTCATTTCAACGAGAGACTGCCGCCCCGGGGGGCAGGCGGACAGCCTGCTTCATCCACTTCCAGGCGCCCACCTAGCGGGGGAACGTGGCGAGCGTGAGGGACTCGGGTGGGACGGAGAGCTCCCTGGGCGCCAGCGCCACGCCGGACAGGTAGCGCCAGCCGGTGCCGTCGTGGCGGAAGTCGGAGCGCTCCACGAAGGAGCGGTCCTTTCCCTTCTCGAACACCTTGGCGAAGAAGAGCACCTGCGCCAGCCCGGTGTCGTCGGGGGGCTTGCGGTCCATCACCACCAGCTTGGGGTACTGGTGGGCCTGGGCGAAGGCGCGCAGCTCGCGCAGCACCTCGTCCTGGGGGCGTGAGCGGTCCGGGTGGTCGGGGTGCAGCGTCTTCCACAGCCACGCCACCTCGCGCAGGGCGAAGGCGCTGTAGCGGCTGCGCATGAGGCGCTCGGCGTCGGGGGGCTCGGCCTCGCCGCGGTGGAAGGGCGCGCAGCACTCGCGATAGCGCAGGCCGGAGGAGCAGGGGCAGAGGGGCGCAGGGGGCATGGTGCGGCCTGAGCCTACCCGGCCCGTGGGCGCGTGGGGTGTCCCTGCGCACAGAGCCGGAGGAACGCCCTTGCTGGCGGGGGGGAGCACGCATACATCCGGGGGCCGCACCCTATGAGCCTCCTCGAAGCCATCGTCCTGGGCCTGGTCCAGGGTCTCACCGAGTTCCTTCCCATCAGCTCCACGGCGCACCTGCGCATCGCGCCGGAGCTGTTCGGCTGGAGGGACCCGGGCGCGGCGTACTCGGCGGTCATCCAGCTGGGCACGGTGGCCGCCGTGCTCATCTACTTCCGCAAGGACATCGTCGCGCTGCTGGCGGCCTTCTTCCGGGGGCTGGCGAGGCGCGAGCCGTTCGGCACGCTGGAGGCCCGGCTGGCCTGGTTCGTCCTGGTGGGCACGCTGCCTGTCGGCATCTTCGGGCTCACGCTGAAGAAGTTCATCGAGAACGAGTTCCGCTCGCTCTATGTCATCTCCGGAAGCCTCATCGTGCTGGCGCTCATCCTCCTCGTGGTGGAGAAGCGGGCCTCGCACCAGCGGACGCTGGCGGACATGCGGTGGAAGGATGGCATCCTCATCGGGATGTGGCAGGCGCTGGCGCTGATTCCGGGCGCGTCCCGCTCCGGCACCACGCTGACGGGTGGCCTGTCGCTGGGGCTCAAGCGCGAGGACGCGGCGCGCTACTCGTTCCTGCTGTCCATCCCGGCCACCACGCTGGCGGGCGTCTTCGAGCTCAAGCACCTGCTGGAGGCCGAGTCACGGCCCTCCGCCGTGGCGCTGTGGGTGGGGACGCTGGTGGCGTTCGCCTCGGGCATGGCGGCCATCGCGTGGCTGCTGCGCTTCCTGCGCACGCGGACCACGCTGGTATTCGTGGTGTACCGCGTGGCGCTGGGCCTGCTGCTGCTGGTGTTGCTCCAGACGGGGAAGCTCAGCCCGCTGTCGGGCACGGAGAACGTGGCGGTCCCGGGCGAGCCGGGGACTCCGCCGGTGGAGAAGCAGATCACCGACTAGCCAGGGAGGGCGTGGGTCTTGAGCGTGGAGGCGCTGTTCCAGTCACTCGAGTCTCGGCTGTCAACGCGGCCGGCGCGGGAGGTGGACCTGCCGGGGTGGACCCTGCGGGAGGCCTCGGTGCTGGTGCCGGTGTTCGAGCGGGGTGGGGTGCCCCATGTGCTCTTCACGCGCCGGCCCGCGACGCTGCGGACCCACGCGGACCAGTACAGCTTCCCCGGTGGCGGGCGGGAGCCAGAGGACGCGACGCCGCTGCACACGGCGCTGCGTGAGACGGAGGAGGAGCTGGGCATCGACCGGCGCGGCGTGCGGGTGCTGGGCATGCTGGACGAGGTGCCCACGATTTCGCAGTACCGGGTGCGGCCCTTCGTCGGCGTGATTCCAGGGGACGGGAAGTACCAGCCGAGCGCGGAGGAGGTGGCCTTCATCCTGGAGGTGCCGCTGGCGGGCCTGCTGGACCCGTCCATCCTCCGCGTGGAGCGGAAGGAAATCATGGGGGCGGAGCGGGACCTGTACTTCTACACGTATGGGACGCACGTCATCTGGGGCGCCACGGCGCGCATCCTGCGCGACTTCCTGAGCTACGTGTCACAGGCGCCGGGCGGGGGGCGGTAGGGCGCCGCCGCGTCAGAGCAGGCGGGTCCGGAACTGGAGCCAGGGGATGAGCTCCGGGTGCTTCTGTTCCACCTGTGTCTTGGGCAGCGCGTGGGCCAGAATCTTGAGGGCATGCTTGAGCTTTCGCATGGCTCGGAGCTTCTCGATGGGAACGGTGCGGATGTCTTCCTTCGCCATCCACTGGGAAGCTTCCTCCATGGAAAAGGTCATCAGCCCCTGGGCCCACGCGACAATGGGTTCCGAGTCGAGGACGAAGTCGCCTTCGCGCTCACCGAACTCGGCAATCATCCCTGAGCGTAGGTTCATTTCAGAGAGCCTGATGGAGTACTCGGTCTCACCGGAATGACGTTGAGCGAGGGCATCGTAGACGAGCAGCCCGATATGTGCCCATCCCAGGCTGTTTTCATCGCGGGCCCGCGCGGCGATGGTGAAGGCGAAGACATCCCAGTTGAAGTGCTCGCCGTCCACGGGCTCTCCAATGGCGAGTCCGTCAAGCCACGCTCTCAGCCGTGGTAGTGGCCACTCCAAGACAGTTCCAACCAAAGAAGGGCTCGTTTTCATGGCTTTGGGTTAGGGCGGGAACGTGATGCCATACCGAGCGAATGCTTGCCGCCCAAGTTCCAGTGTCCTGTCGCTTACGGCCTTGGAGGCTCGGTTCATGTAATGCCCACTGTGAGGTGTGATTCGAACACCGAAATATGTTGTCCCATGGATTGCGAGTTCCGCCTCACCAGCAGCCAGTACAGGGCGCCCGCCGCTCGCGACCGTGTGTGCGATCTCGAGTGTGCTCCATTTTTGAGGGACGATTTTGAGGTGCCCCTCTTCAGTGATGACCCATTTCACCCGTTCCTCGCTGGCATAGCGTGCAAACTGAGGCGAATCCACACTGACTGGGCGGACCCCGAGTCTCCGCGCTCGTTCCAGCTCGCTCGGAAGGCGCTCTGGAAGCTGGTTGTTGAGAGCTTGCGGGGAAGTCGACCTGTCAGTTCGGGGGGCATCTTCGCTTCCCGGGCCGCGAGCCGTCATGGCGACCGCATGGGGCGCAAGGCCCACGGTCATGACGCCCTCCGCCACGGAGATGGAGCGCACGCCTCCCGCCATCGCCGCGGACAGCCGGAGCCCCGCCTGCGTCTCCGCGGCCAGGGCCGCGCTGGCGAAGCCGGGAAGCGTCGGCCCCTTGGACGCCATGCTCGCGGCGCCACCACTCAGCGCCGCCGTCAGCGCCAGGATGAGCACGCGCGCGCCGTTCTCCCCCATGACCCGGCCGAAGCGATGCCCCGCGTCCTCCAGTTCCTGGAACGACACCGCTCGCTCTGAGTCCGCTGTCAGTCGCTGCCAGCCCCCAATGAGGCCCATGAAGGCATCCACGCCGATGTAGGCGATGACGAAGGTCGTCAAGGCGACGGCTACGACCTTGGTGACGGGCTCTGGCGCGACGACGAGGAACATGTACGCGGCCATCGCCGACGTCAGCATCGCCTTGAGCGCGAGCGGGTTGACGACCTCCTTCACGGCGTCCTGTACGCCCTCCCACACGCCATCCCAGGCGAAGGTGAGCGCCATCCTCCGGCGCGCCTTGGCGTCCAGGAAGGAGAAGCCATCCTCCAGGAGCGTGAGGCACTCGCCAGGACTGTCCTGCCGGGAGCACCAGGCCCCGTAGTCGGGGGCTGCCTCTCGGGGCCTCGAGTCCCACGACGCGAGGCGGACCCGCGAACGCTCCGTCTCCACCTCACGGAGGGAGAAGCGCATGTCCAGCACGAGCCGGGTCATCGCCTTCCGGAACGCGTCTTCATCCACCTTGACCGGCTTCGCGTTCTTCGGAGGGACATAGACGATGGGCTCGCCCTGTCCCGTATCCAGGCGCACGACTCGCGGTGTCGCGCAGCCCGCGAGAAGCACACTCAAGAGCAGTGCACCTGCTCCACGCCATGTCATGCCGCCCTCCTGACGTGCGCTCCAGACCCTTGGGAGCACCCGTCAGGTACTAGCACCCGGCTCTGACGGCCCGGGGAGGCCCGGAGGCTCCGGACCTCGCTCCGCTCACGCCAGCGGGGCCTACGCCTTCTGCTTCTGCTCCAGCTCGGCGCGCAGCTTGTCTTCCTGCGCGCGCAGCTCCGGGGTGAACTCGGCGCCGAAGTCGTCGGCCTCGAAGACCGGACGAATCTCCAGCTCGGACTCCTCGCCGGGCATGGGGGCCGGGCAGCGGCGCGCCCACTCCACGGCTTCGTCCATCGACTTCACCTGCCAGAGCCAATAGCCGGCGATGAGCTCCTTCGTCTCCGCGAACGGACCATCGATGACGCTCTTCTTCCCGTCCGCGAACCGGATGCGCTTGCCCTTGTTGCTCGGGTGGAGACCGTCACCGGCCAGGAGCACGCCCGCCTTCATCAGCTCCTCGTTGTACTTACCCATCTCGGTCAGCAGCTGCTCGCCGGGCATCACACCGGCCTCGGAGTTCTTCGTCGCCTTCACAATCACCATGACGCGCATCTGCTCTTCCTTTCGGTTCGGGAGGCGCTGTGGCCTCGTTCAAGATGGCGACGAATCAGCGCGGCGCGGATCGACACGCGGCTGAAAAAGCGTCACGGCCACCAAGAGGTCCGAAAGGCCCCGTGTCTTCAGGGCCTTATCAAAGGGGCCCATCGCCCTGGGGGCAGCGGGCCGACGGCCTGTACGCCCGCCTAGAACTGTAGGTAGACGTACGGCCGCGTCTCCACGGCGGACAGGTGGCGGATGCCCAGGCCGAGCAACACCAGCACCGCGGCGCGCACCGGCACGGGCATGCGGACGAAGAGGTCCGACGACACCGTGTAGAGCTTCATCGGCACGGCATGGAAGAACACGGCCGCTGTCAGCATGCCCCACACCAGGGGGCTCACGTTGGCGATGCCGGGCACGCCCGCCATCATCCGTTCGTAGAACTCACCCGCGTGCGTCATGTCTGGCGCCCGGAACACCACGCGTGTCAGCACGACGATGGTGAACGTGGTCAACATGCCCAGCGCCACGCGCGGGATGCCTGGGGACTGGGGCTTGCCCACCGTCCACTCCCAGCAACGCGACACGCACAGCGCCACGCCGTGCACCGCGCCCCAGACGGCGAAGCGCCAGTCCGCGCCGTGCCACAGGCCGCCCAGCACCATCACCGTCATCAGGTTGAACAGCACGCGCGGCCTGGACACGCGGTTGCCGCCCAGCGGCCGGTACAGGTAGTCGCGCAGCCACGTGGACAGGCTCAGGTGCCACCGGTTCCAGAACTCGCCGATGTTCTTCGCCAGGTACGGCCGGTTGAAGTTCTCCGGGAACTTGAAGCCGAACAGCGCCGCCACGCCAATCGCGATGTCCGAGTACCCCGAGAAGTCGTAGTAGAGCTCGAAGGTGTAGGCCACCGCCGCGACGATGCACTCCGCGGAGGCGTATTTCTCCGGCGCGGCGAAGACGGGGTCCACCAGCCCCGCGCCCAGCACGTCCGCGATGACCAGCTTCTTCACCAGCCCCACCGCGATGCGGAAGAGGGCGTGGCCGCCCGCCTCGGGCGTGAGGCTCGGCGTCGCGCGGAAGTGGGCCATCAGCTCCGACGCCCGGACGATGGGCCCGCTCACCACGCGCGGGAAGAAGAGGAGGTACAGCAGGTGCTCGATGAACGAGTGCTCCGCGCTCGCCTTCCCCCGGTACACGTCCACCGTGTAGCTGATGGCCTGGAAGACGAAGAAGGACAGGCCCACCGGCATCAGCAGGTTGAAGGGCTCGGCGCGGACCTCGATGCCCCACGGGGCCAGCAGCGACAGCGCCGTCTGCCGCAGCATCTCCAGGTACTTGAAGCCCGCGAGCAGGCTCAGGTTGGAGACGACGGACACGGTGACGAGCGCCTTGCGAAGCCCCGGTGACTGCGCGCGGGCCATGCCCTTCACGCACAGGTGGTCCACCGTGACGCCCACCAGGAAGATGAGGATGGGGAAGGGCGTGAAGGCCGCGTAGAAGTAGAGGCTGCCCACCAGCAGCACGCCGACGCGCGGGGCGTAGTGCCGGTGCACCGCCCAGTACAGGGCGAACACCGCGATGACGAAGACGAGGTACTGGACGCTGTGCGACAGCACGTCAGTTGTCCTCCACGCGCGAGGTGGGGCCCGCCTTCTTGTGGGCCTCGTACGCGGTGAGCAGCTCCCGGGCGAAGGCGCCCGCAAGTCGCGCATAGCCTTCCGGCGTCAGGTGCACGCCGTCCGCGTGGCCCAGCGCCGGCTGCGCGCGCTGCCAGCGCAGCATGGCGCGCTCACCGCCCATGGCCGCGCGCGGAGACCAGTAGGCGCACCCGGCGTCCTTCGCCACCTGCGGCAGCGTGTTCAGCACCGACGCCAGTGACGGGGCTTCCTTCCACTGGCCGCTCGCGTCCTGCTCCAGCCGGTCCGTGGGCCCCAGCAGCAGGCACTCCGCGTTGGTGGCCTTGCGCAGCCGCTTCAGCAGCGCGGCGTAGTCCCGGCGCAGCGCCGCGGCGTCCAGGTCCGGGCGGCTCGCCTCGTTGGTGCCGTACCAGAACACGAGCAGGTCCGGCCGCCGCGACGCGAGCTGCGCGTCTACCGCCGCCGCGTCCATGTCACGCAAGGTGAAGGACGTGGCGCCGGGCAGGCCCAGCGCGTCGTACACGAGCCCCGGGGTGTCGTACTCCAGCGACGCGCCCAGCACGGTGACGCTGCCGTCCGGCGGGGCGGTGACCTCCACGGTGTGCGAGGGCCCGGTGACGGGAAAGGAGCGGATGCGCACCGTGGGCGCGGTGAGCGGCTCGGGCGGCGGGGCCTCCGGCGGCATGGCCTCGCCGTCCACCGAGATGTCCGGCGCGCGCGTGTCCGGCACGTCCAGCGCGTACAGGTCCAGCCGGCCCGAGGGCTCCTTCGCGGCCGGGCAGTCCTTGCAGAACTGGATGCGCAGCTTTGCCCCCGGCCCGCCAACGGCGCGGATGCCCGTGAGGCCCCAGAGGCCGCTCTCGGGCGCCTCCCGCGCGTCCTCGATGGTCCACGGGCCCTCCAGCTCGCGCCGCACGCCCGCCGGCTCCAGGCGGGGAGAGGGCTTGCCCGCGGCGATGAAGCCCCGGCCCGCGTCGCCGAAGCGCTTCGTCAGCACTTCGCGCACCGCGTCCGTGAAGAGGTGCGAGGCCGTGTGCGAGCCGCCCAACTGCGTGATGCCCACGCGCAGGGCCTCGCCGGACTCGCGGCGCCCCAGCTTCTCGAAGGTGCGGACCAGCGCGGTGTCCGCGTCCCGCAGCCCGGCCGGGTCCGCCACGGCGAGCAGAGGGGCCCGGCTCTTCGCGAAGGCGCGCTGGAGGGACAGGTCGAAGAGGTGGCCCAGCAGGTCGGAGCCCCGGGCGCGCGGGTGGACGAGGTCGTCCAGCATCAGCCCCTCCTCGAACCAGCGCAGCGCGGCGCCCTCGCTCCCCATGGCGGCGTAGGCGTCCCAGAAGGCGCAGCCGGCCGCGCGTGCCTCCTCGCGGTAGATGTCGCCAATCTCCCTGGAGCCCCGGCGCGACACGACCTCGCCGCTCATCGTGCGCACGCCCGCGTCGATGGGGGCCATCAGCAAGCACGCGGAGGTTGGCACGTTGGCGCGGATGCGGGTCATCAGCTCCCGTATCTGCGCGCGCACCTCGTCCAGCGTGGTGCGGTCGCGCGAGTAGAAGAAGGCCTCGTTGCCGCCCACCATCAGCACCACGAGCGACGGCTTGCGCTGGCGCAGCTGCGCGCGGAAGGCGGCGGGCTGGGCGCGCAGGTACACCTCCGCCATGCCGCCCAGCAGGCCCACCGTGTCGTAGACGACGCCCGGGGTGCCCGACTCCAGCGACATGCCGTGCAGCTCCACCTTGCCGGAGGTGGTGAGCGTCAGCGTTTTCGCGCCCTGGGGCAGCGACACGCGGGCGAAGGCCGCCTCCGACTTGTTCTGGGAGAAGCCCCGCGTCTGGATGCGCTGAAGGGGCTTGCCGTCCACGGAGAACTGCACCGAGCCGCTCGCGGGCTGGGCCAGGAAGAAGAGCTCCGCCACGCGCGAGCCCTCCACGTCGTAGCGCGTGCTCTGCGAGCCCTTCTCGGTGCTGAAGGCGACGCCCGTCCAGCCCACGCGGTCCTTGGGCCACCTGGCGTCCACCAGCCGCTCGATTTCCCAGCCGTCCGAGCCCCGTCCGGAGCGCGTCCAGCGGCCCGCGCTCGCGGGGCGGGTGATGAACAGGAAGCCCTTGCCGCCCGTGCCGAAGCGCTCCTGGAGCCGGTCGCGCACCAGGTCGGTGATGTGGTCGGACGCGACCAGCGAGTCGCCCAGGTGCACCACGCGCACCGGCGTGCGGCGCGAGTCCGCGCGCAGCTCGGCCAGCGCGCGGGTGAAGGGGGCCAGGCCATCCTCCTGGCAGCGCCCGTCCGGGGCCGCCTCGCGGCAGTTCAGCTCGATGTCCACGTGCTGGGCGCCCATGCGCTCGCGCAGGGCCTCCAGCTCCCTCGCGCGGGCCAGGGTGGGGGCGCTCAGCTCCTCCAGGCCGATACCGGGCGTGGTGGGCACCGCGGGCAGCGGCGTGGCCACCAGCGCCCCGGCGTCGACCGGGTCCTCCACCTCTTCCATCTCCTCCGGTGGGCGCCTGGGCGCACCGGTCCCGGCCGTCATCACCTCGCCGGGCGGACGTGTGGCGCGGCCGCCCGACACGGACGTCGGCACGACGAGCGCCGCCAGCTTCTCGCCAAGGGGACCTCGCTGGAGGCTCGGGAGCGGGCGCAGGGCTTCTGGGACCGGAGCAAGCGACAGCCCCAGCGCCAGCAAGACGGTGAGGATGAGCGTCAGCCCGGTGGATCTGGCCTTGAAGAAGTCCAACAGCGCGGCATGAGACTGGCTTTTTGGTGGCGGGTCAAAACTCTCACCGCCCTTCCTGGTCCCGCCGTCTGGGGAGCGGGCAGGCGAGTCCCCCTTTCCCGGCAAGGCCGAAACGGTATGGTGCGCCGCCATGGCCACCGGCTCGGTCCGGGGCCTTCAGGAGTGCAACACCCGCAATGGCCCTTTACCCCGTCATCATGGCCGGTGGCTCCGGCACCCGCTTCTGGCCGCTGTCCCGTCAGGCGCGGCCCAAGCAGTTCCTGCCGCTGGCATCCAAGCAGCCGCTCATCACCGACACGGCCGCGCGCCTCAAGGGGCTCGCCTCGGTGAAGGACACCTTCATCGTCTGTGGCCCGCGGCACGCGAAGGCCGCGGCGAAGCTGGTGAAGGGGCTGCCCAAGGCGAACCTGCTGGTGGAGCCGGTGGCCCGCAACACCGCGCCCGCCATCGCCCTGGCGGCGGTGCAGGTGGCCGCGCGCGACCCGAAGGGCGTCATGGTGGTGCTGCCGTCGGACCACCACGTCGCGGACGTGCCCGCCTTCAAGCGCACCCTGGCGGACGCGGCGGACCTGGCCGAGGCGGGGCACCTCGTCACGCTGGGCATCAAGCCCTCGCGCCCGGAGACGGGCTACGGCTACATCCAGCTCGGTGGGCCGCTGGAGGGCGAGGGCCGCAAGGTGCGGGCCTTCAAGGAGAAGCCTGACCTGGAGACGGCGCGCGCGTACGTGGCGTCCGGGGACTACCTGTGGAACGGCGGCATCTTCGTCTTCCGCGTGGACGTCATCCTGGAGGCGTTCGCCCGGCACATGCCGGAGATGCAGAAGGGCCTGGACGCCCTGCGCAAGGCGGTGGGCAAGCGGACCTTCGGCGCGGTGCTGAAGAAGGTGTTCCCCAAGCTGCCTTCCACCTCCATCGACTACGGCGTCATGGAGAAGGCCGCCAACATCGCGGTGCTGCCCGGGGACTTCGGCTGGTCCGACGTGGGCTCGTTCGCGGCCATCCCGGAGGTGCGCCCCGCGGACGCGAACGGCAACGTGGTGTCCGGCGCCCAGGCGGTGGTGGTGGACTGCCACAACTGCGTGGTGCTGGCCGACAAGCGCCCGCTGTCCGTGGTGGGTCTCACCGACATGGTGGTGGTGGACTCCGGCGACGCGGTGCTCGTGGTGCCCAAGGACAAGAGCCAGGACGTCCGCAAGGTCGTCGAGGCGCTCAAGGCGCGCAAGCTGACGAAGTTCCTGTAGGCGCCCGCGGCCCGGGGCGCTGGAGAATCTCCCGGGCGCGGCCCTGAAAGAACTACCGGCGCCCGGACGCTGATTCGCGCCGGTCCTCGGCCGCCTGGGGGCTTGTCTTGTCCACCCGTGGACAAGGGTCCTCTGCACGCGGGTTGCAAGAGCCCCACCGCCTGCCCCGCTTCGGGGCGACACAAGGGTGGTGGGGCATGGCGTGCGCGCAGTGTGACGTGGACCATCCGGCCGGGGCGCCTTGCGCGGCCGACTCCCTGGGCGCGGCGGTGTCGGCCAGCTGTCTGGAGGGGCAGCGGCACGGACCGCTCGTCTTCCGGCGCTGGCTGGGCGCGGGGGCGCTGGGCACGGTGTACCTCGTCGAGTACCCGCCCACGGGCCACCGCTTCGCGGTGAAGGTGCTGCACCCGCACCTGGCCGCGCGGCCCGACGTGCGGCGGCGCTTCTACGCGGAGACGCTCGTGGTGCGCGAGCTGGTCCACCCGCACGTGGCCCGCGTGCTCGACGCGCGTCCGGGGCCCGGCGGTCTGCCGTGCCTGCTGATGGAGTACGCCGACGGCGAGTCCTTCTCCCGCCTCCCCATGCCGATGGCGCCGGTGGAGGCCGTGGAGCTGCTGGGGCAGGCGCTGGAGGCCGTGGAGGCCGCGCACGCGCGGGGGGTGGGGCACTGGGATTTGTCCGCGGATAACCTCGTCCTCACCCGCGACGCGCGGGGCGAGCGGCGGGTGAAGGTGCTCGACTTCGGCGCCAGCGCCGTCCTCAGCGCCAGCCTGTCTCCGGAGGAGCGCGCCCGCGGCATGGTGGTGGGCTCGCCGGCCTTCATCGCGCCCGAGCAGTGGGCCGGTGAGGCCGTGGATGGCCGCGCGGACGTGTACGCGCTGGGCGTGGTGGGCTACCTGCTCCTCACGGGGCGGCTGCCCTTCGGCATTGGCCGCGCGGGTGAGCTGGCGCCGCCGGAGCCCCATGTCCTCAACCCCAGCGTGCCCACGGCGCTGTCCTCGGTGCTGCTGCGGGCCCTGGCGCCGCGTCCCGGCGAGCGCTTCCCGGATGCCCGTGCGTTCCGCGAGGCGCTGGCCCACTGCATGGACCCGCGCGCCCGGGCGGCGGAGCGCGCGGCGGCGCTGGTGGACGACGTGGAGCTCCTGGTGGATATCGACGTCGTGTTGGACGAGGAGGCCGAGCCCGCGCGCCAGGCGCCCATCCTGCTGCTGCCGGAGATGCAGGCGCCGGAGGGCCACGTCACCCTCTTCGGCCAGTCGGTGCCGGAGGACGGCGCCACGCCGTTGCATCTGGCGCTGCGGGCGGTGGCCCAGGCGGAGCCGATGCTGGAGGCGCCCGCGCCCCGCGTCGCCGCGCCCGTGGGGTTGGAGGTCCGACTGGGGCTCGATGGAGGCTGGGTGTCCGTGGCGGCCCGTGACGTGTCGGTGGACGGCTTCTTCGCCGCGTGGGACGGCGCGCTGCCGCCGCTGGCCGCGCGGCTGGCGGTGGAGCTGTCCTTCGGGGGACGCACCGTCGCGTGCGAGGGAGACGTCATCCGCCATGTCACGGGCGACGAGGCCCGCGCGTGGGGCGTGGCCGCGGGGGCCTTCATCCACTTCGACGCGCCCGATGCGGCGCTGCGCCAGCGGGTGGCGTGGATGCTGGAGGAGGGCGCCCGTGCGCCTCGCCCGGAGCGGCGTCCGGATGGGGAGCTGGCGCGGCTGCTCGCGCGGGCCGCAGAGGCCGCCCAGGACCCCTATGGCCTGCTGGGCGCGCGGCCCGACGCCGGCTTCGAGGAGATTCGCCGCCGCGCCAGCGCCGCCCTGCGGCGGCTGGAGGGCTTCCGCGCCCGCCCGCTGCCAGTCACGCAGCGCCGGGCCCTGGAGTCCCTGCGTGGCCGGGTGGAGGCCGCGCGCCGCACGCTGGGCGAGCCGCTGAGCCGCGCCGGCTTCGACGCGGTGCGGGGCAACCTCTCCGGGCTGGCCCGCTGCGTGGAGGCGGGGCTGCCGGACGAGGAGGTGGAGCCCCTGCGGCGCGCCTTCCTCTCGGCGCGCCCCGGCTCGGAGGCTCGGGCCCGGACGCTCTTCACCCAGGGGCATGCGCTGGAGGTGCAGCGGGCCCTTCGAGCCGCGCTCTCCCGCTACGCCGCCGGGCTGGCCCTGGATCCGCTCAACGTCGCCTGGCTACGGCACTACCAGTCGCTGCGAGAGCGGGCGCAGGGGCTGGTCCCCTCCATGCCCCCCGGGCCGCCCGCGCGTCCACACGCCGGTCCGTCTCCGCTCCCCTAACAGGAGTGGGCACTGCCGGGCTTTCGGGGGCTCCAACGTGTCAGGTGGGCCCTCCGGCCGGGTGCCGCCTGGCTCGCGCTCGTGTAGAGTCCGCCGCCCTCTGCCATGCCCTCCGATGTCACGGGGGTGGGGACACTTTCATGAACGCGCACATCTTCCGCGAATACGATATCCGAGGCCTGGTCGATAAGGACCTCACCACCGAGGTGGTGGAGCTGCTGGGCAAGGGCCTGGGCACCATCATCCGTCGCCAGGGCGGGCGCTCCATCGCGGTGGGCCGCGACTGCCGCGAGTCCTCCACCCGCTTCCGGGACGCGCTCTGCGCGGGCCTCACGTCCACCGGCCTCAACGTGTTCGACGTGGGCGTGGTCCCCACGCCGCTGACGTACTTCGCCGCCAACACCCTGCCGGTGGATGGCCTGGCGATGATTACCGGCAGCCACAACCCGCCCGAGTACAACGGCTTCAAGATTGGCGCGGGGAAGACGACCTTCCACAGCCACGAGATTCAGGCCCTGCGCAAGCTCATCGAGGCGCGGGACTTCGAGACCGGGTCCAAGCCGGGCGAGGTGACGCCCTACGACATCATCACCCCCTACAACCACTTCGTGCGGCAGACGGTGAAGGTGGGCCGCAAGGGGATGCGCATCGTCATCGACGCGGGCAACGGCACGGGCGGCGCCATCGCGGTGCCGCTGTTCGAGAGCATGGGCTTCGACGTGGTGCCCCTGTTCTGTGAGATGGACGCGACGTTCCCCAACCATCACCCCGACCCGACGGTGGTGGAGAACCTCGAGGACCTCATCGCGGCGGTGAAGCGCGAGAAGGCCGAGGTGGGCATCGCCTATGACGGCGACAGCGACCGCATCGGCGTCATCGACGACCAGGGCAACATCCTCTGGGGCGATCAGCTGATGGTCCTCTTCAGCCGCTACGTGCTGAAGGAGAGCCCGGGGGCGGCCATCGTCGGCGAGGTGAAGTGCAGCTACACGCTGTACGACGACATCGCGAAGCGCGGCGGCAAGCCCGTCATGTGGAAGGCCGGGCACTCGCTCATCAAGTCGAAGATGAAGGAGACGCAGGCGGAGCTGGCCGGGGAGATGAGCGGCCACATCTTCTTCAAGAACCGCTACTTCGGCTTCGACGACGCCATCTACTCCACCGCGCGCCTGCTGGAGATTCTCACGCACGAGAAGGCGACCCTGTCGCAGCTCCTGTCCGACGTGCCCAAGACGTACGCCAGCCCGGAGCTGCGCTTCGACACGAAGGAGGAGAAGAAGTTCGAGATGGTGAAGCGCGCCACGGAGACGCTGCGCGACGCGGGCCACGACATCATCGACGTGGACGGCGTGCGTGTGACGTTCCCGGATGGCTGGGGGCTCATCCGCGCCTCCAACACGCAGCCCATCCTCGTCCTGCGCTTCGAGGCGAACACCCCCGAGCGGCTCAAGGAAATCCAGGCCCTCATCGAGGGCACCGTGGAGAAGGTCAAGGTGGAGGTCGGGGGCTGACATGACGACGCCGCGCATTCTTGCCATCAGTGGCAGCCTCCGGACCGGGAGCTTCAACCGGAAGCTCCTGGACATCGCCGTCGCCCACGCCCGCTCGCTCGGGGCGGAGGTGGACGTGGTGGACCTGAAGACGCTGGGCCTGCCCATCTACGACGGTGACGTGGAGGCCAAGGCCCTGCCCGCGCCCGTGGAGGAGCTGCGCGAGCGGCTGGGCAAGGCCCAGGGCCTGCTCATCGCCAGCCCGGAGTACAACTCCTCCATTCCCGGTGGCCTGAAGAACGCCATCGACTGGGTGTCCCGCCCGCCCGGGCGGCTCTTCCAGGACAAGTGGGTGGCGATGATGGGCGCCACGCCCGGCGTCTTCGGCACCGCGCGCATGCAGCCGCACCTGCGTCAGGTGATGGCCGCGGTGGGGGCGCACGTGCTGCCCACGCAGGTACACATGGCCCGCGTGGCGGACGCCTTCACCCCGGACGGGAAGCTCAAGGACGAGGCGCGCCAGAAGGACGTGGAGACGCTGACGGCCGCCTTGGTTTCCAAGCTGAAATCCTGAGGGAGGAGGCGCGCATGCCGACGCTCGGAATCGACCTGGGAGGGACCTTTGCCCGCGCCGCCGTGGTGGACGGGGTGGGCACGCTGCTCGCCGCCGCGAAGGTGCCCCTGGTCGAGCGCAGCCCCGCGGGCGTCGTGGAGACCATTGCCCAGGCGGCCTCGGATGCCGTGGCGGCCGCCGGCGTGCCCTGGAAGGCGTGCGGCGTCGCGGCCGCCGGGCAGATTCACAAGGACTCGGGCGTGCTGTCGGTCGCGCCCAACCTGGGCTGGCGCAACGTGCCGCTGGGCGCGCTGCTCACGGACCGGCTGGGGCAGCCGGTGCGCGTGGTGAACGACCTGGCGGCGGCGGCGTGGGGCGAGCTGCACGCTGGCGCGGGCCGCGGCGCGCAGGACATGCTGGTGGTGTTCGTGGGCTCGGGCGTGGGCAGCGCCATCATCGCGGGCGGGCTGCTGGTGGATGGCGGCGGCGGCGTGGCGGGTGAGCTGGGGCACATCAAGGTGGTCCCCGGTGGACGCCGCTGCGGCTGCGGCGAGCTGGGGTGCCTGGAGGCCTACGCCGGAGGCCACAACCTCATCGCGCAGACGCGCGAGCTGCTCGCCAGCGGCGCGCCGGAGGTGCAGCGCCTGACGGGCGGCGACCCGTCGCGTGTCACCCCGGTGACGCTGGAGCAGGCGGCGGAGTCCGGTGATTCGGCGGCGGTCGAGGTCTATGAGCGGGCCGCGCGGTTCCTGGCCCTGGCCGTGGCCAACCAGGTGACGATGCTCAACCCGGCGCGGCTGGTGCTGGGGGGCGGGGTGCTGACGCACTGCCCGGGCTTGCGCCGCCGCGTGGAGGAGGGCGTGCGCGAGTGGTCCTCCACGACGTCGCGCGAGGGCCTGCTCATCGCCGACGCGGAGCTGGGAGATGACAGCGGTCTGATTGGCGCGGCGCTGCTGGTGAAGGACGCCGCGCCCCATTGAGAGGAGAGGCATTCCATGGCCGAGCACAAGGGCATCGTCACGTTCAAGGGGCAGCCGCTGACGCTGGTGGGCAACGAGGTGAAGGTGGGGGACACCGCCCCGGACTTCACCGTCTACAAGGGGCTCAACGACACGCTGAAGCTGTCGGACACGAAGGGCAGCGTGGTGGTGCTGAGCGTGGCGCCCAGCGTGGACACGCGGGTGTGCGCGGCGCAGCTCCGTGCGTTCAACAAGGAGGCCACCGCGCTGGGCCCGGACGTGAAGGTCTGGTTCGTCACGCTGGACCTGCCCTTCGCGCTGGGGCGCTTCGCCGGCGCCGAGGGCATCCAGAACGTCACCGTGCTGTCGGACTACAAGGACCGCGAGTTCGGTGAGAAGTACGGCGTGTTCATGAAGGAGCTGGGCCTGCTGGCACGCAGCACCTTCGTGTTGGACCGCGCGGGGAAGGTCGTGTTCCGGGAAATCGTCCCGGAGATGACGCACGAGCCGGATTACGACGGCGCGCTGAAGGCGGTGCGCGCGGCGCTGTGACGGGGCTCCGCCGCGGCGCGGATGCGCTCGGCGGGGGATGACCTCGCCCCCGGGGCGGCTGAAGCGCGCCCCGTTTCTGTCGCAGGCGGGCGCACCCCGGACACGAGAAACCCCGTCCTGGCGCAGGGACGCGAGCCGGGACGGGGTGGGGTGGGGTGAACAGGCCGCGAGGCGGCTACAGCGTGGGCGTGCCGACGCGGTTGCTGCAGTACGCGCTGGAGCCGCAGGTGGTGCCGACGCCGGTGTACCAGGCGGTCTTGCGCGTGCCGTACTGGCGGTTGTCCGCGTGGACGTGCGCGCCCGTGGAGTTGCCCGTGGAGCCCACGAGGCCCAGGGCGCAGCGGTCACACGTCTTGGAGCCCGACGACACGTTGGAGTTCAGGTGGAGCTGGCGGAAGTCCCAGCCGCTGCCACCCGTGACGACGTAGTAGTTACCCGCGCCGCCGTTGCAGCTCGTGCCGCCGCTGCAGTTGTTCGCACAGCCGCCGTAGTAGGCGTAGTAGCGGCTCACGTTGATCATCCCGCGGTGGTTCCACACGCTGCACGTGCCGTTGCTCATGTCGAGCGCGTTGTGGCTGCTGCCCGAGCACGAGTAGTACGTCGTGGAACCCACGCGCGCGGCGGTGTCGCAGATGGGGCCCACGGCCGTGGCGGCCGTGACGCTGGTGGCCCAGCCCGAGGCGGCGAGCACCGCCGCCGCCATGGTCAGCTTCATCGTCTTCATCAAGAGACTCCCTCGTTGGTGTGGCGCTGCGTACTGCGGTGAAGCAGGGGTTACCTCCGGAGGCGCTGCTTCTCGCGCAGCACCAGCTCCCACTCCTGGAGGTTGAGCTTCAGGACGGACAGCCAGGCGTCGATTTCCGCGTCCATGGCGCGGTCCACGCCGCGCAGCGACTCCAGCACGGGCATGGCGTGGGACTGGCCCAGCCGGGCGATTCCCTGGAGCGCCGCCTTGCGCACCGCCGGGTCCTTGTCATCGCGATACAGGTCCACCAGCGAACCCCGCGCGCCCGCCGTCCCGCCGCCGGGCACGCCGCCCAGGGCCGTGGCCGCCGCCGCGCGAAGCTCCGGGTCCTCCGAGCGGAGCAGGCGCGTCACCTGCTCCACCGCCTCGGGCCCCACGGCCTCCATGGAGACCTCGCGCAGCAGCTTCGCGGCCACCGCCGGGTCTTCAGCCGCCGCCGCCACGGACACCGCCGCCTCCGACACCCGGCGGTCGTGGCCGCTGTACACGTCCGCGCTCTCCGAGACGAGGTTCTCCGCCACCGCCGCGCGCACCTCGGGGGACGCGTCGCGCACCAGCTGCTCGTACGTCACCACGCCGCCGTTCTTCTCCATGAACTCGACGGAGGGTACGCCGCGCAGCCCGCGCACCGCCGCCGCGCGCAGGGCCGGGTCCGAGTCGCCGGTGGCCCGCGCCAGCAGTGGCTGAATCAAGTCGGGGGCCTCGGCGTTGCTGGCCTTGGTGGCCAGGGCGGCGCCCAGGGCTTCGAGCACGTCCGGGTCCCGCTCCCCGTTCAGCGCCGCGAGGAGGGACTCGGCCGGCATCGCGAGCGCGGCCTCCTTCAGCCGCATCTTCACGTAGCGCTTCAGCGCGGGCGAGCCGCGCTTCATCGCCAGGCGCACGTCGTCCAGCATGCCCTGCACCGTGCACTGGGTGGGGCGGAGCGCTGCCTCCCCGCGCGCCGCGAGGGGCGCCAGGGACATGAGGGCCATCAGGAGCGCCGCGCGCCCCGGCTGCTTCATCGACAGGGGGGACATCAGTGCGGCGCTCCTTCTTCGACCAGGCAGTTGTGGTGCTCTCGCTTGCCCAGCCAGATGCGGGCGAAGTCCACCGTGCCCGAGGCGTAGAGGGCGCGGAACTCGACGTAGTCCTGCGCGAAGCGCGGGTCCTGCGCGGCGAACTGCTCCAGCAGCGGCAGCGCCTTCTCGCCGGCCGCGCGCACGGCGAAGCGGAAGATGGCCCAGCGCACGCAGAGGTCGTGCTCGGTCCGGAAGGCGTCGCGGAAGAGCTCCAGCGCCTGGTCCGGCTCCCGGGTGAGGCCCAGGCGGAAGGCCGCCATCTCCCGCACGTCCCGCTCGCGGTCGTTGGTGAGGATGCGCTTCAGCGTGTCGAAGGACTCCGCGCCGATGAGCGGGTTCGAGTACGACGGCATCTCCAGCGCGAGCAGCCGCACGGCCATGTCGTCGGACGTCCCGCCGATGTCGAGCAGCTCCTCCCAGTAGGGCGCGTAGTTGCCGGTGCGCTCGAAGTCCTGCTTCATCACCCGGCCCAGCGTGCGCGTGGCCATCCAGGCGGTGGAGTCCAGCGTCTCGTCCAGCGCCAGCTTCTTGAGCCGCTGGATGTCTCCGGGCGCCAGCTTCCGCTGTGTCTCCAGCGCATCCAGCGCCGCGGCGCGGTGCTGCAGGGGCGCGCCCGGGTCCTCGCCCATCTTCAACAGGCTCTGCGCGACCTGGGGCGCGTGAACGGCGGGCGCCGCCTTCAGCGCGTCCATGTAGACGCCCAGCTCCGGGCCGCTGGCGCCCTGGGCCCACGCCACCACCTGGAGCGCGCGCGCCGTGTCGTCGCCCACCAGCTCCGTCAGCCGCTCCTGCAGGTACGCCGCGAGGTAGCGGTCGCCATTTCCAATGGCCGTCGCCAGCGCCTGGCGAAACGTGTCCATGGACACGGACGCGTCGAAGTCGTGGAGGCCGTCCCAGCAGCCCGGCATGGGGAGCTGCTCCACCGCGGGCTCAGGCTCCGCGGGAGTGGAGGTTCCGGCCAGGGCGCCCGGCCCGCCAGGTGGGCTCGTGGCCGCCGTGGCGCCGGGGGCAGGTGGCGCCGCGTCCTCGGGCGAGAGGGATGGGACGTCGCGGGGCCACAGCAGTGCCACGGCCGCGGCGATGAGCACTGCGCCTGCGGCCACGGTCCAACGGAGCTTTCGGGAAGTCATCAGGGGGAGGTGTTCAGCCGGTGAATCCTGCGAATTCTTGAATACTTTGGATTCAAGGTGATTGGCAATGGCGACACCTGGGACTCAGCCTGTGCGTTGCGTCATCGCTTCAAGGGAGATGGAAATGTCCATGACACGCACGATTCGGGTCGGCGTCATCGGCGCGGGCTTCGCGCGCACCACGCAGGTTCCCGTGCTGCGCACGCTGCCCGGCGTCGAGGTGGTGAGCCTGGCCAGCGCGCGGGTCGAGACAGCAGAGGCGGCGGGGCGGCAGCTCGGCGTGCCCCACGTGACGGCGGACTGGCGCGAGGTGGTGTCGCGGCCGGAGGTGGACTGGGTGTGCATCTCCACGCCCCCCGCGCTGCACCGGCCCATCACTCTGGGGGCGCTGGAGGCGGGCAAGGCGGTGCTGTGCGAGAAGCCCACCGCGCTGGACGCGAACGAGGCCCAGGCCATGTGGCACGCGGCGCGCGAGCGGCGCGTCCTGGCGCTGCTGGACCACGAGCTGCGCTTCCTCCCCACGCGGCGGCACCTGCGCGCCCTGGTGCGCTCCGGCGAGCTGGGCGCGGTGCGCAGCGCGCATGTCTATTACCGCAATGACAACCGCGCTTCGCCGGAGCGGCCGTGGGACTGGTGGTCGGATGCGTCCCAGGGCGGTGGGCTGCTGGGCGCCATTGGCTCGCATGCCGTGGACATGCTGCGCTTCGTGCTGGGCGCGGAGCCCGACGAGGTGCTGGGCGCGCTGGCGACGCATACGCCCGAGCGGCCGGAGTCGCTCACGGGACGGCCCCTCGCGGTGACGAGCGACGACGAGGCCCGGCTGCTGCTCCGCTTCGGCGTGGCCACGGCCACCATCGACCTGTCGATGGTGGCCCCTGGCAAGCCCGTGCACAGCGTCGAGGTGTCCTGCGAGCGCGGGGGCCTGCGCGTGGAGGGCGGCGAGCTCTGGCGGTCCACCCTGGGCGCTCGCGCCTGGGAGCGGGTGGAGCTGCCGACGGAGCCGCAGCTGCCGCGGGGGCTGCCGGACAACGAGTGGACACGCGGCTTCCTGCTGCTGGCGCGCGCTGTCACCCAGGCGCTGCGCGAGGACCGCGCCACCGTGGAGGACGCGGCCACGCTGGAGGACGGCTGGCGCAACCAGCAGGTGCTGGACGCGGCCCGGCGCTCGCACGTGGAGCGCCGGTGGGTCCCCGTGTCCTCCGGGCGTTGAGCTGACGCCGGGCCGGTGGAAGGGCTGGCCCGCGGCGCCCGCTCCGTTCCCCTGCCGGGCTGGAGCAATGGCTCCGTGGCGGGCCGCGTGCTGTCCACCCGCGCTCCACCCAGGTGGAGATGCGCGCGACCGTTGCCAGATTCCGGGGGAAGGAGCCACCGGATGAAAGACCTGCCCTCTCCGCCCTCGCGGCCGGCCGCACCGGCGCCCCCGTGGCATGCCCTGCCACCGGACCAGGTGCTGGGCAAGCTCGGCAGCACGGCGGAGGGGCTGACGGACGAGGAGGCGCGCGAGCGGCTGGCGCGGCACGGGCCCAACGTGCTGAAGCGCGCGAAGGGCGACAGTCCGCTGAAGCTGCTCTGGCGGCAGGTGAACAGCCCCTTCATCTGGGTCCTCATCGCCTCCGCGGTGCTGGCCGTCCTCATGGGCGAGGTGACGGACGGGCTGGTCGTGGCGGCGGTGGTGGTGCTCAACACCCTCATCGGCTTCGTGCAGGAGTACCGCGCGGGGAAGGCCATCGAGTCGCTCAGCCGGATGGTGCCGGAGAACGCCACGGTGATTCGCGCGGGCCGCAAGCTGCGCGTGCCCGCCGCGCAGGGCGTGCCCGGCGATGTCATGGAGGTGGCGCCCGGCGACAAGGTGCCCGCGGACATGCGGCTGCTGTCCGCGCGCAACCTCTCGGTGGAGGAGGCCGCGCTCACCGGTGAGTCCGTGCCGGCGCGGAAGGCGGTGGCGCCAGTGCCGGAGGACGCCGAGCTGGGCGACCGCGCCAGCCTGCTCTTCGGCGGCACGTTGGTGACGTCCGGCTCGGCCACGGCGGTGGTGGTGGCCACGGGGCAGGCCACCGAGCTGGGCCGCATCTCCACGCTGCTCGGCGAGGCGGCCGACCTCCAGACGCCGCTCACGAAGGCGCTGGCCGTCATCGGCAAGTACATCACCGTGGGCATCCTGCTCATCTCCGCCGCGCTGCTCGGGGTGGGGCTGGTGCGGGGCTACGCGGTGAGCGAGGCCATCGTCGTGGCAATCACCCTGGCGGTGGCCGCGATTCCGGAGGGACTGCCCGCCATCGTCACCATCGCCCTGGCCATTGGCGTGCAGCGCATGGCCGCGCGGCGCGCCGTCATCCGCAAGCTGCCCGCGGTGGAGACGCTGGGCAGCACCACCGTCATCTGCTCGGACAAGACGGGCACGCTCACCCGCAATGAGATGACGGTGCAGGCGCTGTGGACGTCCACCGGGCGCTACGCGCTCAGCGGGGTGGGCTACGCGCCCCAGGGCGCACTGACGCGGGACGGTCGGCGCCTGGAGTCGCCGCCCCCGGACGTCTGCGAGCTGCTGCGGGCGGGCGCGCTGTGCAACGACGCCGGGCTCCAGTGCCGCGAGGGGCAGTGGGAGATGACGGGCGACCCCACCGAGGCCGCGCTGCTGGTGGCCGCGGAGAAGGCGGGCATGTCCATGGACGGGGTCCGCGCGGCGCACCCGCGCGTGGACGCCATCCCCTTCGATTCGGAGAGCCAGTTCATGGCCACCCTGCACGAGGACGGCCATGGTGGGCGCCGCATCCTGCTCAAGGGGGCGCCGGAGGTCGTCCTGCGCCGCTGCGAGCCGGGCGGCGGCGTCACCTCGGGCGCGGTGCTGGCTCAGGTGGATGCGCTGGCGCGGCAGGGCATGCGGGTGCTCGCGGTGGCGTGCCGGGACGTGCCGGGCTCACACGCCTCGCTGCGCCTGGAGGATGTCGCGCACGGCCTGCGGCTGCTGGGGCTGGAGGGGATGATTGACCCGCCCCGCGAGGAGGCCATGGCCGCGGTGCGCGCCTGTCACGAGGCGGGCATCACCGTGAAGATGATTACCGGGGACCACCCCTCGACGGCGGCGGCGATTGGCGCGCAGCTCGGGCTGCTGGCGCCGGAGGAGGAGGGCGTCACGGGCGCGCGGCTCGCCGCCACGGACGACGCGGCGCTAGACGAGGTGGTCCGTGGGAGCAACGTCTTCGCGCGCGTGGCGCCCGAGCACAAGCTGCGGCTGGTGCGCGCGCTCCAGCGCCAGCGGCACGTGGTGGCCATGACGGGGGACGGGGTGAACGACGCGCCCGCGCTCAAGCAGGCCAACATCGGCGTGGCCATGGGCATCACCGGCACGGCCGTCGCGAAGGACGCGGCGGACATCGTGCTGACGGACGACAACTTCGCCTCCATCGTCGCGGCGGTGGAGGAGGGGCGGCGCGTCTATGACAACCTCATCAAGTCGCTGGCCTTCGTGCTGCCCACCAACCTGGGGCTGGCGCTCATCCTGCTCGCCGGCGTCTCGCTCTTCCCCATCCAGGACGTGGGCGGACGGCTGGTGCCGCTGATGGCCATGCTGCCCACGCAGTTGCTGTGGATCAACCTGGTGGCCACGGTGTCGCTGGCGCTGCCGCTGGCCTTCGAGGCGCGGGAGGCGGACATCATGCGCCGGCTGCCCAGGGACCCGTCGGCGCCGGTGCTCAGCCACTTCGTGGTGATGCGCACCGGGCTGGTGGCGGTGCTGATGGCGGCGGGCGCCATCGGCTTGTTCCTGTGGGAGTACTACCGGGACCTCCCGCGCAGCGGCTACGCGCAGTCGCTGGCGGAGGCGCAGACGATGGCGGTGAACACCGTCATCAGCTTCCAGATGTTCTACCTGCTCATGTGCCGCAGTCTCAGCGGCTCCATGCGGCAGGTGGGCCTCTTCACCAATCGCTCGGTGTTCGTGGGCATGGGCCTGCTGGTGCTGCTCCAGGCGGCCTTCATGTACCTGCCCTTCATGCAGCGGATATTCGGTACCGCGCCGCTGGGGCTGGAGGACGTGGGGCTGTCCATCCTGGTGGGCGCGGTGGTGCTGCCCGTGGTGGGGCTGGAGAAGTGGCTGCGTCAGCGCAACGGCGGCGCGGTGGTGCCCACCGTGAAGAAGGGGGATGCGCCGCCGCGCGCGCGGGTGGACGGGCGCGTGCCGGTGTGAGGCCGCTCAGGGACGCGCGTGGCGGGCGGCGGCGTCCGGCAGCGTCCAGTCCCGCTCCATGAAGGCGATGCGGCACTGGTCCAGCCGGGGGCCGCAGGCGCGGTCCAGGTCGCTCCGGGTGTCACAGCCCGGGCGCTCCTCGCAGGTGTCCGGCAGGAAGGCCCAGACGAACTGGAGCACGTTGTCGCGGCGGCCCTCGGGCAGCGCGGCGAGGAAGTCCTCGCGGTACTCGTCGAACAGCGACGCCAGGTAGACGGTGTCCCGCTCCAGCCGCACGTTGCGCCGGTCTCCCACGAAGCGGCGTCCGGCCTCGTTGAGCTGGGAGTCGAGGAACTCCGGTTGGAAGTGCGAGCCATCCAGCCGCGGGCCGCCGCGCGCGGCCTGGAAGAGCGCCAGGTGGATGCGCGGGTCGGCGAACTCCTGGCGCAGCACGCGGTGCTCCAGCGCCCACAGCGTCAGCCGCTCGCCGCCCACCGGCCAGGAGCGGCCCCAGAAGAAGCGCCCCAGCCAGGGCTGCCGCACCGATTCGAGGTAGGGATAGCCGTCCACCACCTGCTGGAGCACCAGCGCGTTGTAGGTGTTGAGCCAGTAGGCGAGCGCGTCCTCCGGCGTGGGGAAGACGTCCGGCCGGTTGTGCGGGGAGAACGACGCCAGGGACGACACGAAGCCGTCCAACGCCTCCCGCTCCCGCCCCACCGAGGCGAAGTCCACGTCGCCATTGGCGCGCACGTGCCGCAGCACCTTCGCGTAGCCGTGGTAGTGGAACGGCGTGGACGCGGAGGGCACCCGCGCGGGGAGCAGGCCCTGCACGTGGAGCGCGGCCCCCGCGCCCAGCGCCGCGGCCATGACGAGCAGCGCGGCGGTCACCAGCGGGCGGCGGCGAGGAGCGGCGGGGGGATTCACGGGCGCGAATCATAACCCGGGGGGAGGGGGGCTGCCCGGCCCTCCTGTTCACCCCGCGTAACATGGAGTCCACTCCAAACCGGGATAGCCGCCGACCTATATTGGCGCTCCATGGAGCCTACCCCCCGGGTCATCCGTCATTTCCATCCGGTGCTTCCCGCCCGCTCGCTGGGCAAGACGCCCGTCCGCGTGGAGCTGGCGGGCCGTGCCTACGCGCTCTTCCGGGACGGCTCGGGCCAGCCCGCGGCGCTCGCGGATGCCTGTCCCCACCGCTTCGCGCCCCTGTCCCAGGGCACGGTGCGCCCGGATGGGCGGCTCCAGTGCCCGTACCATGGCTGGCGCTTCGACGCGCAGGGGCGGGGCAGCAACCCCAGCCAGCCGGAGCTGCGCCACTGCGACGCGCGCAGCTTCCAGGTGGTGGAGCGCTACGGCTACCTCTGGCTGGCCGAGCGCGATACGCCGCTGTCGGCCATGCCCGACATGGAGGACGAGGGCTATGTCTTCGGGGGCGCGTTCTCCACGCACTTCGCGGCGCCGCTGCACGTGTCGCTCGACAACTTCAGCGAGGACGAGCACACGCCCTACGTCCACACCCGGCTGGGCTGGGACGACCCGAACGCGAACCGGGTGGAGTTCGAGTCGCGCAACCTGGAGGACCGCACCGAGGTGCACTACCGCGCCCCGCAGCGGCCCGCGCCCATCATGAAGGTGCTGGGCGTGCGTGACGGCGACTTCTTCCACAACGACTGGGTGACGCGCTTCGACCCGGTGCGCAGCCAGTACACCATCCGCTGGGTGGCGCCGGACGGACGCACGCGTCCGTTCATCACCCGCGCGAACATCTTCTTCGTCCCGGAGACGGCGCGCACCACGCGCCTGCACGTCTTCTCGTTCCTGCGCACCGCGCAGCCGCTGCTGCGCCCGCTGCTCCCCGTGGCGGCGCGCGCGGCCATGGCGCTGACGTGGTGGGAGGTGCGGGACGACGCGCGCTTCATCGCGACCGTGGCGGACACGCCCTACAGCCACAAGGGCATGCGGCTGGACCGTTTCGACGCGCCGCTGGTGCACCAGCGCCGGCTCCTGGAGCGCATCTACTATGGCGCCGGGGGGAAGCCGGCGTCCGTGGTGCCCCTCACGCGCGAGGCCCCGGGCCGCTGAGGCCCGCCGTGACGCGCGCCCCGGCCGCCTTCAGTGCAGCGAGGGGGAGGGCTCCTCGTAGGCGGGGCTGCCGACCCCGGCGCGCGCCTCGAAGGCGTTGCAGCCGCTGTCGCCGGACACCTCCAACTCGAACTCGGACAGCTCCGGCTGCATGCAGCGGTGCGTCTCGCCCGCACTCTGTGGGGTCTGGTTGGCGAAGTAACGGCAGCCCTTGCAGTTGCCCCAATTTCCTTCCGCCATGACGTCCTCCTCGGAAAAGGGATGCGATGCCTCTCCACGAGGGTGCGGCTGGCGTTGGCCATCCACAACTGGCGCCTGGCCCGGCGCCCGGAGGACGGGCGGGCGCCGGGGTGGATGGCGGGGTGCCGTGCTACGGCTGCGGTGTGTCCTGCGTCTCTTCCTGGGTGGGCTGCGCCGGGATGGCCTCCTCCGGCAGCGGCTGGAGGAACGGGGCCTCCGACTCCTCCACCTTCAGGTCCGACGTCAGCGGCCGGGCTCCGAACACGCCCACGGCGCGCAGCAGCTTCAGGCCGGCGAGCGAGGCCTGGAGCCGCTCACTCACGAGGCCAATCTCCGCCTGCGTCAGCGCGGTGTTCGCGTCCGCCACTTCCAGGTAGGTGGCCATGCCGGCCTTGAAGGCCGCCTCGGTGAGGCGCTGGGACTCGCGCGCCAGCTCCACGGCCTGCGCGGCCTTGAAGCGGTTGGCCAGGGTGCTCTCGAGGTCGAGCTGCGCGGTATTCACTTCCTGGCGCGCGGTGAGCTCGGCCTTGCGCTGCAGGGCCCGGTTCTCCGCGATGACGGCCGAGGCTTCCTTCAGGTTGGCCTCTCGCAGGCCGCCGTCCCACAGCGTCCAACTGGCGCCCAGGGTGATGTTCCAGATGCGGTTGGAGCCGACGAGGCCCGCCGCGTTGGAGATGTTGTACGTGCCCACCACCTGCACGTTGGGCAGGTAGCTGAACCACACGCCGCGCTTGTTGATGCGGGACAGCTCCACCTGCTCGCGCGCCGCGGCCACGTCCGCGCGCTGCTCCAGCGAGCGCTCCACGAGCACGCCGGTGTCCGTCTTCTCCGGCACCTGCGGCTCCGGGGGCTGGGCCACCTCGAAGTTCGGGTTGTCGAACGCCAGCAGGGTGGCGAGCACCAGCTTGGCGGAGGCCTCCGCGTTGCGCGCGCGGATCAGGTCCTGCTCGGCCCGCGCCAGGTCCTGCTCGGCGCGCAGCAGGGCCACGCGCGTCACCGTGCCCGCCTCGAAGCGGACCTGGGTGTCCTTGGCGCGCGCCTGGTTGAGCTCCACCAGCCGCTCCTGGACCGCCACGGCCTGCGCCTGCGCCGCGGTGCCGTAAAACGCCTGCGCCACGCCGAAGAAGATTTCTCGCCGCGCCTGCTCCACGCTGAGGGACGCCACGCGCTCCGCCTTGTAGGCGGCCTGGATGCCGGCCCAGAGCTGCGGGGCGATGATGGCCTGCCGCACCTGCCCCTGCGCCTGCAGCTGCACCTGGGGCTGGATGACGATGTCGACGGGCGCCAGGGGGCCGGCCGGAATCACCGCCTCGATGGAGTTGCGGACGATGGCGCCGCTGACCGTCACGTTGGGCAGGTATCCGGCCCAGGCCTTCCGCGACGCGGTGTCCGCCTGGTTGAGGCGGGCCTGCGCGGCCTTGAGGTCCAGGTTCTCCTTGCGGGCGCGTTCGAGCGCGTCCTCCAGGGTCAGCGTGGGCGGCGGTGCCGCGGCCAGGGTGGCCGCCAGGGACAGCGCCAGGAATGAACTCATGACCGCCTCTACCTCCTCAAGGGCCCGCGCCGGCGCGGACCACTGCGTCCAGGATGGACTTGCTACGGGTTGAGCCTCGGCCGGCAGCCATAGTCCATGACGTCCGAATTTGGAAGCTCCGGAATGTAGTAGCCCTCAATAGTTGATGACGTCAATTGTTTAGATGGCTCAGGTGAATTACCATGTTGAGTATGAACGGGAGCAGCGAGCACCTGGAGCGGAAGAAGCCAGTGGACGGGCGCGGGCGGAACGAGGCCGCGGGAGACCTGCCACGCCAGGCGTGGACGCTCCTCTTCGAGCTGATGCACACCCACATGCGCAACTTCCCCGCACTGGCGGCGGAGTTCGACCTGTCGCCAGTGCAGGCCCATGTGCTGCGGCAGCTCGGAGAAGGGCCGCTGGCCATGAGTACGTTGGCCAGCTACCTGTCGTGTGACGCGTCCAACGTGACGGGGCTGGTGGACCGGATGGAGGCGCGTGGGCTGGTGGTGCGGCGCAGCTCCGAGCAGGACCGGCGGGTGAAGCGGCTGGTGCTGACGGAGGAGGGCGCGGCGCTCCGCGAACGGCTGCTGGAGCGCATGTCCGAGCCGCCGGAGGCCATCGCCGGCATGGCGGACGCCGACCTGTGCGCGCTGCGCGACATCATGCGCCGGGCGCTGTGCCCGCAGTAGGCGGGGCGCGGCTCAGTCCAGCAGGAAGGTGTACGAGTACTTCATCTCCGTGGAGACGGGCTCGCCGCCCTTGATGGCGGGCTTGAAGCGGAACCGGCGGATGGCGTCCCGCGCCGCCTCGTTGAGGCCGTAGCCCGGCCCCTTGAGGACCTTCACCGCCACCACCTTGCCCTCATGGTCGATGGTGATGGACAGCGTCACGGTGCCCTCGACGCCCGCGCGGCGCGCCTCCTCCGGGTAGGGAATCTTCACCTCGGCGGCCACGGTGGGCTCCGAGTCCACCTGGTAGATGGGCGCGTACTTCGGCGCGCTGTACCCCTTCACGTCCTTGGGGTCCGTCGCGGTGTTCCCCGTCTTGCCGTAGGCGGTGTTGCCCACGGGCGCGGCGAACGAGCCCGCGCTGGTGGTGGACGACATCGTCATGCCCACGACGAGCGGCGGCGGCTTGGCCTGCGGCTCCGGTGGCGGCGTGTCGTTGGGCGGAGGCGGCGCGTCGACGGGCGGCGGCGGCAGGGGCTTGGGCGCCTCGGCCACCTTCACGGGAGGCGGCTTCACGGCCTTGGGCTTCGGCGGCGGTGGTTTGGGAGGCTCCGGCTTCGGCTCCTCGGGGGGCGGAGGCGGGGGCGGTTTCTGCACCTCCACCATCACCATCTCCACCGGGCGCGGGGCTGCCGGACGGGAGCGGGCGGCGCCGTCACCGAGCGCCCAGAAGCCGCCGACGTGAATCCCCAGCGACACGAACAGGAAGGCGCCCACCACGGCCAGCGAGCGGTCGCGTCGGGGTGTCGGAGCGTTGTTGTCGAGGGCCGCCTGACTCATGGACTGACGCCTCGCTTCAGGGCGCGGCGGGCGCGGCCGCGGGGGCCACGTCCTTCTCGATGTTGAGCGCGAACTTCGCGATGCCCTGCCCCTTCACCAC
Source organism: Pseudomonadota bacterium (assembly GCA_023426545.1). Classification (GTDB taxonomy): domain Bacteria; phylum Myxococcota; class Myxococcia; order Myxococcales; family Myxococcaceae; genus Myxococcus. Next base: position 137,017 of record JAFAAN010000149.1, read on the forward strand.
GTCGATGAGCCGCATGACGCGGCCGTAGGGCAGGGACTGGTCGGCGCTGATGATGGCG
>JAFAAN010000162.1 GCA_023426545.1 Pseudomonadota bacterium
ACAACGAGCACTGGCTACTTGAGCGCCACGACTTCCTTTCGCCGAGTCAGGCCCGGCGGGAGCTGACGCTGAAGCAAGCGGCCTGATTACGACCAACCTGGTGTCTCAACAACCTGGTGCGGTACACCATGCATCAACTCCGCCTCGTCCGCTCAGACTTTCATGGGGACTGGAACTACGTCCTCAATCCCAATTCGGACAAGTAATTTCTGAGCGAGCCCTAACTACCGCGCCGCCACCAACGCGGCCCGCACCGCCTTCACCGAGGCGGCCCCGGAGGCCACGCGTGCCGCGGCCAACCGCGTCGCCACCACCGCCGCCAACGTGGCGCTGGAGGGGGCGTCGCGCCAGGTCGTGCGCCGCGCGGCCGCCGACGTCGCCGAGCGCGGAAGCGAGGGCGCTGCCCGCACCGCCGGCACCGCCGCGCGTGGAGCACTGCAGGGCGGTGGTACGGCGATGGCTCGCGCCGCGGGCCGCTTCGCCCCGGGCCTCAACGCCGCCATCGCCGCGGCGGACACCGCCGCCGCCGTGAACACCATCACGGACCCGAACGCCTCGGCCGGCAAGAAGATTACCGCCGGAGTGACGGCGCTGGGCTCCCTCGCCGCCGCCACCAACATCCCGTTGGTGAGCCAGGGAGGCGCGGTCATCTCGACGGCGTCCAGCTTCCTCGGCTCCTTCTTCTGAGAGGCGCCGCGTCGTCAGTCCCAGCGCTCCGGGGGGGCTTCGGCCCACCTGGAGCGCTGTGCCATCCGAAGGGGGCCGGAGCGAGAACCATGACGACCCATGATGAATCGCAGGGGGGCCGCGGTAACGCGCGCTCGCTGGCCGAGCTCCACGCGCTCGGCATCATGAAGAAGATGCCGGCGGCGTTGCAGCTCGACAGCACCGAGCCGGTGGTGCTCCCCACGGTGGAGGCCCCGTCCCTGGAGGGGCTGACGGTGGCCCAGGTGGCGCCCGCCCCGTTGACCGAGCAGGACCTCGTCGAGCGCTTCGACGCGCTCCGCCGCCAGCACGCCGACGTCCGCGAGCGGCAGCCGGGCGAGGCGGTGGCGCTCGAAGACGACGTGCTGCTGGACGTGCTCGGCTTCGCCCAGGCGAAGCTGCTGCCCTTCTCCGCCCGGGAGGGCTGGCGGGTGCGCGTCGCGCCGGACCCGGTGCTGCCCGGTTTCTTCGAGGCGCTGGTGGGCGCGAAGGTGGGGCAGTCCCTCGCCATCGAGCTGACCCTGCCGGAGCACCATCCGGTGGAGGCGCTGCGTGGGCAGCCCGCGCGCTTCCTCGTGGAGGTGAAGGCCGCGCGCGAGCTGAAGCTGCTGGACGACGACTCCCCCGAGCTGCTGTCGCGGCTGGGCATGGGGTCCATCACGGACGTCATGCGCAAGCTGGGCGACGCGCTGGTCCAGGAGCGCCTCGCGGAGGGGGAGCGGCTGACCCAGGAGCGCGTCCTGGACCTGCTGGTGGAGCGCACGCCGGTGGCGCTGTCCGCCTCGCTGCTGGACGAAGAGCTCCGCCGCCGCTGGGCGGAGTCCGAGCGCCCCATCCTCCAGCGCAAGAACTTCCAGCCCGACGAGCTTCAAGAGGCGCTCGACGGGTGGCTGCAGGACCCGCTCACCCGCATGGACGCGGCGTATCGCCTCACGCTGGCCCTGGCCCTGCGGGCCATCGCCGAGCGCGACGGCATCCAGCCGGACCGCGCCTCCACCGAGGCGATGCTGGAGGACCTCGCGAGCGTCACCGGCGTCCCCCGCGAGGAGATGGGGCGCGTGGTGAAGGAGGACGCCGCGCTGGCCCGCCGCCTGTATGAGCTGGCGCTGCGCTTCTCCACCATCGACCACGTGATGAAGAAGGTGACGCTGACGCCGCCCTCGGCGTGAGGCTCAGCGTGACTCCAGGGCCAGGGCGACCATCACCTCGGTGATGTCGCCGGGGTGGTAGCGGGCCAGTCCCGGGAGGCCTCGCAGCGCGGCCTCCGCGTGGTCCATGTCGTCCAGGCGCACCACGCGCGCGCCGGGCACCTCCGCGTCCACGGCCGTCACCATGCCATCCGCCTGGTAGCCGTAGCGCTCGTGCAGGTAGCGCTGGAGCGGATACAGCGTGGAGAGGCGCGACAGCCGCGACGTGGCCAGCGACACGGTGGGGATACCGGCGGGGTAGGGGTGCTCGCGGATGAAGGCCTGCCGCTGGAAGTAGGACAGCTCCTCCACGGAGCGGGACACGCCGTGGAACAGCAGGGGAAAGGCGAAGTCGATGAGCCGCCGCAGCCGTGGCGTGGTGGCCAGGTCGTGCGCGATGGACGAGCCGCCATACGGCGCCTGGAGCGTCACCAGCGCGCGCACCACGCGCCGGAGCTCGGGGTAGCGCGCCAGCGTGGCGGTGCACTCCACGCCGCCCTTGCTGTGGCCCACCATCACCACCGTACGGCCGAAGTGCTCCGCGTCGAGCAGCGCCTCCCGCAGCACCGCCACGTTGTCCGCGAGCAGCCCCTCGGTGTCCACCGCCGCCTCGCGCACGTCCAGGCCCCGGCGCTCCAGCCGCTGCACGTTGTCCAGCAGGTAGCCGGGCAGCTCGTCGCCCAGCATGCCGCGCACCAGGAGGTACTGATGGCGCCGGGCCTCGTCCGGCAGCACCGGCGCGCCCTCGCGCACCTTCGCGAGCAGCGCGCGGAAGCGCGGCGTGACGTCCTCCGGCGGCGGGGACAGGGCCGCGCGCTGGAGCCAGCCGGCCATGCCGGCGCAGCCGGGGCCCCACCAGCGCCCGGCGGGCGGCAGGCCGCGCAGCGTGCGAGCAAGCCGGGAAACGGCGCTGGGCGGTGGGGGAGCGGCGCGGGGGTATGGGGGCTCGGGCTGCGACTGCGTCATCTCGGCGCGCAGCGTAGCGGGAAGCGGAAGCGGGGCGCCAACGCGGAGCGCGGCCCGGCGGCGCGACTTGGCGCCGTACCGGAGGGTGAGCCCGTGCTAAGAAGTCAGCGGACGGGAGGATTTCGAAGCTGACCACCGGACAGGAATGGCTGGTTGACGCCAGCGGCTGCGCACCCGCCAGCCTCAAGGACGCGGCGGCGCTGGCGGCGCTCTTCGAGGAGCTCGTCGTCGTGCTGGACCTGAAGGTCGTCGGCGCGCCGCAGTGGCACGTGTTCCCTGAGCCCGGCGGCATCACCGGCCTGACGCTGCTGGCCGAGAGCCACCTGGCCATCCACACGTTCCCGGAGCACGGCTTCGCCGCGCTCAACGTGTACTGCTGCCGCCCGCGCGTGTGTCCGGACTTCCAGGCGCTGCTGGCGCGCCACCTGGGGGCGGCGGCGTGCGAGGTGCGTGAGCTGAAGCGGGGGGTGATGGCGTGACGCAGGGGAAGTGTCCATCGTGCGGCGCGATGGTGGAGTTCACCGCGGGCTCGGCCCAGGTGGTGGTGTGCGGCCACTGCCAGACGGTGGTGGCGCGCAAGGGCCTGGACTTCGAGTCCCACGGGAAGATTGGCAGCATCGTCCCCACCGACTCGCCGCTCCAGCTGGGCGCGGAGGGGCGCTACGGCAGGATGCCGTACACCGTCGTCGGCCACCTCCAGAAGGACCACGGGGAGGGGCCGTGGGACGAGTGGTACGTGGAGTTCTCGGACGGCCGCACCGGGTGGATCAGCGAGTCCGAGGGCGCCTTCCACTTCATGTTCGACATGGGGCTGGAGGAGGGCGTGGCGCTGGGGGAGCTTCACCCGGGCGAGCGGCTGCACCTGAGGCGCCGCGCATGGATTATCGAGGAGCGGGGACACGGGCGTGTGGTGGCCGCCGCGGGTCAGCTCCCCAGCGACGTGGACCCCACGCAGGACGCCTACTACGTGGACGCCACCGGCCCCAAGGGCGCCTTCCTCACGCTCGACTTCGGCACGCGCGGGCACGACCCCGAGGTCTTCATCGGTGAGGCGCTGAAGCTGGAGCAGCTGGGCATTCCGCCCGGGCAGCTGCGCCCCCGCGTGCGCAAGGTGGAGCTCCAGCAGGCGCGCTGCACGCAGTGCAACGGTCCGCTGGAGCTGCGCGCGCCGGACAAGACGCTGCGCGTGGCGTGTCCCTACTGCGGCGCGCTGCTGAGCGTGCGCGAGGGCAGGCTGTCCTTCCTGCGCCTGCTGGACAAGCCCGCCCGGGCGCCGCTCATCCCCCTGGGGGCGAAGGGCACGCTGGACGGCACGGAGTGGATCTGCATCGGCTTCCTGATTCGCTCGTGCACCGTGGAGGGCGTGCGCTACCCGTGGGAGGAGTACCTCCTCTACAACCGCGGCCGTGGCTTCACGTGGCTGATGCAGTCCAATGGCCACTGGGTGTTCCTCCAGCCGCTGCCCGCCGGCGAGGTCTCCCTGGTACCGGAGGTGTCCGCATTCCACGACGGCCGCCGCTACAAGTGCTTCCAGAGCGTCACCGCCGTCACGGAGTCGGTCCAGGGGGAGTTCTACTGGACGGTGAAGGCGGGGGAGCGGGCCACGGCGACGGAGTACGTCGCGGCGCCGTACTCGGTGAGCGTGGACGCCACCGACGACGAGGTGTCGTACACCTTCGGCGAGTACCTGGAGCCGGAGGTGGTGAAGGATGCCTTCCGGTTGAAGGCGCGCATGCCCCCGCGCGCGGACGTGGCGCCCAGCCAGCCGAACCCGTACCACGCGGGGCTCCGCTCGTCCCTCAAGTGGATGGGTATCTACATGGTGGCGCTCTTCCTGCTGGCGGGCATGTTCTCCATGACGGCCGCGAACAGGACGGTGCTGGAGAAGGCGGTGGTGGTGCCCGCGGCGGCCAGCTCGGGGACGCCCTCGGCGATGAGCTTCAGCGAGCCCTTCGAGCTGTCCGGTCGGGGCAACATGAAGGTGGAGGTCAGCGCGGCGCTCGACAACGACTGGCTGGGCGTGCAGGGCGACCTGGTGAACCAGGACACGAGCGAGGTGGTCAGCTTCTACGAGGAGCTGAGCTACTACCGGGGGACGTCGGACGGGGAGTACTGGACCGAGGGCAACCTCTCCCGCAGCACGTACCTGTCCGCGCTGCCGGCGGGGAAGTACGTGCTGCGCACGACGGCCTCGTTCGAGCCGAAGTCGCTCCGGCCGGTGGCGCGCACCTTCAACGTGAAGCTCACGCACGACACGCCCAACGCGAGCTGGCTCTGCATGGCGCTGGTCCTGCTGGCGCTGGGCCCGCTGGTGGCGGTGTACCGTTCGAACAGCTTCGAGACCCGGCGCTGGGCGGAGAGCAACGTCTAGGATTCCGTCGTCATGCGTGATGGAGACGCGTCATGAAGTGGTTTGGAGGAGTGGTGCTGCTGGCGTACGTGGCGTTGACGATGTCGGGCTGGTCTCCCTTCACGAAGGAGGAGCGGGACCGGGTGCCTGGCAACGTGCGGCGTGGCCCGGGCGGCGTCCTGCTGTGGACTGGCGGCTACATGGGAGGGAAGTGATGTTGTTACTTGGCGCGGTGGTCAGCGTTCAGGGTGTGCTGGCGAGCATCATCTACTCGCTCATCGGACTGGCGGTGTTCGTGGCGGGCTTCTACGTCATCCGCCTCATCATGCCGTTCGATGTCAACAAGGAGCTGGAGGCGGACCAGAACACGGCGGTGGGCATCGTCATCGGCTCGTTCATCATCGGCCTGTCCATCATCGTGGCCGCGTCCATCAGCGGATGAGCGGCTCGCGCCGCGTGTCCGCGCCTCGTGAAGTGAAGTGACGCCTTGAACAAGACGCTGCTGTACATCACCGTCATCGTCATCGCGACGTGCGGGCTCATCTACGAGCTCGTCGTCGGGGCGCTCGCGAGCTACCTGCTGGGGGACTCCGTCACCCAGTTCTCCACCGTCATCGGCGGCTACCTGTTCGCCATGGGCATCGGCAGCTACCTGTCGCGCTACGTCGAGCGCGGGGTGGCGCAGCGCTTCGTGGAGGTGGAGCTGGCGGTGGCGCTGCTGGGGGGCGTGTGCGCGCCCATGCTGTTCCTCACCTTCACGCTGACGGACCTGTTCCGGGTGGCGCTGTACGGCAGCGTGATTGCCATTGGCGCGCTGGTGGGCATGGAGATTCCCCTCCTGCTGCGCATCCTGAAGGACCAGCTCAAGTTCAAGGACCTGATCAGCCAGGTGCTGTCGCTGGACTACGTGGGCGCGCTCGCGGCCAGCGTCGCGTTCCCGCTGCTGCTGGTCCCCAAGCTGGGCCTGGTGCGCACGTCGCTGCTCTTCGGGGTGCTGAACGCGGCGGTGGCGCTGTGGAGCACCTGGCTGCTGGCGCCGCTGCTGGGCAACCCGCTGCGGCTGCGCATCAAGGCGGTGGGGCTGACCGTGCTGCTGCTGGTGGGCTTCGTCATGGGCGACCGGCTCACCACCTTCTACGAGGACCAGCTCTACTCGGACGAGGTGGTGCACGCCTCCAGCTCGCCGTACCAGCGCATCGTCCTCACGCGGGGCAAGCGGGGCTTCTCGCTGTTCCTCAACGGAAACCTCCAGTTTGCCAGTCTGGACGAGTACCGCTACCACGAGTCCCTGGTGCACCCCGCCATGGTGCGCGCGGGGAAGGTGGAGAACGTGCTCATCCTGGGCGGCGGCGACGGGCTGGCGGCGCGCGAGGTGCTGCGCTACCCGGAGGTGCGCTCCGTCACCCTGGTGGACCTGGACCCGGCCATGACGGCGCTGGCGTCGCGCTTCGAGGAGCTGGTGAAGCTGAACCGCCACTCGCTGAAGGATCCGCGGATGCGGGTGGTGAACGCGGACGCCATGCAGTTCCTCACCGAGGGCCACGCGCAGTACGACGTGGTGGTGGTGGACTTCCCGGACCCGAACAACTTCGCGCTGGGGAAGCTGTACACCACGGGCTTCTACAAACTGCTGAAGCGGCGCATCGCGCCGGACGGCGTGGCGGTGATTCAGAGCACCAGCCCGCTGTTCGCGCGGCGCTCCTTCTGGTGCGTGGAGACGACGCTGAGGGCCGCTGACTTCTGGACGGAGCCGTACCACGCGCTGGTGCCGTCGTTCGGCGAGTGGGGCTACGTGCTGGTAGCGCACGAGACGCCGGGCCGGCACCGGCCGCTGCCCGAGGGGCTGCTCTTCCTGGATGACGCGACCCTGGAGTCGCTCCGCCAGTTCCCTCCGGACATGGGGCCCCTGCCCGCGGAGGTGAACCGGCTGAACAACCAGGTGCTGGTGCACTACTACGAGGCGGAGTGGCAGCGGTGGAACTGACGCGGCGGGAGCTGGTCGCCGCGTTCCTGGGTTCCGCCGTGGCGGCCAGCGCCTGCCGCGCGTCGCGGTCGCCCGGGCGCGTGCCGGGCGCGGTGGTGGACAAGGTCGTGGAGGTGGGCCACCAGCTGCGCGGCGGGCCGCTGCCGCGCGCGGACGCCGTCGAACCGGTGGAGGTGCTGGTGGTGGGCGCGGGCGTGGCGGGCCTGTCCGCGGCCTGGCGGCTTGCGGGCGCGGGCGTGCGAGGCGTGCGGGTGCTGGAGCTGGAGGCGGAGCCGGGCGGCACCTCGCGCTCCGGGCGCAACGCCGTCTCCGCGTATCCCTGGGGCGCGCACTACCTGCCGGCGCCGCTGGAGGACCGGGGGCCGGTGGTGCGGCTGCTGCGGGAGCTGGGCGCGGTGTCCAGCGTGGATGACGCGGGCCGGCCGCGCTTCGAGGAGTCGCTGCTCATCCACGAGCCGGAGGAGCGCTTCTTCTACCGGGGGCACTGGTACGAAGGGCTGTACCTGCACGCGGGCGCCAGCGCGGAGGACGTGGCGGAGCTGCGGCGCTTCGAGGCGCGGATGCGTAACTTCGCCGCGGCGCGCGACGCGAAGGGACGCCGGGCCTTCGCGGTGCCGTCGGCCCTGTCCAGTGACGACGCGGAGTGGACGGCGCTAGACGCGCTGAGCATGGCGGCGTGGTTGGAGCGCGAGGGCTTTTGCTCCCCGCGGCTGAAGTGGGTGGTGGACTACGCGTGCCGCGACGACTTCGGCACCACGTCCGAGCACGTCTCGGCGTGGGCCGGCATCTGGTACTTCTGCGCGCGGCAGGACGGCAACGGCGAGCGCAGCGAGGGCTATCTGAGCTGGCCCGAAGGCAATGGCCGGCTGGTGCGGCAGTTGGCATCCGCGTTGCCGCACGGGGCGCTGGAGCGCGACGTGCTGGTGCACACGGTGGAGCCCGTGGAGGGCGGCTGCCGGGTGGACGCGGTGGAGGCGCGCACGGGCCGGCCGCGGGCCTTCCTGGCACGGCAGGTGGTGCTGGCGTGCCCGCGCTTCGTGGCGGCGCACGTGGTGGCGCCGTGGCGCCGGGAGCGGCCCGCGTGGCTGGGCGGCTTCACGTATGGGCCCTGGGTGGTGGCGAACCTGACGCTGTCCTCGCCGCCGCGGTCACGAGGCTTCCCGCTGGCCTGGGACAACGTCTTCTATGAGAGCCGCAGCCTGGGCTACGTGGTGGCCACGCACCAGTCGCTGCGGCAGGACGCGCAGGGGCCCACGGTGCTCACCTGGTACCTGCCCATGGAGGGCGCGGACGTGAAGGCCGAGCGCGAGAAGGCCCTGTCCGCCAGCTACGCGGACTGGGAGGCGCTGGTCATGGCGGACATGCTGCCCGCGCACCCGGGCATCGCGGCGCAGGCGCAGCGGCTGGAGGTGCAGCGCTGGGGCCACGCCATGGTGCGGCCCACCCCGGGCTTCATGTGGGGCGAGGCGCGCAAGGCCGCGGCGGAGAGCCTGGGGCCCGCGCTGCACTTCGCGCACTCGGACCTGGGCGGCATGGGCCTGTTCGAGGAGGCCAACTGGTTCGGCGTGCGCGCCGCGGAGCGCGTGCTGGCGGAGCTGGGCCGGCGCGAGGCGAGCTGGCTGTAGCCGCCGGAGCGTCACGATGCATGACACCTGACAGTCCTACCCGTCCCAGGGGCGAGTCACTGGAGAAATGCTGAAGGGTTGACGCCCGCCGCGTCCCATGTGTTGCGCCGCGGAGCAATCCTGGCCCGGGCGCCCCTGGAGGAATGCATGCGTCATCTCCTGCTGTCGGTAGCGTCTGTCTTCATTTCGGCCTGCATGTTGTCCCCTGTCGATGGTCAGGTCGTCTCCTCGACGACCGGGAGCATTGGCTTCGGGGGCTACACCCATCAGGCCTCTCAAGCCGTGGTGCTCCAGTACGCGGCGGGGAGCACGTGGATCAACGCGGGCTCGACGACCACCTCCGCGACGGTCAGCTACACCACGAGCGATGGGGTGGACCTCTACGCCTGGAACCTGCCCATGGTGCTCCCCGCTTCGGCGTGGACGCCGGGGACCACGGGCTCCTTCGCGAAGGTCCGGATGCGTGTTCCAGGCGCGGGGGCCAATGGCAGCGATGCGACCATGTACACCTTCCGCTCCGACTGGTCCTCCTGCTACGCGAGCAATCCCACGCTCGGCGGCTTCATCAACAACTGTCAGAGCCCCCGCAGCCCCCTCGCCTTCGTCTACACGCGTGACTTCCCGTCGGGAGTCGACCTCGCCATCACCAGCATGGTGAGCACGTCGTCCGGGCACACCGAGGTGCGCATCTGGAACAACGGCCGTCCCGGCGTGCTCGGCGTGGTGGGCTGCACGGGCTATATCGCGAGCGCGGTCATCACCCTCGACGAGCCGATTCTGCCCGGCGAGACGAGGAACATCCTCAGCTCCGTCCCTCCCGTTGGCAGGGTCATCTGCGAGGTCGTGGGGTCCAACGAGGACGGCTCCGCCGAGGCCAACCGGAGCAACAACCACTTCACGCGGCTCTTCTGATGGAAGGAGCGCCACCGCGGCGCTCTCAGCGTGCGGCGCTCCGGCTGCTCGTGTCCACCTGGGGGACAGGGGGCGTTGTCGGGCCGCATGCACATCTCCCTCCACGAGGAGGTGGGCCGCCCGCGCGCCCGCGAGTCCTCGTGGAGGCCGCACCATGTCGCTCAAGGAATACCCGCCCGGGACGGCGTTCCCGGGCATCATCGGAAGGACGGAGGAGGAATCCTCTCCCGCGTGGCCCGCGCCGCTGCGCGCGAAGCCCGGGGCGCCCAACGTCCTCTTCATCGTCCTGGATGACACCGGCTTCGGGCAGCTCGGTTGTTATGGCTCGCCCATCCGCACGCCCCACCTGGACCAGCTGGCGAAGGGGGGCTTGCGCTACAACAACATGCACACCACCGCGCTCTGCTCACCCACGCGCGCGTGCATCCTCACCGGCCGCAACCACCACTCCAACGGCATGGCCGCCATCACGGAAATCTCCGTGGGCTACCCGGGGCGCAACGGCTCCATCCCCTTCGAGAACGGCTTCCTGTCGGAGATGCTCGCCGGGCAGGGCTACAACACCTACTGCGTGGGCAAGTGGCACCTCACGCCCGCGGAGCAGACGAGCGCCGCCGGGCCCTACTCCCGCTGGCCGCTGGGGCGCGGCTTCGAGCGCTACTACGGCTTTCTCGGGGGAGACACGCACCAGTACTACCCGGACCTCGTACACGACAATCACCAGGTCCGCCCACCGAGGACACCCGAGGAGGGCTACCACCTGACGGAGGACCTGGTGGACCGGGCCATCGGCTTCATCGCCGATACGAAGCAGGTGGCGCCCGACAAGCCCTTCTTCCTCTACTTCTGCACGGGCGCCATGCACGCGCCCCACCATGTCCCCAGGGAATGGGCGGACCGGTACCGGGGCGAGTTCGACGATGGCTGGGACGCCTACCGCGAGAAGGTGTTTCAGCGTCAGCTCGCCATGGGCATCGTTCCGCCGGGCAGCCAGCTCTCCCGGCATGACCCGGACGTGCAGGCGTGGGGCAGCCTGTCTCCCGAGGAGCAGCGGCTCTACGCGCGGATGATGGAGGTGTTCGCGGGCTACCTGGAGCACACGGACCACCACATTGGCAGGCTCCTCCAGTTCCTGGAGGCGAGCGGCGAGCTGGAGAACACGCTCGTCATGGTCATCTCCGACAACGGGGCCAGCGCGGAGGGCGGGCTGCATGGCTCCGTCAACGAGCTGAAGTTCTTCAACAACACGCCGGAGTCGTTGGAGCAGAACCTCGCGGCGATGGATGCGCTGGGCGGCCCGCGCTACTTCAACCACTACCCCTGGGGCTGGGCCTGGGCGGGCAACACCCCGTTCAAGCGGTGGAAGCGCGAGACGTACCGGGGCGGAACATCGGACCCTCTCGTCGTCCACTGGCCCCGGGGCATCCAGGCGCGGGGGGAGATTCGCTCGCAGTACTGTCACGCCATCGACATGGTCCCCACGGTGCTGGACTGTCTGGGCATCGAGCCGCCCAGGGAGCTCCGTGGCGTCACCCAGTCACCCATCGACGGCGTCAGCTTCAAGCACACCTTCCACGACGCGGACGCGGAGACCCGGCACCACACCCAGTACTTCGAGATGTTCTGCCACCGCGCCATCTACCACGACGGCTGGAGGGCGGTGTGTCCGTTCCCCGGGCCCTCTTTCACGGAGTCGAAAGAGTCCTTTGGCACGGCGCGCTTCACGGAGGCCCGGCTGCGCGAGCTGGATGCGCACGGCTGGGAGCTGTACCACGTGGCCGAGGACTGGACGGAGACGCGGGACGTGGCCGCCGAGGAGCCCGACAAGCTCATCGAGCTGATTGCGCGCTGGTACGTCGAGGCGGGGCGGTACGACGTGCTCCCGCTGATAACCCCGTCACTCGAACTCTTCGCCGTCGAGCGGCCACAGCTCACCCGGGAGCGGGAGCGCTATGTCTACCGGCCCAACACCTCTCCCGCGCCGGAGAACGTGGCCGTCCACGTCCTCAACCGCGCCCACGCCATCACCGCGCAGGTGGAGGTGGAGGACGGCGTGGAGGGCGTGCTGCTCTGCCACGGCGGAACGACGGGCGGTTACTCGTTCTTCATCAAGGATGGGAAGCTGCACTACGTCTACAACTACGTGGGGGAGAAGGAGTTCCACCTCGAGTCCGCGGTGGACGTCCCGAAGGGGCACGCGGAGCTGCGCTTCGAGTTCCAGCCCACGGGGCAGCCCGACCTGCCCGCGGGCCGGGGCACGCCTGGCCTGGGACGCCTCTTCATCAATGGCGACCTGGTGGCGCAGAGCGACATCCCGGAGACGATGCCGCTGCTCATCAGTCTGGGCGAGGGGCTGACGTGCGGCCGGGACGAGAACTCTCCCGTGAGTCAGCAGTACCGGGCGCCGTTCACGTTCCGGGGCGGCACGCTCGTCGAGGTGGTCGTGGACGTGTCTGGCAGTCACCTCCACGACGCGGTGAAGGAGGCGAGCACCGTCATGGCGCGCCAGTAGGCGAAACGGCGGGGTGGCCCACGGTGACGATGACGAGGTCGCTCCGCCGTCCCAGGGCCACCAGCTCGCCCGGGCTCGGCACCACGGGGTGCCGGGCGCCTCCGCCGCCGACGCCATGGGGGAAGTACAGCGCGCGCTCGCCATCCAGGTAGAGGATGGGGGCGCGGCTGCCCGCGGCCTCGATGCCCGCGGGGGCATCGACGTGGGTGCAGGAGGCGGGCGGGGCGGATGGCAACAGGCCGCACCCGGTGGCCATGACGAGGAGCAAGGGCAGCCAACGGCGCATGAGGGGACTCCGTGCCCACGGCGCGAGGCCGGGCAGTCGAACGGTTCAGGGACTGTCGCGGCGGGGCCGCGGGTCAGGGGAGACGGGTGACGTCACAGCGCCCGGAGGCGCCGCGTGACAGGTCCTCGGCCACCGAGCGCAGCACGGTGCCGGTGAGGGTGGAGCCCTCTTCTCCCGGGGCTTGTCTTCCTTGCGTGAGCCATGCGGCCACGCGGCCGAGGCTGGCCGCCGTCACCACTTGCAGTCGAACCGTGACGCGCACCTCGAAGCGCGCGCCCGGCCCGGGCCGCTCCTCCAGGGTCCAGGCCACGCGCTCCAGCGGCATCGGGGAGGGCCCTTCTGACAGGGGGCGTCCATCCAGCAGGTAGGTGCCGTTGGCGAAGGCGAGCACCTGGGTGAGGCGGGTGACGTCCACCCGCGCGTCGAACCAGATGGCGTTGCGCCGCCAGAGCGTCAACTCCACCTCCAGCTTCCCCGCCATTCCCAGGCGTACCAGCCGGTCGAGCTCCGGGGAGACGACGTCGAAGGCCTCCGGCCGGACCATGACGCGCCGCCCGGACAGGGTGGCGGTGCAGGCGGCGCGAGGCTCCTCGGCATGGACGGTGGGCGCGAGCAGGCCCGCCACGGCGGCGAGCGCCGTGCCGAGCTTCTGCCCCATCCGTGTGAGCGGCCGTTCCATGGGGCTCAGAAGGGACGCTGGAAGAGCAGCCGTGCCTCGGGCGTCGCCGTGGCGCGTTCATCGGTCCGCCACGCGACGTCCAGCCGCACGCTGTCGCCGAGGTGGAGGCTGCCACCCACGCCAAGCCGGGCCTCCGACCAGGTGGTGTCCATGCGCACCGTGCCCACGTCGACGAAGACGCCGAGGGCGTTCCACTGGTACTCCGCGCTGGTGAGCACGGACACGTCGCCGCGGTACTCCTTGAAGCCGTAGCCGCGCAGCGCCGTCCATCCGCCCAGGGCTTCGCGCTTCTGTTCGGGCAGGTGGTTGCCGCCCGCGCTGCGCACGCGCAAGGACAGCCCCGAGTCCCAGCCGGTGGGGATGTCCAGCGCGAGGTCGCTCACCAGCTTCCAGAAGCGCGCGTCCGCGCCCGGGCTCCGCGGGCCGTTGCCCACCTCCAGCGTGAGCAGTCCCCGCAGGGAGGCGCGGCGCTCCCAGTCGCCGCTCCGGTCGAAGAGCGACGTCTCCGGCGTCCGGAAGAGTGAGCCCACCTGCGCGGAGGCGGGAGCGCCGCTGGCATACTCCAGGCGCACGACGACGGAGTCGAAGCGGCCCTCGGTGACGGGCGCGTTGGGGAAGGGCGCCGAGTCGCGGCGGAACACGGTGAAGGGCGGCGCGAAGCTGCGCAGCGACTCGTAGCGGTCGCGGCGGTACTCGACGCCCGCGAGCCAGTCCTCCGCCCACCGCCAGGTGGCGAAGGCCGTGAGGCCCTTGCGGCGGAAGTAGTCGCGGTCCGGCCGGTTGATGAGGGCCGAGTAGAGGGAGGAGTCGATGTCGCCCATCCGCCACCGGTCCAGCGTATCGGTGAAGTCGTAGGCCTGCGCGCCCAGCTCCGCGAGCCCCACCCCGGGCACCTGCACCTTGGCCCCGCCGAGCATGTTGAGGCGGCGCTGCCGCCGCGTGCCTTCCGGGTCATCCGGGAGGCGTTGCCCGCCCCACCGCAGGGGAATGGTGAGGGCCGCGTCCAGCGTGGCGTGAGCGCGGTCCCGCGCGTCCCAGAAGCGGAGCCGGCCCGACAGCCCCGGCGAGAAGCCCGTCACCTGCGTGTGGAGGGGCAGGATGTCCACGTCGAAGTCCGGGCGCCGCGGGCGCAGGTGCACCACCATCCGCTTGCCTTCGAGGGTGATGCCCTCGTCGCGGCGGTTGCCCTCCCACCAGTTGGCGAAGCGCCACCAGCTCATCTCGAACTCCACGTGCTCCCGGCGGCGCGGCCGGGAGGGAGGCTCGTCCCGCGACAGGTAGGTCCGGCGGCCATCTGGCTCCAGGGCTTCGACGATGCGCGCGCGCTGGGCCCGCAAGCGCTCGGCGTCATCCACGTCCGCGGGTTCCAGGAAGGGGAGCCGCGAGGCCAGCCGTTGCACGGCGCGCTTCGCGTCGCTGCGGAGGAACACGGTGCCGGGCTTGAGGTCGAGCGCCTCCTGGACGCGCACCGCGGTGTTCGCGTCCACGCCCCTCACGTCCACGGCTTCGAGCCGGCCCTCGTCCACCGTCACCACGAGCCGGCCATCCGGGCTCCAGACGGCGGACAGGCTCGCGAGCAGGTATCCGTCATCACGCAGGTGCTTCAGCGCGCGCTCCAGGCCCTGCGCCACGCCGCCCAGGAGGATGCCGGGCCGCGGCGTGCCCCGCTCCAGCCGCGCCACCCAGGCCCGGGGCGGGTGCGGCAGCGGGCAGGGGCGGACGATGGAGAGCGTGCCTCGCCGCGAGTCGACGCGCAGCGTGGCGGTGAAGGACGCGTCGTCCTCGTCCTCGCCATAGGGGAAGCGGTGGGGGAGGCGCAGCAGCTCATCGAGGAACTCGCTGGGCTGGATGTCCTGGAGTCCCTCCACCTCCACGGCGGTGACGACGGGGTTCTCCTCCAGGTGGACTTCCAGCACCGCGGGCCGAGGCGGCTCGGACACCCGCATGCGGGGCTCCACGCGGGAGAACAGGCCCGAGCGCGCGAGGCGGCGGAGGAGCACATGGACTTCGCGCCCGCTCAGCACGGCCTCCGTGTCCGCGCGCGGCGCGCCGATGAAGGCGCGCACCTGCGCATCCGTCAGCCAGTGGAGCCCGTGCAGCTCGATGCGGCTGGGTGAGAGTGAGCGGCCATCCACCGTGAGCTGGAGCGGGGCGAGCACGTGGGCGTTGGCCGTGTCGTCGTCCTCGTCATCGAAGTCCTCGGGGCACGACGTCCAGTCGTCCTCCCGGGCGTCGCTTCGAGGCTCACTCAGGGTGGTGCCAGGCTTGCCCGTCGCGTCCTGAAGGTCCGTGACAGCGGCCCCGTGTGCCGGGGGCTCTCCCGCAGGCGCCGGGTTGGCTTGGGTGGAAGGGGGAAGGGCCTCCGCCGCCGTTTCATGGGCGGGCGTGGCTGGCGCCTCGGCTGGAGGTGCCGGCTGCGCGGCTGCGACGGCGGAGAGGAGACACGTGAGGAGCGCGAAGCGGTTCATGCGCGAAGGGAGAGCACGTGCCGTTCCACCGGGAGGTGTTGGACAAGTGCCTGAATTGACGAGGGCCGGGCAACCCTGTCGATGTCACGGAGACATCCGGATGTCGAGTCGTGATGTGGTACTGACATCGCCCCCGGCGATTGCATGGGCCCTCCGGACATGGGGGCGCATCCGGCGCTGCAATGGCGTGCTGTACCTGGGTGGACCGGACGCACCGTAGCCAGTGGCCGGTGGGGTCGGCCTCGTGCCGCGTCCACCAGGATGGCCCGCCGCGCAGGGGGCTTCGCCCCCTCACTGCTCGACGGGCGCCGCTCAGGTGACGGGCAGGCCAAGCGCCTTGATGCGCCGGTAGAGGTTTCCCCGGTCGACCTGGAGCAGCCGCGCGGCGCCGGCGATGCTCTCTCCTTGCTGGAGCGCGGCGCGAATCAGCTCGCGCTCGAAGTCCTCCACGTGCTCGCGGTAGCTCTTGTCGCCCAGCGTGGCGGGGCTGGCCGCGGTGGCCGGCGGCCCTGCGACGAGCTCCGGGCCGAGCGTCAGGGGCCCCTCGCCTCGGAGCAGGTTGAGCCTCTCGATGAGGTTGCGCAGCTCGCGCACGTTGCCGGGCCACGGGTAGGCGCGCAGGGCGGCCTCCGCGCCGGGCGCGAGCACCAGCGAGACGTGGGGCCCGGCCAGCTCCGCCGCGAAGGCACGGGCGAGGGGCAGCAGGTCCTCAGGCCGCTCGCGCAGGGGAGGAATCTGGAGCGGCATCACGTTGAGGCGGAAGTAGAGGTCCTGCCGGAAGCGGCCCTCCTTCACCGCGCGGGTGAGGTCCTGGTGGGTGGCGGCGAGCACGCGTGCGTCCACCGGCACCGGCAGGCTGCCGCCCAGGCGCTCCACTTCCTTCGTCTCCAGGACGCGCAGCAGCTTGGCCTGAAGCTCCAGCGGCATGTCGCCCAGCTCGTCGAGGAACAGCGTGCCGCCGTGCGCCTGCTCGATGCGGCCCGCGCGGCGTGACAGCGCGCCGGAGAAGGCGCCCTTCTCGTGACCGAACAGCTCGCTCTCCAGCAGGGTGGCGGGGATGGCCGCGCAGTTGACGGCCACCAGCCGGCCCTTGCGGCCCGAGGCGAGGTGCAGCGCCCGCGCGACGCGCTCCTTGCCGGTGCCCGTCTCGCCAGTGATGAGGATGGCGGTGTCGCTGGGGCCCACCCTCGCGATGAGCTGGCGCAGCGACACCATGCTGGGACTCTCGCCCACGAGGTGGCCCGGGCGGGCCAGGGCATCCAGCAGCCGCTCGCGCTCCTCCTGGAGCGCGCCCAGCGCCAGCGCGTTCCGCAGCGCGGTGAGGAGCCGCTCGGGGGAGGGTGGCTTCTCCACGAAGTCCGTTGCGCCCAGCCGCAGGGCCTGCACGGCCTCCGCGGGTGACGCCTCGCCGGACAGCACGACCACCGGCACCGGGAGCGGACGGGGCAGCCGCGCGAGCAGCTCCAGGCCCGTCTCGCCCGGCATGCGCAGGTCGAGCAGCATCATCGCGGGTGGGCCCTCGGGGGCGTCGAGCAGCCGGGTGGCCTCCGCCGCGGAGCGAGCCTCCACGGCGGTGAAGCCCTCGTCGCTCAAGAGGCCACGCAGGGCCTTGAGGACGCCAGGGTCGTCATCGACGACGAGGATGCGAGGTCCGGGCTTCATGGGGTGGGCGGCGGAGCGAGGGGCAGGTCCACGCGCGCGAGCGTACCGCCACCCGGCGCCGGCTCCAGGCGCAGGCTGCCGCCGTGCTCGTGGACGATTTTCTGGGAGATGGGCAGCCCCAGGCCGCTGCCCCCGGGCTTGGTGCTGAAGAGCCCGCGCGTGAGGGCGGGGCCTTCGAGGACGGCGGGGATGCCGCTGCCGCCGTCCTTCACGGTGACGCGCACGCCGCCAGCGTCCAGCGGCTCCAGGGTGACGAGGACGGGCGCGGGGCTGCCGGCGGAGGCCTCGGCGGCGTTCTTCACGAGGTTGCCGAAGAGTCGGCGCAGGCCATCGGGGTCCGCGCGCAGCGTCGCCTCGGCGCCCGGCAGCAGCGCCACGGGGACGGGCGAGGTGCCCTCGTACAGAGCGCACACCTCGGCCAGCAGCGGTCGCAGGGGGACGTCCTGGAAGCGCGGCGCGGGCAGCCGCGCGAAGGTGGAGAAGCTCTGGGTCATCCGCATCAGCAGGTCCACCTCCTCCTGGAGCAGGGCCACGGCCTCGGTGATGCGGGTGGTGTCGTGGGGCGTGGGCACATCCGTCCGGGTCAGACGCGCGAGCGAGAGCTTCATTGCGGTGAGGGGATTCTTCAGCTCGTGGGCGAGCGCGCGGGCCACGTCCTGCCACGCGGCAATCTGCTCGGCGGACTTGAGGCGCTCGCGCTGTGAGAGCAGCTCCTGGCCCATCTTGTTGAACTGGCCCAGGAGGAACTGGAGCTCGTCGCGCGGAGGCTCGGGGGCCGCGAGGCGCACGGAGAGGTCTCCCCGGGCGTAGGCCCACATGCCCTCGGTGAGGGTGCTCACGGGGCGCGTGAGGGCCCGGCCGAGCAGCACCGCGGCCACCGTCAGCGCGGCGCCGGAGACGAGCACCAGCCCGGTGATGAAGGCGGGCACGCGGCGCACCAGGGCTCGCCGCGCCAGCTCCGCCTGCGCGAGGTTGAGCCGCGCCTCGTTGAGCGAGTCCTGGGGCAGCTCCCGCCGCGCCAGCTCCGCCGATACGTCGTCCAGCACGCCCTCCACGGGCGCGATGGATACCGAGAGCACCCGCTCCAGCGCGCCCTGCGCCAGCGCGCCGAGCAGCACCAGCGGCACCCAGCCCGCGAGCAGCATGACCGCGAGCAGCCTGCGCCGGAAGCGAGGAGGAGGGAGCGGAAGGTCCGCGTTGGGGCCTGGGGCCTCCCTGTCACTGGATGGGCGGGCCTCCGCGGGCGCGGCGGGTTGCATGCGCCGGTTCATATCGCATCCGGGCGCGGCGCCGGGACTCTGGTAGGCTGCGCGCCCCGATGGCTCGACTCCTCGCGCCCGCCCAGGGCTGGCTGTTCAGTCCGGGGGTGGACCTGTCCGTCTTCGCCGGCAGCGCGCTCGTGTCCGTGGCCTTCGTGCTCGCGGCGCCCTGGCTCGGCGCGGCCGGAGACACGCCGCTGTGGGCATGGCTGCTCTTCGTCGTCTGCGTGGACGTGGCCCACGTCTGGTCCACGCTGTTCCGCACCTATCTGGACCCCGAGGAGCTGCGCGCGCGTCCCGGCCTGTACCTGGGCGCGCCGGTGGCCGCATATGTCGCGGGCGTGCTCGCGCATCAGGTGTCGCCGGGCGCGTTCTGGACGCTGTTCGCCTACGTCGCGCTCACCCACTTCGTGCGTCAGCAGTACGGCTGGGTGGCGCTGTATGACCGCAAGACACGCGTGTCTCCCCTGGAGCGGCGACTGGATGCCGCGGCCATCTACGCCGCCACGCTGGGGCCTGTCGTCTGGTGGCACGCGAACCTGCCCCGGAGCTTCTGGTGGTTCGTGCCAGGAGACTTCCTGCCGGGCCTGCCCTCCTGGGCGGGGACGGCGGCGCTGGGGCTCCATGCCGGTGTGCTCGCCCTGTGGGGGAGCTACCAGGCCGCGCGGGTGGTGCGCGGCGAGGGCGTGCAGGTGGGCAAGGTGCTGCTGGTGGTGGCCACGTGGGTGGCGTGGTTTGGCGGCATCGTCATCGCGGAGGATGACTTCACGTTCACGGTGATGAACGTCGTGCTGCATGGCGTGCCGTACTTCGCGCTGCTGTTCCGCTACGCGCGCGGGCGGCTCGCGGAGGGCGGCTACGGTCCGGCCGCGGCGCTGCTGCGCGCCGGGCTGCCGGGCTTCCTGCTGTTCCTCGTGGCCCTGGCGCTGGCGGAGGAGCTCCTCTGGGACCATGTCGTGTGGCGCGAGCGCGCCGCGCTCTTCGGCGCGAGCGACGTGGTGGTACCGCCGGACATGCTGGCACTGGTGGTGCCGCTGCTCGCGTTGCCGCAGGCCACGCACTACGTGCTGGATGCCTTCGTGTGGAAGCCGGGCAGGCAGCCCGCGCTGCTGTCCCGGCTGGGCTGGGCGCCCGCGGCCACCCGACACGACGGTCGACCATCTGGCACGCCGCCCAATTCGACCATGGTCATTCCCGGCCGGAGTGACTAATTCACGAGGGGAACATGTCCCGACTCCTACTCGTCTCGAATCGACTTCCAGTCACCGTCAAGGTGGAGAAGGACACCGTCTCCGTGGTCCGGAGCGCTGGAGGGCTGGCCACGGGCCTACGCCGCCCGCACGAGCGCTCGGGCGGGCTGTGGATTGGCTGGCCCGGCGATGTCTCTCGACTGTCCGAAAGCCAACGTGCGCGCGTGGACAGCCAGCTCGCGGAGCTGCGCTGCGTGCCGCTGATGTTGTCCGCCAGCGAGGTGAGCCGCTACTACGAGGGCTACGCCAACCGCGTCCTGTGGCCGCTGTGCCACTACATGCTGGACCGCATCCCACGCCAGGACCGCGACTGGGAGGTGTACCGCAAGGTCAACGAGCGCTTCGCGGACCTGGTGGCGAAGCACTACGAGCCCGGTGACACCATCTGGGTCCACGACTACCAGCTCATGCTGGTGCCCGGCATGCTGCGCCAGCGACTGCCCGGCGCGCGCATCGGCTACTTCCACCACATCCCGTTCCCCTCGTCGGAGATTTTCAGCACGCTGCCGCGGCGGAACGAGCTGTTGAGGGGCCTGCTGGGCGCGGACCTCATCGGCTTCCACACCGTCAGCTACGTGCGGCACTTCTCCGGCGCGCTGCTGCGGCACCTCGGGCTGGACACGGAGATAGACCGCGTCATCTGGGAGGGCCGCGACGTGCGCGTGGGGGCCTTCCCCATGGGCATCGACGCGCAGGCGTTCGAGACGCTGGCGGGCGACCCCGGCGTGCTGGAGGAGGTGGCCAACCTGCGCAGGTCCGCGGAGGGGCAGCGCATCCTGCTGGGCATCGACCGGCTGGACTACACCAAGGGCATTCCGCGGCGGCTGCTGGCCGTGCAGCGCGTGCTGGAGCGCACGCCCACGTGGCGCGGCCGCCTGCGCTTCGTCCAGGTGGCGGTGCCCAGCCGCACCCAGGTGGAGGCCTACGCCGCCTATCGCGAGAAGGTGGACGAGCTGGTGGGCCGCATCAACGGCACCTACGGCACGGTGCACAACGTGCCGGTGCACTACCTCTTCCGCTCGTTCAACGAGCGGCAGCTGGTGGGCCTGTACCGGGGCGCGGACGTCATGCTCGTCACGCCGGTGCGCGACGGGATGAACCTGGTGGCGAAGGAGTTCTGCGCGGCGCGGCCGGATGAGGACGGCGTGCTGGTGCTCAGCGAGTTCGCGGGCGCCGCCGCGGAGCTCAACGGCGCGCTCGTCGTCAACCCCTACGACGTGGACGTGATGGCGGACGCCATCGAGAAGGCGCTGGGCATGGCGGAGGAGGAGCGCCACGCCCGCATGCGCATGCTGCGGAAGGAAGTGAAGTCGCGGGACGTGCACTGGTGGACGTCGTCCTTCCTCGACCGGCTCGAGTCCCTGCCCGCGGTGTCGGTGCGCTCCGAGGAGGGCCTGCAGGAGGCGCTGGAGCGGATGAAGCAGGCGAAGCACCTGCTGCTCCTCCTCGACTATGACGGCACGCTGGTGGGGTACGCGCCCCGGCCGGAGCTGGCCGCGCCCGACGCGGCGCTGAAGGAACTGCTGGCGAAGCTGGTGGCGCGGCCCGGCGTGTCGGTGAGCATCGTCAGCGGCCGGCCGAAGGAGACGCTGGAGGAGTGGCTGGGCGAGCTGCCCATGGGCCTCTACGCCGAGCACGGCCTGTGGTCCCGCGGCGCGCCGGGCCAGGACTGGCGGATGCTGGAGGGCGTGAGCTTCGACTGGAAGGAGCAGGTGCGGCCGGAGCTGGAGGCGTTCTCCACGCGCGTGCCGGGCTCCTTCGTGGAGGAGAAGACGGCGTCGCTGGCCTGGCACTACCGGCTGGTGGACGCGGAGTTCGGCGCCATCCAGTCCCGCGAGCTGCGGCTGTACCTGGCGGAGAAGTTCGCGGGGGGGGCCATCGACATCCTCCCCGGGGACAAGGTCGTGGAGATTCGCCCCAGGGGCGTGCACAAGGGCCGCGTGGTGGGTGAGGCGACCCGGGGGGCGCCTCCGGGCGCGCTCGTGGTGGCGGTGGGCGATGACCGCACGGACGAGGACCTCTTCGCGTCCATGCCGCCCGATGGGCTCACCCTCCACGCGGGCAACAAGCCCACGCGCGCGGACTACCGCGTGAAGGGGCCCACCGAGGTCCGCGCGCTGCTGGCGGGCTTGCTGGAGCCTTGAGCCCCAGCACCGCGCGCCCCCCCCAACACCCCCGCGCCCCCCCCGCCCCCCCCCG
>JAFAAN010000165.1 GCA_023426545.1 Pseudomonadota bacterium
GGGCGCCACGGGCATCGAGCTGAAGGTGGCGGACATCGACGACGCGCGGCGCATCGCCTCCCAGGTGGTGAAGGTGCTGGGCGGCTACCCCTACCGGGCGCGGGACTGGGGGGAGATGAACAAGAACTTCTTCTCCGCGCTGCGCTTACAGAAGCTGGTGATGGGCATCATCCTCTCCATCATCATCATCGTGGCCGCGGGCCTCATCGTCGCCACCGTCATCATGCTGGTGCTGGAGAAGCGGAAGGAGATCTCCGTCCTCAAGGCGTTGGGCGTCCCGGATGGCGGCATCGTGAAGATATTCCTGGCCGAGGGACTCCAGATTGGCGTCGCGGGCGGCTTCCTCGGCCTGATGTCCGGCCTCTCCTCGTGCGTCTTCATCGAGAAGGTCGGCATCAAGCTGGACCCGGGCGTGTATTTCATGTCGGCGCTGCCGGTGCGCATCGAGCCGGTGCAGACCGTGCTGGCCGTCGTCATCGCGGTGCTCGTCACCTACCTCGCTTCCATCTACCCGGCCCTCAAGGCCAGCAGCGTGGAGCCAGTCGAAGGGCTCAAGGCAGAGTAGGTTGGACCGAAAGCGCCGCCGTCCGCTCGGCGCCGAGGTGGTAGCGCCTGTCTCTTATGCCGCGCCCCGCCTGATGCGCAGGTGTGGGGAAGGGCGCTGCTGGAGGCGGCTGCACGGCCTCGGCCTTGCGCCTGCGTCCGCGTGACAGGACGACACCCATGATGCTGCGAGGAGCCGCACCAGCTCCCCACGCCGGGGGCAGACGTCCGCTGGCCAGATAGCGCCCAGAGCATCATCCTGTCCGGCGCGTGTATGTGCCGTCAGGCGGCAAGCGATATGTCGCAGTATCAGACACGTCAGCCACCTCAGTGGGCGTGGGGCGTCACCACGACCTTGCCGCGGACCATCTTCATCCCGCAGTGGAAATCCACCTCGCCTGACTGCTGCGGCGGCAGCTCCACGGTGACGGGCTGGTTGGGCGGCAGCTCCTTGCGGATGCCGAGTGAGGGGAACACCACCTCCTTCGTGCAGGGGGTGTACTCGGTGCGCAAGAAGGTGAGCCGCACCCGTTCCCCCTCCTGCACCTCGATGCGGGCGGGGTGGTAGCCGCGCTCCACGCGCACTTGTACCTCGCGGGGTGTGGGGGCTTCCTCGGCATGGGCGCTCGCAGGCAACAGCGCCCCCACGGAAGGGGAGAAAGAGAGCAATGCAACAAGCAAGTAATGGGGCTTCCACATGGGATGTCTCCAGGGTGGTGGGTCGAAGTACCAGGAGAGACGCAGCCGCCCCTCGGACATTACACACGGGGGCGGCGGCGCGGCTCAGGCAGGGCGGAAGCGTCGCAGGCGCAGAGAGTTGGCCAGCACCGAGACACTCGAGAGCGACATGGCGGCGCTGGCGAGCACCGGGGAGAGCAGCCAGCCCGTCCATGGGTAGAGCAGCCCGGCGGCGATGGGGATGCCGATGACGTTGTAGATGAAGGCCCAGAAGAGGTTCTGCCGGATGGTGCGCAGCGTGGCCCGCGCCAGCCGCAGGGCCCCGGGCAGTCCCGCGACGCCGCCGCGCAGGAGCGCCACGTCCGCGGCCGCCACGGCGATGTCCGTGCCACTGCCGATGGCCACTCCCACGTGGGCCCCGGCCAACGCCGGAGCGTCGTTGATGCCGTCTCCCACCATGGCGACCGTCCTCGCCTTTTCCCGCTGCTGGGCAACCAGGCGCGCCTTCTCCTCGGGCTTCACCTCCGCGTGCACTTCCAGGATGCCCAACTCACGCGCCACGGCGGTGGCCGTCTTGCGCCGGTCCCCCGTCACCATGGCCACTCGGATTCCCATGCCTTGGAGGGCCTCGACGGCCGCGCGCGCGTCGGGGGAGGGGCGATCCGCCACTGCCACCAGACCCGCGAGTCTCCCATCGACAGCAACGAAGGAGGGGGTGCGCCCGGCTTCGGAGAGGAGGTCGGCCTCCCTCTCGAGCGGCAGGGTTGACACGCCCACCTGCTGAAGCCAGCTCTCGGTTCCCACGCGGACCCGCCGACCACCCACTTCGGCCTCCACGCCGAAGCCGGCTTCGGCCCGGAATGCCATGGGCTGTTGCAGCGTCACGCCCCGCGCCTGCGCGCCTTCCACCAGCGCGCGCGCCACCGGGTGCTCGCTCTCGCGCTCCACGCTGGCCACCAGCGCCAGCAGCACCTCCTCGCCCTCTCCGGAGACGTCCACCACGTCCGTCAGCGTTGGCCGGCCCTCGGTGAGGGTCCCCGTCTTGTCCAGGAGCACCGTGTCGATGCGGCTTGCCGCCTCCAGCGCCGCCCCTCCCTTCACCAGCACGCCGAGCTCTGCCCCGCGACCGGTGCCCACGGCCACGGCCGCGGGAGTGGCGAGCCCCAGCGCGCACGGGCAGGCAATGACCAGCACCGCCACGAAGCGTTCCACCGCCGTGGCCAGGCCGGCGGAAGTCGGATCCATGGCCAGCCACACCCCGAACGTCACCGTGGCAATGACCAGCACCACCGGCACGAAGATGCCGCTCACCACGTCTGCCAGACGGGCGATGGGGGCGCGCGAACCCTGGGCCTGCTCCACCGCCTCCACGATGCGCGCGAGCGCCGTGTCCCCGCCCGTGCGCGTCACCCGGAAGGTGAGGGAGCCGCTCTGATTGAGGGTGCCGCCGAAGACGGGCGCCCCCACTCCCTTCTCCACGGGCATGCTTTCCCCTGTCAGCATGGACTCATCCACGGCGGACTGCCCGCGGAACACCTCTCCATCCATGGGGATCCGCTCCCCGGGCCGCACCAGCACGAGGCTTCCCACGGTGAGCGCCTCCACGGGCACGTCCCGCTCGACGCCACCCTCCACCACGCGCGCCATCTTCGGCTGCAGCGCGACCAGTCCCCGCACCGCATCCGCCAGGCGCTTGCGGGCCCGCGTCTCGAGCAGCTTGCCCAGCAGCACGAAGGAGAGGATGGCTGCGGCCGCCTCGAAGTAGAGGTGCGGCACGACGCCGTGTTCCCCGTGCGGGAAGAGCCCCGGCGCCACGAGGGCCACCGTCGAGTAGCTCCAGGCGGCGCCCGTGCCCATGGCCACGAGGGTGTTCATGTCCGCCGCCCGGTGCCTCAGCGCCGTCCACGCCAGACGGAAGAAGCGCCGCCCCGGGCCGAAGACGACAGGCGTGGCCAGGAAGAACTGCAGCCACCGGCCCCACGGCCCGTCGCTCCCGGGGATGGCCCCATGGGACATCGCCACCACCAGCAGCGGCACGGTCAGGACCACGGCGAGGAGGAAGTCCCGCTTCAGGGCCCGCCGCTCCTTCTCCTCGGCAGCATCCGCGGTCTCCGAGTTGCGGACAGGCGCGCTTGCCTCACTGCTCTGCGGGTGGGGCGCGCCGGGGACCTCATACCCGGCCTCCGCTACGGCGCGCGCGAGGACGTCGCGGCTGGTGCGCCGCGGGTCATAGAGCACCTGCGCGCGCTGGGTGGCGAAGTTCACCGAAGCCTCTTCTACCCCCTCCACCTTCTGAAGGGCCGTCTCGACGCGGCGGACGCAGCTTGCGCACGTCATTCCCAGGATGGGCAGCTCGTCGCGCGCGCTGGACGTGGCCTCTCCCTGTACGAGTTGGAGCTTCTGGACCGGGCTCTGCATGCCTTGAACTCCTGTGGTTGCGCAGCGGTGAAGCCGCCGCTCATGCCCCGGATGACGCACCTCCTTCCCGGCCATTACAGCCCGGCGAGGAGTCTTCGATTCCCGTCGCCGAGGTGTAATGCCCGAGCCCTCTTTGCGTCCCCAGCGCTCGAAAGCCCTGAAGCTGGAGGAACTGCGGATGGAGATGGGACGGACGCGGGGCAGGCGAGCAGCCGCCCTGCTGGGACTGACAATGATGGCGGTGGGAGGGCTCGGCGCATGCGCTACGCGGACGCGCCCGGCTGCTCTTGTGCCCACCTCGGCGGCCTCCGCGGACGCACCGGAGGCCCCGGCAGCCGACGTCGGCGTGGCACTCCGGGAGGAGCCGCCACTGCCGGGAGAGCCCACCGGGGCCTGGCAGGGACTCGCCGAGCCGCGGCACACGGAGGGGGGCCACCATGCGCACTAGCAGGCTGTTGAGAAAGTCCCTGGGCGGGGGATCGACACGCCGCCCCTACTCATGAGAGGAGACACGCATCGGAGGACGCGATGCGTGGGACGCCCAAGCAGCAATCGACGATGTTCAGCCTGAGGA
>JAFAAN010000166.1 GCA_023426545.1 Pseudomonadota bacterium
GTGGCGTTGGTCTGGAAGGAGGTGTCGCCCGGGACGAGGACCGCCTTGTTTGCAGCGCTGCCCACGGCCGTCACATCTCCGGGCGTCTGGGTGAAGATGGAGCGCCAGTGCTGATTGGTCGAGCCCATGGTTCGGGCCGCGAACGTGGGGCTAGCGCCTGGGCACACGCCGGGGCCTTCGGGATTGCCGTCGCAGTCATTGTCCAGGCCGTCGCACAGCTCGGGCGCGCCAGGGTAGGTGAACGGGTTGCCGTCGTTGCAGTCGCCCCCCGTGCTCACGTACCTCTTTCCAGGCGCGCCGCAGGATGCGATGGGCGCGCCGCTGCCCACGCCGTCTTCGTCGCCGTCCAGGTACCAGTCGCTGGGGGTGGTCGTCGCTTCGCACGTAGTCGTGATGCCCGACACGTCGCAGACCTCGATGCCGGGACACTGGTCGGCCGTCTGGCAGGCGGAGCCGAGTTGCGGGAAGAGCTCGTCGATGCGACCATCGCAGTTGTCATCCACGCCGTTGCAGAGATCCTGGGCTCCGGGCCGGATGCTGGGGTTTGTGTCGTCGCAGTCGTCGGCGGGGCCTGGGACGTAGCCCGACGGGATGCCCGCACAGAAGGCGACCGGCGGGGCATGCATGTCGCCGCGCCCGTCCTGGTCCTTGTCGGGATAGGCGTACACGGCATCCAACGCGTTGCAGACGACGTTGAAGTTCGGGCCGCACGCCCGCGTCCCCAAGCAGTTCGCTCCCTCGACGCAGCTCTGCCCCAGGCGGAGCTCTTCCTGGTCGGAGACGCCGTTGCAGTTGTCGTCGATGTCGTTGCAGTGCTCTTCCGCGCCGGGGTGGATGTCGGGGTCGCTGTCGTTGCAGTCCGTGCCGCCGCTGAGCACGTCGACATAGCCGTCACCGTCGCCGTCCCTGGCCCGGAGTGACAGCGTCACCGGCAAGACCTTGCCGGGCGTGAGCGTCGCCAGGGCGCTGGTTCTCACTACGGGCGAGGCTTCATCGCAGCTCTGCTCGTACGCGAGCGCTTCGACCCGGACCGAGGAGCCCCAGCTGCCGGGTGCAATCACCGCGGCCACCAGGGAGCCTCCGGTGCGCTCCCCCTTTCCCTTGATGGGCTTCGAGAGCTCCTGACCGCTGCGTTCGTCTCGGGCCTTCACGAGCACACAGCCCGGAAGGAACCCGTCGTAGGTGATGGTCGCTCTGATTGTCCGGCACTTCGCTGTGTTGCCCTTCGCGCCGTCAGCACGTGTGTCCGTGATGCTTCCGACGCCACACGTGTGCAGTTCTTCGAGGCTGGGGACGGTGCAAGCCGTCAAGCTCATGAGCAGGCACACCGGTAGGAGGCGCATCACGGCGTCCCTCGCTCGTTGGTGGCGCTATCGCCCAGGAAGTAGGTGATGACCGCGCCTGTCACCGCCGTGGCTGCGACGCCAAACAGGATGTTCGCTCCAAGCGCCTGGCCTCGCGCCACTTCCAGATGGCCGCTCTGCGCCGAGACGGTGTGAGCATCTCGCGCGTTCTGGATGCTGCTCCGGGAGCGAAGCGCGTAGTAGCTCCCCACCGAGGCGGTCAGGACGCCCGCTCCGAGCAGGGCCACGGGGAGCGGTCCAATGCGGGGGCCCGTGTGCTCCTGGGGCGTCGCCGCGGCTTGGAGACCCGCGGCGGCGAGCGGCGGGGGCGAAGCAGGCGATGTCACCAGGGCGGAGGCGTTCTGTTCGGAAGACAGCAGGGGCCGGTCCTCGGCGCCGCTGGGGGATGGCTTCGCAACGGCTTCCGGAGGCGCGCTCTGGACCGTGCCGCGCACGTCCTCGAAGTCCCGAGCCACCTTGGGAGACACCCTGACGGGCAGACGGGCATCAGGGCGCAATGACAAGGCTTCCTGAAAGGCCTTGAGGGCCTGCTTCCGCTGGCCCAGGTCCGCCAGGACGATGCCCTCGTAGACCGAGACTTCGGCGCGTTCGTCGTCGGTCGTGGCCAGCTCCTTCGCCTTGCCGAGCGCTTTCAGCGCCTGCTCGTACTCGAGTTCTTCGTAGAGCTGGGCGGCGGCCTTCAGCCGGGAGCGGAATTCGGAGTCCCGCACGGGGGCCTGCGCCGCGGTCGCCATTGGCTGCTGCCCGAGCGCCAAGCCTGGCAACAGGAGGGCGTAGCTCAGGAGCCAGCCATGAGCAGACGATTTCTTGATAGGCATGTTTCCCATGACAGGCGAGATTACCACGCTCGCTCGCCTGCCTTGGAAATGGGCAGCCATTGCCTGCGCAGGGGCCAACGTCTGCCGCAGGCGCGGCTCGCTCGTGCGGGCGAGCCGCGCCCGTCAGGGCATCAGGGCGAGTTGGTGCGCTGATGGAAGCGGGCGACGCCCACGGAAGGGAGGAGGTCCTCCCCCCGGCCTGCCTCGGCGATGTTGCCACCGAGCCAGATGCTGTCCGGGGTCAGGGCGATGGCTTCGACGCTCATGGCGTTGACACCGCCGCCAATGGGCAGGAACCGCTCACCGGTGAAGACATACGCATGCATCGGGCCTCCGTCGGCGGGCGCGATGGTCCCCACGGCGACGAGGGCATTGCCGGCGGCGACGAGCTTCCGGAAGCTATGGACGCCGCCCTGGTCCTCGTTCAGGGGGGGCGGCATCCCATGGTCGGGCGTCGCCAGTTCGCGCCACGCGCTGCCGTCCCAGTGTCCGAGGATGAGGCGGTCCGGGATGGGCCTGCCTTCCGCGTCGAACTCATGGTTCGTGCTCGCGAAGATGCCATTCGCCCCATACGTGGCGGTAATCGCCGAGGTGCTCAAGCCCTCGCCCAGGGCTTCGAAGGCGGTGCCGTCCCAGTGGGCGATGCGCCGAGCCGGAAGCGCACCGACGTGCGTGAACTCACCCGCGACGACGAAAGCGGGGTGGTCGGCGTCGGCGTTCTCGGGGCGAAGGGCCAGCGCGAATACGGGGCCGTTGATGCCGTCCGCGACCAGCTCGAACTCCGTCCCGTTCCAGCGGACCACGCGGGAGGTGGCGTCCACCTGCGTCGACACCCAGGGGCGGCCGAGTGCGTCCACGGTCAGGGTGGAGACGAACCCGTGCGCGCTCAGGTCTCCGAGTGACTCCCACGTCTCCCCGGTCCAGGTGAGCACGTGGGATTGGAGGGCATCCCAGTCGATGCACGCGACGTAGACGTCGCCCCGCGCGTTCACCGCCAGGTCCAGGCACTCCATGGCCGGCAGCGCGCCCAGGGGTTTCCAGCCCGCCTCGCTGAACTGGAGCACCGTGCGCGGCACGGCTTCGCCTCCCGCGTGAGAGAAGTCGCCCATCGCATGCACCGTGCATTGGGGGCCGCCCGCCGCCATCCAGCGAGTGCCCCCGGTCAACCCATCGCCGGGCGCGGCGCCCTCGGCCCGCCACTGGCCGTCTTCATAGGAGACAAGGCTCTGGGATGCGGCACCATCGACGCTGGGGAGGGTCCCCATGACGTAGAGCCGCTCGCCGTCGAGCAGGAATCGCTGGATGGGGACTTCCCACAGCGCGAAGGTGACGGGGGGCTCATCGCCACAGAGGAGCGGCGCGAACCAGACGCTCCTGCGGGGAATCGTGGCATGGGGCCACTGCTCCCAGCCGGCTTCGGGGGACCACAGCGCGAGGGCATTCGCCTCGATGGCCATTGGATTTCCGTAGCCCTGGCCGTTGACGTAGTTGAAGCAGCCGCCGACGTGCAGCTTGCCGTCGTTGAAGGCGAGGTCCGTCACCACCCCCGGGTAGAACCCGGTGCTGACGCCGCCATCGAGCATCTCCCACTGGGTGCCATTCCAACGGGCAATGGAGCCCACGCCGTCCACGTTGAAGTCGTAGGCGAACGTGCCTCCCGCATAGGGCGTTCCATCCTCGTCGAGCGCGAGCGCATAGACGCCGTTACCAGGGATGGGGAAGTCATAGGCGGCCCACTCGCTGCCATTCCAACGGGCGACCTTGTTGCTGGCGATTCCGCCGACCTGGGTGAAGGCGCCTCCCACCCAGACGTCGTCACCGCTGACGAGCAGCTCGTAGACGGAGCCATCCGCGGGGCCACCTGGGGGCAGCTTCCACGCGTCTCCATCCCAGACGGCCAGGCCGATGGCGCCGTTCTCCTCGAGCTGGAACTGGCCCGCGACCCAGAGCTCGTCCCCGACGTAGGCCAGGGTGCGGACGAGGCCGTTGAAGTGGCCGATGACGCGGACGCCTTCGGGTGACAGCAGCCAGACCTCGCCGCTGCGCTCGCCGAACGTGTCGTTCGTCGCCACGGCCAGGGTGTCGTCGTCCTTCGCCGCGATGGCGGAGAAGCCCGCGCCGCCGGGAATCTCCTGCTGCCACGTCCTGGGGACGGACTGCCACTGCCCATCATGGCGGCGGATGAGCGGCGTCGAGGGCTGCGCGCCGAGCCAGCGGAAATACCCGGTGGCAACGAGGTCACCCGAGGGCAATTGCGCCATGTCGTAGATGTGGGGGATGTGGCCATCCATGCCGGAGACGCCCGCGATGGAGAAGCGAGGGTCCCACTCGCCATCCTCGAGGAGGTCCGTCACCGAGGGCTCGCAGGACGCGCCCGCGTCGGGGTCGGGCTCGCCAGCGTCCGGCGTGCCGGAGTCCGGGTCTTCACCCTCTCCGGGGCCCGCATCCGGCACGTCGCTGCCCGCGTCGTCCGTGCCCGCGTCATCCGTGCCCGCATCCTGCTGGGTGCCCGCATCCGGCGCGGGCTCGGGTGGGTCATCACCGCAAGCAGTGAAGAGGAGTCCTACGAGGAGAAATGCTGCGATGCGGCAGCTCCAGGTGTCGATCGATGGGGTGTGCATGGGGGCGCACCCGGCTGCAATCGATGGTCCTTTTCTCAGGTGGCGAGAAATCGGGTGCTTGGAGTGTTCACAGTTGAATCCAGGACAGAGATGTCATTTCCCACCCAGGTGGGACTCAGGAATCTGAGGGAGGTCCGTGCGCGTCGAGGATGCTCGATGCCAACCGCGTCAGCCGCGCGCGCAGGGACTGTGGTGCGAGGACTTCGAAGCCCGTGCCGATGTCGCAGAGCTGGCTGAACGCAATCGCTTCTCGCTCGAAGTCCACGACCACCGTCTTGCTGCCATCCGGCGCGGGCGGCGTGGCGTCGAGCCGTGCGCCCTCCGCTGGAGGTCGGACCTTTCGGACGGCTTCGACGCCTTCGGGCGTCAGCCTCA
>JAFAAN010000167.1 GCA_023426545.1 Pseudomonadota bacterium
AAGCGCTCCACGTCGGTGTCATCGCTGGTGAAGGTGAATGACACATTCTGCGATGTCACCTCCGGCAGCGTCCCCGTGAACCGCGTCTCCGGAGCCTCCGTGTCCACCGTCCACGAATGCGAGGCGATGCCGGACATCCCCGTCGCGTTTCCCGCGCGGTCCACCGCACGCACCCGCAGCCTGTACCCGCTCCCACTCTGAAGCCCGGACATGGCATGGCTCGCCGGACACGGACTCCATGAACCGTTGTTCACAGGCCCTGTCACGGGCGTCTCGTCCAAGCGACACTCGAAACGGAGGAGGTCGCTCGCCGTCGTCGTGAAACCAAAGTTAGCGACGGTCAAAGGCGACCTTGACGTGGGAGGTGTCGGCATCGACGTGCGAATCGCCACGTCAGGCGGGTCGTGATCCACCTCGAACTCGATGACAGCGGGCGTTGGGTCTTCGTTCGTCGCGGCATCCCGAGCACGCGCCTCGAATTTATAGATGCCACTGACCCCTGAAATAACATAGCTGGGCTCGCAAGAGCCGAAACTGGGTGTTGGCTGCGATGGACGCGAGAGCCGGCATTGCAGGGTACATGGTGCGGTGGCGAGATTGTCGCACCGCATTCCGTCCGCCTCGACGCCCTCGACCTCAAAGCTGATGGAGTCGGCGTTGGTCGGCAGAGGAAGGGTCGTGGACGCACGAGTATCCGGAGGGCGCGTATCCACTTGAACCTGACGAGTGGCACTGTAGGTCCCCTGCAAGCCCTTGTGCTCCTCCGCCGCCTTCAAATGCGTTACCCCTTCCGGAAGTGGCACATTCACTGAATAGGTGCCGTCCGCCCCAATCACGGTTCGTGCGACGAGCTCTTGAACCGTGGATTGGCTGGAGAGGTCCCGGTAGACCAACAACCCTGCCCCGGGAGTCCCCGTGCCATCGACCAACGGAGACATCGTATTCACTGGAGTGCTCGGGGTGTTTAGCGTTGGCGCGGCAATCGACTGGGGCATCCCGCTAATGAGAAACGAAACCGTGCCGGCATGGGGAGGCAAGCCTCGGGACGCGGCGGGTGGCATGGCACCTCGGGCCACCTGTGCCTCTCCTTCCGCCGCCGCCGTAAGCCCGGACTGTCCGCTTGCGACATCCAAGGAGCAGTTGGACGACAGATCGGCCTGGAGCAGAACACGACCACCTCCACCGCCGCCACCAGGTCCCGCGGCATTCGACGCCCCCGACTGCACACCCGAAACGAAGCCCCCGTTCCCGCCAGACGCCTTGATGACCGTCGAGGTGCAGGTTTCCGTCAGCCGGATGGAAATCGAGCCCCCGGCACCACCACCACCACCACTGTTCACGCTCACGGGAGGCGACTCACCTGACGCGTCGATCTGCCCACCGCTCAGGCTCGCGGCACGAATGAAGACAATGCCGCCGCCCCTGCCTCCGTTGGCCGTCGGGGGGGTGTCCGTCTCTTCGTTGGGGCCCTGACCACTTCCTCCGCCTCCACCGAACGTCAGGTGCTCGAGCGAGGAATAATGCAGTGGCGCCCCACCCACTCCAGCCGTGGCGCTACTGGAACCCAGCGCACTGCCGCCGCGCCCGCCCATACCGGCATTGCCTCCACCGCCGCCACCAGATTGCCTGCATATGCCGCCACCACCACCATGGGTGAAGTTCCGGATGCCCCGGAACGAATCACCGTAGTGAGACTTGGAGAGCCCCTCGCCCTTCATCCCCAGACGAAGGTCAGAGGCCATCTCATCCGAGGGCTCACAGTTCTCCCCGGGGTCTTCCTCGTCACGAGAGAAAGTGCCGCCTCGGAATCCCGCCGCGGCCGCGCTGATGCGTCCGGTGCCAATGAGCTCCACGCCATCCCGAGCCATGAACGCGACGATTCCACCGACCGTGCCATTCCATGGTACCGCTTCGATCGAGGCGCCATCTTCGACGGTGACGCTCTTGTATTCAGGAACGAGGATGACCTGCGTGGCGTACTCGGCGTAGCTGTACTTGAGCGGCTGCGTCAGGACCATCGCGCCCGATGAGGCGTTGAAGCTCGACACCCGCGCCAACTCCCACCGCCCCACCGAGCGATTGCTCAGGTCGAGCGTGTCCTGCCCGGTGGCTCCGGGAGGGAGCTCGCTGGCGGCGGCGATGGTCGTCTGATGTACCATCACCAGACTGCCGCTGGTGAATGACGCGGACACATCGCTTGGCTCCCGTCCCCCCACAACGAACCGCGGCCGCCCATCGGCGTTCGTGGAGATGCCGGTGACCGGCGCATAGACGTTGACCCGCACCGCCATGGGCTGCCCCTCGGCGGCTGGTACATTCAAGTCAACGCTTCCGTTGCCCAGGAAGAACGTGTCAGGCCCCGCCACCGCGACAATCGCGCTGAGCACCACCACACCCGCGAGCCCTGCCTTGAGCCACGGTCCGTTCATCGAGACGCCTCGCTTGGGATGGCTCATGACTTAGCGACGGGGGGGACCCATCTTCTCCTTCTCCGGAACCACCAGCAGGAACTCCACGCGGCGGTTGTTCTCGCGGCCATTGGAGGTCGCATTGCTATCGATGGGACGATCCTGGCCAAAACCCACGGACTGCAGGCGGCTCGGCTCGACCCCCTTGGTGATGAGGTACTGACGCACCGCCTCCGCGCGCCCCTGCGACAGGCGGCGGTTCGCATCTGGAAAGCCGCGATCATCCGTGTGCGCGCCCACGACGACGGACGGAATCTCCGGATGCTCGTTGATGACCTTCGCCACCCAATCCAAGACTTCATAGGAGCGGCTCTGCACGCGCGCCTGTGCGGGCTCGAAGAACACCTTGCCCATCACCACCAGACGATCGGGCCTCAGTTCCACCAGGGGCAGAACATGCAGCGGGCAGCCCAGGTTCTTCGCGTCACCGGGCTCGTTGGCGCAACTGTCCACACGGTTGGGCACCCCGTCCTGGTCCGAGTCGGACTCGGGGCAACCGTTGCGCTCGGGCGGCCCCGGCTCGTTGGGGCACTCATCCTTGTCGTTGTCGATGCCATCACCGTCGGTGTCCCGGATCGGGCAGCCTCGATTGTCCGCGGGTCCGGGGTCGGTAGGGCAGCTGTCAATCTCATCCGGAACCTCGTCCCCGTCCTGGTCCGGAATGGGGCAACCCTGCCGCGCCGCCGGTCCCGGCTCCAAGGGGCAACCATCGAGCATGTCCTCGATGCCATCGCCGTCGGTGTCCTGGGCGGAGCAGCCTCCTCGGGCCACGTCGCCCGCCACCAGGGGGCACTTGTCGTCGGCATTGCGCACGCCGTCGCCGTCCTCGTCCAGGTCGGGGCACTCCACGACCTTCACGTCGGGAGGCAGCCCCATCTCACACATGACCGAGGACTCACCCGGCCCGCGCGGCGGCGTCACCTGACCAAAGGCGCCTCCCACCATCAACCGGAACAGCGGCGTCCCCGGCGCGGAGCCCACGCCAATTCCCACCAGTCCGAACAACTCCAGGGAGGGGCTGACCAGATAGCGGCCACCGGGCAGCAGTTCCACGGAGGGGGGCTGATTCGTCAACGGCACCATGCCCCGCACGTTGAACTCCCATCGCATCCTCCGCCCCGTGGTGGCGAGCGCCAGCCCCACGCGGAGTTCCTCCCCCACCTCGTCCTCGATGTCGCCTTCCTTCTCGGTCAACAACAGCCGCGGCCGCCGCGTGTACCCCAACTCCGCGCCCGCGCGGATGAAGCCAAAGTGGCGCCCCACCATCACCTTCGGCGCGAAGCGCAGCGAATCTCCGTCCCGGGAAAACGCATCCCGCGACCCCAACGGCAGGCCCACGCCCAGTTCCACGGCGAGGTCCACGCCACCATGCACCTCCTGTCGCAACAGGCCGAAACGGCCGCTCACCGTGGGCGTCGCTAGGGCCTGGCTCGCGGGCGCGGCGATGTTCTTCTGCTGCATGAGCAAGGTGTCTCCACCTTGGAAGGCGACGAGCGGAACCTGGAGCCCGACCTGCAACCAGTCCAACGGCGCATAGGCGGCGGCAAGATGCGCGGTGGCCCTGCTGCCCACCACCGCCAGCTCTCGTCCCGTATCGACGAAGAGCAACGGGTTGTGGGCGTAGTGCGCGAGGACCGTGGCCCGGTAATGCCCCTGGGGAAGGAGCTCGCCCAATCCCACCAGGAGCGACCCCTCCGCCCCGGGATTCAGCTCCAACCGCTCCAGGTCGAAGCCGCGTTGGAGAGGCGATGCCTCCTGTGCCCCCGCGGCCAGGGACGTCAGCGCGAGTGCCAGCGCGAGCCCGCGGTGCAGGAGCTCTTGTCTTCTCATGGTTCTCCCCGAAGGAAGCCGTCTGGGTACCCCGGGGACACCTGCGATTTCAAGCCAGCCCCCCTTTTCCACTCTACACCGAAGCCCGGCCGGCATAGGGATGGGGCAATAGCGACACACACGCCAGCAATGAAAATTTCGTGTCAGGCCCCCCTGATAGGTCAAATCGTGGCATGCTGCCGCACCACTATCGGGCCCGCTCCACTGGACGGGGCCCTGCGCCGGGGGTCTGTGGATGATCGCGAACGCCGCCTTGCAAGCCAATCAGGCTGAGTTCGAGTTCCAGGCAGGGTCCTTCACCGCCGGGGAGTTGGCGGTCCTCGGATTCGAGGCCGAGGAGACTGTGTCCCAGCCCTACGCGGTGGAGGTGGCGCTGGCCGCCAGGCCCGACGTGGAGGTCGATGAGAAGGCGCTGCTGGGCCAGGACGCGCGGCTCACCCTCATGCTCGGCGACGGCACCGCCCGCTTCTTCCACGGCATCGTGTCACGCATGTCCCGCTGGGACGAAGGCAGCGGCCCCGAGCGCCGCCGCTATCGCGCCACCGTGGTGCCGCGCCTGTGGACGCTCCGCCACCGGCGCAAGAGCCGTATCTACCAGGAGATGACCGTCCCGGACATCGTCCACAAGGTGCTGGACGAGGCCAAGGTCGAGCACCGGCTGGCGCTCACCGGGGACTACCCCAAGCGCGACTACTGCGTGCAGTACCGCGAGTCGGACCTCGACTTCGTGTCCCGCCTGCTCGAGGAGGAAGGCATCTTCTACTTCTTCGAGCACGGCGAGGACGCCCACATGATGGTGCTGGGCGATGGCGCCTCCGCCACCCCGCCGATGATGGGCGAGCCCACGCTCGTCTTCCGCGAGCGCAGCCAGATGGTCGCCGCGCAGGAGTACGTCCACGAGCTGGTCTCCCGCACGGAGGTGCAGCCGGGCGCCGTGGCGCTGCGTGACTACAACTTCCTGCGCCCCGCCCAGGACCTGGGCGCCTCCTCCGAGGCGGAGGACGGCGAGGCGGCGCTCGAGATCTACGACTACCCCGGCCGCTACGAGGAGCCCGCCCCCGGGCGCAACCTCGCGAAGGTGCGCCTGGAGGAGCTGCGCGCCCGCGCGGAGACGGTGACGGGCGCCAGCTACAGCCGCCGCATCTGCGCGGGTCACGCCTTCGAGCTGGCCGAGCACCCCCACGAGGCCGTCAACCGCAAGTACCTGCCCGTCTCCGTGCGCCACCTGGGACACCAGTCCGAGGCGCTGAGCATCGAACAGGGCTCGCTGCGCAGCCGCGAGGGCTACCGCAACGAGTTCATCTGCCAGCCCGCCGACGTGGCCTTCCGGCCGCCGCGCGTCACGCCCCGCCCCGTCATCCCGGGCGCGCAGACGGCCATCGTCGTGGGCCCCTCGGGCGAGGAGATCCACACCGACGAGCACGGCCGCATCAAGGTCCAGTTCCACTGGGACCGCGAGGGGAAGAACAACGACAAGAGCTCCTGCTGGATTCGCGTCAGCCAGGCCTGGGCCGGTCCGGGCTGGGGTGCCCTGTACCTGCCGCGCATCGGCCACGAGGTGGTCGTCGAGTTCCTCGAAGGGGACCCGGACCGCCCCATCGTCACCGGCAGCGTCTACAACGGCGCGAACCCCACGCCCATCGACCTGCCCGGCAGCAAGACGCAGAGCACGCTGCGCTCCAGCTCCAGCCCGGGGGGCGCGGGCTCCAACGAGCTGCGCTTCGAGGACGCCGCCGGCGCCGAGCTCGTCTATCTCCACGCCCAGCGCGACTTCAACATCGTCGTGGAGAACGACAAGACGCAGGAGATCCGCGGCAACGAGACCTTGCTGGTGAAGAAGGACCGCACCCGCGTCATCGAGGGCAACCAGGCGCTCACCGTCCTCAAGAACGACGACAGCAGCGTCACCGGCAACCAGACGCTGGCCGTCACCCTCAACCGCTCCACCACGGTGGGCGGCAATCACACCGAGTCGGTGGCCGGAGACCAGTCCATCAGCGTCAGCGGCAACCAGGCGCTCACCGTGGCCATGGCCTCCGCGGAGACGGTGGCCCTGGGGAAGATGCTCAACGTCGGCGGCGCGCTCGCGGTCACCGTGGGCGCGGCCTTCAACGAGTTGGTGGGCGGCCTCAAGTCCGAGCAGGTCGGCGGCGCCAAGGTGGAGGTGGTGGGCGCCAAGAAGTCGGAGACCGTCAAGGGCGCCCGCACGCTCCAGGTCGGCGGTGACCTCTCCGAAGAGGTGGGCAAGTCGCGCACGCTCAAGGTGGACAAGGACATGCTCGTCACCGTGGGCGGCAAGGTCAACCACGCCGCCAAGGACGCCTACACCCTCTCCGCCAAGGAAATCGCGCTCGTTGCCCAGGAGCAGTTCACGCTCAAGGTTGGCTCCGCCACGCTCCAGGTGAAAAAGAACGGAGACGTCGTCATCAAGGGCGCCAAGGTCGAGGTCAACGCCACCGGGGACGTCATCATCAAGGGCTCCAAGATTTCGGAGAACTAGGACAAGCCAGGGGACCGGCCACCGGGGGTGTGGCTTGAATCCTGTCCGTCGTGTCTGGCAGTTTACGCCTCGCACGGAAGTTCTGACGGTTCGTGCGATCTTTCAAGGAATACGAATCTTGGCGCTAGGACACACAGGCGCCGGTACGGAGGGGAACGCCGGCCGGAACCTTTGGTGGGGTGTGGTCACCGCGCTCGCCGCTGCCCTGGGAGGCGGCGCGGGCTGCGTGAAGCGCGTGCCCACGGCGTGTGAGACGCCGCCGCCGTTCCAGGTGGTGGTGGATGCGTCGGAGCAGCTCAACCCGGACGCGCGCGGGCGCTCGCTGCCCACGGTGGTGCAGATCGTCCAGCTGAAGGACAGCGTGCGGCTGGAGCGCGCGGGCTTCAAGGACCTGTGGGGCAAGCCCGAGGAGTTCCTCAAGGAAGACCTGCTCCAGGTGGCCGAGGTGGTGATTCCGCCGGGCCGCCAGGTGAAGCGCTGGGTGCAGCGTGATCCCAAGGCGCGCTTCGTCATGGCCATGGGGCACTTCCGGCAGCCGCTGGGCTATTCGTGGCGGACGGTGGCGGTGCTGCCCGTGGTGGAGGAGTCGCGCTGCGTGGAGCGCCCTGCGGGCGACCAGGGCGATCCGAAGCCGGGGGACGACGTCTTCCGCTACCGCCTGCAGGGCTATCAGATTGACTTGATGCTCCGGCCCATGACTCGGGCGCCGGAGCCCCGGCTCCAACCCCAAGCTGGCGACGCCGCGTCGCCGCGGAGAGGTGTATGAAGTCCGTGCAGCGTGTCGTGTGGTCGGAGGGCATGTTCATGAGCCCCCACCACCTCCAGCAGCAGGACCTCTACCACGAGCAGCTGCTGGACCAGCGCCTGGCCTCGCTCGAGCCCTACCCATGGGGCGTCGTGGCCATGGAGCTGGACATG
Source organism: Pseudomonadota bacterium (assembly GCA_023426545.1). Lineage (GTDB taxonomy): Bacteria > Myxococcota > Myxococcia > Myxococcales > Myxococcaceae > Myxococcus. The sequence continues at coordinate 7,717 of JAFAAN010000167.1, forward strand.
GAGGCGCTACGCGCCGGCCAGGTGCAGCTGGCCCACTTCGTGGGCGTCCTCCCCGACGGGCTCCCCGTCTCCTTCGAGTCCGGTGACGCCGAGGCGCCCCCCGCGCGCCCCGCGGACGGCTACTTCCCACCGGCCCAGCGCACCCTGGACGTCTACCTGGGCGTGCCGCGCGAGCGCAGCGGCGTGGAGAGCTACGGCAGCGGCGAGCGGCTGGGCAGCAGCCCGCGCTACACGCCCACCGCGCGCCCCATCAGCGACCTGACGGCGTCCACGTCCATCACCCAGGTGGCCTTCGGCCAGCGCAACGTGCGGCTGCTGTTCGGCACCGAGCCGCGCGACGACTTCGAGGCCATCAAGCTGTGCGAGCTGTCGCGGGACCGCTCCGGCAACCTGGCGCTGGTCGAGGCCTTCATCCCCTCGTGCCTGCGCATCGACGCGTCCTCGTACATCATGAACGAGCTGCGGACGATGCTGCGGCTCATGGTCTCCAAGCAGCGCCAGCTCGCCTCGCGGCGGCGGCACCGGGACGCGTCCGCGCTGGAGTTCACCGCGGCCGACGTGACGCTCTTCCTGGAGCTCAACGCGCTCAACGGCACCATCCCCTTCCTCCAGCACGCGCTGGACGCGGGCAACCTGCGGCCGCGGGACCTGTACCTGGCGCTGGTGCAGTGCGCGGGGCAGCTGTGCACCTTCTCCGTCAACGCGGACCCGTCCACGCTGCCGAGCTTCCAGTTCACCAACCTGCGCGCCACCTTCGAGGAGCTGTTCCTCCGCCTCTCCGAGCTGATGCGCTCGGTGGCGCTGGAGCAGTGCCTGTCGGTGGACCTGACGGCGGGCGCTGACGGGATGTTCCGCGGGCGGCTGGAGGACGAGCGGCTCGAGCGCTGCGGCCAGTTCATCCTCGCGGTGCGAAGCGAGCTGCCGGAGCGCGTGGTGGCCGAGCAGCTGCCCAAGCTGTCCAAGGTGGCCGCCTGGGAGGACATCCGCGCGCTGGTGCAGGCCGCCGCGCCCGGCGTGCCCCTGGCGGTGACGTACCGGCCGCCGCCGGAGATTCCGGTGCAGCCGGGCACCGTCTACTTCAGCCTTACGATGAATGACGGCTACTGGAGGAACGTGATGCGCGACCGCAACCTCGCGCTCTACCTCCCGCAGCCGTTCGACGCGAGCCGAACGACCGTGGAACTGCTCGCGGTTCCCACCGCCAATCGCTGACGCCCCGAGCCGCCCATGGACCGAGTCACCGAAGCCACGAAGGATTGTTTCGACGCCGCCATCCAGCTGCGCAGCTCCGAGTCCTCGGCGGTGCCCCCGCCCGAGACGCTGCACCACCGGCTGCGGGGGGTGGTGGATGAGACGCTGCGGCGCGCCGCGGTGCTGGGCTTCAGCCACCAGGACGCCCAGGACATGGCCTACGCGCTGGTGGCGCTCATCGACGAGGTCGTCCTGGGCCGGCCGGAGGAGTACCGCCAGCTCTGGATGCCCCTCCAGCTCCACTACTTCAACGAGAACGTCGCCGGCGACGGCTTCTTCGCGCGGCTCAACACCGTGCGCAAGGACCCGCACCGGCACGAGGTGCTGCAGGTCTACTACCTGTGCATGCTCTTCGGCTTCCAGGGCCGCTACCGCATCCGCGGCGGCGAGCTGGAGCTGATGACGCTCATCGACACGGTGCAGAAGGACCTGGAGCGCGCGCGGCCCTTCGACTTCGACGTGCTGTCCCCCCACGGCGACCGGCCCACCGAGTCGCTGCTCTCCAAGCGCAAGAAGGCGTCGATGGTGGGCATCTCCGCGGGCGCGCTCGCGATGGCGGTCCTCTTCTACGGCGTGCTGCAGTTCTTCATCAACGACAAGGTCGGTGAGCTGAAGAGCCGCATCGAGGTCCACGCGGCCCGCAACACGGCGACCAGCGCCAGCCAGCCGCAGGCCACGGGAGGGGCGCAGTGATGGCGTACCTGTTACCGCTGCTGGGCATCGGCGCGCCGATGTTCGCCCTGCTGAACTACCTCGGCTTCACCATGCAGCAAGCGGCCATCGTCGCCGCGCTCGCGGGCATGTTGGCTGCCGGCGTGGTGTGGGGCGTCAAGCGCATCCGCGCGCGGGCCGCGGCCAAGAAGCTGGAAGGCGCGCTGGCGGCGCAAGCGGACGAGCAGGCCACCACCGTGCGGCCGGACCTGCAGCCTGAAATCAAGGCCATGCAGGCCGAGTTCACCAAGGCGGTGGAGGCCCTCAAGGCCTCGAAGCTGGCGCGCGGCGGCAAGGACGCCCTGGCGGTGCTGCCCTGGTACCTCATCGTCGGCCCTCCAGGGGCGGGCAAGAGCACCGCGCTGCGGAACTCCGGCCTCAAGTTCCCCTACCTCTCCGCGCGCGGCGGCGTGCGCGGCGTGGGCGGCACGCGCAACTGCGACTGGTGGCTGACCAACGAGGCCGTGCTGCTGGACACCGCGGGCCGCTACACCAGCGCGGAGGAGGACCGGCCGGAGTGGCTGGCCTTCCTGGACACGGTGGCCAAGCACCGGCCCAGCCGGCCCATCAACGGCCTCATCGTGGCCATCAGCGTCAGCGAGCTGCTGAACGCGGACCCGCAGGCCGTGGGCGAGATGGGGCAGACCATCCGCGAGCGCCTGGATGAAATCACCACCCGGCTGAAGATGCTGGTACCGGTGTACGTGATGATCACCAAGTGCGACCTGCTGCCGGGCTTCGTGGAGATGTTCTCCGACCTGTCGCGCGTGGAGCGCGGGCAGATCTGGGGATTCACCGTGCCCCTGGAGCAGCAGCGCGAGGCGAGCACCGACCTGTTCCGCGAGCGCTTCGACGAGATGCTCTCCGTGCTGGAGCATCGCTCGCTGCGGCGCCTGGGCCAGGAGCGCCGGCTGGAGACGCGCGAGAAGATCTACGTCTTCCCGCAGCGGTTCGACGCGCTCCGCAAGAACCTGGCGGAGTTCCTCCAGCCGCTCTTCCTGGAAAACGTGTTCCAGGACACGCCCGTCTTCCGCGGCCTGTACTTCAACAGCGGCACACAGGACGTGCGCCCGGTGGACAAGGTGTCCCCAGCCGCGGCGGAGATCTTCGGCAGCACCAACGGCCGGCCGCAGACGGATGGCGCCACCGACGGCCGCAGCTACTTCCTCTGGGACGTCTTCACGAAGGTGATGTTCCAGGACCAGCAGGTGGCGGTGCGCAGCTCGCTGGAGGAGGCGCGGGTGCGCCGGCAGCGGATGCTGCTGGCCAGCGCCGCGTTCGCCGCCACGGTGCTGCTGCTGTCGCTGCCCACCGTCTCCTTCTTCAAGAACCGCGGCATGGCGGAGGCCGTCACCGAGGCCATCACCCGCGTGAACCTGGACCCGCGCGACGACATCCGCCGCGTCGAGGACCTCATCCCCCTGCGCAACCGGCTCCAGGAGCTGACCGAGTACGAGGAGGGCGGCGCACCGCTGTTCATGCGCTTCGGCCTCTACCAGGGCGAGAAGCTGCTGCCCCATGCGCGCCAGTTCTACAACGCGGCCTTGCGGCGGGTGCTGCTCGGCAAGCAGTTCGAGCTCATCCAGCAGCGCCTGGACAGCTTCGGGAAGAACCCGGACCTGCTGACGGTGCGCAGCGACGAGGACTACAGCAAGCACTTCGACGCGTACCGGCAGTACTTCGACGACCTGAAGATGTACCTGCTCGTGACGACGCCCCGCGACCCGCGCGAGCCCGAGCTGGACGAGACGCAGCGCCGGTGGCTCCAGGATGAGATCGTCAAGCACTGGAAGCGCGTGCGGGGCGACTCGGTGGACGAGCGGGCCGTGGCGAACCACGCGGAGACGTTCCTGCTGATGCTCGCCAACGAGCAGATGCTCCCCGAGGACCAGAAGCCGGCGAGGGACCAGCGCATCGCCTTCGGCCGCGTCACCGGCGTGGTCCAGTCGGCGCGGCGCTCGCTCAACAACGTGCCCCTGGTGCGGCTGGAGCTGGCGCAGCTGGTGGCCAACATGAGCAGCGCGTACCCGGACGTGACGCTGGAGCAGCTCGTGGGCTCGGTGCCGCAGATGAGCGCCACGACGCGGGTGCGGGGCGCGTTCACTCGCAAGGCCTACGACGACGTCATCCGCGAGCGGCTGGAGCTGGCGTTCCAGGACCAGCAGTCGTGGGTGCTCGACCGCGACGAGAAGGTGGACACGGTCAGCTCGCGCCGGGAGCTGCGCACGCGCTACTTCGAGGCCTATACCCAGGAGTGGAAGGACTTCCTGGGCTCCATCCGGGTGCAGGCGCCGGAGAACCTGACGCAGATGGAGAGCCTGCTGACGAACCTGACGCGCGGCAAGCCCAAGCCCTACGGCCGTCTCTTCCGCGCGCTCACCTATAACGTGCAGCTCGACAAGCGCGACACGAAGGCGCCCGAGGCCGCGAGCGGCCTGCTGGCCAAGGCGGGAAGGCTCTTCGGTTCGGAGCCGGAGCAGGCCCTGCCGCAGCGCCGCGAGCTGCTCAACGCCAACTCGCCCTCCGGCGCCCAGGAGGTCACCGCCCGCGACGTGGAGCGGGAGTTCGCGTCGCTCATCCGCTTCGCGACGGAGTCGTCCAAGACGGAGGACGGCGAGGAGTCGCTGACGGCGCTGGACTCCTATGAAGACCAGCTCGCCACGGTCCAGACGACGCTGCTGGCGGTGAAGGACAAGCCGGCCGAGTCGGGGCTGCTGCTGGACAAGATAGAGACCACCCGCAACAACGTGGAGATGATGGTCCGCAAGCAGACGGACAACGTCGCCATCTTCGAGCGGCTGCTGCTGCCCCCCTTCCAGGAGATGCGCTCGGTGGTGTTCGTGGGCGTGGCCTGCAACAAGAGCAAGCTGTGGCACGACCAGGTGGTGATGTCGTGGAGCCACGCCTTCAAGGGCAAGTACCCGTTCGACCGCGCGTCGCAGGCGGACGCCCCGCTGCCCGAGGTGGCGGAGTTCCTGCGCCCCGAGGGCGGTCAGGTCCGCAAGTTCGTCAAGGAGCAGCTGCTGGAGGACGTGGTGGCCACCGGCCGCCGCTGGGAGTTCACCTCGTCGGGCGGCGCGATGTACCGCTCGGACCTGCTCACCTTCCTGGAGAAGACGGGCGCGCTCTCCACGACGCTCTTCCCCGGCGGCGACACGGTGGACCCGCTGGTCCGCTTCCAGGTGCGCCTGCGCCCGGGCGTCTCCCCCGACGGCACGGCGTCGCAGATCTCCTCCATCACCCTCACGCTCGACGGCACGGACGAGATGTACCGCAACGGCCCGGACACGCTGTGGAAGCCGATGATCTGGCCCGGACAGGCCGGCAAGCTCGGCGCCCGCATCACCGTGCTGAGCGCGGATGGCTCCACGGAGACGTCGCTGGAGGCCGAGGGTGAGTGGGGCCTCTTCCGCCTGCTGGAGCGCGTCAAGCGCATCGAGCCCAGCGCGGACGGCCGCTACTTCACGGCGACGTGGGAAATCGAGGAGATGAACGGGGCGCTGGTCTCCATCGACTTCCGGCCCGAGCGCACGGCAAACCCCTTCTTCGGCATTTCGGGCAACACGTCCAAGCTGCTGGCCATCTTCCGGGACCCGGGGCTGCAGCCGCCGGTGAGCATCGCCCGCAGGGGCGACTGCGCGCCGCAGGCCATCGCCGCGGATGGAGCGCGCTGACATGGCGGTGCCGTCGCCGCGCATCGGCCTGCTGGGCAAGACACCCCGACAGGCCGAGTTCATCCGCTTCAACGCGGCCACCCCGCTGGCCTTCCAACTCTACGGCTGGATGGAGGCGGGCGTGGAGCGGGCCCGGAGAGCGCGGGTGGACCTGCCCGCCGAGCCTGCGTCGTTCGTCTTCACCGCGCCCGGCCAGAAGCAGGCGCTGGTGGGGCTGATGGCGCCCAGCCGCGACAGCGTGGGCCGGGACTTCCCGCTGGCCCTCTTCACCGAGGTGTCCTCGGCGGACACGGCCGCGCGGCTCGCGCTGACGCCCGAGGCCTTCCAGCCCTTCCTTCGAGCGGCCGCAGCGCTGGCGCAGGACGCGTCGGAGCTGGACGTGCCGCTACTGCTGGAGCGCGCGGCGGCGCTGCCGCTGCCCGGCCCCGGGGACTACAACATCGCGAAGCGGCTGCTGGACACCGTGCTCACGGAGCACCACACCGTGGACCTGCTGGGCCCGGTGGTGGAAGGCGCGCCGGATGGCGGCCGCTACTACGCGCTGCACACCTTCCTCACGGCATGCGCGGGCGAGCGCGGCAAGGAGCAGGCGCCGGCCGGCGTCACCCTGGACTGTGCCCTGTCGCCCCGCGTGGGGCCCGTGGCCTGGCTGGAGTTGTCCGCGCGGCTGCTGCGGTGGACGCACCAGCCGCCCGCCCTCTTCTGGTCGGAGGGAGAGCGGCCCCGGCTGCTCATCAGCCTGGGCGCCCCGTCCCCCGCCCTCTTCGTCGCGCTCGCCCAGCCGGGCCGCCCGGGCGCGCAGGTCTGGCCCCTGCGCACCGAGCGCCCGGCCGCCATCGACCACGCACGCAAGGGCCTCACGGCCGCCGCGCGGCAGGTCATCGACGCGCCCACCACCACCCTCGAACAGCTGTTGCGCGCCCTCGCGCGCTGAAGCCCCGCCCTGCCTATGCCGCCCACCCTCGAACAGCTCCGCGAGCGCGCGCTCCCCTGGGCCGAACCCGTGCCGGGTGCATCCCCCGCCGGTGTCCAGGCGAAGCACGAGCCGGCCTATGAGGCCGTCGCGACGGAGGTCGCGAAGCTGGAGTCCCCGGCCAGCAATGCCGTGCGCTGGGACGACGTCGTCGCGGGGGCGGGCGACCTGCTGAAGCACACCAGCAAGGACCTCTGGCTCGCCTCGTACATGGCCTACGGCCTGTACGTCACGCGGGGCATCGACGGCGCGGCCACCGGCGCGGCCGTGCTCGCCGAAGTCACCGAGCGCTACTGGCCGGACCTGTTCCCCGAGCTGAAGCGGCTGCGCGGCCGGGCCAACGCCGTCGCCTGGTTCGTGGAACGGCTGGGCCGCATCCTGCCCACGGTGGACCAGGCCACGGTGAGCGCCGGGCCGCTCGACGCGCTCGACCTGGCGGTGAAGCAACTATCGCGGCTGTCTCGCGAGCGCTTCTCGGACATGGCCCCCGCCTTCGGGCCGCTCCAGGACGCCATCGCCCGCCTGCGCGCGGGGCTCCCCGAGCCCGAGGCCCCGGCGCCAGCCCCCACCGGAAGCGGCGCGGACCTAGGGGACGAAGCCCCCCGGACCGAGGCGTCGGCGTCCACGACGGTGCCGGAAGACGCTCCCGCGCCCACGAAGGACGACGGGGGTGCCAATGACAGCCCTCCGCTCGCCCAAGGCAATACCTCACAAGCGGATGCCCTGCCGCAGGGCAAGCCTGCAATCAAAGACACCCCTGCCGCGGGCGCGGGTACGCGTAAGGGCAGTCCATCCCACTCCCAGGGCAGCACCGAGGCGCAGGCCAAGGCCGCGCCCGCGGCCATCGCGGTGCCTCCACTGCCCGAGCTCCCCTCCGCGCCGGACCTGTCCAGCGCGGAGGCGGTGACGGACTTCCTGCGCACCGTGGGCGGCGCGCTGCTGGGCGCGGCCGGAGCGCTGCGGCGCACCCGCGCCGAGGACCCGCTGTCCTACCGCCTCATCCGCATCGGCCTGTGGCTGCACCTGTCCCAGCCCCCCTCGCCCGATGCCAACGGCCGCACCGCGATCCACCCCGTCCCCGCTCCACTGCGCGACAAGCTGGAGACGCTGGCGCAGAACCAGCGCTGGAGCGACCTGCTGGACGAGTCCGAGGCCGCCCTCGCCCGGCACCGCTTCGCGCTGGCGCTCCACCGCTACAGCGCCATGGCCCTGGAGGGGCTGGGCGGCGATTACTCCGGCGCCCGCACCGCGCTGGTGCAGGAGCTGGGCATCCAGCTCCGCAGGATGACGGGAGTGGAGACGCTGGTCTCCACCCTGGGAACGCCGCTCACCGACGACACCACGCGTGACTGGCTGCGCGACGAGGTCCTCCGCTCCGGCGCGGGCGCGCCCACCGCGGCCCCGGCGAGCACGGAGCTCTCCCTGGGTCCCCTGACGCTGGGGCCGCCCATCCATGGCGATGCCTCGGCCCTGGAAGACGAAGCCCGCACGATGCTGGCCGAGGGCCGCGTCCACGAAGCTGTCACCCGGTTGCAATCCGCCGTGGCCTCCGCGAGCACGGGCCGGGCCCGCTTCATTGCCCGGCTGGAGTTGGCGCGGCTGAGTGCCAATGCGGGTCAATTGTCACTCGCGCGAGCCATCTATGATGCGCTGGACGAAGAGGTCTCCGCTCACGCGCTGGACACCTGGGAACCGGCGTTGGCCGCCGCGTGCCTGGAAGGGTGGCTGCGAACCCGCACCGCCACGGAAAAGGAGGCTGGACCGGTGGCAGTGAAATTTCGAAACCGGTATCGTCGTCTGGCGTTGTTGGATTCATCCGCCACGCTTCGCGTGGGCGCATGAATGACCCCGGTCGTACCGCGGCGAAGCTCTCCCCCATGCGACGCCCGCGTCTTCTACGCAGTTCCCAAGGAGAAAGCCGCAGATGAGCAAAGAGAGTTCCGTCGCCCCTACCGAGCGCGTCAACATCGTCTACAAGCCCGCCACCGGCAACGCGCAGGAGCAGGTGGAGCTGCCGCTGAAGGTGCTGATGCTGGGCGACTTCACGGGTCAGGAAGACGCGCGTCCGCTGGAGCAGCGTGCGCCCATCAACGTGGACAAGGCCAACTTCAACGACGTCATGGCCCAGCAGAACCTCAAGGTCACCCTGACGGCCGCGGACAAGCTCTCCGCCGACCCGGGCGCGACGATGAGCGTGTCGCTCCAGTTCAAGAACCTGAATGACTTCTCGCCCGAGAGCGTCGTCAACCAGGTGCCAGAGTTGAAGAAGCTGCTCGAGCTGCGCAGCGCGCTCAACGCCCTCAAGGGGCCCCTGGGCAACCTGCCCGCGTTCCGCAAGAAGCTCCAGGCCCTGCTCGCCGACGAAGACGGCCGCAAGGCGCTCATCAAGGAACTGGGTCTGACCGAAGAGACCAAGTAGCCCATTCCGGGGGAACTGAATCACCATGGCCAACGAGACCCAGACCCAGACGTCCACGGGCGTCGCCAATGACGCATCGCTGTCCCTGCTCGATGAAATCCTGTCCGAGGCCAAGCTGAAGCCGAAGGACGAGGGCTACGACGTCGCCAAGCGCGGCGTGCAAGCCTTCATCACGGAGATGCTGGCGCCCAACCGCGCCGAGGAGCGCGTGGACAAGGCGCTCGTCGACGCGATGATCGCCGAAATCGACAAGCGCCTGTCCTCCCAGGTGAACGAGATCCTCCACGCGCCCGAGTTCCAGAAGCTGGAGGCCTCGTGGCGCTCGCTGAAGTTCATGGTGGACCGCACCGACTTCCGCGAGAACACCCGCGTGGAGATGCTCAACGTCTCCAAGGACGACCTCCAGAAGGACTTCGAAGACGCGCCCGAGGTCACCAAGAGCGGGCTGTACAAGCTGGTGTACTCCAACGAGTACGGCGTCTTCGGCGGCAAGCCCTACGGCATCATCTCCGCCAACTACGACTTCAACGTGGGCCCGCAGGACATGGAACTCCTGCGCAAGTGCGCCTCCGTGGCCGCCATGGCGCACGCGCCCTTCATCGGCAACGCCGCTCCGGAGGTCTTCGGTGAGCAGAGCTTCCTCAAGCTGCCGGACCTGAAGGACCTCAAGTCCCTCTTCGAGGGGCCGCAGTACGCCCGGTGGCACTCGTTCCGCGAGAGCGAGGACGCGCGCTACGTCGGCCTGGCGCTGCCGCGCTTCCTGCTGCGCCTGCCCTACGGTGAGAAGACGGTCCCGGTGAAGGCCTTCAACTTCACCGAGGACGTCGTCGGCCACCACGAGCGCTACCTGTGGGGCCACGCCTCCGTGGCGCTCACCAGCCGCGTGGCGGACTCGTTCGCCAAGTTCCGCTGGAGCCCGAACATCATCGGTCCCCAGTCCGGCGGCGCGGTGGAGAACCTGCCGCTGCACCAGTACGAGGCCATGGGGGAAATCCAGACCAAGATTCCCACCGAGATCATGCTCACCGAGCGGCGCGAGTTCGAGCTCTCCGAGGAGGGCTTCATCGGCCTCGTCTTCCGCAAGGACTCGGACAACGCGGCCTTCTTCAGCGCCAACTCCACACAGAAGCCCAAGTTCTTCGGCAACACGCCCGAGGGCAAGGCGGCGGAGACCAACTACCGGCTGGGCACGCAGCTTCCGTACATGTTCATCATGACCCGCCTGGCGCACTACATCAAAGTGCTCCAGCGCGAGCAGATTGGAAGCTGGAAGGAGAAGGCTGACCTGGAGCGTGAGCTGAACCAGTGGCTCAGCCAGTACGTCTCCGACATGGATGACCCCGCGCCCGCCGTGCGCTCCCGCCGTCCGCTGCGGGCCGCGCGCGTGGTGGTGGAGGACGTGGAGGGTCAGCCGGGTTGGTACCGCTGCGGCCTGCAGGTGCGCCCCCACTTCAAGTACATGGGTGCTTCGTTCACCCTGTCGCTCGTGGGCAAGTTGGACAAGGAGTAGAGCCCGTTTCACCCTGCGTCGGTCGTTTCAGCTAGTTTAGGGGCTCCAACAAGCCCGGGCTCACGGTGAGCCCGGGTCCACCAGCGCGCGGACGCGCGCAATGCGAAGAGGTTGAAGTCATGGCTGAATCAGTACACCTGTACCTGAAGGCGAACGGGACGGACATCAAGGGTGACAGCACGCAGACCAGCCTGGCGCGTGCGGACTCCATCGAGTGCGTGTCCTACAGCCAGAAGGTCTTCACCGCTCGCGAGGCCGGCTCCGGTCTGGCCACGGGCCGCCGCCAGTACGAGGGCATCGAGATCACCAAGCGCATCGACAAGTCGTCGCCGCTGCTGATGAAGGCCCTCTGCGAGAACCAGGTCATCGACGCGACCTTCAAGTTCTTCCGTCCGAACCCCACGGGCGACGGCACCACCGAGCAGTTCTACACGGTGGAGATCAAGAAGGCGCGCATCAACGCCATCCAGCAGACGGTGCCGAACTCCTTCGTCCCGGCGAGCACCAACCTCCCGCCGATGGAGACCATCAGCTTCGTGTTCCACTCCATCTCCTGGACCATCACCCAGGGCGGCGTCACGCACCTGGACACCTGGGACCAGCAGCGTTGATGGCCGTCCCTCCACCGGCCGTCCGCGAGGCAGGCAACGCGGGCGGCCGGGGGTGGGCCCCCTGTCGCTGAAGAGAATCCATGGGCTCCCGAGGCTTGTTGTCACGCATCGCTGAAGGCAATGGCACGCTCGCCCCGAAGGGCGACGTCGTTGAATCCATCGCCGAGCACCTGCGCAACCTGCTCAACACGCGCAAGGGAGAGTCCGTGGCGTCGCCGGGCTACGGCATCCTGGACCTGAACGACATCGTCCACTCGTACCCGTCCGCGATTCCGAGGATGACGCAGTCCATCCGGACGGCCATCCAGGAGTTCGAGCCGCGCCTGAAGAGCGTGGTGGTCCACTACAACGCGGACCCGGTCGACCCGACGGCGCTGCGCTTCGACATCACCGCCCAGCTGGCCACCCGGGACCGGCGCGGGCTGGTGCGCTTCCACACCCAGGTACACCCGGGCGGGCGCGTGGACTTGTGGTGAGCGGTTCGAGTCCCGGCGTGCGGGGTGGAGGGCGAGGATGTTCAGCAAGTACTACTTGAGCGAGCTGTCGTACCTGAGGGAGATGGGGCGGGCCTTCGGCTTGGCCAACCCCTCCGTCGCGGGCCTGCTGGTCGAGCGTGGCGCGGACCCGGACGTGGAGCGGCTGCTGGAGGGCTTCGCGTTCCTCGCGGCCCGCATCCGCGAGCGGGTGGACGACGACGTGCCGGAGCTGGTGCACGGCCTCACGGAGCTGCTGCTGCCGCACTACCTGCGCCCGCTGCCGGCCTCCACCATTGTCGAGTTCACGCCGCACCTGCGCGCGCTGCGCGGCCGGTCGCGGCTGGCCGCGGGCGTGGAGGTGGCCTCCCAACCCATCGACGGCACGTCCTGTGTCTTCCGCACCACCACGGACGTGGACCTGATGCCCGTGCAGCTCACCGACGCGCTGCTGGACCGCTCGTCCATCACCTCGCCCGTGCTGCGGCTGTACTTCCAGACGACGGAGCAGGGCCGCGCGGAGGTGTTCCGCGAGCAGGGCCTGCGCCTGTTCATCCACTCCGAGCTGTCCGCCGCCTCGGTGGTGTTGCTGTGGCTGCTGCGCTATTGCCGCCAGGTGCGCGTGCGCGGCGCGGTGGCCCAGGGCGACGGCATCAAGCTGCCGGCGAGCGCCATCCACCCGGTGGGCTTCGACCGGAGCTTCAGCCTGCTGCCCTGGCCGCGCGCCAGCGAGGGGTACCGGCACCTCCAGGAGTACCTGACGCTGCCGGAGAAGTTCCTGTTCTTCGAGGTGCGTGGGCTGGACGCCGCCGCCGGGCTGAAGGAGGACCGCTTCGAGCTCGCCTTCCACCTGGAGCGGCCGCCCCCCCTGGACGCGCGCATCCACCGGGAGATGTTCCGGCTGCACTGCGCGCCCGTGGTGAACCTCTTCAACGTGCCCGCGGACCCCGTCCTCCACCGCGCGCTGGACCGGGAGCACCTGCTGCGCGCCTCCGACCTGCCGCCCAACCACGCCGAGGTGTACTCGGTGGACACGGTGACGGGCCTGAAGGCCGGGCGCAACGAGCGGCGCGTCTACCGGCCCTTCTACGAGTTCACCCACACCGCGGGCGGTGACGCGGAGCAGGCCTTCTATCGGCTGCGCCGGGCGCCCTCGCCGCTGGACGAGGGCATCGACACGTACATCACCCTGGAGACACCGAGGAACGTCGTCCCGGACCTCGGCGCCGAGGAGGCGCTCTCCATGGACCTGACGTGCACCAACCGCTCGCTGCCCTCGCGGCTGCAGGTGGGGGACCTCACCGTGTCCACGTCCGCCAGCCCCACGCAGGCGAAGTTCAAGAACATCTCTCCGGTGAGCCGCCCGGCGCGCGCGCCGTTGGGCGCCGAGCTGCACTGGCGGCTCCTCTCGCACCTGGCCATCAACCAGCACTCGCTGGCGGACGCGGCGGCGCTGCGCCGGCTGATGGACCTGTACAACTTCCACTCGCTCACCGACAACCTGGCCGCGCGCGCCAGCCGCCTGCGCATCAACGCCATCCGCGCGGTGGAGACGAAGCCGGTGACGCGCTTCCTGGAGGGAGCGCCGCTGCGAGGCCACCGCACCCGGGTGGACCTGGACGAAGAGAACTTCATGGGCGTGGGGGACTCGTTCCTCTTCGGCTGCGTGCTGGAGGAGCTGCTCGCCTCCCATGTCACCATCAACTCCTTCAATGAGCTGAGCATCCGGCTCCACCCCTCGCAGACGGAGTTCGCGTGGCTTCCGAGGAACGGCTCCCAGACGCTCTTGTAGAAGCGGCCCGGCAACTGGCCGAGCTGGCGCCCCGGGTGGGTTTCTTCCCCCTGGTGGCGTTCCTGGAGCGGCTGACGTCGCAGGGGACGCGCGTGGGCGGAGCGGGCCCCGTCAACGAGGAGATGATCCGCTTCCGGCACGACCCGTCCCTGGGCTTCTCGTCCGGAGACGTCAGCGCGGTGACGCTGCACCACGTCCCGGTACGGGCGGAGGACCCGTACTCGAAGCGGCCCCTGTTCGAGGTGGTGACGCGCTTCCTGGGGCTGACGGGCGCGGTGAGCCCCCTGCCCCACTACATCGCGGAGGAGGTGGCGCAGGAGGACCCGGACCACCCGGTGCGGCGCGAGTTCCTGGACCTGTTCCACCACCGGCTGCTGTCGCTGCTGTACCGCATCGAGTCGAAGTACCGCGTCACCAGCGAGACGGACACGTCGTTCTCGGACCAGTGGTCGCGGCGGTTGCTGGCGCTGGGCGGCTTCGACACGTACGAGAAGCCCCTGGAGGGCAGGCTGCCCACATGGCGCCTGCTGCGCATCGCCCCGCTGCTGGCCAGCCGGGCGCGGACGTCCGAGCAGTTGGAGGTCGCGCTCGAGGACGTGCTGGGCGAGGACCTGGAGGGCGCCCGCGTGTCGGTGCGCCAGTTCGTGGGCCGCTGGGTGGACATCGACGCCCGGGCCCGGCTGGGGCACTCCAACCACCAGCTGGGGCGCAACATGCTGCTGGGCGGCAAGGCCTTTGACCGGACCGGGAAGATTCAAATCCACATCCGGCCGCTGCCGCCGCGCGCCTACAAGCGGCTGATGCAGGAGGGGGACCTGCTGCCGCTGGTGCGCGAGGTGGTGTCCCTCTTCGTGAGGGACCCCCTGGAGTACGACTTGGAGCTGGGGCTCACCGAGGGCGTGCAGCACCAGTTCCGGCTCTCGACCCGGGAGCCGAGTCAGCTGGGCCGGGACACGTGGCTGGGCATCAGTCAGCAGACCCAGCTGAGCGTCCCGGTGGTGAAATGAGTCGTTAGAGCAGTCGGGCGCCGGGCGCGGGCAATTGCGGCGCCAGAGGGCGCCCGGTATACCGTCCACCATCGCTGTCACCCCTGGGGGCTCCCATTCGCGTCGATCCGAAAGCGCTCGTCCGTCGCCTGACGCCCACCTCTACCCGTCTGCTCGAGGCCGCCGTGGCCCGGGCCAGCGCGGGACGGTTCTATGAAATCGTCCCGGAGCACCTGCTGGTGCAGATGCTGGAGCCGGAGGACTCGGACGTCGCGCGCATCCTCCAGCAGTTCGGGGTGGACCGCCGCCACCTGCTGGCCAGCATGGAGCGCGCGCTCCAGGGCCTGCGCGCTGGGAACGCGGGCCGACCCGTCTTCTCCGAGACGCTCTTCCAGTGGTTCGAGGAGGCGTGGCTGCTGGCCTCCGTGGAACAGGGCGCCACGCGGCTGCGCTCCGGCCTGCTGTTCGCCCAGTTCGTCAGCCGCCGCGCCCGCTACACCGCGGAGCTGTTCCCCGAGCTGGACGCCATCCGCCGCGACGAGCTGATGGGCTCGCTGGATGTGGTGCTGCAGCCCTCGCCGGAGAACGTCGAGGTGACCTCCGCGGACGCCGCGGCCAGTGGCGGCGTGGGAGGCGCGACCGGCGGCGCGGGGGGCCGGGGAGACGAGGCGCTCAAGCGCTTCGCCACGTCCTTCACGGGCCGGGTGCGAGAGGGGAAGATCGACCCCATCTTCGGCCGGCACCGCGAAATCCGGCAGATGGTGGACATCCTCTCCCGCCGCAGGAAGAACAACCCCATCCTGGTGGGCGAGCCCGGCGTGGGCAAGACGGCGCTGGTGGAGGGCCTGGCCTGGGCGATTGTCCGGGGCGAGGTGCCCGACGCGCTGAAGAACGTGGAGCTGCTGGGGCTGGACCTGGGCCTGCTCCAGGCCGGCGCGGGCGTGCGCGGCGAGTTCGAGAACCGGCTCAAGGCCGTCATCGCCGAGGTGAAGGCCTCCCCCACCCCCATCATCCTGTTCATCGACGAGGCGCACACCATCATCGGCGCGGGCGGCTCGCAGGGAGGCACAGACGCCTCCAACCTGCTCAAGCCGGCGCTGGCGCGCGGAGAGCTGCGCACGCTCGCGGCCACCACCTGGGCCGAGTACAAGAAGTACTTCGAGAAGGACGCCGCGCTGGAGCGGCGCTTCCAGCCGGTGAAGGTGGAGGAGCCCAGCGTGGAGGACGCGGAGCTGATGCTGCGCGGCCTGCGGCCCACGTACGAGGCAGCGCACGGCGTCACCATCCGCGACGAGGCGGTCACCGCCGCGGTGCGCCTGTCCAGCCGGTACATCTCCGGTCGGCAGCTTCCGGACAAGGCGGTGGACCTGCTCGACACGTCCGCGGCCCGCGTGAAGATCGAGCTCTCCACGCGCCCCGAGGAGTTGGTGCAGCTGGACCAGGAGATTTCAGCGTTGGAGCGCGAGCGAGACGCGCGCAAGCGTGACCTCGCCGAGGACGCTGGCGGCGAGGGCGCGCAGGCCGACCTGGACGCCGCCGAGGAGAAGCTGAAGGCCACCGTGGACGCACGCGCCGCGCTGCACGCGCGCTGGGAGAACGAGCGCGCCGCGGTGGCCGCGCTGATGGAGGCGCGCAAGGCGCTGCGCGAGGCCCCCGCGGACACCGACACCGCGCCCCTGAAGGCGGCGGTGGACGAGGCGGCGGCCAAGCTGGAGAGCGCGCGCGGCGAGGTGCCGCTGGTGCACGCGGACGTGGACGCGGACATCGTCGCGCGGGTGGTGGCGGGCTGGACGGGCGTGCCCGTGGGGAAGATGCGCAGCGACCTGCTGGAGTCGGTGCTCCACCTGGAGGACAAGCTCCGCGGGCGCGTACGCGGCCAGGAGGCGGCCCTGAAGAAGGTGGCGGAGATCATCCGCATCTCGCAGGCGGGCATCCGCAACCCCGATACGCCCATTGGCGTGATGCTCTTCGTGGGCCCCAGCGGCGTGGGCAAGACGGAGACGGCGCTGGCGCTGGCGGACGCGCTCTACGGCGGCGAGCGCTTCATGACGACGCTCAACATGAGCGAGTTCCAGGAGAAGCACACGGTGAGCCGGCTCATCGGCTCGCCCCCGGGATACGTCGGCTACGGCGAGGGGGGTCTGCTGACGGAGGCGGTGCGCCAGCGGCCCTACTCCGTCGTGCTGCTGGACGAGTGCGAGAAGGCCGACCTGGAGGTGATGAACCTCTTCTACCAGGTGTTCGACAAGGGCTCGCTGACGGACGGCGAGGGCCGCGCGGTGGACTTCAAGAACACCGTGCTCATCCTCACCAGCAACCTGGGCTCCGACCTGGTGATGCGCATGTTCGAGGACGGCGCGCAGCCCACCTCTGAGGAGGTGCTGTCGGTGATTCGTCCCACGCTCAGCCAGCACTTCAAGCCGGCGCTGCTGGCGCGCATGACCGTCGTGCCCTTCGGCCCGGTGCAGCGCGACGTGATGCGCCAGATTGCTGAGATGAAGCTGGCCAAGCTGGTGGGCCGGCTGCGCGAGGCGCACAACGTGGAGACGACGCTGGCGCCGGAGTTGCTGGACGAGCTGGCGCGCCGGTGCACGGAGTCGGAGATGGGCGCGCGCAACATGGAGCAGATCCTCC
Source organism: Pseudomonadota bacterium (assembly GCA_023426545.1). Lineage (GTDB taxonomy): Bacteria > Myxococcota > Myxococcia > Myxococcales > Myxococcaceae > Myxococcus. The sequence continues at coordinate 24,751 of JAFAAN010000167.1, forward strand.
AGGGCTCGCTGATGCCGGCGCTGTCCCGCGAGCTGCTGCAGCACCTGGTGGGCGGCTCCGTGCCTCCGAAGCTGCATGTGGCCCTGACCGAGGAAGGCGACTGGGACCTCCGCTTCACCCAGGCCTGAGAGAACCCATGAAACGAACGCTTCAGGCCTCCGCCGTCGCGCTGTCCCTGCTGGCCGGCTGCGCCACCGTGCCCAAGCCGGCGATGTGCTTCGCCGAGGCGGGGCCCAACGCGCGCTCCTTCCCCACGCCGGACACCTGGTTCTCGCTGCTGCTGCACGGCTACGACAAGAGCACCAGCGCCAACCCGCGTCCCACGGTGGACTGCGCCGGCGCCCCGGTGTGGTGGCAGGACCCGGCCGCGGACGAGTGCGCGGAGGCCGGACCGGACGCGCAGCCGCTGCCCCCCGCGGAGAAGCTCGGTGAGGAGGACCTCGTCCTGGAGACGCTCCAGGCCGGCCAGCGGCTGGTGTGGGTGATGACGCGGCGCTTCACCAACGGTGAGGCCCTGGGACCGGTGGCGCTGGTGGAGACCTCGGAGCAGGGCTTCCGGGTGGAGGCCCTGGGCTCGCTGCGCGCCATGGCGAAGAACACGACGCTTCGCCTGGAGAAGGTGCGCGGCACGCAGATTCTGGTGGCGGAGGGTGACGCGTGCACCACCGGCGGTGAGGAGGTCTGCCGCCGCCACGCGCGCATCATGCCGCTGCGCACCAACCGCTTCTTCAGCGAGTCCGTGTCCAACGCGAGCCGCGCGTGCCTGGGCGCCGCATGGTTCCCCCTGTCCCGCGAGCTGACCTTCGAGCTGCCCAACGGCCTGCGCCGGAAGTTCGAGCTGACGTCCACCCTCACCTTCGCCGAGGACGGCATCAGCGTGCAGGAGCAGGTGCAGGTGAGCGACTCCGACCCCGAGCAGCCGGATGTGGCGCCGCGCCTCTATCGTCGCGCCCAGGACACGCGCACCCTGGAGCTGGCGAACAACGCGCTGCTGGGCAACAAGGCGTCCCTGTGGTCACGAATGGTGGAGCAGCAGGTGCGCATCGGCGCCCATGCGGTGCCGGAGGCCCCCATCTGGGCCCTGCCCGCGAAGAAGGTGACGCAGGGCGCCACGGACGCCACGGCGGCCCCCCAGCCCCAGTCCCCCACACCAGCGGGAGGCGCCAGCCCGGCCAGCAAGCCGGCAGGCAAGAAGCCCGGCGCGGCCACTGCGGCGCCCGGCGGCCCGTAGCACCCGCGCCTTGCTGACGCACCGCGGCCCCCGTGACGCTTCGATTTTTTGAAGCAGTCACGGGGGCTTTTCCTATTTGCGGCAAAAGCGTCACGAAGACAGAGATAGGGGGAGGGCTCATGGTGGGCCCTAGAAGGAGCGTCGTGGATGCGAGTCGAAATCCGAGCCCGGAACATCCCCCTCACGGAGACCCTTCGAACCTACACCGAGCGCCGCGTGCGCTTCGCCCTGGACCGGCTATCCGACAGGGTGAAGGACGTCGTGGTGCGCTTGGAGGACGCCAACGGCCCCAAGGGTGGTGTGGACCAGGTGTGCCGCGTGGCAATCCGCTTGGAGCATGGACGGGAGCTGGCCATCGAGTCCGCGGATGTGAACCTGCTGGCGGCCATCGACCGGACGCTGGAGCGCGCCAGCAACGCCGTCACCCGCGCCGTGGGCCGCGCGCAGCGGCAGGACAGCGCCCGGCTGCGTGACACGGCCTGGCTGCCCGACGAGGCCGCTGCTCTGACATGATGTGACCCCGGCCCGGGGGGCCCGCCCCCGCCGGCCGCGGCGGCCCCCCCCCGGG
>JAFAAN010000040.1 GCA_023426545.1 Pseudomonadota bacterium
GCCCTGACGGGCATCCCCGGCATGGACTTCTCCGCGCTGTCTCCCACGGAGAAGCGGGAGCTGGCCACGGTGCTGAGTGACGAGTTCTGTTACTGCGGCTGCCCCCACACGCTGGGCACCTGTCTCAAGTCCCATACTCCGTGCAAGCACGCCCGGCGCATGGCGCAGTTGGCCGCGCGGATGGTGTCCGAGGGGAGCCCGGCCACCGAGGTCATCCTCACCCTGTCGACCTACTACAACGGCTTCCGGGACCCGCGGGCCCAGTTCAAGGTGGATGACCGGATGTGCACCGGACCGGCGAGCGCGCCGGTGACGGTGGTGGAGTTCTCCGACTTCGAGTGCCCGTACTGCGCCAAGGCCCGGCCGGTGATGGAGGCCTTCGCCAAGAAGCACGCACAGCAGGTGCGCTTCTGCTACCTGCCGTTCCCCCTGTCCATGCACGCCAACGCGATGCCGGCGGCCCAGGCCGTGTTGTGGGCGCGGGACCAGGGCAAGTTCTGGCAGATGCACGACGCCCTCTTCGAGCACCAGTCCAACCTCAAGCCGGAGGCGATTGCCGCCCTGGCGACGCAGCTGGGCCTGGACGGCGCGAAGCTGGCCGCGCTGCTGAAGACGGACGCCTACAAGGAAGAGCTGGACGGCTACCGTAGCCAGGGCCGCGCGGCGGCCATCACCGGGACGCCCGCCGTGTACTTCAACGGGCGTGCGCTCGACCTGGCCTTCGTGGAGCCGGAGATGCTCTCCCACAGCCTGGAAGACGAGCTGGAGTGGGCCGCCAACAAGAACGCCTGGGCGGCTGACTGACGCCGCCATGACGCCCCCCCGCTTCCGCATCGACGCGTCGGCGCAGCTCGTCCACGAGGACCGCCACGCGCCCTCGCCACTGGCGGGGCGGTCGGGGACCTATGCGCTGATGGCGACGGCGCCCGACCTGCTGGTGTTCTCACGCACGCCCGCGGAGGGTGGCTCCATTCCGCTGCCCCGCGTGGTGATGGCCGGGGACGCGAACGGCTTCCCGCTGTCGGACCTCATCGCCTTCCTCAGCCAGTCGCGGTGGAGCGGCGTGGTGCGCGTGCACGCGCCGGGCGGCGAGCGCTCCATCACCCTGCGTGAGGGCGAGGTGCGCGGCGCCTCCTCCGACGACCCCGCCGACCGCCTGGGCGAGGTGCTGGTGCGGATGGGCTACGTGGACCGGCCCCAGGTGGAGGCCGCGCTGCGCGAGCACCCGCCGTCCAAGGTGGGCCGCGCGCTGGTGGAGCAGGGGCTGCTCAAGTCGCACGACCTCTTCAAGTGCATCACCCACCAGGTGAGCGAGATCTTCCACGCCATCGTCCTGTGCCGCGAGGGGAGCTTCTTCCTCGTCGACCACCCGGTGGAGGACAAGTCGGGCCACATCATCCAGCTCTCCACGCACAACCTGTTGATGGACAGCATCCGGAAGATCGACGAGATGGCGCACTTCCGGAAGCGCATCCCGCACGGCCGGCTGTACGTGACGCGCAAGCGCCCCTCGGACGGCAAGCTGGAGGAGGACGAGGACCGGGTGCTGGGGCTGCTCGACGGGCGGCGCACCATCCTGGAGCTGGGGCACGCGGCCCGCCTGTCGGAGTTCGACGTCACCAAGGTCGTCTTCCGGCTGCTGGAGGGAGGCTTCGCGTCCGTGACGGACAAGCCGCTGATGGTGCCCTCGCCGGGCGTCCCGGCGCCGGTTCCCCAGCCCCCCGAGCGGGCGCCCGCCCGAGCACCCGCGCGCCCCCCGGTGACGGTGGACCCGCGCCCGGTGGCCCGAGTCTTCAACTTCATCTTCCGGGAGATTCGCGACGAGGTGGCCAAGCAGGGCATGGACCGCGAGTTCATCGCCGCGGCCAACGCGGCCCTCTCCGGCCAGGGCCTCTCGTCCTCGCCGGTGCTGGAGGGGCTGGCCTTCACCCCCGACGGCAGCCTCCCGGAGAACAAGCTCATCGAGAGCTTCGAGCGCCACCGCGCGCAGCTGGGCAGCGAGCCGCTGGCCACCTTCAAGCAGGCGCTCAGCGACATGATGTTCTTCCTGCTCTTCCAGGCCGGTGAGCTGCTGGAGTCACGCGCGGACGAGGACCTCGCCCGGCGCGTGAAAGAGCTCCTGGCCACGCTCGAGGCACCGTGACGGATTCTGGATGGCCGCGTCTGACGGCGGAGGTGCCCGGCTGTGGGGGCGCCTTCAAGCTTGTGCCAGAGGACTTCGAGGTGGAGGAGCTGCCCGCGTACCTGCCCTCGGGCGAGGGGGAGCACCTCTACCTCCGGGTGGAGAAGCGCGGCCGCGACACGCGCGAGCTGGTGCGCGCGCTGGCCGCGTCGCTGGATGTGAAGGAAGACGACATCGGCGTGGCGGGGATGAAGGACCGGCAGGCGGTGACCCGGCAGTGGGTGTCCGTGCCGGCGCGCGCCGAGCCGAAGCTGGCGGAGTTCGCCCTGGACGGCGTGCAGGTGCTGGAGGCGAAGCGCCACGGCAACAAGCTCCGCACCGGCCACCTTCGCGGCAACCGCTTCCGCCTGCGCCTGCGCGGCGTGAAGGACGCCGGCGCGGCGCGTGAGAGCTTCTCCCGCCTGGTGGCTCAAGGCGTGCCCAACTACTTCGGAGAGCAGCGCTTCGGCCGCGCGGGTGACAACGCGGACCTGGGGAAGCTGCTCGTGCTGGGGCAGCGCCTGCCGAAGCGGCCGGACCGGTTCCAGCGCAAGCTGTACCTGTCCGCCTTCCAGTCACGCCTCTTCAACCGCGCGCTCGCGGAGCGGCTGCGCGCGGGCACGCTGGCCACCGCGCTCGCCGGAGACGTGCTGCGCAAGGAGGAGACGGGTGGCCTCTTCGTGTGCGAGTCGCCGGAGGTGGACGGCCCGCGCGTGGCCGCCTTCGAGGTGAGCCCCGCCGGTCCGCTCTTCGGGCCGAAGATGACGGCCGCCGCCGGTGCGGTGGCCGAAGCCGAGGCGCGGCTGCTGGCGGAGGAGGGCGTCACGCTGGAGGACCTCCGGCGCGGCGGTGGTGAGACGGAAGGGAGCCGCCGACCCTACCGCGTCCGCCTGGGGGCGCCCGAGCTGCGCGCCGAGTCGACGCCGGACGGCGAGGACCTCTGGCTCACCTTCGAGCTGCCTCGGGGGGCTTATGCCACCGAGGTCCTCCACGAACTGCTCAAGGACGGCTGAGGCCCCCGAGGCCCCGTAACGAAGACGCCTCCGCGGGCACGGGGCCCGGGAGGCGTCTGGCGGCGTGGCCCCGGCCTTGGAGGGCCGGGGCGGCGCGCGGTGCTACTCGGCGACCTTGAACTCGGTGCGGCGGTTCATCGCGCGGCCCGTCTTGGTGCTGTTGGGGGCGATGGGCTGCGTCTCGCCGTAGCCCACGGCCTGGAGGCGGGCAGGGTCGACGCCGCGGCGGATGATCTGCGCCATCACCGCGTCCGCGCGCCGCTGCGACAGGCGCATGTTGGCGGCATCGTTGCCCAGCGAGTCGGTGTGCCCCTCGATGCGCAGCCGCTTGATCCACGGCGCGTCGCGCAGGGCCTGCGCCACGTCGTCGAGCACCGCGGTGCTCTGCTTGCCGTAGATCTTGTGCGAGCCGGAGCTGAAGAGGATCTGCTTCTTGATCTCGATCCGGTCGCGCTTGATGACGACCATCTTGTACTGCTTGGCGCAGCCGCGCTCCTCCTGGACGCCGGGCTCCTCGGGGCACGCGTCCAGCCGGTCCACGATGCCGTCACCGTCCGTGTCCTTGTCCGGGCAGCCGCCGTTCTCGGCCGGGCCGGCCTCGTTGGGGCACTTGTCCTGGACGTCCGGTACGCCGTCCGCGTCGTTGTCCAGGTCGGGGCAGCCGTCCTCGTCCTGGAAGCCGTCCATGTCCTCGGGCTCGTCCGGGCACTTGTCGTCCTTGTCGAGGATGCCGTCACCGTCCCGGTCGACGATGGGGCAGCCCATGTTCTGCATGGGGCCGGCCTCGTTGGGGCACTTGTCGGCCGTGTCGATGATGCCGTCGCCGTCGTTGTCCAGGTCGGGGCAGCCGTCCTCGTCCTGGAAGCCGTCGAAGTCCTCCGCCTGGTCCGGGCACTTGTCCTCGTTGTCGGGGATGCCGTCGCCGTCGCGGTCCTTGGGGGCCTCGGCCGGGCAGCCCTGGTTCTCCGGTACGCCCGGGGTGAGCGGGCACCGGTCGTTGACGTCCAGGATGCCGTCGCCGTCGTTGTCCGGGTCGGGGCAGCCGTCCTCGTCCTGGAAGCCGTCGAAGTCCTCCGCCTGGTCGGGGCAGGGGTCGTCCTTGTCCAGGATGCCGTCGCCGTCGCTGTCCGTCTCCTCGATGCGGACCACCACCTGGGGCTGCTGGGGCTGCTGAGGCTGTTGCGGCTGCTGGGCCTCCGGCCGGTCGCGGACGAGCACCTGGCGCGGGCCGCAGTTCCTGGACAGCTCCAACGCGCGGGTCACCGCGGTGTCGGCGGTGCGCACGTGTGTGTCGGCGCGGCCGCTGTTGCCCTGGCTCAGCTCACCTCGGGCGAAGTCGAGGTGGGCCTCGGCGGTGGCCAGCTCGACCGGGGCGCAGCGCAGGGCGCCGCTGCGCCGGGCGCGCTCCACGTTGGCCGCGAGCACCTCTGTGTCCGCGCGAATCTTGCTGCCGCTGACACAGGAGACGGTGAGGAGGAGGGGGAGCAGCGCGACTGGGAAAAGACGCTTCATCGGGGAGCGCTCGGGCGTCACGGGTTCGGAGTGCGGCCACCGGACTCGGCGTTGCCAGCGACGGCCATCGCCTTCTCGCGGGCCTCGTTGGCGAAGCGCGAGGCCTTCACGGCGAAGTCCACACCCGCCTGGTAGTCGGAGTACCCCACCTCCTCGCGCGCCTTGGTGATGTACAGGTTGGCGGCGGTCCACTCGTAGGGGGCGAGCTGCTCCGCCCCGGCGGTACGCGCGGCCTGGATCTGCACTTCCGCATCGAGGATGTTCGCGGTGGACTTCACGGGACCGCACGCGGCGAGCGTTCCCGACACCGCCACCAACGCCAGCAGCTTCTTCATAGGGTGGCGCCTCTGGAGAGGGGTGAAACCTGGCGGTCGTATCAATCGCTCCCAGGAGGGTCAAGAATCGGGCATCCGTGCTGACCGGGAGGCCGGGCAGGTGGTGGGACTTTGACGACCGGGGCCGCCCTTGCCATCGTCCCATCCCCGTGCGCCCGTCCGTCCGTCTCGTCCTCGCCCTCTCGCTTCTCGTCCCCTGGGCCGCCCTGTCCGGGCCGGCGTCCGCCGCCAAGCGGACGTCCCGCCGCGCCGAGACGGAAGCGGTCATCCAGGCGGTGGTGGAGGGCGGGGCGGTCCCCGCGGCCGTCTCCCGCCTGCGCTTCCTGCGGGAGGAGGCCTTCGCCGCCCGGGAGATTGCCACCACGCTGCGCGACGTCCACGACGAGCGGCTGCGCCGCAACCTCACCGCGGTGCTCGCGGGACTGGCGACGCGCGCCGCGGAGCCCACGCTCGCGGGGTTGGCGTCGGATGCCGACAGCGCGGTGCGGATGTACGCCGCGCAGGGCCTGGCGAAGCTCAACAGCCGCTACACGCAGGTGCTCGTCCCCCTGCTGGAGGACAAGAGCAGCGGCGTGCGCCGCGAGGCGGCGCGGGCGCTGGGGGCCTCACGCAACCCGAAGATGGGGCCCGTGCTGGTGAAGGCCGCCAAGGCGGAGCAGGAGCTGGAGGTGCGCGCCGCCATGCTGGCCGCGGTGGGGGAGACCGGCGACGGCAAGCAGGGCACGGCGCTGAAGGCGTTCCTCACCAGCGACTCGGAGAGCACCCGCTTCGCCGCGGCCAAGGGGCTGTGCCGGCTGGGGGCGTCGGAGGGCTTCGCCTTCGCTGGCAAGCTGCTCGGCTCGGACGACCGCTTCGTGCGCCGGCAGGGGCTGGAGCTCTACGAGGGCGTCAGCGCGAAGAAGGCCGCGCCCGCCCTCAAGCCGCTGCTGGAGGACAAGGACCGCACCCTGGCCGCCAGCGCCGCCCGCATCCTTCACGAAGGCGGCGATGCCTCGATGCTGGAGTGGCTGGTGCTGGCGTCGTGGAACGCGAAGTCCGACGAGAAGCTCGCCTATGAGCGGGAGCTGGAGACGCTCCAGCTTCGCGATGACCGGCGCAAGGCCATCCTCCGCAAGGCGGGTGTCGCGCAATGAGCCTGGGGGCGCTTCTGGCCGCGGCGCTGCTGTCCCAGGCGCCCGCGGCCTCCAGCTCCGGGGCCGGGGCCCTCCTCGAGTCCCCGGCCGCGTCGTCACAGGTCGCGACGGCCCGGCCGGTGAAGCCCAACGGCTGGGTGGGGCTCACGCCGGAGGCGCGCGCCGCGCTGGTGGCGGAGGACGCGGAGGCGCCGCTCGCCAGCCGGCTGATGCGGATGAGCGAGCGCTTCATCAACACGCCCTACGTGTTGTCTCCGCTAGGAGAGGGCCACGGCGTGGACCCCGACCCGACCTTCCGGCTGGACGCGGTGGACTGCCTCACCTTCGTGGAGCAGTCGCTGGCGCTGAGCCTGGCGGGCCGTGAGGAAGAGGTGGCGCCGCTGCTGGAGCGCATCCGCTACGCGAGCATGCCCACCTATGAGGACCGAAACCACCTCATGGAGGCACAGTGGCTGCCCAACAACCTCCGCAAGGGCTTCCTGGCGGACGTGACGCGGCGCTACGCGGGGGCGGACGCGGTGACGGTGACGAAGACGCTCACCCGGCAGACCTGGCAGTCGCGCTCCTCGCAGGCCCTGGGGCTCACCGAGGCGCGGCAGGTGGTGGGCACCTACACGCTGAACATGCTGCCCCTGGAGCGCGTCATGGAGCACGCGCGCGACATCCCCTCGGGCACCATCCTGGTGGTGATGCGTGAGGACCTGCCGCTGAAGGCCACGCGCATCACCCACCTGGGCTTCGTGGTGCAGCGCAAGCATCGCACGTACCTGCGCCATGCCGCGCGCGGAGGCTACAACCGCGTGGTGGACGAGGACCTGGAGGCGTTCCTCGCCCGCAATGCGCGGTACTCGAAGTGGAAGGTGACGGGCGTCAGCCTCTTCGAGCCGCGCCGGCCCGATGGGGCCAGCGGTGGCTCGGTGATGCGCCCGGTGCCCTGAGGGGGCCGCGCCTGCTCAGGCGCTGGGGGGCGGCGAGGCAGGGGCCTCCGACTCTCGCTCCTCCGCCTCGGCGGCCGCGGCGGCCTCGTCGTTGGTGGCCAGCTCCCGCAGCCGCTCCTGCTCGATGAGGGCGGCCGCACGGGCCTGCTGCTCGGCCGGCACGTGAATCTCCCACCAGGGCAGCACGTTGCCGGTGGTCAGCTTGTCCACCACGCCCGAGCGGCCCGCGCGCACCAGCACGGGGATGTTCGCGTCCTGGAGCAGCTGGGCGTAGACCTCGGCGGTGAAGGGGTCCTCGGCCGAGCCCGCCCGGACGAAGATGCGCTTATCCAGTTCGTGCGGCAGCGGCAGCTCCCGCCTGCGCATCTCTTCTTCGCTCACGAGCGGCGGGTTGCCTGGACAGTCCGCGCATTCCTCGACGCTGTCCTGATATTCGGAGCCGCACCTGGCGCAGTATTTCATCGCAGTCCTCCAACCCGCGGGTGTCTGGAGTGAAAGAGTAGGTCCGGCGTTCCGGGATGACACCCGGGACCCGCCCATTCGTTCAATGCCGGGCTTCGTCGCCCAGCCGGCCCAGGGCGGCGCTGAGGCGCTCCACGTCGATGGGCTTGCGCAGCACCACATCGCAGTGTTCGGAGCCTTGCACTTGCGTGTAGCCGGACACGAGGATGACGCGCGCGCGCGGCTCGCGCTCCTTCACTTTCTGCGCGAGCTCGGTGCCGCACATTCCAGGGAGGGATTCGTCCGTCACCACGACGTCCGGACGCTCGGCCTCGAAGGCCTTCAGGCCGGCCACGCCGTCCGTGGCGGTGCTCACGTCGAACTCCGGCTCGAGCAGCTCCGCCAGCAGCTCCCGGCTGTCTCCGTCATCCTCGACCAGCAAGACCTTGATTCGCGCGCCCATGCCTCTGGGAAACCCACGCGGCGGTGGTGATTCGTCCGCGGCGGCCACGAGCCCTTGCTATCCCGCCCGCCCGGGGAGCAGGGGGCCGGGGCCGAGCGTGCATCAAAGGGCAGGGGGTGGCTCACCACCGGGCGTCAGGCTGCCCATCTTTGGGCTCGGAGGTAATGCCATGAAGGTGTTGCTGCGTGGAGTGCACCTGGACCTGTCGGATGCTCTCAAGTCGTATGTCGACGAACACCTGGTGCGCCATATCGAGCGGTTCGCGGATGACGAGGCGGCGGAAATCGACATCTCCCTGGTGGACACCAACGGCCCCAAGGGCGGTGTGGACAAGGAGTGCCGCGCGACGGTGCGCCTGCCCGGGCTTTCCGCGGTGCACGTGACGGAGTCGGCGGACTCGCTGTACCCCGCCATCGATGCGACACGTGACCGGCTGGAGAAGAGCATCAAGCGCCTGCTGGAGAAGCGGCGCGAGGTCCACACCAATGGCCTGCCGCAGGACGTGGCGGCCGACGTTCCCACCTACTAGACGTGCCCACGCTGAGCGTGAGGCGGCGAGGGCCCGGCCTCCCAGGTCGTACACCTGGCGGCCGGGCTCGTCATGTCCAGTGCCCGAATCTTGCTGGGGCTGAACGGTGAACGCTATAAGCGGAACCCTTCAACCTCGGGCTAAAAGGACGGCGATGGTCCGCCTCAAGTTCCTCGTCTTCGCATTCCTGGTCATCGGACTGGGCGTTGCTCACCTGCCGATGCTGTCGGGACCGCTGCGCGAGCGCGCCGTCGCTGAAGCATCGGCCCAGGCCTCCGCGGGCATCACCGAGGTGACGCGCCGCGTGGAGACGCGCCGCGCCGAAGTGCAGTCGCTCGCGCTGAAGCTCGCGGCCATGCCGGAGGTGGTGTCCGCCGCCGTTCCGCAGCAGCCCCCGCCGGCCGCCCCCCGCAACCCGCGGGAGCGCGAGCGGGCCGAGACGGAGGCCGCCCCCGTCCGGGCCTTCACCGCCGAGCGCTTCGCCGCGGTGCGCAGGGCTGTCGAAGCCGTGATTCCCCAGGAACTCAAGGGCGCGGTGGTGGCCGTGGCTGCCCAGGACGCGCAGTTCCACGCCGTCGCGGGGGGGGAGTCGTCCTCGGACGCGGCGAAGCTCGACGTGGTGGGCCTCGTCAAGTCCGGGGCCAGTGTGGCGGAGGCCTTCGGCGCGCCGCACGCGTTCGCCGCGGTGCCCCTGTCGTGGTCCGCCGGTGCTCCGGCGGTGACGCTGGTGCTGGGCGCGCCGCTGCTCGATGAGGGCGCGCTGGAGGCCGCGGTGCAGGCGTCGCGCGTGGCCGCGCTCGCCCTGGTGAAGGAGGACGCGCTGGCGGGTGTCGCCGGGCCGCAGAAGCTCCTGGCGGAGGGCGCGCTCACGAAGGTGGCCGCGGAGGCCTCGGGCATCGTGCTGAGCACCGGCAAGCTCCTGGAGCTGGGGCCGGTCGCGCTGCCCGTCTTCACCCACGAGGATCCGCTGGGCGGGAAGGCGCCGTTGATGGTGGGCGCCCGCCGCGCGGTGGCTGGCACGCCGCTGGAGGTGCTCGCCATCGCCAGCACGCAGCCCCTGATGGGCGCGCTGGCCACGTATCAGCAGAACGCGCTGTTCGGTCTGGCGGGCTTGCTGGGCCTGAGCCTGCTGTGGACGCTGCTGATGGGCTCGGGCCGCAAGGCCGCGGCGGAGGAGACCTCCAGCGGCAGCTCTGACACGCTGAGCCTGTCGGCCGCCATGGCCGCGGCGCCCGCGCCCGTCGTGGCGCAGCCCCCCGCGCCCGCGCCTGTCGCGGAGCCCGCTCCCGCCGCGGACCTGTTCGCCTTCTCGCCGCCGGCTCCCGCGCCCGCGCCCGACGCGGACCCCTTCGCCTTTGCCCCTCCGGCGCAGGCGCCCGCGGCCGCTCCCGCTGCGGACCCGTTCGCCTTCGCGCCGCCGGCGCCCGCTCCCGCTGCGGACCCGTTTGCCTTCGCGCCGCCGGCTCCGGCGGCGGACCCGTTCGCGATGCCGGCGCCCCCCCCGGAGGGAGACCCGTTCGCGATGTCGCCTCCGGCCCAGGCGCCCATGGGGGACCCGTTCGCCTTCGCGCCGCCCCCGGCGCCCGCGGCGGACCCCTTCGCCTTCGCGCCGCCCCCGACGCCGCCCGCCGCGGCACCCCTGGGCTCGGGCGAGTCATTCCCGTTCCCTGCGCCGGCCGGCGCCTCGCCGATGCCGTTCGAGTCCGCCCCCGAGTCCTTCGGCGGCGCCGAGACCCTGGCGCCCGCCGCGCCGCGCCGGGGCGCGTTCGCTTTCGAGGACCAGCCCACGGCGGCCTATTCGCTCCAGCAGGCGGCGGACCCGTTCGCGCTGGCGGCCTCGCAGGCGGCGCCAGACAGCCCGGAGACGACGCGTGTGGCGGCGATTCCGCGCGAGCTGCTCCAGGCCAGCGCCCGGCCGCCGACGTCGGATGCCATCCCCATGCCCGCGCCGCGTCCGGCGGGTGCCGCGCAGGCCGCGATTCCGCTGCCGGGCGCGGCCAACTCCGCGGTGGCGCTCTCCGACGAGCAGCACTACCAGGAGGTCTTCCGCGACTTCCTGTCCACCCGTGAGCGGTGTGGGGAGGCGGCGGACGGCCTGACGTACGACAAGTTCGTGCAGAAGCTGCGCAAGAACAAGGAGCAGCTCGTCCAGAAGTACGCGTGCAAGACGGTGCGCTTCCAGGTCTACGTGAAGGAAGGCAAGGCGGCCCTCAAGGCCACGCCCGTCAAGGACTGAGTCCTCCTCCGCGTGAGTGCGGACCGAAGGCCCGTGGTCTCTCAGGAGACCGCGGGCTTTTTCGTGGCCGCGCTCGCGGGCCTCCGTCGCGAGGGGCGGTTATAGAGGGACGCGGAGACAGAACATGAACAACGGCGTCTATCTCGCGATTGCCATCGCCGCCGAGGTGGTGGCGACCTCGGCGCTCAAGAGCTCGAACGGGTTCACGCGGCTGGGGCCGTCCATCCTCGTGGTGCTGGGCTATGGCGTGGCCTTCTTCTGCCTGTCCGTCGCGCTGCGGACCATTCCCACCGGCATCGCCTACGCCATCTGGTCCGGTGTGGGCATCGTCCTCGTGTCAGGCGTGGCGTGGCTCATCCAGGGCCAGCGGCTGGATGCCGCCGCGCTCGCTGGCATCGGGCTCATCTTGGCGGGTGTGCTCGTCATCAACCTCTTCTCGAAGTCGGCCTCACACTGACTCGCGGTGCCTGCGTCAGCTCGCGCGGGGTAGCACGAGGCTGAAGCGCGCGCCCTGGCCGGGCTCACCGCCGACCTCCAGCTTGCCGCCGTGCTCCTGGAGGATCCGCGCGGCGATGGCGAGCCCCAGGCCCGTGCCGCCGTCCTTGGTGGTGAAGTAGGGCTCGAAGAGGCGGGCGCGGTGCTCGGGAGGGATTCCGGGGCCGCTGTCCTCCACTTCGACGATGGCGTCCGCGTCGGTGGCGCGCACGCGCACGCGCAGGGTGCCGCCGGTGGCCGACATGGCCTCCTCCGCGTTCTTCACCAGGTTCACCAGCACCTGGGTGAGCTGGTCCCGGTCCGCGTTCGCCACCACGCCGGTCTGGAGCGTTGGCAGTATCTGGATGCCCGAAGGCGGCGTTGCGTAGAGGGCCAGCACGCTCTGCGCCAGCTCACCCAGGTCTACCGGCGCCACCTGCGGCTTGGGCATCCGCGCGAAGTGGCTGAACTCGTCGACGATGCGCCGCAGCCGGTCCACCTCCTCGAGCACCACGCCCGCGCTTTCCTTGAACATGTCCGGAAAGCGCGGGTGCTTCGCCTCCTGAGCGGCCTGGAGCGTCTCCAGCGACATGCGGATGGGTGTCAGCGGGTTCTTGATTTCGTGCGCCAGCCGCCGCGCCACCTCCTGCCACGCGGCGATGCGCTCGCTGGCCATCAGCCGCTCGGTGGTGGCCTTCAGCTCGGACGTCATGTGGTTGAAGGTCCGGACCAGCTCGCCCACCTCGCCGCTGGCTTTCACCGTCACGCGGGACTCCAGCGCGCCCTCCGCCACGCGCCGGGCGCCCTCGGTGAGGGCCTCTACCGGCCGCGTCATCCACCGCGACACCAGCAGGCCCAGCAGCACCGCGAAGGTGCCGCCCAGCGCCGCCAGCAGGAGGAAGGCGCGCATGACGCCCTGCTCGGCCTCGCGCGCGGCGGCGCGGCTGAAGACGAGCTTCACCGTGGCGGCTTCGCCCAGCGGCAACGACTTCGTCACCGTCGGTGGCTCGGCCGCCCCGGCGCTCGCCAGCGGTGTGTCACCCGCGAGCAGTGTCACCTGCGTCTGCGTCAGCCGCGCCAGATGCTGCGCCAGGCCTTCATCGAGCAGCACGCCGCCCACGGCCCACAGCCGCAGGTCCCCGAAGTCCACGGGCCGCGCGGTGACGAGCGCCGGGAGCTGGCGCAGCCCGGACGCGGTGCGCACGTCCACGCGCACCGGTACGGGGCGGGGCGACCGCTCCTGGGTGACGGCGAAGAGGACCGGGTCCGGGTCGCCGCGGCGCGCGGGCAGGTGGCCGGAGGAGAGCACCGTGCCGTGCCGGTCGAAGAGGGTCAGCACGCTCAGGCCGCGGCTCGTCATCAGGCCCTCGGCGGTGCCGGCCTGGATGGCGCGGGTGGGGCGGTCGCGGGCCTCGCGGGCCAGGTCCTCCATGGCGGCGCTGTCCACCAGCTCCTCGACTGCGCGGCGGGCGGTGGCGCTGGCGCGCTCCAGGGACTCCTGCGCGGAGGTGGTGGCGGCCTCCATGCGCGCATCCAACTCGCGCGACAGCGTGTCGCGCAGGCGGGTGAGGGTGGGCGGGACGACGACCGCGAGCGGAACCACGGCCAGCAGCGCGAAGGCGAGCGCGAGCCGCGTCCTCAAGCGCATGGCGGTCTCCTCAAGGACGTCCTCCCATCGCCGCTCCCTCCAGTGGCAGCACGAACAGGCCGTCGAGGGAGGGCAGGCCCTGAGCGTCCATCATCACCCCGCCCACGTCCGGGGCGAAGCGCATTCCCAAGCCCTGCGCGTACAGCGGCACCAGGGGCACGGAGGTGGCCAGGGCCAGGGCCCGCTCGCGCGCTCGCGCATCCCGCGCCGCGGCGGACGGGAGCGAGCCAATGGCTGGCAGCTCCACGCCCAGCAGGTCCCTTCGGCCGCCCGCGTCCAGCACCACCGCCAGCGCCGGGCCCGGGATGGGCGGCAGGAGCAGCGCGTGAAGCATCAGCTCGTACTCACCCCGGGCCCAGCGGGCGCGCAGGGCCGCGCGAGGGAGGGCCTCCAGCGCCACCGTGTAGCCGCGGTCGTGCAGCTTCACCTGGATGCGCTCGGCCACCGCGCGCTGGTCCTCCACCGACGCGTCGTACAGCAGCGTCACCTTCCGCGCGGCGGACGCCGGGAGCGCGGGCGGGCGGGGGCGGGCCGGGGCATCCAGCATCATCGGGGGCAGCAGGTGCGGCATGGGCTGCGCGGGGGCCTGGACGAAGAGGCGCGTGAGGTCCTCGCGGTCGATGGCGCTCTCCACGGCCTGCCGGAAGTCCGGAGGCAGCCGCCGGGGTGAGAAGGCGAGGAACGTGGTGTAGAGGGCCGCGCCGGCGATGGCGTCCGTCTCCGAGGCGACGCCCAGCTCCACCTGCACCTGCCGGGACGACCACAGCCGCGACAGGCCGCGCTGGTCCGTAGCCGTGAGCAGCAGCCGGTCCAGGTACGGACGCCCCTGGGGCCACGCCGTCTGCGCCTCCAGCGCCCCGCGCCCTGCGGCGGTGAAGGGGCCGTGGGGGCTGGCCGATGCGGGCGGTGCCAGCGCCGGATGGCACAGGGAGCGCTCCAGGTCCGGCCAGGGATAGGACAGCGTCAGCTCCAGCGCATCGCCCCGGGGCGTCAGCTGCCGGGCCTCTCCGCGCACGGGGTGGAAGAGGGCGCGGTAGGGCGATGCCCCCTCGGTGCTGGCCAGCCGCATCCACGCGCGCGCGAGCGCGGTGGCGGACGCGGCGCTGGGCAGGGTGAGGTGCAGGGACTGGGACGTGGGGCGCGACAGCGTCCTCGCGAGGGCCGGCGCGAAGCCGCCATCCCGCGTGGCCTGGCACACCGGGCGTGACAGCAGCCCCAGCAGCGTGGCCTCCAGCGGAGTGTCCGCGAGCGCGGGCTCCGCCACCTCGGGCGGGCCGTCATGGGCGACGCGAAGCTCACCGCCATAGCGAGGCCGCCCCGCCGCCAGGGCGGACGCGGACGCGAGCAGCACGGCGCAGGTGAGGGTGGAGCGGAGTCTCATGGCGCCCCCTGGCGCAGGAGGAACAGCTCACTGGTGCCGTCCGGCTTCCAGAGGCCGACGATGACCTCGCGGCGCTTGCCGCCCTCCAGGCTGGCGGTCACCGCGTAGAGCGCGCGGCCCGGGGGGAGGGCGCCCTGCCAGAGCGGCTCACGCGCGCCAGGGTCATCCACGGTGGTGGCGTACACGCGCACCACGTCGGGCAAGGGCGACAGCAGGGGCGAGGTCGTGACGAGCTCCGGCACGCCATCGCCATCCAGGTCCCCCAGCGCGCTGCCCGCGCCGAGGCTGCTCCAGCGCAGGGGCGCCGCGCCCGCGTGCGCGTAGTACGCGGCGGTACCATCCGGGTGAACGAACAACATCCGCTTCCCATCCAGGCTCGCGGTGGTGAAGGGCGCGGGCACCGTCAGCGTGCGGCCGTCTGCCAGCTTGACCGCTGGCGCGAAGGTCGTCTGTCCGGGGACGAAGGTGCCTCGCTCCGTAGCGCCCAGCGGAGCCTGGTCCAGGGTGCCCACCACGCGGAGCGTGCCCCGGGCCTTGTCCAGCGCGAGCAGCTCACCGTGTGCATGGCGCGTGCTCCACGCGGCAAGGCGCGGCGGTCCCGGCAGCACGGCCAGCGCGCCAAAGGGCTCGCGCGTGGTGGCGCCCGCGGCGGGCAGGTGGTCCAGCTCCCTGCGAGCGATGAGCCGCCCCTCGGCGTCGAAGACGGAGACGTCGTGCTCGGTGAGGGCCAACACCTCGTCGTTGCCGTCGCCATCCAGGTCGCCCGCGGCGAGCGCCGCCAGCGGATGTTCCAGGCGGGCCAGCGTGGCGCCCAGCAGGCGGATTCCCTGGGGCGTGCCCTCATGGGGCGATGGGGACGTGGAGGGGCCTTCGGTTTCCAGCGCGAGCGCCAGCACCGCCGCATCCGCTGGCACCACCTCGACGAGCGTGGCGGCCGGCTTCGACGGGCGCGTGGGCGTGCGGCCGGACCAGAAGTTCACCCAGGTGCCCAGCAGGTCGCCCCGGGCGCGCAGCTCTCCGCCCTCGATGTCCAGCGACAGCCGCACCAGCGTCCGGGTGCCCTGGGCGCGAGCCAGGGCCTCGGCGGCGTCGGCCGTGGGCGCATCCAGCACCACCGGCGCCAGTCCCGCGGCGGCGAGCTGCGAAGCCAGCATCGTGCTCACCGCGCGGCGCAGCTCGGCGGAGCCGCCCGTGACGTTCACCGCCACGGGCGCCTCCACGCGCTGGGCGCGCACGGCCGTCGCCACCTGCCGGGCGAGCCGGGGAATGGCGGCGGTGCTCTCCGCGGAAGCCGGCGCCGCCTGGGCCGGGAGCATGGCCAGCACCGGGGCCAGGGCCAGGATTCGGCTCACAGTCCCCGCCTGTCGCCGTCGTCGAGGAAGAACTGGTCCGTGGTCACCTGACCCGGAGGAGGCGCCTCGGCGGTGGGCTGGGTGCCTTCGAGGAAGGGCTCCAGCCGGCCGGGAACGGAGTTGCCCGCGAGCAGGCCGCTGATGGGGTCGATGCGGACCTGCACGACGCCGGGCGGCACCTCGAACTCGCGCGTGGGCAGCCCCTCATGGGCCACGCGCATGAACTGGAGCCAGATGGGCAGCGCGGCGCGGCCACCCGTCTCGCTGCCGCCGAGCGGCGCATTGTTGTCGAAGCCCACCCACGCGCTGGCCACCCAGTCCGCCGTGTAGCCGGAGAACCACGTGTCCCGCGACTGCTGCGTGGTGCCCGTCTTGCCCGCGGCGGGGCGCTCCAGCGCGAGCACGGCCCGTCCAGAGCCGTCCTCGACCACGCTGCGCATCAGCGAGGTGGTGAGGTACGCCACGGCGGGCGGCAGCGTCTCCTCGAAGGCGGGCTGGTGCTCCTCGAGCACCTTGCCGTGCGCATCCCGCACGCGCAGCAGCATGAGGGGCTCCGCGTAGCGGCCGCTGGCCTGGAACGTGGCGTAGGCGTTGGCGGCCTCCAGCATCGTCACCTCGCCGGTGCCCAGGGCCAGCGTGAGGTTCTCAGGCAGCGGCGAGTGGATGCCGGCGCGACGCGCGAAGTCGATGGTGGTGGCCGGCGTGAGCGCCTCGATGAGTCGCACGGACACCGTGTTCTTCGACTTGGTGAGCGCCTCGCGCAGCGTCATCGGCCCATGGAACTGGCGGTCGTAGTTCTGCGGCTTCCACGTCTTGCCCGTGTACGGGTCGCGAACGGCCTCGGGCGCGTCGTTGATCTTCGACAGGGGCGTGTAGCGCCCGCTGCCCATGGCGGCGGCGTAGAGGAAGGGCTTGAAGGACGAGCCCGGCTGCCGCTTCGCCTGCGTGGCGCGGTTGAACGAGGAGCGCTCCGCGTCGTAGCCCCCCACCAGCGCCACCACGTGCCGGTCCTCGGGGCGGATGACCACCAGCCCGCCCTGCACCTCGGGCACCTGGTCCAGCGCCGCCTCCACGAAGGCGGGCGCGGGTGGGGCCTTGAGCACGCGCACGAGGACGAGCTCCCCCTCGGAGAAGACATCGGAGATCTTCTTGGGAGCGCTCTTGCCCTTCTGCCGCGCCCAGGTGACGGTGGAGAAGGCCACCTCGGCCGTGCGGCCCACCAGGTCCACGCGCGCCACGTTGCGCTTGTCGTCCACCAGCGTGACATAGCCGGTGAGGCGCAGGCCCTCCTCCATCGGCTTGAGGCGCACCGACTGAGCCAGGAGCTGCTCCGGAGACAGCGGTGCTTCGTCCTCGGGCGTCAGGTCCGGCCGCTGCTCCTCGGCGCCTTCCTCCTCCAGCGGCTCCGGTGGTGCGCCAGCCGTCTCCGGTGCCTTCGGCGCTTCCTTCTCCACCGCCGCCAGCGGCGCCAGGTCCGCGACGTAGCCCTGGTCCTTCTGACGGCGCCCCGCCTCTTCGATGCGCGTGGCGATGAGGTCCCGGTAGCGCTCCCACTGGCCCTTCTCCAGCGAGCCCCGTGGGCCCCGGTAGCCCTGGCGCCGGTCCACGGCCTCCAGGCCGTCACGCACCGCCTGCTCCGCCGCGAGCTGGAGCCTGGGCACCATGGCGATGTCCACCCGCAGCCCGCCCTCCATCACCGCCTGCTCGCCGTAGCGCGCGATGAGGGTGCGGCGAATCTCCTCGGTGTAGTAGGGCCCCACCGGCTTGCCGCGGCGCGGGGCCAGGATGATGGGCTTCTCCTTCTCCGCCTCCGCCACCTCGGCGGAGATGAAGCCGTTGCGCGCCATCTGCCCCAGCACGTAGCGCTGACGCGACTTCGCCCGCGTCATGTTCGTCACCGGGTTGATGCGGTGCGGGAGCTGCACCGTTCCCGCGAGCACCGCGGCCTCGCCCACGTTCAGATCCTTGGCGTGCTTTCCGAAGTAGAAGAGCGCGGCCTCCTCCAGGCCGTAGCGGCGCTGCCCGTAGTAGGACTGGTTGATGTAGAGCGCGAGGATCTGGTCCTTGGTGAGCGCCTCCTCCACGCGCGGGGTGAGAATCCACTCGCGGGCCTTGCGCGAGAAGCTGCGCTCGGGCGTGAGCAGCAGGTTCTTCACCACCTGCTGGGTGATGGTGGACGCGCCGGACTTGCGGCTGTTGGGGATGAGGTTCTTGATGGCCGCGCGGGTGATGCCGAAGAAGTCCAGGCCCTCGTGCTTGTAGAAGTCCGCGTCCTCCGCCGCGAGGAAGGCGTTGCGCACGTGGGGTGGAAGGTCCTCCACGCGAATCAGCGTGCGGCGCTCGTGGGCGAACTCGGCGCAGATGCTGCCGTCACCACACGTCACCTTGGTGACCTGCGGCGGCTGGTAGTTGCGCAGCGCATCCACGGAGGGCAGGTCCTGGCTGTAGTAGACGTAGCCGGCCACGCCGACGGCGAAGGCGAGCACCAGTCCCACGACGCCGGTGATGAGCAGCCGCTTCATCCAGCGCCAGAGCCGGGCACCGAACCCGGGGCGCGACGGCGGCGCCGGGGGCGCGGGTGTGGAGGTTTCGGGCGAAGGGGGCATCGCGGGGACCGTGGTCATTGCGCTGGATGGGGAAGGAAGTCCGCAGGTTAGACCGGGGGACGTGGAACGGGAACCGCTCTGGCGGCCCTCCCGGCGCAGGGCCACCAGGCAAGAAGGCGCTACCGGGGCGCGGGCTCCGCACCCGGGGTGGGGGGCGGCGGTCCACGCTGTGACCGGGTACCGCCGGCATCCGCGTGGGCCACGTGGCGCACCCGGTCCGCGTTGACGCGGGCCTGGACATAGCGGGGCGACAGGTGCATCGCTGCGGCATAGGCGGCGCGGGCCTCGTCCATCCGCCCGAGCCTCTCGTGGGCCACGCCCAGGTTGTTGTGGACGTAGGCCACGTGCGGCAGCAGCGCCGCTGCCCGGGCGAGCACCTCCGCGGCCTTCTGGTTCTCGCCCGCGCGCAGATACGTGAGGCCCAGGTTGTTGAGGGCGAAGCCGTGCTCCGGATTCAGGTGCACGGCTTGCTGGAAGCGGAGGATCGCCGCCGCCAGCGCGCCCTGTCCCAGGTGGGCGCGGCCGAGCACCTGGTAGGCCTCCACGTATTCGGGGTCGCGCAGCACGGCCTCCTCACCCGCGGCCACGGCCTCGGCGTGGCGGCCCAGGGACACCAGCAGCCGCGCCTGCCGCACCATCGGGCGGGCATCCAGGGGCAGCAGCCGGCCGAGCCAGGCATGGGCGCGCACCGCGAGGTCCATTCGCCCGGTGAGGCTGGCGAGCTCCGCCGTCAGGGCCACGGCTGCCACGTCATCCGGCGCGTCGTGAATCGCGCGGCGGCACTCGGTGAGGGCACCGGGCATGTCGCCCCAATCGCGCAGCAGGTGGGCCCGGCTCAGGTGGTCCACGCGGCGCCCATGCGAGTGCTGCAAGGCGAGTGAGGTGTCCGACACGACGTCCGGTTCCGCCTCCGAGGTGGCGTGCCCATCCATGTCCACGGTCATGGCAGGGGGGAACTCGGCCACCGCCGCGCTCGGGCTCGCGCCTCCTGGATGTCTGCCCGCGTCGGCCGCCAGCGTCACCGGCGCGGGGCGAGGGCTCGTGCGTCCCTGGGGAACGGCGTCATGGAACGCCACGCCATCCGCACGCGTCATGGCGTCACCGGAATGCGGGAGCGCGACGCGGACGGCCGCGAACGGGGGGGATTGCTGCTTCGTGTCGAGCCAGGC
The DNA here is from genome assembly GCA_023426545.1 of Pseudomonadota bacterium. Taxonomy (GTDB): domain Bacteria; phylum Myxococcota; class Myxococcia; order Myxococcales; family Myxococcaceae; genus Myxococcus. The sequence goes on from JAFAAN010000040.1 coordinate 19,392, forward strand.
GGTCAGTCCCCGATGAAGTGGGACATCCGCCACGGCCACGACCAACCCGACCGCCACGAGGCCAGCGGGCACCAGCGCGTTCCGGATGGAGGCGGGCAGGGTGATTCCGGCGTTGGAGGTGGGCTTCGAGCGGTTCTGGCGCATGGCGGCGACCTCGACTTCCATCGGAGCGCCGGGGACGAGGCTCCGGGGCGCCGTGTGCCGGCCTCCCACCTGCCGTCAATGCGACTGGCGTGCCACGCCTATCCCCGAGTGCCGAAGGCGCGTGTGTGGCTCCGCGGCCACACTCTGGGGGAAAAGCGTGGCGGGGAGCGCGGGCGGCATGCGACGGTCCGCGCGATGAAGATCGCCACCTGGAACGTGAACTCGGTGCGGGCGCGGCAGGAGCGGCTGCTCGCCTGGTTGAAGAAGGCGCAGCCGGACATCCTCTGCCTGCAGGAACTCAAGTGCGTGGACGAGGACTTCCCCATGGAGGCCGTGCGTGAGCTGGGCTACCACGCCGCGGTCCACGGGCAGAAGACGTACAACGGCGTGGCCATCCTCGCGAAGGAGGAGCCGAAGGACGTCGTGAAGGGCCTCTCCGATGACGTGGATGACACGCACGCGCGCCTTATCGCGGCGACCGTGGGCGGCATCCGCGTGGTGAGCGCGTACGCGCCCAACGGGCAGTCGGTGGACTCGCCCCAGTACCAGTACAAGCTGGAGTGGTACCGTCGGCTGCGCCACTACCTGGACACGCGCCACAAGCCGGACGAGCCGCTGGTGCTGGGCGGGGACTGGAACGTGGCGCCCGAGGATATCGACACCTACGACCCGAAGCAGTGGGAGGGGCAGACGCTCTTCACGCTCAAGGAGCGGGACGCGCTCCAGCAACTGGGGGCCTTCGGCCTCTCGGATGCCTTCCGCAGGCTGCACCCGGGCGTGCAGAAGTTCTCCTGGTGGGATTACCGGATGCTCGGCTTCCCGAAGAACCTGGGCCTGCGCATCGACCACCTCTACGTGACGGCTCCCCTGGCCGAGCGGCTGGTGGAGGCGGACGTGGACCGCGAGGAGCGCAAGGGCAAGCAGCCCTCGGACCACGCGCCGGTGTGGCTCGAACTGCGCGACTGAGCCCTTACACGGGCGCGCCTCGTCGCAGCTGGGGCGCGCCACTGAGTTGCCCGTGCTCCGGTGCGTACACCGGGGCAGGCGCTACCGCGCTCTCGCCCGATGCTCCGGCCGCGAAGCCGGTGGGCTCACGCGAGTGGATGGGGGCCGCGCCGGGATTCGTGCGATGCTCGCGGGGAGACGGCCATGACGACGCCACCGCCCGAATCGCTGCCCTTCCCTGACAGCCTCTGTCATCGCTGCGCAGCGCCGCCGCGCTACGTCCAGTCGCGGACCTCCCTGTTCATCCTCTGCCCGTTGCTGCCCCAGAAATACCCGCCGCAGCCGGTCCGCGCGTGTGCGCTCTTCAAACCTCACGCGCCGGGGAGCACGGAATGAGCCCCAGCCGTTCCCGGCGCGACAGGGTGGGGCGGCACGCCAGAAAGCACGTCAGTTCGGGCCGCGGCGTCCGCGAATGCCGGGCGTCCCGCGACACACCGGGGTAGATTCCTGGCTGTGTCCGAAGTGAAAAATCCGAACGCGCTCCCCGAGGGCTCCGACGCGACAGTGCTCTCCCCGCAGCGCTCCGCCATGACCGATGCGAAGGACGGAGCACTCTTCGCCGGGCGCTACGTGCTCGAAGGGCTGGCCGGGCGCGGGGGGATGGGCTCGGTGTACCGGGCCCGGGACACGCTGGTGGGCGACGTGGTGGCGCTGAAGATGCTGGAGCTGGGCGCCGCGCCCGCGCCGGAGTGGATGGAGCGCTTTCGCCGGGAGGTCCGGCTGGCCCGGCGCATCACCCACCGTCACGTGGCGCGGACCTTCGACCTGGGCGAGCACGCTGGCAGCCTCTACCTGACCATGGAGTATGTGGAAGGGGAGAGCCTCCAGACATTGATGGAGCGCGAGCGTGCCGTCCCTCCCACGCGGGCCGCCCGGCTGGTTCTATCGCTCTGTGAGGGGCTGGACGCGGCCCATGCGGCGGGGGTGGTGCATCGTGACCTGAAGCCGGCCAACGTGCTGGTGGAGTCCACGGGCCGGGTCGTGCTCACCGACTTCGGCATCGCCCGGGCGGTGGCGGGCGAGTCGGCCTCGCGCACGCAGGGGCTGGTGGGCACGCCGATGTACATGGCACCGGAACAGCTGGAGAGCGGTGAGGTGGATGCACGCGCCGACCTCTACGCCACGGGGTTGGTGCTGTACCAGTTGCTCACGGGCTCGCCGCCCTTCGCCGGGGATTCGCCCATGGCCGTCGCGGTCGCCCGGTTGCGCCAGCCGCCCCCCGACCCGCGCCTGCTCGCGGCGGTACCTGACGCGCTGGCGGAGCTGGTGCTCACGTGCCTTGCCCGGGAGCCCTCGGGGCGGCCCGCGGACGCGGGCTGTGTGGCGGATGCGCTGCGGCACTGGCTCCACTCCGTGGGCGAGCCGATGGAGCCCGAGCATGCCCACGGTGCGCACCACGCCTCGCGGGCCCTGTCCTCCGGCGGGGACCAGACACCCGGGGCCTTCTCGCAGGGGCCGTCGATGGCGAGCTCCATGGGCGCCACGGCCATCGCGGCGGTGCCTCGCGCGACGCCCCGGACGCCACTGCGCCCCGAGGACCAGTCGCTGGCGGTGCTGCCGCTGCGCTTCATGGGAGCGAAGGAGCAATCGCTGCTGGGAGACGGCGTGACGGAGGCCCTCATCGACGTGCTGTCGAGGACGCGGGGGCTCCGGGTGCAGAGCAGCGGGGCCACGGAGCGCTTCCGGCATGAGCGAGACCCACGCGTCGCCGCGCGCGAGCTGGGGGTGGAGTTGCTGGTGGATGGCACGCTCCAGGCCACGGGGAAGTCGGTGCGCGTGACGCTCCGGGTGGTGGAGGGCGCGTCGGGTACGCAGTGCTGGAGCGGCCGCTTCGAGGACGCGGACGAGGACGTGTTCCTGCTCCAGGACAGACTGGCGCAGCGGCTCGCGGAAGCCCTCCGCGGCGAGCTGGCCATCCTGGCCTACCGCGCCACGGTGCCGGCGGAGGCGCTGGTTCGTTACCGGCAGGTCGTGTCGCGGATGCACGCGCACTCGATGCCGCGTGAGCTGGAGGACGAGGTCATCACCCCGCTCGAACAGCTCTACCAGGGGGCGCCCGGCTTCCTGCCGGCGGCGGCGCAGCACGCGGTGGCGACACTCCGCGCGGGCTTCCTCAGCACCTTGTCGGATGACGTCGACTGGAACACCCTGGCGCGGACGAGCCTGGAGCGCGCCAGCCGCGTGGCGCCAGAGTTGGCGGAGACACGGCTGGCCCAGGCCGTCCTGGCCAGTCGGGAAGGCCGGTGGCGTGACGCCGTGGTGGCCCTGCGCTCGGCGCTGGACGCGGCCCCCACCTGCGCACCCGCGCTCCAGCTCCTTGGAAACCTCCAGTGCGAGGCGGGCCGCGTGGACGAGGGCCTGCCACGGTTGAGGCTGGCCTATGCCCTGGATCCCACGATGGCCATCTGTCTGGCCGAGGTGGCGCGATGCAGTGCCTTGCGAGGCGATGGCGAGACGTACCAGGCGTGCATGGCGCGCCTGAGCAATCACCCACTGCTGGGCATCGCGATGCTCGTCCTTCGCATGCGCGTGGCGGCCTGGAAGGGCGACATGGAGGACGTCCGCCAGTGCCGGGATGTGCTGAAAGAGGACCCGAGCCCCATGGCCCTGCACGTGGCCACGTACTGCTCGGTGGCGCTGGGCGAGGTGTCGCAGGAGGACGCGAGGGCCCGCCTGGACGAGATGCTCTCCCGGACGGTGAACCTGCGCTTCGCGTCGATGGTGCGCCAGCTCGCGGCGGAGGTGATGTGCATCCGCGGCGCGCCCGCCGAGGCGCTGCGCTACGTCCAGCAGGCCGCGGACCTGACGCTCATCGACCTGGAGTGGACGGACCGCTGCCCCGTGCTGGCGCCGCTGCGTTCGCAGCCCGGGTTCGCGGAGGCGCGGCGGAAGGTGCGCTCGCGCGTGGAGGCCATCTGGTCCGCCTGAGGTGGGCCGCGCCGCGGCAGGCAGTCCAGGGGCTCCGGTGCGGCGCCGCGCCGGGGCCCCTGGGGTTCAGGGCCTACTGCGCGGTGCCCTTGGCCAGCTCGGCGACATAGGCGGCTGCAATCTTGGAGAACTTGAGCGCGTGCTCCGCGGAGTTACCGGAGCGGACCAGGGTGTCTCCCGTCGTGTGGATGTAGGGATTCATCTGGGAGACGAGCGCCTCGAAGGGGATGGAGGCCGGGTAGCCCTGATTGTGCCACGAGGCGTGGTCCGAGCACGCATAGCCGCAGGACGTGTTGGTGTGGGAGATTCCCACGTACGTCGCGATGAGGTTGCGGATGAACTGGTTTTGCGACGCGTTGGTGTAGTCGGTGACGATGCCCACCTCGACGCTGGAGCCCCGGTAGTTGGTCATGTCGAGCTGCAGCACCCCCACCACGTTGACGTTGTTGCTCTTGTGCCAGGCGGCGATTTCACGCGAGCCGCGCAGGCCCGTCTCCTCGGCGGCGTAGGCCATGAACTTCACCGTGCGCTCGGGACGGTAGCCACGGACCATGGCGGCGCGGATGACCTCGGTGAAGGTCGCCACGCCGGAGGCGTCGTCATCAGCGCCGGGCGCGGTGCTGCCGGAGCTGATGGAGTCCAGGTGACCGCCCACGATGACGACCTCGTTGGGCAGCGTGGTGCCCCGGATGGTGAAGATGACCGAGGGTTGCGGCCAGCCCGTGTGCCGGAAGTACTCCACCGTGACGTCCGAGCGCCCCGTTCCAGTGACGAAGCCCTGCCACTTCGCCAGGACCCACGCGGCGGCGTCCACACCGCCCTGAGAGTTCTGATGACGCGTGGGGAAGGCCGACAGGGAGGTGATGGTGGAGAGGATGTTCGCGTCCGACAGCGTCCCCAGCAGTGTGTTGACGGTCGCGGCGTTGGTGAGGGCGTAGCTGATGGCGTTCTGCGACGCCGCGGGGGCGGCGGGCGTCAGGGAAGCCAGCGCCTCCTCCTGCGTGTCATAGGTGATGAAGCCCGCGCACCGCTCGAACTTCTCGTGCATCAGCAGCGCCAGCCGCGTCAGCTGGGACTCCTTCACGCGGAAGACGCCCGCGTGCTCCTGCCGCCGGAGCGCAGTGGGCGCGTCCCAGCCCTCGGCCGCGAAGGCCTCCTGCATGGGCGCAATGGCATCCGCGCCCAACGTAATCCAGACATGCTTGTCGTTGGGCTGTGCCTTGGGCGCCTCGGCAAGGACCAGCGGGGCATTCAGCAGCAACAGGACTGCCGGCATCCAGGTCTTCATCCTGCTCCTCCAGGGGACGGTGTTGCGTTTCAGCCCACGGGGGCGGGCTGTGAGGAGCAGCCTCTGCTTTTCCTGGAAGAAAGGCTTACGATGCGCGGGGAGCGGTGTATAGAAGAGGACATACTCAGAGTGAAGTGGCCGGGCGCTTCACTCTGGCGTGGTCACCTGCCCGAGGAGGCAAGTCATGCGCTTTTCCACGTCGTGGATTTCCTTGATGTGCGTTGCCGTCCTGGGTGGCGCGGCCTGTGGCGGCACCGAGTTGGAGACGCAGGCGTCCGAGCCGGAGGGCGATGTTCAGCAGTTCAAGTATTACGCCTACTGTGAGACGGACGCCTACGGCTACCAGACGGGCCGCTGCATCGACTTCAATTCCTACGCGTACTGTGAAGAGGCGCCCAACACCGGGTGCTACCCGGGGGGCCGCGCACCCGTCTCGAGCGTCAGCAGCGCCTGCGGCACCTTCGTGAACGACTCGAATTGCGACGGCAAGTACCTGCCCGAGTTGTAGCGCGGAGCAGGCGGGCGGTTCGTCTCCCGCCTGCGCCGAATCTCCGGCACAGGTGGGCGCATCCGACTGACGTAGAGTGGCCGCGCCCGGCGCCGCCCGCGCTGGGGCGGCGCGGCGCGGAAGCCGCCGGGAGGTTGGAAGGCCATGGACTGCGACTGGCTCATCATCGGCTCGGGGTTCGGGGGCAGCGTCAGCGCGCTCCGGCTGACCGAGAAGGGCTACCGCGTCGTGGTGCTGGAGAAGGGACGGCGCCTGCGGGGCACGGACTTCCCGAAGACGAACTGGAACCTGAAGCGCTGGCTGTGGATGCCCACGCTGGGGTGGCGGGGCCTGTTCAAGATGACGTTCTTCCGCCACGTCACCGTGCTGTCGGGAGTGGGGGTGGGCGGCGGGTCGCTCGTGTACGCCAACACGCTTCCCATCCCGAAGGACGACTTCTTCCAGGCGTCCTCCTGGGGACACCTCGCGGCGTGGAAGGAGGAGCTGGCGCCGCACTACGTCACCGCGCGGAGGATGCTGGGCGCCACCACCAACCCCCTGCGCACCGTGCCGGACCGGGTGCTCCAGGAGGTGGGGGCGGACATGGGCCGCACGGACTTTCAGCCGTCCACCGTCGCCGTGTACTTCGGTGAGCCGGGTGTCACCGTGAAGGACCCGTACTTCGACGGCGAGGGCCCGGACCGGACGGGCTGCAACGCGTGCGGTGGCTGCATGCTGGGCTGCCGCCACGACGCCAAGAACACGCTCGACAAGAACTACCTCCACCTGGCGGAGCGGCGTGGCCTCACCTTGCATGCGGATACCGAGGTCACCTGGGTGCGCCCGCTGCCCGGGGGCGGCTACGAGGTCGAGGCGCTCCAGGGGGCCCGGCGCTTCTTCCGCAAGAAGCTTCGCTTCACCGCCCGGAACGTCATCTTCGCGGGGGGCGTGCTGGGCACCCTGGACCTGCTGCTGAAGCTGAAGGCGAGCAAGGGCGGGCTGCCGCGCCTGTCGGACCGCCTGGGGGATGGCGTGCGCACCAACTCCGAGGCGCTCATGGGCATCGTGAGCGGCCGCAAGGAGCACGACCTCTCACGCGGCATCGCGATCGGCTCCATCCTGCACACCGACGCCCAGTCCCATCTGGAGCCGGTGCGCTACTCCGCGGGCTCGGGCTTCTTCCGGCTGCTGATGGCGCCGCAGGTGCCCGGGGCGACGCTGCTCCAGCGCCTCGCCCGGCTGGTGGGGCTGCTGGCCCGTCACCCGCTGCGCTTCCTCAAGGCGTGGTTCGTTCCCGACTTCGCGAAGCGCACGCTGATTCTGCTCTACATGCGGACGCTGGAAGGCCACCTGCGCATGAAGCGCTCCCGGGCGCTGGGGTTGGGCACCGCGCTTCAGGCGGGACCAGCGCCCACGTCCAACATGCCGGAGGCCTTCGACCTGGCCCGGCGCGTCTCGGACAAGCTGGACGGCTACCCGATGACGATGGTGAGCGAGACGCTGCTGGGCATCCCGACGACGGCCCACATCCTGGGCGGTTGCTGCATGGGGGACTCGACGGAGACGGGCGTCATCGACGCCCAGCACCGCTTGTTCGGCCATGATGGCCTGTACGTGGTCGACGGCTCCGCGATCTCCGCCAACCCGGGCGTCAACCCATCACTCACGATTACCGCCCTGGCCGAGCGCGCGATGAGCTTCATCCCCGCGGCAAGGCGGGCGCGGGGAGACGACGCCCCCGAGCCCGTGGCGCCCGCGGTGCAGGGCGCCACGGATACCCTCGCGAGCTGAGCCTACAGACGGACCTGGAGCTCGTAGCGGCGGTTCTTGGCCTTCTTGGCGGCGGTGTCGTCGGGCTTCACCAGCGGCTTCGCCGAGCCGTAGCCCACGGCGACGATTTCGCCCCGGGGGATGCCGCGCGCGACCAACTCCTTGACGATGGTCTCCGCGCGCTGCTCGCTGAGCGCCTTGTTCTTGGCCGCGTCGCCGGAGGAGTCGGTGTGGCCGGAGACCTCGAACTTGTAGGACTTCACACCCGCGGCGACGAGCTGCTTCTTGGCATCGACCAGCGCGTTGGTCAGCTTCTTGAGCTTCGCGTCACAGCCCGCTTCGAGCTGGGCCGTGCCCGTCTTGAAGCTGCACTGGTTCTGCCGGCCTTCATCCATGAGCTTCGAGTTGACGCGCTTCTCCACGGCGGCCTTGCCGGCGTTGCCGGCGGCCTTGCCGAGGGAGCCGAGCGCGCCCTGCGCGGAGGCCACGCCAGGGAGAGCGAGCAGCGACAGGGTGATGCACAGGGCCTTGAGCTTCATGCGTGAGGACTCCTCGATGGGGATGGGCGGTGTTCGCCGGGTGAGAGGCTGCCCAGGTGCCGCGCGTTCGTCCAGCGGCGCGGTGGAGGGGGCGGGAGGCTCGTTCGCCCGGCTGGTAAAACTTGCCTCGCACCCGGAGGGCGGCAGCATGTCGCCCCAGGTCCCTTCGTCCAGCGAGGCAGGCGTGAGCAGCAGCAGTCGAACGGAGCGTTGGCGGATGCTTCTGTCGGGTTACCGGGTGGGCTCGGACAAGAAGCCGGCGGAGGAGACGGCGCCCGTCCTGAGCGACATGGACGCGCTGCTCCAGGACGAGCGGACCGACTACGACCGGGACTATGACCGCATCGTCTTCTCCGCGGAGTTCCGTTGCCTGCACGACAAGACGCAGGTGTTTCCGTTGTCCACCAGCGACTACACGCGCACGCGGCTGACGCACAGCATCGAGGCTTCGTGCGTGGGGCGTTCGCTGGGGGCGCTCGCGGGCCGGGGGTTGCTGGCGCGGGACGTGAAAGTGAATCCCTCGCACCTGGGCACCATCGTCGCGGCGGCGTGCCTCGCGCATGACATAGGCAATCCGCCCTTCGGGCACTCCGGGGAGGCGGCCATCCAGCACTGGGTATCGCAGCGGCTGGCCCCGCCCGGGGCCACGGTGGAGGGGCGGCCCAGCCCCTTCTCGAAGGTGGAGGAGTGGAAGGACCTGGAGTCGTTCGAGGGCAACGCGCAGGGCTTCCGTATCCTCAACCGGCTCCAGTCGCGCGAGCGGCGGGGCGGCCTGCGCTACACGGCGGCGACGCTGGGCGCGATGAGCAAGTACCCGCGCGCCTCGGTGCTGCCTGGAGGGCGGGCACGGGACATGTCGCGCGTGTCGGAGAAGAAGTTCGGTTACTTCCAGGACGACGAGGAACTGGCACTGGAGGCATACCGGGCCGTGGGGTTGGTGGAGCGGGAACCCGGCGTGTTCTCGCGGCATCCGCTGGCCTTCCTCGTCGAGGCCGCGGATGACATCTGCTACGCGGTCATCGACCTGGAGGACTCGGCGAAGCTGGGGCTGATTCCCATCCGGGACGCCTGTGAGCTGCTGGATGCGGTGCTGCCCAAGCCGGTGAAGGGGCCCGTGCGTCCGCCGCCTTCGCACCCCGAGACGCGGCTGGCCCAGGCGCGGGCGCGGGCGATTGGTGAGCTCATCCAGGCGTGCGTGAAGGTGTTCCTGGAGAACGTGGAGGCGATGGAGGAGGGGAAGTGGGAGGAGCCGCTCGCCTCCGCGAGAGAGGACGTGAAGCAGCCGCTGAAGGCGATTCGGAACCTCACGCGCCGCTACGGCTATGAGAGTGAGCGCGTGCTCCAGATTGAGAGCGCGGGCTTCAAGACGCTGGGCGGCCTGTTGGACATGTTCGCGTCGGCGGTGGTGACGGACACGCCGAACCGCGAGGAGAAGAAGCTGCGGCAACTGCTACCGCTGGACCTCTTCCAGCGCCCGGAGCATGTGCGGGACGCGAGGGAGGAAGCCGCGTCCCGGGATGAGGCCATCGGTGAGGCGGTGGCCCGCCTGTCCAAGTACCAGCGTCTGCTGTGCGTGACGGACTACATCTCTGGCATGACGGACGGCTTCGCGGTGGAGCTGTTCCAGCGGCTGTCTGGCATCAAGCTGCCGACGTAGTGCGTCGTGGGGACTGGCGGGGCGCGGACTCGCTTGCCGGCGCCCGTGTATGGGTTTGCCCACTTCTGGCTGGAGTGGGCGGTCGAGTGCTTGAGCCATCGACGGTCCCGTCCTGTCGCGATGCCGAGCGCAGGCGGAGTCTTTCATCAATGAGCGACTCCGGCTGGAATCAGTCACCCTCGACGGCAACCTGCCAGTCGCCTTCGGGGGTGATGCCCACGCGGATGCCGAGGTAGCTGCCCTGGTCTCGCATCTCCTCGACTTCGTTCTTCGGGTAGACGCCGGTGATGGCGGCCCAGTCCTTGTCGGACGTCGCGCCAGTGACGTGGACCGCTGGCCAGAAGTAGAGGTTCCCCTCCTTCGCGTAGGGCAGGTTCAGCACCTTGACGATGCGGGCCAGCACGGGGTTGCCCAGCTTCTCCGCCGCGCGCCAGTACTCTCCAGCATCGGTGCCGTCGCCGAAGGAGAACCGCACGGCCTTTCCGTTCTCATCCGCCAACGTGTCGAGCGCCGCGTAGTCGCACGCCACGGCGGCGGCGATGATGCGCTGGCGCATGGACTCGGTGGGAGCGGGGAGGACAGGGGACGCGGGCGTCGCGCGCGGGGACAGCCCTGACGCCGAGCACGTCCCCTTCTCCGAGGCTGGCGCCCCGGTGTATTCGCCCACGCCGGCATCGTTGATGCCCGCGGCCTGGGCGCCGGGGCCAGGGGTTCGCTCGGTGCAGGCGACGAGCGAAGCAGCAACGCAAAGAGGCAGCAGCGAGGTCCGGTTCATGGTGCGCCCGTTGTAGTTCAGTGGCGTTACACGTTGCGTTGGACTCAGCAGCTCAGTCGCCGCCCGTGGGCGACTCGATGACGACGCCGAAAGGGTCGAACGGCCGCTCATCCTTCTTCTTCGGTGCGCTCGGTGAGCCACTCGTGCCCAGGGAATGGTCTGTCCGCACGGACGTGTACGGGTCGATCTTCACTGGAACGCCATACACCTTGGGGTTCTTCGGAGACTCCGCGGGCTTGCCACCGATGCGGGAGCTGTCCTGGTCGCTCATGCCCACCATTCTATCTTGGCGTCCGCCCGCTTGTTTGCTTGCGCCCGCTGACGTCTTCTTGGGCATTCGGCCAGCCAGGGCGATACTTCCCGCCCATGTGTGGCCGTGTCACCGTCCGAACCTCTCCTGAGCAGATTGTCACCGGCCTGGGCCTCGCGGGCATCCGCACCGCGGTGGACCGGCCGCGCTTCAACCTGTGTCCCACGCAGCTGATGCCGGTGGTGACCAATGATGGCGCGCGGATGCTGGACGCCTTCCGGTGGGGCCTCATCCCCTCGTGGGCGAAGGACCCGGCCATCGGCAACAAGCTCATCAACGCCCGGGGCGAGACGGTGGCGGAGAAGCCCAGCTTCCGCTCCGCGCTCAAGAGGCGCCGCTGCCTGGTCGTCGTGGATGGCTGGTACGAGTGGAAGCAGACCACGAAGCCGAAGACGCCGTATCTCTTCCACCGCAAGGACGGGCAGCTGTTGGCGCTCGCGGGGCTGTGGGAGGAGTGGACCGCGCCGGACACGGGCGAGGTGCTCAACACCTGCACCCTCATCACCACCGGGCCCAACGCGTTGATGGCGCCCATCCATGACCGGATGCCCGTCATCCTCGCGCCAGAAGCCCAGGAGCTGTGGCTGCGCCCGGAGCCGCAGGAGTCCTCGGTGCTGCTCCCGCTGCTGGTGCCCTTCACCGAGGAGTCGCTGGAGGCCTACGAGGTGTCGCGCGTGGTGAACTCACCCGCAAACGACACCCCAGCCTGTGTGGAGCGCGTGGCCGCCTGAGCGGTGCGGCTCAGGCGCGGCGGCGCATCTTGGCGTCGAGGCTCCACGGCCCCGCGCCGATGAGCGCCACGCCGGCCATGACGGCGAGGTAGAGCAACGCCATCTCCATGCGGCCAAACGGGTCCGCGCGATGCCGGTAGAGGGCCACCAGCATGGTGAAGCCCGCCATCGCGGCGGCCGGCCGCGTGAAGAGTCCCACGGCCACCAGCAGCCCACCCAGGAGCTCCGCCAGGGTGGCGCACCAGGCGAAGAAGGTCGGGAAGGGAAAGCCGAGCTGCGCCACACCCGCCGCGAACTTGCTCATGTCGCCGGTGAGCTTGGGCAGCCCATGGCCCAGCGCCAGCGAGAGACCGAAAACCACGCGGATCAGCGTCAAGCCCACCGCGGACTTACCCAGCATGTCGTGTACCTCCCAAGATGTGCGCGCATCCTCGCACGGCGGCGTGCGTCAGGCTCGTGGCATCGAAGGGGGCGTCTGGAAGGCGGTCCGCTCGCCCCTTCGCGCGCTGGCGCGAGTGCCTGGCGCCGACATGCAGCGCGGTGGCTCCGCGCCTGGCTGGCGGGCAGGGGCTATGCGGAGCGCTTGGGCGCGCGCAGGTCGCTGATGGTCAGCGGGTGCCGGGCACCTTGTGGGGAGACGAGCGCGGCGCTGAGGACGAAGTCCTGGCCCATGCGCAGCTCCAACGTGGTGGGGCCCTTGTGGGTGGTGCGCCAGTCCAGTTCGACACGGACGGTGCCCAGCAGCTCGCGGTCCACGGTGGTCGTGTCGAGCGCCTCGAAGAGGGCGATGGAGAGCGGCCCGGGAATCATGGGCAGCTCCAACGTGACCGACCTGGTGGCGGGGACGGGCGTGTTGGCGGGGATGACCTCGTGCTGGGCACCGCCGGGCACCATGATGCTGATGGGCATGGGAACCACGTCCGCCAGTCCCGAGATTCCGCGCGCCAGGTTCCGGCCGAGGATGGCAGCTCCCACCGCGACGCCGAGCTCCGGGTTGACCGCCTTATCGGTGGATAGCCGCTTGAAGTGCGAGAATCGCTCCCGGATGGCGGGCATGCGCGTCTGACCGCCGACGAGCACCAGCTCGTCAATCTGGTCGGCCTTGAGCTGCGCGCGCTCCAGCACGTCGTCGCAGGCGGAGGCGGTGCGCTCGATGAGCTGGAAGGCCATCTCCTCGAGTCGCTTACGGGTGAGCGTGTAATCGAAGTCGATGAAGCCGCCGTCCTTCTGGGCGATGCAGGGCACGCGCAGGACGGTGGCGTCGCGCTGGCTCAGCGCCATCTTCGCGGACTCGGCGGCGAAGACGAGCCGCTGCATCACCACCTTGTTCCCGCGCAGGTCGATTCCGTGCTTCTGCTGGAAGTCGTCCGCCAGCATCTCCACGATGCGCTCGTCGAAGTTGGCGCCGCCCAGGAAGGCGTCGCCGCCGGTGGCCAGCACCTTCACCACCTTGTTCTGGACGGCGAGGAGGGTGGCGTCGAAGGTGCCGCCGCCCAGGTCGAACACCATCACCGTCTGCTCGGGGTTGCGCAGGTTGGCGTAGTAGAGTGCAGCGGCGGTGGGCTCGTTGACGATGGCGCGCACCTGGACGCCGGCCCGCTCCGCGGCGTGGCGCACTGCCGCGCGCTGGCGGCTGCTGGCGTGCGCGGGCACGGTGAGCACGCACTCGCGGAACGGCGTCCCAGCGGCATGGTTCGCCAGCGTGAGAATCTGCTTGATGATGAGGTGGGCCACGTCCGTCAGGGACGTCTGCTTCCCGTACATCGTTACGGCGGTGTAGCCGTCCTCGGCCTCGACGAGCTCGAAGGCGTACTTGTCCTTGTGCTGGGTGACGTATTCGGACTGGAAGCGGCGGCCCAGGAAGCGCTTGGCGCCGAAGACAGTGTGCCGCGGGTCGTCGATGATCTGCCTGCGGGCGGCGTGACCGACGAGGGCCTTGTCCGCCGCGTGGAACCACACGACCGAGGGCAGTGTGATGCTCTTGTCCGTCACGGGGACGACCCGGAGCTTGCCCGCCTTGTCGAAGAAGGCGGCGGCGGTGTTGGTGGTCCCGAAGTCGATGCCGAGGATGGGGGCCGTGCTCATCGACGGCGACTCTCCCACGTCCCGTCCGCGCGTTCAGCCCCCGAAACCATCTTCCTGTACTGCAAGGGTGGGTCTCTTTCAGCCCGGTTGCACGCCGCTTCACTCATGGGCGTCGGTACACGGGGACGCGCAGTAGAAGTGGGACGTGGGGGGCGCACAGTGGACGTGCCGAGGTTCGGCGTTGACCGGCTCGCGACGCCGTTCCATGGATGCCCCCTATGGGGCATGTGGATCGGCGGTTGGTTCGAGATGTAGCGGCCGTGGCCGCGGCGTCGGGTGTCGTCGGCGCATCGTTCGGCGCCATCGCGGTGGCGGCGGGCGTGTCGGTGTGGCTCGCGTCCGCCATGTCGTTGCTGGTGTTCGCCGGTGGCGCTCAGTTCATGGCCGTGGGCGTGGTCGCGGCCGGAGGCAGTCCTGTCGCCGCGGTCATCGCGGGCCTGCTGCTCAACGCGAGGCACCTGCCGTTCGGTCTGGCCGTGTCCGAGGTGCTCGGCTCGCGCTGGCCGGTGCGGTTGCTCGGGGCGCACCTGATGGTGGACGAGTCCGTGGCCTTCGCGCTCGCGCAGGCGTCACCGGAGCGCAGGAGAGCGGCGTACTGGCTGTGCGGCGGTGCGTTGTTCATCGTCTGGAACGCGGGCGTCATCGTCGGCGCCCTGGTGGGGGAGTCCCTGGGCAATCCAGAGGCCATGGGGCTCGATGCCGCGTTTCCCGCCGGGCTCCTGGCCTTGCTGCTGCCCTCGCTGGTCGCTCCGGCCGGCAAGGAGCCCGCCGAGACTGGTGCGGCCGATGTGTCCGATGGCATCGGAGCCCGGGAGGCCGCGTTCACCGCGCGCTGGGTGGCTGGAGGTGCGGTGGTCATCGCGCTCGCCACCACGCCCTTCCTTCCAGCCGGGGGGCCGGTGCTGCTCTCGCTGCTGGCCGTCGGAGTGGCGCTGAAATGACGCTGCTTCCAATTCTGGTCCTGGCGGCGGGCACCTATGCTTTCCGGCTCGCGGGTCCGCTGCTGAGTCAGCGTGTGCAGGTGTCGGCGCGCGTCCAGCGCTTGCTGTCGCTCTCCACTATTGCGTTGCTCACGGCGCTCGTGGCCACGGCCACGCTGACGGCGAACGGAGGCTTCGCGGGCTGGGCACGTCCGGCGGGCGTGCTCGCGGGCGCGGTGCTGGCATGGAGGAGGCAGCCCTTCGTCATCGTCGTCGCAAGCGCGGCCCTCGTTACAGCGTTGTTGCGTTTCGGAGGACTGGAGTGAAATCAGGTTAAATCTACTTTGGCGGCTTGATGTCTGTGGTTGTAGGTGACAGGCTCTCTACTCTGGGTGGAATTTTCACGCATTCGGAGAGGAGTGCCATGACTGGGATCGATCGTTCGTCACCGTCGAGAAGCAGCCAGCGCGAGACGAGCGTGGGACGCGGGGAGCTCAACCGCGCCGCGCGCAGCGAGGCGAATCCGCGGGACGCGGCCGCCCGGCAGTCGCAGAACCGGGCCACTGGCTATTCGGTGAAGGACGGCTGGGATTCGCAGCCCGCGAAGGGGGCGGTTCAGCTCCAGGCTTCGGCCGAGGCCGGGGGCGTCGTGGCGGACGAGGGAGTTGCCGCGGCCAAGGAGCCGGATGTCGACTGGGACTTCATCGGCGAGCAGGAGGGCCGGGCGGTACAGCAGGGCTATGTCCCCGACGCGAAGGGCAGCAAGAGCGGCGTCACGGTGGGCACCGGCGTGGACCTGGGCGCGCGGAACATGAACGACCTGGACCGGCTGGACCTATCGGACGAGCTGAAGGCGAAGCTGGAGCCCTATCTCGGCAAGCAGGGGCAGGCCGCCGCGGACTTCCTGGCGGAGAACCCGCTGACGCTGACGGCGGACGAGGTCAAGGCGCTGGACCGGGCCGTCAAGGGGCAGGCGCTGGACTCCGTGGTCAAGGAGTACAACAACGCCGTCACCGCCTTGAATGAAGCGGATGGCGGCAGCCGGCCGATGTTCGCGGACCTGCCACGGGAAATGCAGACGGTGATTGCCTCCGTGGGCTTCCAGTACGGCTCGCTGAAGACGGCCACGCCCAACTTCTTCGCGCAGGTGACGGAGCAGCGCTGGGACGATGCGAAGGCCAACCTGGAGGACTTCGGTGATCGCTATCCGTCGCGCCGGGGTCGCGAGGCGGAGCTGCTGGGGCAGGGCATCGCGACCCTGAGCTGAGCGGAGGCAGGTCAGACAGGCCCGGAGCACGATGGACTCATCGAGGCTCCGGGCCGTGTCATTCGTGCTGCGCTGTCAGTGCCTCGGCCCAGCCCAGGCCCGCTTGGCCTTTGCGGGGTCGGGCCCGTGGCCGGTGAGAGTGGCGAGGCTATGGTTGCTCGCGCGTCACGACGACGGACAGTGGCGGCTCGATGGGCGGAGGCTCCTGCAGCAGAGCCGTCTGGACGTATGGCTGAATGGAGCGCTCCCCGATCTTGTTCCAGGTGGGCGACTGGACATCCATCCACCACCGCGCCTCCACCTTCTCGGAGAGGAGTCCCTGCACGAGCTTCACTCGCTTCGAGAAGTCGTCCACCGCATCGCCCCACTGAGTGGGCCCCTGCATGGGTGAGAGCTGCCGAATCTGTGCAGCGATGAAGCCTTGAAGCTCGGCGGCTCGGACGTCAGAGGCGTGCTGGCGTTGCGTCGCCGTGCCTTTCAGCTCCGGCAACGACAAGCCCGAGATGACTGCCCTCACCCCTTCGCTGGCGACCTCCAGGGTGCCCGTGGATTCAAGCGTGGCGACGAACTGCTCACGCTCGTGCCGCGCTTGCTCTCGCTTGTCGGCACGGGCTGACACCACGCCGAAGCGCTTCTCCAGTGCTCGCAGGAGGGTAGGCACCATGTCCTCGATGTCGTGGCCCAGCACCTTCAGGGGCAGCGCGTCCCCGTCCTTCGACACCTCGAAGTACAACCCAAGCGTGGTCAGCAACCTCCATCCGTTCGAGGCTGCCCACTCCCGCCCTGACCTCGATTTCCACGGTGATGACGCCCACCTCGCCGTCGTCATCCTCGATGCGGATCTGTCGGTTTGTGTACAGCTTCAATCGAGGCTCGCTCAACTCCAACTGGCATTGTCACATACGATGTGACACGCGATATTGATTCGCATGGGAGCCTCAATGAATCCGCAGCATTACGACTCCGAGCTGCCCCGTCGTAAGCCAAGCGCTTTCATCTTTTTATAGAAGTGCCCACGCTCCAGATCGAGCAACCGCGCGGCTTCCGTCACATTGTCATGTGTATGGGCAAGCACGTACTGGATGATTTCCCGCTCAGCGTCCTCCACCTGATCGCGGAACGTGCGGTCCGCGCGGGGCCGGAAGCCCGCGGGCGCGGGGGGCTCCGGCTGCACGGGCGTCGCGGTAACGGGCGCGGGCATGCTGGCGGCCTCGGCCGGGGGGAGGGGACTGGCGGGCGCGGTGGCGGTCTCCACGGGCGGCGCCGGCGGCACGTTCCGCCCCCGGGGCAGCAGCTCCAGCGCGTCCGTCCGGCTGATGAGCGGGCCCTCACACAGGATGGCCAACCGCTCCACCAGGTTGCGCAGCTCGCGCACGTTGCCGGGGTAGTCGTAGGCGCTCATCACCGCCAGCGCCTCGGGTGAGAGCGTCAGCGGCCGGCGCCCGTTCTTGGCGCAGGCCTCGTCGAGAAAAGTCTTGATGAGGTCCGGCAGGTCCTCACGCCGCTCCCGCAGCGGGGGCGAGTGAATCTGCACCACGTTGATGCGGTAGTAGAGGTCCTCGCGGAAGCGCCCGG
Organism: Pseudomonadota bacterium; assembly: GCA_023426545.1. GTDB lineage: Bacteria > Myxococcota > Myxococcia > Myxococcales > Myxococcaceae > Myxococcus. The sequence goes on from JAFAAN010000040.1 coordinate 36,873, forward strand.
CGGCAATCTCCGCCTCCAGGTTCTTGTTCGTCGCAGCGATGACGCGCACGTCCACCTTGTGCGTCTCCGCGCCGCCCACGCGCTCCAGCTCGCCTTCCTGCAACACGCGCAGCAGCTTGGCCTGCATCGCCTGCGGCATGTCGCCAATCTCATCCAGGAACAGCGTGCCCTCGTGGGCCAGCTCGAACTTGCCCCGCCGCACGCTCACCGCGCCGGTGAACGCGCCTTTCTCGTGGCCGAACAGCTCGCTCTCGATGAGCTCGTGCGGCACCGCCGCGCAGTTGAGCTTCACGAAGGGCTGCCCCCTGCGCCGCGAGTGCTGGTGCAGCGCCCGGGCAATCAGCTCCTTGCCCGTCCCATTCTCCCCGGTGATCAGCACCCGGCCCTCGGACGGCGCCGTGCGCTGGATGAGCGAGAAGATGCGCTGCATGGCCGGGCCGCCGCCCACCATGTCGTAGCGCCCCAGCTGCGCCCGAAGCTCCTGCAGCTCCGCCATGGCTGCCTGGTGCTTGAGCACGTTGCGCAGCGCTACCAGCAGCCGCTCGCGAGCGATTGGCTTTTCCAGGAAATCCCTGGCTCCCAGCTGCGTTGCCTTCACCGCCGTGTCGATGGTGCCGTGCCCGGACATCATGATGACGGGCAGCTCGGGCTTCAGCGCGGTGAGCTTCTCCAGCGCGGTGAGTCCGTCCATGTCTGGCATCTTCACGTCCATCAGCACGGCGTCGACCGGCCGGGCGCTGACGACGTCCAACGCCACCTGAGCGCTGCTGGCCAGGTGTGTCTGATACCCCGCGAGCTGGAGCGACTGGCTCAGGGTCAGGAGGATGTTCTTCTCGTCATCGACGATGAGGACTGAGGCGGGCATGGCGGGCTTTTCCGGAGGCGGGCCATGAGGCGCGGCCTCACGCGGGCAACGATGACAATCTCACGGAAAATATTTGGACATTCAAGGGTTTCGGCGACCGGGTAGGCCCTCCGGAGCGGGACAAATGTTTTGACTCACCCCCTCCAGTAAGACTACACGCCACCGACCAGACCCCGCGGGCGCGGGCGCGTTTTCGACTACAGGATTCTGGAGGCAATAATGCGTCGGATTTCCCTTTTGGCGGGGCTCTCCCTCGCCGTCGCCATTATCGGCGGCTGCACCCCTTCGTACCCGAAGTGCAACAACGACGAGCACTGCGCGGAGAAGGGCGAAGTCTGTGTCCAGGGCCAGTGCCAGGAGTGCGCGACGGACGCCAACTGCCAGGAAGGTTTCACCTGCCAGGCAAACAAGTGCGCCCCCAAGCCGCCTGAGTGCACCACGGACAGCGCTTGTGGCAGCGGCCGCATCTGCGAGGCCGGCAAGTGCGAGCAGGCCCAGTGCCAGCAGGACACGCAGTGCCCCGGTGGTGGCAAGTGCGAGGCGGGCCGGTGCCAGGCTCCCGAGAACACCTGCGCCTCCAGCTCCGACTGCGGTGAGGGCCAGGAGTGCCAGGCCGGCCAGTGCGTGACGGCCGCTGCGGAGCGCTGCGACTGGAGCCCCATCCCGTTCGGCTTCAACGAGTCCGGCCTGACGGCGGATGCGCAGCAGCGCCTGTCCGACCTGGCCCAGTGCCTGAAGTCCTCGCCGGGCCGCGTCACGCTCGCCGGCCATGCCGACGAGCGCGGCACCGAGGAGTACAACCTCCAGCTCTCCAACCGCCGCGCGGCGGCCGTCAAGCGCTACCTGACGGACCTGGGCGTGCCGGGCAGCCAGCTGGGCACGGTGGGCTACGGTGAGACGCGCCCGGTGAACTCGGCTTCGTCCGAAGATGCGTGGGCGGAGAACCGCCGCGTCGAGTTCCAGCGCTGAGCTGAGGTAGGCTGCGCGTGTGATGGCCGTCCAAGAGCCGGAAGCGCGTCAGTCCTATCTCGTCTTTGCCTGTGGCAGCAGTTGGTACGCGGTACCCGCGGAGAGCGCGGCGGAGGTCGTGACCTTCCCCGAGCTCACGCGGGTGCCCGGCGCTCCAGCCCACCTGCTGGGCGTGTTCGCGCACCGGGGTGAAGTCATCCCCGTCGTGGACATGGGCCTGCTGGTGGGCGGCGTCAGTCAGGGGTCACGCAGGGCGGTGCTGGTGCGCCTGCCCCGTGGCACCCTGGCCCTCACGGCCAGCACGGTGGCCGGCGTCTCCCCGGTGACGGGCACGCTGGAGCCCCTGGGCCCCACCGGCGTCCACGTCCACCTGCGGGGCCCCGCCAAGAGCGGATCCCGGGACGTGGCCGTCATCGACCCCGACGGGCTCTTCGACCACCTCAGCCAGGGGGCCTGAGCCATGGGGCCGCCGGGCCATGTCCGGGGAATGCTCCTGTGTCATGCCGGCTCCCACCGGCTGGCCTTCCATGCGCATGAGGTGGCGTCCATTACCTCGCCCGCGGGGCAGGTGGCGGCGTCCGCGCGCCAGGCCTTCCGCGCTCCGGGAGGCGCCGCGCGGGTGCTGGTGACGGCCTCGGGCGGCACGGTGGGCGTGGACACGCTGGAGATTGACGCCGAGCCGCACCCCGTGCTGCCCGCGCCGCCGGTGGCGGTGCGCGCCTCGGGGGGCAGCCTGCAGGGCTTCGTCCTGGCGCGCGGCGAGCTGTGGCCGCTGCTGGGCCTGGAGGACTTCGAGCGCTTCCTGCGCGCGGGGGGAGAGGGCGCATGACGGTGCCCGTGGGCTTGAGAGGCGTGGCGCGGTGGATGGCGCGTCCGGCGTTGCTGGGCTGCCTGGTGGGCGCGGCGCTGGCGGTGCTTCACTGTTGGCTTACCGACACTGTCTCCGAGGGGGCGTGGGCGCCCTTCCTGCTGCTGATGGGCCTGGCGTTGGCGCTGACGCTCTGGTTCACCGGCGTTCACGGGCGGCGCGCGCTGCGTGTGTTGTACGCCCTGGGCGAGGGCAGGCTGGCGGCCACTCCGGAGTCTCTGCTCCAGGCGCTGCTGGAGGCCCGCGCGTTCCCGGAGCGGAGCTTCGCCTTCGTCCTCCAGTGCTGGCTCGTGGTGGCGCTGGGCATGGCGTTCGTCTTCGTCCCGCTGGTGGGCGGCACGTGGCTGCTGGGGCTGCGGCTGACGTTGATGGGGCTGTTCCTGGGGCCCTTGAGCGCGCTGTCCGTCTACCTGCTGGTGGCCCGCCGCGCCCGCCGCGCCGTGGAGCTGGTGGCAGCCCAGGGATTGTCTCCGTTGGAGGTCGTGGCCACGGCGCCGCCTCGCCGCCGGCACGTCCGCCGGCGGATGGTGCTCGTCACCGCCATCGCGTTGCTCAGCCCGTCCTTCTTCATCCTCGACGCGGCCGTCTCCCGCTCCCTGGCCGCGGTGGAGGCGATGGTGGGGGCGCCGGCCCACGTCCAGCGCGAGGCGGCGGCGCGGGCCAGCGAGCCGCGAGGGCTCGCGGTGGCCGGGCTGGTCGCGGTGCTCGTCATGATGACGGCCTCCGTGGGCGGCGCCGTCATCGCCGAGCCACTGCGCGCCATCACCGAGGACGCCACCCGGATTGCCCAGGGAGACTTCCGCCCGCCGCGCATCATCGCCGCGGAGGACGAGGTGTGGGCCACCTCCGCCGCCTTCGCGCAGATGCAGTCCCAGCTGGGGCAGGCGCTCACGCAGTTGCAGCGCGCGGGCCTCCAGATTTCCACCACCACCGAGCAGCTGGTGACGACGTCCGGAGAGCAGGAGGCCGGCGCGGACGAGCAGGCCGCCTCGCTCAACGTGACGAGCGCCACCACGGAGGAGCTGGCGCGCTCCGCGCAGCAGATTGCCGGCAACGCGGAGTCCGTGTCCGCCATCGCGGAGACGACCTTCGCCGCGGCGCAGACGGGCCAGCGCGGCGCCGCCGCCTTCCTGGGCGCGATGCAGCGCATGAAGGAGGACAACCAGGCCATCGCGGACGCGGTGGTGCGCCTCAACAAGCGCGTGCAGCAGATTGGCAAGGTGGTGGAGTTCATCAACGAGATTGCCGACAAGTCGGACCTGCTCGCGCTCAACGCGGAGCTGGAGGGCACCAAGGCGGGCGAGGTGGGCCGCGGCTTCTCGCTGGTGGCCGCGGAGATGCGGCGGCTGGCGGAGAACGTCATCCGCTCCACCAAGGCCATCGAGCAGCTCATCGCGGAGATACGCGACGCGACGCACGCGGCCGTCATGGCGACGGAGGCGGGCCTGAAGACGACGGACGCGGGCACGGGGCTGGCGGCCCAGGTGGACGAGAGCCTGAGCCTCATCCTGGAGCTGGCGCGGCAGACCTCGCACGCGGTGCGGAGCATCTCCCTGGCCACCCAGCAGCAGCAGACGGGCACCGACCAGCTCGCCGCCGCCATGGGCGACATCCTTCGCGTCACCGAGCAGAACTTCGCGGCCACCAAGCAGATGGCCGCGGCCAACGCGGACCTGTCCACCCTGGCCCGGGACCTGAAGCGGGCCGTGGAGCGCTTCCATATCGGGCCGGGAGGTGACGCGTGAGCGCCGAGCGGACGCCCCGGCGGGCCACCTTCAGCCGTCACCTGATGGCGCCCGTCCCCCTGGCCAACCTGGTGGGGGCCGCGCTCAGCCTGCGCTTCGTCTCGCTCACGCTGGCCGAGCCGCTGGAGGGGCGCCTGGGCGTGCTGGGAGGGCTGGGGGGCGCGCTCTGCGTGGCGGCCCTGGTGGCGGGGGCAGCGGCGTCGCTGGGCCGGCAGCGGACGCTCCGCGGGCTCGAGCGCGGGGACGTGCCCGCCACACCGGAGCGGCTGGCGGCGGCGGTGGCGGAGGTGACACGCGCGCCGGACGAGGCCTTCCTGGGCTCGCTGGCCATCTGGCTCGTCACCACGCTGCTGCTGGGCGGGTGCATGTGGCTGGGCATGGGCGTGGAGCTGGCGGTGGCCGCCCGCATCGCCGCGCTGGGCCTGCTCTTCGGGCCGCTCACGGCGCTGCTCGTCCACTGCCTCGTCGTGCTGCGCTCGCGCCGGGTGGTGTTGTGGCTGGCGGAGCTGGGCATGACGCCCGCGCAGCTCATCGCGGCCATGCCCCGGCGCGCGGAGCTGCGCGCGCGGCTGGCGGCCTTCGCCTTCGTGGCGGTGGTGACGCCCGCGGTGCTGTCCGCCCAGCTCGCGTCGGCGCTGGGAGAGCGCCTCTTCACACGGCTCATGGCGGAGCGCGACGTCGGCCGGCAGCTGGAGCTGGCGCGGGAGCTGCGGCTGGAGGCCCTGACGCAGGGGGGCGGGTTGGTGCTGCTCGTCTTCGCGCTGGCCCTGGCGGCCGCGTACCTGGGGGGCACGCTGCTGGGGCGCCCCCTGCGGGAGCTGGCCCGCGAGGCGAAGCGCATCGCCGAGGGCGACCTCGCCAGCCCTCGTGTGGTGCCGGCGGAGGACGAGGTGTGGGACGTGTCCGCGGCCTTCTCCACCATGCGCGCGCATCTGGCGGACGTGATGTCCCAGTTGCAGCGCGCCGGCGCGCAAATCACCGCGACCACGGAGGAGATTCTCACCACGTCGGGCCGCTACGAGGCGGGCGCGGCGGAGCAGGCCAGCTCGCTGGACGAGACGAGCGCCACCACGGAGGAGCTGGCGCGCTCTGCGCGGCAGATTGCAGAGAACGCGGGCTCGGTGGCGGAGATTGCACAGCGCACGCTGGCGGCGGCACAGCAGGGGCAGGGGAGCGCGGAGGACTTCCTGGGGTCCATGGCCCGCATGCGCCAGGACAACGTCGCCATCTCCTCCGCCGTGGTGCGCCTCAACAAGCGCGTGCAGCAGATTGGCAAGATTGTCGAGTTCATCAACGGCGTGGCCGACAAGTCAGAGCTGCTGGCGCTCAACGCGGAGCTGGAGGGCACCAAGTCCAGCGAGGTGGGCCGCGGCTTCTCGCTGGTGGCCGCGGAGATGCGGCGGCTGGCGGAGAACGTGCTGGAGTCCACGAAGGAGATCGAGGGCCTCATCGAGGAGGTGCGCGAGGCCTCCGCCGCGGCCGTGTCGGCCACGGAGGGCGGCGTGCGCGCGGTGGAGACGGGGACCACGCTGGCGCAGCAGGTGTCCGAGTCGCTGCGGCAGATTGTCGACCTGGCCGGACAGACGTCGTACGCGGTGCGCAGCATCTCCCTGGCAACCCAGCAACAGCAGACGGGCACCGACCAGCTCGCCGACACGATGGCGGACATCCTGCGGATTACGCAGCAGAGCCTGAACGCTACCAAGCACGTGAGCACCGCGAACACCGACCTGCTCGTGCTCGCGAGAGATTTGCGGGGCGTGGTCGAGCGCTTCCAGATCGGACAGGAGCCGCTCGAGGAGGAAGGCGGGTGAACCCGAGCGAGCGCCTCCTCAGGCAGTTCCGGGACCTGGTGACGGTGCGCGTGGAGCGCATCACCCGGTCCCTGATGGAGTTGGAGGCCGGCGCCAGCGCGGAGGCGGGGCGAGGCGTGCTGCGGGAGCTGCACGGGCTCAAGGGCGAGGCCCGGATGATGGGCTTCGATGACGTCAACGTGCTCGTCCATGAGATGGAGGAGCTGGTTCGCTGCACGGAGCCCCTCCGCTACGTGCTCTCTCCGGCGTCCACGGACGCGCTGCTCACCACCGCGGATGCGGTGCTGGTGTTCTCCGGCACCCAGCGCACTGCCGAGCCGCCGCCCGCGGTGGAGCGGCTCGTCATCTGGCTTCAGGAGTGCATCCGCTCCGAACAGGAGCGCCTGCCGCCGGGGACCGGAGCGCAGGGGGCGCTACTCGCCGGCAGTCCGGGAGGCGAGGGGGCCGCGCGCGGCGGCGTTGCTCACTCCGAGCGCGGAGGTGCGGGTGACGCAGCCTCCGCGCAGCCGAGCCCGCAGGTGAGCCCCGCAAGCCGGGGGGCGTCGCTGGCATCGGGCAGGGAGCCGCAGGGCCCTCGCTCGGGCCGGGAGGGCGCGAGCGCTTCGTCCGAGGCTCTTGGGGCGAGCGCTTCGCTCGTCATGGGGCGTGGCGTCCAGGCCGCGCCACGATGGAGGGACGCAGCGAGCACGCCCGCCTCGGGGACGTCGCTGGTCGTCGGGAGCGGGGCGCACTCCGCATCGCCCGGCAGGGGCGGTGCCGGGGCTCCAGGGACGGGTGTTTCCACCCGGAGGGCCGGCGAGCCCCCTGCGACGGCGGCCCGGCCTTCAACGACGGGACGCGCCGCCCCGGGGAGCACCGCTGCGCCGTCCGCCCCTGCTTCGGGGGTGGGGGCCGCGCGGTCTCCCATGGGGCGTGGTGTCTCGGGGACGGCCGTGTCGCGGCAGCCGGAGCCGCGTCCGGACACCTCGGTGCGCATCGGCGTGGAGAGCCTGGACCTGCTCACCAGCGCCGTCACCAACCTCACGCAGGTGGCCCGGCGCCGGGAGCTGGCCAACGCCCGGCGGCTGGCGCTGGCTCGCGAGCTGAGCCAACTGGCCCGCGAAGCAGAGGACCTGGGGCCCGCGGGTGCCGCGCTGGCGGCGCGCCTGGGCACCGCCAAGGAGCTGGCCGCCGCGCTCCACCGCGAGTCGAAGCTGCTCTCCAACGCGGAGCTGCGCGACCTGGGCATGCTGGTGGAGGAGGTGCAGACGCTGCGCATGCTGCCGCTCTCCGTCCTCTTCGAGCCCTACCCCCGCATGGTGCGCGACCTGTCCCGCGAGCTGGGCAAGGAGGTGGAGCTCGTCATCGACGGTGAGGACACCCGCGCTGACCGGGCGGTGGTGGAGGCGCTCCGCGAGCCCTTGATGCATCTGGTCCGAAATGCCCTGGACCACGGGCTGGAGACCCGGGTCGACCGGGTGACGGCGGACAAGAGGCCGCGCGGCTGTCTCACGCTGCGCGCCGCCCGCGAGGGCAGCCGCATCATCCTCCGCGTGGAGGACGACGGCATGGGCGTGGACCCGGCCCTGCTCCGCAGGGTGGCGGTGCGCCGGGGGCTGCTCGACGAGAGCGCCGCCAATGCGCTGTCGGACGCGGCGGCCCGTGACCTCGTCTTCCTGCCCGGCTTCTCCTCGCGCGACGTCGTGACGGACCTATCGGGGCGGGGCGTGGGGCTGGACGCCGTCCGCACCTCCATCCAGGCACTGGGGGGCGACGTGGGCGTGGAGTCGGCGCCGGGCTGGGGCACGATTTTCGAGCTGCGCGTCCCCGTCTCCCTCACCGTGGCCCCGCTGCTCTTCATCCAGGTGGGGGTGGAGACGCTGGCCCTGAGCGCCACCCACGTCTCCCGGGCGCTCAAGGTGGACTTCGCGGACCAGTGCGAGGTGGCCGGCCGGCCATCACTTCTGGTGGAGGGCCGGGTGTTGCCGCTGGCCCCCCTGGCCTCGTTGTTGGGGCTGGAGCCGGAGCGGGCCGCCCGCGAGGGCGAGCTGGCCCTGGTGGTGAAGAGCCAGAGCGGCGCGGCGGCGCTCGTGGTGGACCGCGTCCTGGAGGAGCGGGTCCAGGCCATCCTCCCCCTGAAGGGAATCCTGGGCCGCTTCGGCCACCTCACCGGGGCCACGTCCCTGGCGGATGGGCGCCTGGCCATGGTCCTCTCCGCCGCCTATCTCACCGCCAGCGCCCACAACGGCAGCGCCCTGCCGCGGCCGGCCCCCTCGGCGGCGCCCCAGCCCGAGGCCCGCCGCCGCATCCTCGTGGTGGACGACTCGCCCCTGACCCGGGAACTCATCGCCAACCTCCTGGAGGCGGTGGGATATGACACCGTCATCGCCTCGGATGGGGCGGAGGCCCTGGCGGTCTTGGATTCTCATCCCGTGGACCTGGCCGTCACGGACCTGGAGATGCCTGGCATGGACGGCCTGGAGCTGGCCCGGCGCCTGAAGGGGCACCCCGTCCATTCCCGGCTGCCCGTCGTCATCCTCACCACCCGTGGGGGAGAGGAGGACCGGCGGCGGGGGTTGGCGGCCGGGGTGGACGGCTACATCACCAAGGGCGACCTGGTTCGGCAGGACCTGGTGGATGTGGTGCGGCGACTGCTGGGCTGACATGCCCTCGCATTGGCTATACTCCCCGGCTCGCGCACGGGGTATGGACAGGGCATGGGCAAGAAAGTGTCGGTGCTGGTGGTCGATGACTCCCTCATCTGCCGACAGCTCATCTGCGAGGCGCTGAGCAAGGACCCCGATATCGAAGTCGTGGGCACCTGCGCGGACGGCAAGCAGGCCGTGGAGATGACCAAGGAGCTGCGTCCCCACGTCATCACCATGGACGTGGACATGCCCATCATGGACGGGCTCACGGCCACCGAGCACATCATGGCCGAGTGCCCGACGCCCATCCTGGTGCTCACGGCGGACCCGCGCTCGCAGGCGCCGGAGCTGACCTACCGGGCCCTGGAGCTGGGGGCGCTCGCTCTGCAAATCAAGCCCGCCATTGACGCGGGGCCGGACGCCTGGAACCTGGTCCGGGAGATCCGGCTGCTGTCCTCGGTGCGCGTCATCCGTCACCTGCGCCGGCCCCAGCGCGGGCCCCTGCTGCCGCCCCGGGTGGCCACCTCGGTGCTGCCCGCGGTGTCCATGGGCGTGGTGGTGGTGGCGGCGAGCACGGGCGGGCCGCAGGTGCTCTTCCGGATGCTGTCGGAGCTGCCCGCCGACTTTCCGGCGCCCATCGTCATCGTCCAGCACATCAACGCGGCCTTCGCGGAGTCGCTGGCCGGGTGGCTCGCGGGCGCCAGCAAGCTGAAGGTGCGGCTGGCGCAGGACGGGGAGCCGCTGATGCCGGGGCACGTCCTCGTCGCCCCGCCTGGGCAGCACACCGTCATTCCCTTCCGGGGGCGGGTGGCGCTCAAGCCGGGCGTGGAGCGGGACGGGCACATGCCCTCGGGCACCGTGCTGCTGGAGAGCGCGGCGCGGACCTACGGCCGGCGCGCGGTGGGGTTGGTGCTGACGGGCATGGGCGCGGACGGCGCCGACGGCCTGCTGGCCATCAAGCAGGCCGGGGGCCTGGCGGTGGCGCAGAACGAGGAGTCCTGCGTGGTGTTCGGCATGCCGGGCGCGGCGGTGGAGCGCAAGGCGGTGGACCACCTCATCCACGGTGACGAGGTCGCGGCGACGCTGGTGCGGCTGTCCCGGGGAGAGTCCCTCGCAGTGGGGCGCTGAGCACGGGTGGCCGAGGGGGCGCAATGGTCCGCGGTGCGCGCCTTCCTGACGGCGCACACGGGCATGGCGCTGAGCGGCCCCCAGCTGCGGCGGCTGGAGGCGCGGCTGGCGGCCCGCAGCCAGGGCCTCACGCCGCACCAGTACCTGATGTTCCTCAAGTCTCCGGCGGGCGCGACGGACCTGGAGGACCTCATCACCGCGCTGGTGGTGAACAAGACGGACCTCTTCCGGGACGAGGTGCAGCTCGCCGCGTTCCGGAGCCAGGTGCTCGCGCCCCTGGTCGCGCGGGAGCGGCGACCGCTGCGCGTCTGGAGCGCGGGCTGCGCCACGGGCGAGGAGGTGGCCACGCTGCTCGTCCTCCTCGCGGAGGCAGGCGCCGACCCGGACAGCACGGTGCTGGGGACGGACATCTGCGGAGCCACCTTGCACCGCGCGCGCTGGCTGGCCTTCAGCCACGAGCAGGCGGGACGCGTTCCGCCCGAACTGCGCGCCCGGTACTTCGCCGGGGCCGGCGCGAAGCAGGTCCTGACGCCGGCCCTGCGTGAGCGCGCGAGCTTCCAGCACCACAACCTGATGGAGGCCCCGTATCCGGTGGCGCCGGGGGGGGGGGGCTTCGGCGTCATCTTCTGCCGCACCGTCCTCCTCTACTTCCCGGCGGAGGCGTTCCAGCGCACCGTGGAGGCGCTGGCCGAGCGCCTGGCGCCCGGGGGGACCCTGGTGCTGTCCGCGTCCGAGCCGCTGCTCCAGGTGCCGCCCGCGCTGCGGGTACACCGGGGCGAGCAGGCCTTCTTCTATGTGCGTTCCGACGAGGCCGCGGCACAGGGGCAGGGTGGCGCATCCGCGGCGTTGGGACGTGGCCGGGGTGAGGTGGGCTCGACGGCCATGACCGCGAAGCCGCGCGCCGCGCGTGCGCCCAGGGTGAGCCCGCTCCCGGGAGGCAATGCCCCGGCCCGGACGCGGACCTCCTCGAAGGAGGTGCCCCGGGCCGTGGCCCCTGGCAGGCGCCGCCCCACCGCGGACACGCCGAGCAGGGATGAGGCTGTCGCGCCTGCCTCCGGCCCGGACGCCTCGTTGGAAGCGGACCTGCTCTTCGCCTGTGTCCTGGATGGCGCCGCATCCGGCGTGCCGGACAGCGTGTCGGAGCGCGACCTGCGCCGCTGTCTCGCGCTGGACCCGGACCACGCGGCGGCCCGCTATCTGCTCGGGCTGTTGCTGGAGCAGTGCCGGCGCGCCACGGAGGCCGCCGGAGAGTATCGGCGGGCGCTTCAGTCGCTGGAGGCAGGGCGCTCGCGGCCCGTCCCCTTCTTCCTGAACCCCACCCGGCTCCGGATTGCCTGCGCGCACGCTGCCGAGCGGCTGGAGTTTTCCGGCGGGAGTCGCTGACCGGGCAGGCAGGCAGGCGGCGGCGCGGGCCCGAAGGAATGAGAGAAGACCGGACGGGCAGGGCGTTTCGCCCTAAGATGGCGTCCGATGCGAAGCTTGGCGTTGATATCCCTGCTGGCACTCCCAGGATGCTTCTACCCCGCTGACCGCGGCCGCGCCCTCGAGGCGAAGGTCGACCGGCTCGGCGCTGACTCGGCTCAGATTCAGCTGGAGCTGAAGGAGACGCGTGAGCAGCTCGCCGCCACGCTCCCGAAAATCGACGAGAAGGTCGCCGAGGTCACCAAGGCCCTGAACGGCCTGGACACCGCGGCGCGCCGCAAGGACGCGGACATCGGCGTCCAGTTCCAGAAGACGGTCGAGGACCTCGCCCAGCTCCGCGGACAGGTGGAGACGTACCTCCACAGAATCTCCGAGCTGGAGACCGCTCTGGCCGCGCAGGACCAGAAGCTGGTGGCCATGCAGGGCGAGGCGGCCCTGAAGGAAGCCGAGGCGAAGAAGAAGGCCGAGGAGCTCAAGCGCCCCACGGACAAGAAGGAGTTCCTGGCGCTCGCCAGGGAGAAGGCCAAGGCCGGTGACTTGCTGCTGGCGCGCCAGCTCTACAATGAGTTCATGAAGAAGTGGGCCAAGGACCCGCTGCTCGGCGACGCCCACTTCGGCCTTGGCGAGACGTACTTCGCCGAGTCCAAGTGCCGCGAGGCCCTCTTCGAGTACGGCAAGGTGCTGCAGGACTACCCGAAGGCGGACTCCGCGCCGGAGTCGTACCTGCGCTCGTCGGACTGCTTCGCCCAGTTGAAGATGAAGGAGGAGTCGCGGCTGGCGCTGGAGGAGCTCATCAAGAGCTACCCGAAGTCCGCCGAGGCCAAGACGGCCAAGGAGCGCATCGCCGAGCTGGACAAGGCGAAGGCGCCGGCCAAGAAGGGCAAGAAGTGAGCTTGCGTCCGATGACGCGGGCGGCCCTGGCGCTGCTGCTCCTGCTGCCGCTGGTGGCGGGGGCGGCGCCGAGGCAGCTCGTCCTCCTCTTCACCGGAGACAATGGGGGCGAAGTCGCCCCCTGTGGTTGAAGGCACAACCCGTCTGGCGGTCTGGCCAGACGAAAAGCCGCCATCGACCAGGAGCGCGAGAAGGGCGCGCCGGTGCTCGTGCTGGATGCGGGCAACGCGCTCTTCAAGAGCCGGGACAGCGCGGCCGCGCCGGACGCTCGGGCGCGCGCGGAGCTCGTCTTGTCGCAGATGGACGCGCAGGGCACCGCGGCCATGGCCGTGGGCTCGCGCGACCTCGGGCTCGGCGTGGCCTTTCTCCAGCGCCAGACGCGCAAGGCGGGGCTGAAGCTCCTGTCGGTGAACCTCGCGGACGCGCAGGGCAAGCGGCTGTTCCCCGCCTCGGCGGTGGTGACGGTGGGCGGGCTGAAGGTGGGCGTGGTGGGCGTGTCCCCTGTCACGGAGAAGCCGGTCCCGGTGGGCGTGCCCGCGCCCGGGGCTCCGCAGGAGGTGGTGCAGGGCCTGCCCGTGCAGCCCGCCCTCGCCGCCGAGGTGCGGCAGCTGCGCGAGAAGGCGAAGGTGGCCTTGGTGGTGGTGCTCGCGGCGCTGCCCCACACGGAGGCCCTGCGCCTGGCCGACGAGGTCGAAGGCGTGGACTTCGTGGTGCAGTCCCACGAGGGCCGGGGGCCGGGCATCCCCCAGCGCCAGGCCCTGGCCACGCTGATTCCGCCGGGGGACCGGGGCCGTCAGCTCGCGAAGCTGGTGCTCCACCTGGACGGCCAGGGCCGCTTCGAGGACGCCGGGGAGCAGGAGCGCGCGCGGCAGCACCTGCGCCTGCTCGATGACAACCTCGTCCGGGCCCGGGCGCGGCTCTCGGGTGCGAAGGACGCGGCGGAGAAGCGCTCCATCGAGCAGATGGTCGCCAGCCTGGAGGCCCGGCAGCAGGCCCTGCGTCAGACAGTGAAGGGCGGCGAAACGGGCAGTGGCCGCACGCATCTGTTGTCTTACATCCAGCTCGGGAGTGACGTGCCGGCCGACCCGGCTGTCCAGAAGCAGGTGGAGCGCGTCGAGCCCCCTGGCTCGGCGTCCCATTGAGCCGGGCTGGCCTTGTGAACCGGCCCAGGCGCCATTATAAGCGCCGGCCACCCCTCAGCGCCGGACCTCCCACCCGTGGGCGGGTGGGGGCAAGGCACACTGGAGAGAGCGACATGAAGTCCGACATTCATCCCGTCTACCCGCCGTCCCGCGTGACCTGCGCGTGCGGCAACGTCGTGGAGACGAAGTCCACCCGCGGCTCGTTCTCGGTGGAAATCTGCTCGAACTGCCACCCCTTCTTCACGGGCAAGTACAAGCTCGTGGACACGGCCGGCCGCATCGACCGCTTCCGCAAGAAGTACGGCGCGAGCCCCACGTCCGCGAAGAAGGCCTAGGCCTGAGACAGGCGCTCCCGCGCCGTCTTCACATTCCAGCAGTTCCCGACGAGCAGGGTGTTGGAGGCCTCCTAGGAGAGGTGCTCCCGCCCTGCTCGCGGTGCTTCTACGGCTCGAATCACCCGTCAAGTTTCAGGGTGCTACAGGCCAGAAATTAGACGTAGCACCGAAGCGACCGCACAGTCCGCCGCGTCCACGACGAAGAGTCCGACGGAGGCGAGATGTCCGCGCGTGCTGCAGCCCCTGCCCTGAAAGTCGTCCGCCGCTCGCTCAGCGAGAGCGTCCATTCGAAAGGGGAGGCCTACACGCTGCTGCACGGCGACAGCCTGGAGCTGATGTCGCAGTTCGAGCCCCAGACGTTCGACATGATTTTCGCCGACCCGCCGTACTTCCTCTCCAACGGCGGCTTCACCTGCAAGGGCGGCAAGCGCGTCTCGGTGGCCAAGGGCGGCTGGGACGTGTCGCGCGGCGTGGAGGAGGACCACCAGTTCACCACCGAGTGGCTCGCGGCCTGCCAGCGCCTGCTCAAGCCCACCGGCACGCTGTGGGTGAGCGGCACGCAGCACGTCATCTTCAACGTCGGCTTCGCGATACAGAAGCTCGGCTACAAGCTGCTCAACACCGTCACCTGGTTCAAGCCCAACGCGAGCCCCAACCTGGCGTGCCGCTACTTCACGCACTCCACGGAGCTGCTCATCTGGGCCTCGCCGAAGTCCGGCGGCAAGCTTCAGCACACGTTCAACTACGCGCGCATGAAGGCGGAGAACGGCGGCAAGCAGATGCGCGACGCGTGGGTGCTGCCGCCCTCCGGTGACGCCGAGCTGACCGCGGACGGCGAGGGCCGGCTGTGGACGCTCACCGTCCCGCGCGGCGGCGAGGAGAAGGCCTTCGGCAGCCACCCCACGCAGAAGCCGGTGGCGCTGCTGGAGCGCATCCTGGAGGCGAGCTGCCCCCCGGACGCGCTGGTGCTGGACCCCTTCAATGGCAGCGGCACCACCGGCGTGGCGGCCCTCAAGCTGGGCCACCGCTACGTGGGCATCGACATGGATGAGAAGTACCTCGACCTGTCGGAGAAGCGCCTGAGCGCGGCGGCGTCCCGCTAGGCGCTCCTGCCCGGGCGCGCCCTCAGGCGCGCGAGAGGATGAGCTCCACGCCCTGCCGGGCGATGGGGTGGTAGCGCTCGCCGTGCTTCTTGAAGATGGAGCGCGCCAGGCCGCGGTGCTCGTGGGAGGCGACCAGCACCCCGTACAGCGGCTTGAGGTACTTCATCCGGCCCACCTCGCCCAGGAAGGACTCGGTGCGGGACACGGCCGGCTCCCAGTTCGCGCGCACCGCCGCCACCAGCCACGCCACCAGCACCTCTGGGTTGCGGCTCTGGGTGAGGCTGAAGCGCGCGTCGAACTGCTGGATGACGCCCCGAGGGGTGTCGGGGGGCAGGGCCTCCAGGTGGAGCTGCCACTCCGTGGGCGTCCAGTCCTTCGCCTGCTCCAGCGTCGGCACCGTGCCCCGGAGCGCCTCCAGGCTCTCCAGCCGGCGCGAGCGCGGCGACGGCGCCCCCGCGGGCACGCCGGGCCGGTGCAGGTACGCCTCGGCGTCCACCTTCGCCAGCACCCCCGGCAGCTCCTTCTCCGCGAAGGCGACGAACTCCTCGGTGGTGAGCGCGCGGAAGCGGTAGGTGGCCAGGTAGTGGCGCAGGAACGCGTCGAAGGCGGGCCGCCCCGCGGCGTCCTCCATGGCCCTCAGCAGCAGGTAGCCCTTCTCATAGGGAATCTGGGAGAAGGCCTCATCCGGGTCCACGCCGGCCAGGTGCGTGCGCAGCGACGTCAGCTGCGGGTGCGCGCGGAAGTGCTGGAGCGCGGAGTCCAGCGCGCGCCGTCCCAGCGCGCCGTGCAGCGCCGCCACCTCCGAGCCGGCCAGCGCCTCCAGGATGCGGCGCTCGGCGAAGACGGTGAAGCCCTCGTTGAGCCAGAAGTGCTCCGCGGAGGCGTTGGTCACCAGGTTGCCCGTCCACGAGTGCGCCAGCTCGTGCGCCACCACGTTGACCAGGCTCTTGTCCCCGGTGATGAGCGTGGGCGTGAGGAACGTCAGGCGCGGGTTCTCCATGCCGCCGTAGGGGAACGAGGGCGGCATGGTGAGCAGGTCGAAGCGCTCCCAGTCATAGGGCCCGAAGAGGGACTCCGCCGCGCGCAGCATGTCGTCCACGCCGGAGAACTCGTCCGCCGCGTCCTCCAGCAGCTCCGGCTCCGCCCACACCCGCGAGCGCGGCCCCAGCTCCTTGGGCGCCAGGCTGCCCACCGCGAAGGCGAGCAGGTAGGGCGGCACCGGCTGGGGCATCTCGTAGTGCTCCTCCGCCTCCACCCCGTGCTCGTCGCGCCGCACGAAGCTGGCCGCCATGACGGCCTTGAGCGCCTTGGGAATCCGCAGCGCCGCCTGGTAGCGGATGCGGATGCGCGGCGTGTCCTGGAGCGGCACCACGCTGCGGGCGTGGATGGCCTGGCACTGGCTATAGAGGAAGGGGTGCTGGCCGCCGGCCGTCTGCGACGGCGCCAGCCACTGGAGCGCGCTCGCCCGGGGCGAGGTGCGGTAGCGGACCGTGAACTGCCGCAGCCCCACCGGCAGTTCGATTCGCAGCCGGCTGCCCAGGATGGGCTCGGCGGGGGAGAGGATGTAGGGCAAGGGGCGACCTGTCGTGTCCACCACCTCCCGGATTTCCAGGTCCCGGGTATCCAGGTCCAGCGGGCCGGCCGAAGCCTCCTTGAGCGTGTGGGTGACCTCCGCGTGCAGCCGCTGCGTCCTGAAATCGACGCGGGCCTTCCAGTCCAGCGTTTCCGTCTCCGGCTGCGTGCTGTCGTTGTACGAGTGCGGGTCGAGGCGAGCCATGGGGTGCCGGTTTCTAGTCGGCTTGTCCTTCGGTGGCGAGCGCCCTGGCCGTCCGAACCGATTGACTTTCGGGTCAATCGCCTACATTTGTGCAGTCCCCTCCTTCACAACAGGGAGCCTTTTCCACATGACGACGCGGATCCGCAAAGTGGCTGTGCTGGGCGCCGGGGTGATGGGCAGCGGTATCGCCGCGCACCTGGCCAACTCGGGCGTGCGAGCGCTCCTCCTGGACATCGTTCCGCCCAAGGCCGCGCCGGGTGAGGACACGTCTTCGAAGGCGTTTCGCAACAAGTTCGCCCAGGGCGCGCTGGCCAACCTGCGCAAGCAGAAGCCCAGCCCCATCGTCTCTGGCGAGGTGTTCACCAACATCGAGGTGGGCAACTTCGAGGACGACCTGCACCGCATCGCCGAGTGCGACTGGGTGGTGGAGGTGGTGAAGGAGGACCTGGCCATCAAGCAGGCCCTGTTCGCGAGCGTGGAGAAGCACATCCGCCCGGGCACCATCGTGTCCTCCAACACCTCCGGCATGTCCATTGTCGGCATGACCGAGGGCCGCGGCGCGGAGTTCCGCAAGAACTTCCTCGTCACGCACTTCTTCAACCCGGTCCGCTACATGAAGCTGCTGGAGCTGGTGGCCGGCAAGGACACGGACCCGGAGGTGCTCAAGACGCTGCACCGCTTCGGCGAAGAGGTGCTGGGCAAGGGCATCGTCTACGGCAAGGACACCACCAACTTCATCGCGAACCGCATCGGTGTGTACGGGATGATGCGGACCATCGCCGCCATGGACAAGGCGGAGCTGTCCATCGAAGAGGTGGACAAGATTTTCGGTCCGGCCATGGGCCGCCCCAAGTCCGCCGTCTTCCGCACCGCGGACATCGTGGGCCTGGACACCTTCACCCACGTGGCGAAGAACTGCTACGACACGCTGACGCAAGACGAAGAGCGTGACGTGTTCGCCAGCCCCGCCTTCCTCCAGAAGATGGTGGAGAAGGGCATGCTGGGCGACAAGAGCGGCGGCGGCTTCTACAAGAAGCAGGGCAAGGAGATCCTCGCGCTCGACCTGAAGACGCTGGAGTACCGGCCGCAGGCGAAGGTGCGCTACGACTCGCTGGGCGCCGCGCGCGACATCGACGACGTGCGCGAGCGCGTCGCCTCGGTGATGAACGCCGAGGACAAGGCGGCGAAGTTCGCCGAGGGCGTGACGCTGGACGTGCTGGCCTACACCAGCCGCCGCATCCCGGAGATCGCCGACGACGTGGTCAACGTGGACCGCGGCGTGCGCTGGGGCTTCGGCTGGGACCTGGGGCCCTTCGAGGTCTGGGACGCCTACGGCGTGAAGAAGGGCGTGGAGCGGATGAAGGCCCTGGGCCTGAAGCCGGCCGCGTGGGTGGAGGAGATGCTGGCCGCCGGCCGCGCGTCCTTCTACGGCGTGGAGAACGGCAAGGACACGTACTGGGACATCCCGTCCAAGTCCGTGAAGGTGGTGCCGGAGAACGCCCGCACGCAGCGCGTGGAGTACCTCAAGCGCGGCAACAAGAAGGTCGCCGGCAACGACAGCGCCACGCTGTGGGACCTGGGCGACGGCGCGACGCTGCTGGAGTTCCACACCAAGATGAACTCCATCGATGACCAGATCATCGAGATGATGAACACCGCGCTGGACGAGACGGAGAAGAACTTCAAGGGCCTGGTCATCGGCAATGACGGCGCCAACTTCTCCGCGGGCGCGAACATCGTGGCGCTGCTGTGGGCGGCCAAGAGCGGCGAGTTCGATTCCATCCGCAAGCTGGTGACGGGCTTCCAGGCGGTGAACCAGCGCATGCGCTACAGCCCGGTGCCGGTGGTGACGGCGCCCTTCAACCTCACGCTCGGCGGCGGCGCCGAGGTGACGATGGGCGGCAACGCCATCCAGGCCAGCGCGGAGCTGTACATGGGCCTGGTGGAGGTCGGCGTGGGCCTCATCCCGGGCGGCGGCGGCAACATGCAGCTGCTGCGCAACGTGTACGGCCCCTACGGGACGGACAAGGACTTCGACTTCCTGCCCTTCCTCAAGAAGATCTTCCTCACCATCGGCATGGCGAAGGTCGCCACCAGCGCCGAGGAGGCCCGGGAGGCTGGCTTCCTGTCGCAGGCGGACGGCATCAGCGCCAACCGCGACTTCCTGCTGTCCGACGCGAAGGCCCGCGTGCTGGGCATGGCGGACGCCGGCTTCCGGGCGCCGCGGCCCTCGCGCTTCCGCCTGCCGGGCGTCAGCGGCGCGGCCACCATCGACATGATGCTCTACGACATGGAGCTCAACGGCCAGGTGAGCGCGCACGACCGGAAGATCGCCAAGAAGCTGGCGACCGTGCTCACGGGCGGCAACACGAGCCCGTCGCTGCTCGTCACCGAGGAGCGCCTGCTGGAGCTGGAGGCGGAGGCCTTCCTGAGCCTGTGCGGCGAGGAGAAGACCCAGGACCGCCTGCAGCACATGATCGAGAAGGGCAAGCCGCTGCGGAACTGACGGCCGGCCAGTATCCAAAGGCTACTGAACTGAGATTCGTTGAAGGCCCGGGTGCCCCCCGGGCAAGGAGACAGCACAATGGCTGGTCGAGTCGTGATTGCCAGCGCGGTCCGCACGCCCTTCACCCGCGCCCACAAGGGAGAGTTCAAGGACACCCGGCCGGATACCCTGGCCGCCATCGCCATCAAGGAGGCCGTTGCCCAGGTCCCCGGCCTGAAGCCGGAGGACATCGGTGACGTCGTCCTGGGCTGTGCGATGCCGGAGGCCGAGCAGGGCATGAACGTGGCCCGCGTGGCCACGCTGCTGGCGGGCCTGCCCGTCACGGTGCCCGCGATGACCATCAACCGGTTCTGTTCGTCCGGCTCGCAGTCCATCGCCCAGGTGGCCCAGGCCATCCAGGCGGGGATGTACGACGTGGGCATCGGTGGCGGCACCGAGTCCATGACGATGGTCCCCATGGGCGGCAACAAGGCGAGCGCCAACCCCGAGGTGATGGAGCGTCTGCCGGAGGTCTACACCTCCATGGGCGCCACCGCGGAGAACATTGCTTCGCGCTACAACGTGTCGCGTGAGGACTCGGACAAGTTCGCCGCCGAGAGCCAGCGCCGCGCCGCCACCGCGCGCGAGCAGGGCAAGTTCAGCGAGGAGATCGTCCCCGTCACCACGACGTACTACGACGATGACGGCGCGGCGAAGGAGGTCACGGTGTCCGTGGACACCATCCTCCGCCCGGAGACCACGCAGGAGGGCCTAGCGAAGCTGCGCCCGGCCTTCAACCCCAAGGGCGTGGTGACGGCCGGCAACGCGTCTCCGCTGACGGACGGCGCGGCGGCCGCGGTGGTGATGAGCGAGGCGAAGGCGAAGGAGCTGGGTGTCAAGCCGCTGGGCTACTTCGTGGACGCCGCGGTGGCGGGCGTGCCTCCGGAAATCATGGGCATCGGCCCGGTTCCGGCGGTCCGCAAGCTGCTGGAGAAGAACAAGCTCAAGGTCGAGGACATCGACGTGTTCGAGCTGAACGAGGCCTTCGCGGCGCAGGCGCTGTACTGCGTGCGCGAGCTGGGCATCCCGGCCGACAAGGTGAACCCCAACGGCGGCGCCATCGCGCTGGGCCACCCGCTGGGCGTCTCCGGCGCGCGCATGGTGGCCACCATCCTGCGTGAGCTGAAGCGCCGCAACGGCCGCTACGGCGTGGTGTCCATGTGCATCGGCGGCGGCATGGGCTTCGCGGCGCTCATCGAGGCGGCGAAGTAGTCCACGCCCCGGCGTGACAGGGTGATTCAGGCGCGGGCCTCGGGGGCAACCCCGGGGCCCGTGTCGTTCGGGGCCTCCGCCGGGGCTCAGCGCGCCGCGGCGACCTCGTCCGGGTCGTCCACCGGGACCCCGGCCAGCCGCAGCACGCGCAGGGCGTTGGTCGTGTCCACCACGCCCTGGCGCAGCGTGTAGTCGAACACCATCTTCCCGTCCTCCAGGTGGTCCCGGAAGTGGACGTTGACGACGTGCGCCCCGGGCTCGTCCGCGAGCACCGCCAGGGACAGGTCGTGCGTCGTCACCGCGCCGATGGCGCCGGTGCTCAGCAGCAGCCGCAGCACCTCGCGCGAGGCAATCTGCCGCTCGCGGGTGTTGGTGCCCAGGAGGATTTCGTCCAGGAGGAAGAGCACCTGCCCGCGCGCCGCCTGCGCCGCGTCCAGCACCGCCTTGATTCGTTGCACCTCCGCGTAGAAGTAGGAGACGCCGCGCTCCAGCGAGTCCTTCACGCGCATGCTGGTGAGCACCTGGAGCGGCGACAGGCGGAAGGACTTCGCGCTCACGGGCGCGCCGGCCAGCGCCAGCACCACGTTGGCGCCCACCGCGCGCATCAGCGTCGTCTTGCCGCTCATGTTGGAGCCGGTGATGAGCAGCGCGTGCCGGGGTCCCGGCAGGGACACGTCGTTGGGGACGGGCGCGTCCAGCAGCGGGTGCCCCAGCGCCGTGGCCTCCACGCACGGGCCGCTGGCAGCCAGGGCGGGCCAGGTGAAGTCCGGCCGGTCATGCGCGAGCCCGGCGATGCAGGAGAGGGCCTCCAGCTCGGCGAGCGCCTCGAACCACTGCCGCAGCTGCTTGCCGTGGGCCTCGCGCCAGCGCTCCAGCGCGAAGTGGGCGTGGATATCCCAGAGCGTGAGCCAGTGAATCAGGGGGTGGAACTGGTGGCGCTTGAACTCGATGAAGGAGAACAGCCGGCTGAAGCGCTTGAAGTGCTCGGACACCGGCGGTTGGCCGGGCTGCTGGAGCCCGGACTGGAGCTTCTTGAGGCGCGGATGCTCGAAGCGCTGGCCCTCCACGCGCTCGAAGATGGGGGCGTAGCGGACGAAGCCCCGCTCGCCCGCCTCCACGCCTTCGTCCATGGCCTTCAGCGGACGCCGGGTGATGACGGCCACCCCGAGCTGCGCGGCCAGCCCCAGCCAGACGGCGGACTCCGGCAGCACGTCCAGCTTGCCCAGGAGGTAGACGGTCAGCGTGACCAGGGGCAGCACTACCGCCACCGGCCGTGCCCAGCGGATGGTGTCCAGGGAGGGGCCCGACTCCGCCCACTGGATGAACAGCGCCGGGTCCGCCTTCTCGCGGGAGGCGTCCCGCGCGTCCACGCAGAGGTCCTGACGGAAGCCCAGGTTGGGGGCCAGCTCGCGCGCGGCGCCCTGCCGGGCCTCCACCTCCTCGGCGGACGCAGGCGCGGAGAGCCACGCCGCGAGGCGCTCCTCGCCCGCGCGCGTCGCGGTCTCGTTGAGCAGTTGATAGAGGCTGCCCTGACCGAAGACGTCCAGGTCCGGGGTGTACAGGTGACTGGGGGACAGGAAGCGTTCCCCGCGCTCGATGAACTCATGCCAGCCCGGGCCGAGCCTCGCGAGGCCTCGCTCGTTCAGCGTCACGTACAGCTTCGCCCGGGCCTCGCGCCGGAAGACCTGATGGTGCAGGACGGCCAGCACGCCGTAGAGCACCAGGGCGGCGGCGCTGCCCCACCACCACATCTTGGGCAGGCGCCCGGCGAGGACGAAGCCCGCGATGCCGGCGGCGGCGAGGAACGCGAGTGTGCGCAGGTTGGCGTAGCGGGCACTCACGCGGTCCAGCGTGGCCAGCTCGGCTTGCGCGGCGGCACGGCGCTCGGTGTACGTACGGTGCGGGGAAGGGGGCTCGGCGATGGCGGACACGATAGACACGCATGCTGCGGGTGTGCAGCGCATAGGGCAAGCGGCAGCTGCAATCGTGTGGCGGTGGGGCGACGGACGCCCGGCAAGGCCCATCCGGGCCCCCGGCTCCAGTGCCCGCGCCTCCTCCGTTCGCCGCCAGCCCCTATATGTTGGTTTGTCCTCCACCGACGTGACGAGGGGGACTGCGCCACGCATGTCTGTCATGGACGGGCGCGTCGAGGTGGGCTGCGGCTCCGTGACCCTACGCAGCAGGCGCCCATGCCTGGAGCAGGCGTGGAGCACGCCGCGCGACACCATGTCATGGGCTGCCGGCATCCTTATTGGCAGCCTCGCGCATGGGGGCTGTCAGGCGGCTTCGTTGTCTGGTTTGCCGACGTAATAGTAGAAGACCCGTGGTGAGCCCGTGCCAGAGATGATGTCTTGGGCCAGCTCCAGGCGGAACCGGTGGTGCTCGCCGTCGGATGTCCTTCCAGGTGGCTCGTGCGCCAGGATGAAGCGTGTGGTGCGGGCGGGCGCGTGCTCGGATTGCAAGCGCAGCTCGTCACCCGTGACGCTGTACTGGAACGTGTGCAGCCGGTCGTCCGCGGTCAGGTGTTCCAGATGGCTGCTTGAATAGAAGGAGAGCCGGTCCGTGATGGGGGCCCGCTCGGGTACTTCGAGCCACGTCGTGACCTGCTGGCCCGTCTGCGCGGGGTCGAAGAGCGGCTGCTCTCGCGGCGAGGTGGCTCGCGGGTGTGGCTCGGCGGCCGGGCTTTGTTCAAGGGCCAGGGACAGCTCCTGTAGAACGCCCGCGTCCTTCTCGTGGGGTTGATGGGCGCGAAGGACTTCTAGCGCATCACCCCTGGCGCTTCGTCCCAGGGTGTTCACCGCCATGCGCCGGACTTCGGGAGCCGGGTCCACGAGGGCGATGTGCAGGGCCTGGCGGCCGGTCTCGGCGTCGGAACTCGCCAGGGTGGCGGCGATGTGCATCCTCACGTCTGGGGCTGGGTCGGCCCTTAGGCGCTCGAACAGCAGGGCGGTCCAGTCCGTGGGCGCAGCGGGATTTGTGGCCCACGCAGTGGCCGCGGCGCGCCTGACGGGTTGGGCTGCATCCGTCAGGGCCTCGCGGAGTGCCGCCCAGGCTTCGTCACCACCTAGCATTCCCAGGGCCGTGACGACGTTCGCTCGCTCATCCGCGTCGTCGCTCCGGGTGAGCAGCTCCAGCAAGGGGGGCCGTGCACCGGCGCAGCTGAGCTGTCCCGTGGCGAGGATGGCTTGCCGGCGAACGAGGGGGACGGCCGCGCCCAGAAGCCGCGTAATGGGCTCGCAGGCGCTGGCGTCGCGGCGGAGGACCAGCGCACGGATGGCCTCCAATTGGACCTGTGGCGTCGATGCCGCGAGCAATGGGTGGAAGACCTGGGAGGGCACACGCTCACGGCGTGCAAGGGCTCGAAGTGCCTCGTGCTGGACGCCTGCGTCGGCGTCGGTGAGCGCGTCGATGAGCAGGGGGGCCGCGGACTCGCCGGTCTGCGCGAGCAGGGCGACGGCCGCGCTCCTCACCGCGGCGGGCGAGGCTCCCCGTCCCAGGCGGCCTAGTGCTGGGGAGTCCGGAAGCCGCAGGCGTTGCGCCGTGGCGAGCGCGCTCAACTGCTCCGCCGTGGAGGCGTGTTCAAAGCGCGTGAGCAACAGTGTGCTCGCGGCGGCCGGGTCCAGGCGCGCGAGTGCATCCATCACCGCGGCCTGCACGGCGGGCTCCGCGTCATCGAGCGAGGCCAGAAGGCACTGCCAGTCCTGGGCGTCATGAGGGCCCGTCAGCGCTCGCGCCGCCAGGGCCCGGACGAAAGCCTCGTCGTCGCGCAGTGCCTGCCGTGCCAGGGCATGTGCCTCCGGCGTCGCGACGGGCCGAAGCGCGCGCAGCACCGTGGTCTTTTCCGGCACCGTGCCGGAGCGCAGCACCTCGCTCGCAACGTGGAGGAAGTCGGTTCGGGCCGTGAGCGTCTCGAAGTCCTGTTCGGTCCTCCGGGTCGCCTTGTCGGCCAGCCACCGCAACAGCGCTCGTGTCGAAAAGGGCGTACTCATGGGGTCGCCGTCAGGGCTCGGGAAGTGGTGGGCCCGATGACATCCTGAGTCCAGGTCATACGGGAGGATGACGTTATCCTCTGGCTGTGCGCTCGGAATTCGTGCGCCAGATTCCGTGGACGCCTCCCACCGGTGGGCCAGGTGCTGCCCGCCCTGCGATCGGGCGACGGCTTCCTTGCCGCCACGCCCAGGGGCCAGGGGCCATTCAGTCAGGAGCCGAATCATCGACGCATCGCCTCGTCTCGCCGGGCCCGTTGTTCAGCGGTACGGCGGAGGGCGACTGTTTCTCCGGGTTGTCCTGCCGCCAGGACGGTGGTGACTCCGGAGGGGGGGCGCTGGCGCTCAGCGCGGCGTCCTGAAGGGGGCTTCGAGCGCGCCACCAACGGACTCGTGCGGCGGGCTCAGTTCACCAGGAGCCTGGTCACAGTGAATGTGGGGCGCTGCTCGCTGACGCTCGGTATGGAGTTCCGGCTTCGAGCACCGCGTGCGCGGGCGGCGGGGCATCCCGCCAGCCGCTCGCTGACGCTCGGTCTGGAACCCCGGCTTCGAGCACCACGTACGCGGGCGGCGGGGCATCCCGCCAGCCGCTCGCTGGCATCAGGGCTCGGTGGGTGTCGCGGTCATCGGGCCGGAGGACGGCGGCGAGGTGTCCTGGCTGCCCCGCAGGCGGCGAAGGATGCGCGGGGCCTCGGCCGCGAAGCGCTCCTTGCCGTCCGGCAAGGGGCGGTCGTTCAGGTCGGTGATGTTCGTGCCGGGGAGCCCCGCGCCGAAGTGCACCTTCAGCTCCCGGCCGATGAGCGCATAGCGCGCCTCCCAGCCGATGGTGGTGAGCAGGTACCGGTGGGCATCCGGCCGCGTCATCGGGATGCCGTCGCCCAGGGCCGACGGGGCGTGAGTGTCGCCGAGCAGGTCGAAGAGCGTGGCCATCAGGTCGATGTGACCGGTGACGGCGTCGACCTCACCCACTGGCAGCTTCTCGTCGAAGATGACCATGGGCACGTGGAGCTGGGAGGCCGTCACATCGCTGGCGTGGCCCACGCGGCCGTGCTCGCGGAACTCCTCGCCGTGGTCGCCGGTGAAGACAATCAGCGGGCGTGTGCCCCGGATGGCTTCAATGCTCGACAGCATCGCTTCGACCTTCATGTCCACCTCGTAGGCGGCATTCCAGGCGCGGGCCTTGAGGTGCGCGGGCGGTACGCGCGCGGTGGACAGCCCGCCCTTGCCATTCCAGGCCGGCGAGAAGACCTCGGAGCGGGGTGGGTAGTCGTAGTCGAAGTGGGTCCCGGAGAAGAACACGAACAGGAACAGCGGCGTGTCCGCGGGCGTCGCCTCCGCCGCGGCGATCGCATCGCGGACCATGGCCTCGTCCCGCAGGTGGCTGCGGCCCGTGTAGTCCGTGCGCAGGCCGCCCGTCACGTCGCGGAAGACGGTGTCCTTCAGGCCCATCCAGTCGACGGACGAGGCGGCGAAGAAGGACTGCTGGTAACCGTTGTGTCCCAGCGCGGGGAAGAGCAGCGGCGTCCGGCCGGCACCCACCACGGCGTTGCGGCGCTGCGCCTCCAGGCCATAGAACATGCTGAACAGCGAGAAGTCCGTGGAGCTGGCCGCGCTGTGGTGGAGCAGGAAGCGCGTGCCGTGCTGGGCCCTGCGCGACATGTTCGGCATCACTTCCGGGGTGAAGAAGTCGTCGCGCAGGCTCTCCACCAGGACGATGACGATGTCCGGGCGGCGGGTGAAGCGCACCGACGTGGGGTCGATGCTCGAGGCGGGGGCGCCTGCGTCGGGGCTCACGCCCAGGCGCAAGCCAGCGGCGGGGGGCTTACCGGTGAGGCGTGTGAGGAGGGTGTTCATCCGCACAGGCGCCTGGAGGGGCAGGGTGGTGGCGGCGTGCTGCACGGCGCCGCCGTGGGCGAACACGAGTGACGCGGTGACCAGCCGCTCGGCGGTGCACAGCACCGTCAGCAGCGCAACGGTGAGCGCCACCCGCCGGGGCCCGAAGCCCCGCTTCAGGAACCAGATGCCCGCGGCCGTATCGGCGGTGAGGATGACAAGCACGGCCAGGGCCAGCAGGCTCATCTCGGTGCCGGACAGGCCCGTCTCGGCCAGCGCGTGCGGCTGGAGCGCCACCGCGAGTACTAGGCCGTTGATGTGGAAGCCGAGCGAGTCGAGCACCAGCGCGTCCAGGCCGAGCAGCACCCCACCCACCGCCGTCAGGAAGGGGAGCACGAGGCGGTAGCGGTGGCCGAGGAGAAGGGCCAGGGGCAGCGTCCCGACGAAGGCCACCAGTCCCAGGAACAACGCCTGGGTGAAGCTCCCCACGAGCAGCAGCGGCCGCAGCGAGGGGGCCAGCCGCTCCACGGCCACGCGCAGCGCGCCGCCGAAGTACAGCAGGGCGACCAGCCCGTGCAGGATGCACCACGCCAGCGCCTTGCTCAGGTACGGCCGCGCCGCGTTGAGTCGGTGGCGGAAAAAGCCGGCGGTGTTGGAAATCGCGTTGGGCGTCCGTGGCATGTGTCGGTGCGGATATTCTGGATGCCGGAACTCCGCAAGCGCCCGTGAAGTTCCTCGGCGCGTGCGGCACCTGGGCCCGTGAGAGGATGCGCCGCATGCCTCCGCGCAAACTCGTCCGGCACCTGGTCTGGCTGGAGTCCTTCGCCGCCGCCGTGGAGGCAGGCAGCATCGAGGCCGCAGCCGAGCACCTGGGTGTGGCGCGTTCGGTGGTGAGTGAGCACATCCGCGCCCTGGAGCTGGCCCTGGCGGACGGCGCGCCGCTGCTGGAGCGGGGCCCCGGTCGGCGCCTCCAGTTGACGGCCCGGGGCGAGCGGCTCTTCGCCGGCACCCAGACGCCGCTGCACCAACTGGACATGAAGCGCCTGAGGGACCTGGCCAGCGCCGAGCCCGTGGTGCGCCTGGGCCTCAATCCGACGCTGTCCCTGTCCCTGGTGGGCACCGTGGCCCGGGACGCCGCGGCGGCGGACCTCAAGCTGGTGCTCAGCTTCGGCGGCCCTCATGAGCTGACGCGCCAGGTGCAGACGCGGCAGTTGGACCTGGCGCTGGACTTCACGCCGCTGCCCACGCACGAGGGCGTGGAGTCGGAGTCCCTGCTGCGCATGCCCTTCGTGGTGCTGGCGGGTCCGGACAACGCGCTCGGGCGGCAGGCGGCGTCGCGCAAGGCGCTGCATGTGACGGACCTGGAGGGGCAGCGCTTCGTGGACTGGCTCCGCGACGACCCCTACGGCGGCGCCAACAGCGCCCGCTTCGCGGCCCATTCCGTGACGGTGGACGAGGTGGGGCGCGCGGAGAGCTTCCTCCTCCTCTACGAGCTGCTGCGCGCGTTCCGGGCCTGCGCCATCACCCCGGACCTGCGGCCCATGCACCCTTTTCCACCAGACCTCCATGTCTGGCCGCTCCAGGAGGAGGAGCCTCAGGCCGTGGAGGTCGTGGCCCTGTGGCCTTCCGGCGCGCTCAGCCCCGGGGCCCGGCTCGTCCTGGATGGGCTTCGCCGCCAGTCAGGTTGATTCGACGCTAAAACGACGAAGACGTCGATTTCTGCCGGATTTCCGTTCACCCGAGGAAGGGATATCTTCAAAGAACAGAAGATTCCGCCTGAGGTGAATGATGATGGCTCCCACGGAACGGACGATTGCTCGCCTGCCTGCCCATCTGCGTCGCTACGTAGTGAGCCAGGACTACGCGGCGTATACGTCGCGGGACCAGGCGGTGTGGCGGAACATCCTGAGCTCGCTGCGCGGCCACCTGACGGACAAGGCGCACCCCGTCTACCTGGAGGGGCTGGAGGCGACGGGAATCGGCTCCGAGTCCATTCCCAGCCTGGACGAGATGAACGAGAAGCTGGGCCGCTTGGGGTGGGCTTGCGTGGGGGTGCGGGGCTTCATCCCGCCCGCCGTCTTCACGGAGCTCCAGGCCATGGGCGTCCTGGCGATCGCCGCGGACATCCGCACCCACGAGCACATCGAGTACACGCCGGCGCCGGACATCGTGCATGAGAGCGCCGGGCACGCGCCCATCATCGCCAACCGCCGCTACGCGGAGTACCTCAAGGCCTGTGGGCTGGTGGGCTTCAAGTCCATCGCCAGCGTGGAGGACCAGGCCGTCTTCGAGGCCATCCGGAACCTGTCGGTGGTGAAGGAGGACCCGGAGGCCAGCGAGGAGGAGGTGGCGCACGCCCAGGCGCGGCTGGAGGCGGCCAGCGCGAGCCGCCGCTACGTCAGCGAGAGCACCCGGGCCAGCCGCCTCTACTGGTGGACGGCGGAGTATGGCCTCGTGGGCAGCCTGGAGTCGCCGCGCATCTACGGCGCGGGGCTCCTGTCCAGCATCGGCGAGGCGCAGCACTGCCTGACGGCGGCGGTGAAGAAGCTGCCGTTGAGCGTGGCCTGCGCGGACACGGACTACGACATCACCCGCATGCAGCCGCAGCTCTTCGTGGCGCGCGACTTCGAGCACCTGTTCGAGGTGCTGGCGGACTTCGAGGCCACGCTGTCGTGGAAGCGCGGGGGCGACTTCGGCCTGGAAGAGGCGATGCGGGCGCGCACCGTCAATCACCTGGTGCTGGCGGATGGCCGCGAGGTGACGGGCCTGGTGCTGGAGACGCTGCGTGCGCCGCGTCCTGTGGCGCCGGGCCTGAATGCCGCGCTGGTGCGGATGGACGGGCCGATTCTGACCTCGCGCGGCGGGCAGTCCCTGGACGCGCGGCCGTGGAACGGGCCGGCGCTGGTGGCATTTGGCGTGGGCACACTGCCGGAGCGCGGAGCCTTCAGGCTCTCGCTGGAGAGTGGGCTGGAGCTGGAGGGCTTCGCGACGGACGGCGGTCAGGTGCTCGCGCTGCGCGGTTGGCTGGCGGGGCGTGAGCTGGAGCTGCCCGCGGTGGCGAAGCTCTTCATCAGCACGCACCTGCCGTCGGTGGCGGGCGGGCCGTCGGACCCGGAGACGTGGGACCGCTGGTACGGCGAGCTGAGCGCCTTCGCGGTGGGCGACGGCGAGGAGAAGGCCCGCTCACGCAAGGCCCTGGCGCTGCACCCGGCGCTGGCCGCGCTCTACCGCGAGGTGCGGAAGATGCGCGAGACGCACACGGTGAAGCCGGAGCGGCTGAGCCAGATTGCCGCCGCGGCGTCGGACTTCCCGGACGACTGGCTCCTGCGCGCCGAGGTGGAGGAGCTGCGCCGCCGCGTCTGATTCCGGAGCCCGCCGGAGGCTGGCGTCGCCGATGCCGGGCACGCGGTGGCCCGCACGCAAAGGGCCCGGCCACGCGGAAGCCCTCCGCGGGGCCAGGCCCGGCTGGCGTCACGGTCCGCGCTGTTGCGGGCGCGGAGACTACTTCTCCTTGCCGGCAATCTTGCGCAGGGCCTTCTGGTCACGCACGCAGAGGATGCGGCCGACGTTGCCGAGCACGCCCTCGCGCTTCATCTCGTTGATGAGGGTGGACACGAAGGAGCGCGAGGCGCCCACGAGGTCCGCGAGGTCCTGCTGGGTGATGCCGCGCAGGTCCGTCTCGCCGCCGTGCGGGCAGCGCTCGCCGTGGGCTTCGACCAGGGTGAGCAGGGTGTCCGCCAGGCGGGCCGGCACTTCCTTGAAGGTCAGGCCCAGCACGCGCTTGCGCAGGGCGCGGACGCGCTCGGCGTAGGCGCGGACCACGTCCACCGCCAGGGCGGGGCGGGCCTCGAGCTGCGCGCGGAAGTCTCGGCCCTCGATGCTCCAGACCTCGGCCTCACCGGCGGCGATGGCCATCTCCTCGATGGGCGTGCCCTCGGGGCGGAACAGCTCGCCGAAGAGGTCTCCTGGCCGGAGGATGGACACCACGGAGCGGGTGCTGTTCTTGCCGATGCGCATCAGGCGCACGCGGCCGGACTTCAGCAGGTAGACGCGGTCGGTGTTGTCACCGGGGCGGTAGATGGTCGAGTTGTGCGGGAAGGACTCGACCTTGAAGTAGCCCTTGAAGTCGATGGCCTCCTGGCCAGGGACCAGCTTGTTGGCGGTGACCATCATCCCGGAGCTGGTCGTCTGCAGCGGCGCCACGACGTTGGAACCGATGGGACCGAGGGGGCGGTTGAAACCGTGCATGGCATTCACTCCTGGGAAGAAAGCTTGGGGAAATCTGGCCGCCTGCTTCAGCGGCGAACGGGACTTCCCTTCTCCAAGGAGCGTGCCAGCGGGAATCCAAATGCTGCCGGGCCAACACCGCCTGAAATGCCGGGTACTTAGCGCTACAGGCCCGCACCGGACCCCGTCCTGTGTCCAAAACCTGAAACAGAACGTTCAAACAGTCTGATCAATTTGAACGAAACGTTCAAAGCCGCCGGTGGAGTGTCGGAGCAGTGACACTGTTGAAGACTGCTCACGATGCATCCTTCACCGGGAAGGTGTGCACTGAGGGGCTCTGGCTTTGTGCGAGACCGTACTTCTGGAGCTTGCGCTCCAGGGTGGGCCGGCTGATGCCCAGAATCTGGCAGGTGCGCCCCTTGTGCCCCTTGGTGACGGTCATCGCACGGGCGATGAGCTGGCGCTCGGCTTCTTCCAAGGTGGGAATCAGGCTGGCGTCGTCCTCGGCCGGCGCGGCGAACATGGCGGCCGCGGTCGGGGGGGCGTGACGGCCGGGGTCCGGCGCGGGCGCGGTGGACTCCAGTGCGGGCAGGTCGTCTCCGCGCAGGACGTCACCGGGGGCGAGCACCACGGCGCGGGTGAGCACGTTCTCCAGCTCGCGCACGTTGCCGCGCCAGGGCAGCCGGGTGAGGCGCTCCATGACCTCGCCCGGCACGCGGGTGACGCGCTTGTGGACCTTCTCGTTGATGCGCTCGAGCAGGTGCTTCACCAGCGGCGGGATGTCCTCGCGCCGCTCGCGCAGCGGGGGGACCTGGAGCGTGATGACCTTGAGGCGCTGGTAGAGGTCCTCGCGGAAGCGGCCGGCCTCCACCTCCTCGGCCAGCGTGCGGTGGGTGGCGGCGATGACGCGGGCGCGCAGTTTGATGCGCTTGACGCCGCCCACGCGGTCGAACTCTCGCTCCTGGAGCACGCGCAGGAGCTTGGCCTGGAGCATCAGCGACATGTCGCCAATCTCGTCCAGGAACACCGTGCCGTCCTCGGCCAGCTCGAACTTGCCCGGCTTGCCGGTGGTGGCGCCGGTGAAGGCGCCCTTCTCGTGGCCGAAGAGCTCGCTCTCCAGCAGGGTGTCGACGATGGCCGAGCAGTTGATGCCGATGAAGGGGCGCGGCTCGTCGTAGGAGTAGTTGTGGATGACGCGGGCGATGAGCTCCTTGCCGGTGCCGCTCTCGCCGGTAATCAGCACGGTGGCGTGGCTGCCGGTGACCTTTCCAATCTCCTTCACCAACTGCTGCATCAGCGGGCTGGTGCCGACGATGTCGCCCAGGCGGGCGGCGGCGTTCTCGCGGTGCACCTCGTCCGCGCGGCGCGACAGCTGGCGGTACTCCAGCGCGCGCTCCACCACCAGGTCCAGGGCGGCAGGGTCCGGGAAGGGCTTGTGGATGTAGTCGAAGGCCCCGGCCTTCATGGCCCGGATGGTGGTCTCCATGTCGTGGTACGCGGTGACCAGGATGATGCGCGCGTCTCCGCACAGCCCCTTCATCTCCTCGATGATCTCCAGGCCCGTGCGGTCCGGGAGCATCATGTCGAGGATGACCACGCTGGGCAGGGTCTCCTGGGCGGCGCGCAGGCCGGCCGCGGCGCTGGTGGCGGTGGCCACCTGGTAGCGCGGCTGGCCGTCCTGCTCGATCTCCTCGAAGTGCATCTTCAGCGTTTCGAGGAGCGAGACGTCGTCATCGACGATGAGAAGGGTCTCCATGGCGCTCTCAGGTGGCGAACGTCAGCGTCAGCACCACGCCGGGCTCGGCGCTGCCCCGCGCGGCCACATCTCCTCCCACGCTCAGCATCACCCGCCGCAGTGCCGCCAGGGACAGGCCGGCGCCGCGCGCCAGCCGCGAGCCGAAGGGCTCGAAGAGGGTGCCGTTCTCCTCCGGGGGCAGGGCGGCCGCGGGGTCGTGGAGCACCATCCGCACCTGGCCGGGACCGCCCCGGCGCAGGGCCACCTCCACCGGGCTGCCCTCGGGCTGGCCCATGGCCACGTTGAGCAGCACCTGGGCCAGCACCGGCCGCAGGCGGGAGGGGTCCACGCGGACGCGGGGCATGTCGGGCTCCTCGTCCACGCGGACCTCCACGCGCCGCTCGGCCAGCTCGGGCGCGACCATGTCGGTGGCCTCCTGGACGACGGCGCGCAGCGGGTGGGCATCCATCTTCGGCGTGGTGTCCCGGCCGTACTCGGACAGCAGCCAGAGCATCCGCTCCATGGTGCGAATCTCCCGGTTGGCGATGGTGAGCCGCCGCTTGTCCCGGTCGTTGAGGCCGGTGTTCCGGGCCAGCGTCTGCACCGCCATCTTCACGGAGGAGAGGGGGTTGCGAATCTCGTGGCTGAGCGAGGAAGACAGCCGCGAAATCTGAACCGGCGGCGCGCCCTCCAGCAGGGCGTTGAGGTCCAGCACGGTGGCGCTGGCCTCGCCTTCGTCCAGTCCCAGGGACAGGCGCAGCGGCGTGGCGTCCTCACCGCCGAGGTTCGCGGAGACGAACTCCACCGCGCGCCGGTCCTCGCGGGCACGGGCGTCCAGCTCACGGGCGCGCTCGGGCGACACGCCGAGGACATCGTGCAGCGGCTGCTCCAGCAGGGCATCGGCGGGGCGGCGCAAGATGCTGGAGAGGTCGCCTTCGGCGCGTGTCACCCGCAGGCGCGGAGTCCAGGCGAGCATCGCGGCTTGCAGGAGATGGGTGTTCATTTGGTGGGCCTGAAACATACCGACTAAGGTTCCGCGCTGTCCCCATGTCATCTACGGCGCGTTTTCCTAAGAACCTTGTGGCCTGCCTCCTCTTCCTGTCCGGGGGGACCGCACTCGTCTATGAGCTCGTCTGGTCCAAGTACCTCGGGAACGTCCTGGGGAATAGCGGCCAGGCGCACGCGGTGGTGCTCGCCACGTTCATGGGAGGGCAGGCATTGGGGGCATTTGTCTTCGGGCGGACAGCTGACCGTGCGAAGAACCCCCTGGCCCTTTACGGTGTGCTCGAGTTGGGCGTGGGCCTGTACGCGCTGGCCTTCCCCTACGTGCTCGACGTGCTGGGGGCGCTCTGGTTGAGCGTGGCGCCCGCTGTACCGGATGGCTGGCGGCTGGGGCCTCGCCTCGTCGTCTCCGCCGCGTCGCTGGTGATTCCCACGCTGCTGATGGGGGGCACGCTGCCGGCGCTGGTGCGGCACTTCGCCTCCAGCCTGGCGGGCGTGCGCTACGAGCTGGCGCGGCTCTATGCCGTCAACAGCCTGGGCGCGGCGGTGGGCGTCTTCATCGCGGGCACGAAGCTGGTGCCCGCCATCGGCCTGTCGGCGTCGGCGGGGCTGGCCGCGGGGCTCAACATCCTGCTGGCGCTCGCTGCGCTGGGCCTGGCCCGCCGCTTCGCGCCCGCGCTGGCGCCGGGACAGGCTCCGGCGCCAGCGGGTGAGGAGGAGGTCTCCTATCCGCGCGTGGCGGTGCGGGCGGCGCTGGTGGGCGTGCTGCTGTCGGGCTTCACGTCCATGCTGTACCAGGTGACGTGGATCCGCCTGCTGTCCATCGTCCTGGGCGCCTCCACCTACGCCTTCACGCTCATCCTCACGGCGTTCATCATGGGCATCGGCCTGGGCAGCTTCTGGCTGATGACGCGCAAGGGGCAGGTGGACTCGCTGCGGCTGTTCGGCCGGCTCCAGGTGGCGCTGGTGGCGAGCATCTGCGTGGCGCTGCCGCTGTACGTGCGGCTGCCGCACCTGTTCCGCAAGGCGCAGTGGATGATGACGCGCTCGCTGGAGACCTGGCCGCTGTTCCAGCTCCTCACCTTCGGCTTCTGCTGTCTGGTGTTGCTGGTGCCCACCTTCTTCATGGGCGCGGCCTTCCCGGCGGCGGCGCGCGTGGCCACGGCGAAGGTGTCCGAGGTGGGGCGCCAGCTCGGCGGCGTCTACCTGTGGAACACGGTGGGGACGATCACCGGCTCGGCGCTGGGCGTGCTGGTGCTGATGCCGTGGTGGGGCATGGAGGGCAACTTCATCGCGGGCGTGGCGGCCAACCTGCTCGGCGCGGGGCTCGCCTTCCACGCCGCTCCGGGGCGTCCCTCGCAGCCGGTGCGTGCGCTGTGGCCCGTGGCCGCCACGGCGGGGCTGGCGCTGGTGGTGTTGGGCGGGATGAGCGGCTGGGCGGTGCGGCTGTCGGGTATCGCGTCCATCCGTTCGCACCAGAAGCCGCCGGAGAGCTACGCGAAGCTGGTGGCGGACACCGAGGCCGTCATCCGCCCCATCTTCTACCAGGATGACACCTTCGCCACGGTGATGGTGGCGGACGCCCCCGTGGACAACCTGCGGTTCATGAAGCTCAACGGGAAGGTGGACGCGTCCAACGGGAGCGACGCGGAGACGCAGGTCGTGGCCGGCCACCTGGGCGCGCTCCTGCATCCTCGCGAGCCGAAGACGGTGCTGCTGGTGGGCGCCGGCGCGGCCATCACCGCGGGCAGCGTTCTGGCGCACCCCGTGGAGCACCTGGACATGGTGGAGATCGCCCCCGCCGTCATCGACGCGGCGCGCCTGTTCAAGGCGGACAACCGCAACGCGGTGGATGACCCTCGCACGCACGTGCATGTGGACGACGCCAAGACGTTCATGGCGCTGTCGCCCCGCAAGTACGACCTGGTGGTGAGCGTGCCCTCCAACCCGTGGGTGGCGGGCGTGTCAGGCCTCTTCACGCGGGACTTC
Source organism: Pseudomonadota bacterium (assembly GCA_023426545.1). Lineage (GTDB taxonomy): Bacteria > Myxococcota > Myxococcia > Myxococcales > Myxococcaceae > Myxococcus. The sequence continues at coordinate 72,088 of JAFAAN010000040.1, forward strand.
TTCCAGACGGTGGACCGGCACCTGGCGGATGACGGCGTGCTGGTGCAGTGGATCCACACCTATGAGAGCAACGAGGACCTCATCAAGCTGGTGGTCCGCACCCTGCGCGACACCTTCCCGCACGCCACCACGTGGCTGGGGCCGCATGACCTGGTGATGGTGGCCAGCCGCAAGCCCCTGGCCTTCGATGCGGCTCGCCTGGCTGAGCGCATGGGACATCCGGAGGTGCGGAAGGATTTGTCCCGCGTGGGCATCAACGACGTGTTCGCGCTGCTGTCCAAGCAGGTGCACAGCGAGGCCGGCCAGCTCGAGTTCGCTGGCGAGGGCCCCATCAACACGGACGACCACAACCTGCTGGAGTACGCCTCGCCCATCGCCTTCTTCGTGTCGAACCTGGATGTGCGGGTGAGGGACGAGCGGCGCGCGCCGGAGGGGGCGGACCGCCTCTTCCTGCACGACTATGTCCAGCAGCACCCGCCCACCGCGGAGCAGGCCGCCGGGCTGTACCGGAACATCGAGCGCTACCACGCGCCCAATGACCCCATGGTGCGCGGCGCGGCGGCCCAGTGGCGGCGGTTGGCTCCCGACAGTCCGGAGTCCGCGCTGGCCCTGGGCAAGGCGGCGCTGGCCCAGCAGGATTTGACGCTGGCCGCCTCGCTGCTGGAGCCGGAGGTCGCGCGGGGCGGACGCGAGCCCGCGCTGGTGACGGCCTACCTCCGGCTGGTGACGGCTCAGACCTGGGCTTCGCGCACCATGTGGACGCCTGTAGGTGCCCTGCACGACACCGTGGCCCTGGGGCGCGAGGTTGCGGCCCGGCACCCGGACGACGAACATCTGGCCCGGGCGCTGCGCTCGCTGTGCGAGGCGCTGCCTCGTTCGAGCTGCGAAAGCACCGCCCAGACGCCGGTCGCCGTCCCCGCGAGCCCCTGAAATGGGGGCGCTGGAACGCCCAAATCGGGCTAATTGCCTGGAATCACTGAGAATTCCAGGCATCCTCCCGATGACCGATGGAGGTGGAGGTGGGATCTGCCCTAGGGTGCGATTCACCCAAGCAGAAGGGTGTTTTTTTCCACCACTGCAATCCCCGGAGAGTTCCATGAAGGCGATCTCGAAGAAGCAGCAGCTCCGCAAGGCTCGTGGCCAGGGCATGACCGAGTACATCATCATCGTCGCCCTCATCGCGATCGCCGCCATCGGCGTGGTGACCCTGTTCGGCGACAACATCCGCAAGCTGTTCGGCGCCTCCGCCGACGCGCTGGCCGGTAACGCCTCCGTCGAGTCCGAGGCGACCGAGCGTCAGCGCAACCTGGAGAAGAAGACCATCAAGACGTTCGGCCAGAACAACGCGTACTGAGCCGTGTCCTTCCGGGGGGAGCCACACCTGCCTTGGGCAGGTGGCTCCTCTCGGGCGGCCGAGGTCGAGGGCTGAGCCGTCAGCCCGGTGCCCGGCCGGAAGTGGCAGTCCCCCCCGCCCAGGGGCTTGACCCTCACGCGACGTGAGGCCCTACACCTCCTCAACAAGAGGTGGAGATGGCCCTGACGGTGAGCCAGGTCGCCCGGCTGGCGAAAATCAGCATCCGCGCGTTGCACCACTACGACGAGCTGGGGCTGTTGTGTCCTTCGGACCGCAGCGAGGCGGGCTACCGGCTCTATTCGCAGGCGGACCTCCAGAAGCTCCAGCAAGTGCTCTTCTTCAAGGAGCTGGGCTTTCCGCTGGAGGACATCCGCCGCATCCTGGGCGACCCCACCTTCGACCTGCGCACCGCGCTGCGGATGCAGCGGCAGCTCCTGATGGAGCGGGCCTCCCGGCTGGATGCGCTGGTGAACGCCGTGGACTCAGCGCTGGACGCGCTGGAGAAGGGGACTCTCGTGGACAAGGAAGCGATGTTCGAGGCCTTCGGTGACTTCGACCCGTCGAAGTACGAGGAAGAGGTGAAGCAGCGCTGGGGGGAGACGGAGGCCTACAAGGTGTCTTCCCGAAGGGCGGCGCGCTACACGAAAGAGGACTGGAAGCGCATCAAGGCGGAGGGGGACGCCCTCTTCCAGGCGCTGGCGGATCTGCTCGCCGCGGGCACCCGCCCCGCTTCGGCGGAGGCCATGGACCTGGCGGAGGCGCACCGGCAATACCTCGGCAAGTGGTTCTACCCGTGCCCGGCCGCCATGCACCGGGGGCTGGGGGAGATGTACGTGGCGGACTCGCGCTTCACGGAGAACATCGACCGCATCCGCCCCGGCCTCTCGTTGTTCCTGCGTGACGCTTTCGCGGCCAACGCCGAGCGGCAGGGAGCGGGGGGCTCCTGCGCCTAGCGCTGCACACCCGGGCGTCGAAGCCTCAGAAGGGGCGCAGCCTGCCCGACCCCGCTGAAGACGGCGCGCGGGCCCTGCTTGGGACGAGGAGGGCCCGCGCCCGAGGTGTCGCCCTGGTCAGCTGAAGCCCAGCCGCTTCAGCATCACCGTGCGGATGGACGGAATCCGGAAGCGATAGATGAGGGCATCCGCGAAGTAGTGCGCCAGGACCACCGCGAAGCCCAGGGACGTCAGAGCACGCAGCAGCGGGTGTGTCTCCGCCACGCCCAGGTTGCTGCCCAGCGCGCCGCGGACGACGCCCTGCTGGAGCAGCCCATGCACCGCGCCCAGCGCGAGCAGGGGCAGCATGGACGCAATCATCGCCGGGACGATGAGCTTCCGGGGCAGCCGGGGCGTGTCACCCTCGCGCGGCTCCAGCATCCGCGCGGTGAGCATGTAGTACTCCAGCCCGTGCATACCGGGCAGCATGACGTACCCCCACGTCGGGGCCACCAGCACCAGCCCGGTCGCCGTCGCCATGGCCAGGAGGTACAGCACCTTGGGCCCGCTGGCGGCCTCCGCGCGCAGCACGGAGCGGAACAGCAGCAGGAAGTAACCCAGCCACACCGCCAACAGCACCGCCAGCGTCCCGTGGGGCAGCACCGGACCCTGGCCCACGTCCAGGTACGCGGGCGCGTCGGGCCCGGCGGACTCGGGGACGAAGAAGATGCGCACCAGCAGCAGCGTGAGCATCAGCGGGACGTACATCTGTTGCAGCTTGCGCTCCATCGAGGAGGCGCCGGGCAGGCCGGCCTTGCTCGCGCGCAGCCCGTGGAGCGACCAGATGCCCCGGTGCTGGGACAGCGTGTGGTGCGTGCCGAAGACGTTGAAGAGCACCGCCACGCCGTAGGTGTGCGCCGTGCGCTCCGCATAGAAGGTGAAGAAGAGCACCGTGCCCACCGCGAGCATGGCCAGCGAGCCCGCGAGCACCTGGCGGGGCTGCCCCGGGGCGGCGGTCAGCACGTCCCGGTGCGCGGCGAAGAGGAGGAAGGTGAGGATGACGTGCGTGGCATTGCCGAGCAGGTTCTGCGCCGTCCAGGCCGCCAGCCGGTGGGCGCTCTCCGCGGCACCGGGGGCCAGCGCGACGGTGGCGGCGGCGGTGCTCAGGGCCAGCGCCAGCGGCAGGGCGACGATGAGGGCATCCGCTCGAGGCGAGAAGAGCCACAGGTTCCGGAAGGCCAGGGCTCCTCGGGGGGAGGAGGCCGTCACGGGCGTCGGCGGGTTCACGGCGGGGCTCAGCGGCGTCATACCGTACGGACCCTAACACGCTCCGTGACGGTCGCGCCCCTCGCGCCGCGCTGGACGCGTGTTAGAAATGGCATTTCATGGAAGGCCGCCTGCTTCTGAAAAACTGTGCCGTCTTCAGGGCGGATGGGCGCGTCCGCCACGGCATGGCCGTGGTGGTGGAGGGAAACACCATCCGCCGCGTCGCTCCGGACGCCCAGGTGCCCGTCCTGCCGGGGGATTGGGAGGTGGCGTGCCGGGGCCGGCTCGTCGCGCCGGGCCTGGTGGACTGCCACACGCACCTGGTCAACGGCCAGCTCCTGCCCCCCACGGGGCACTTCCTGATGCTGCCTCCCCGTGAGCGGCTGGCGCGGCTCCAACACGTGGCCCGCCTCCTCACGAACGAGGACGTGGAGGACCTCACCCGCTTCGCGGCGGCGAGGGCCCTGCGTCACGGCGTCACGATGGTGGTGGAGCACCTGTCGTGTCAGGACGTGGCCGGAGGGCTCGCCGCGCAGGCGCGCGCCGCGGAGTCCGTGGGGCTGCGGCTGGTGACGAGCCACTCCACCCATGGCCTGGACGGCGCGGCCCAGGCCGAGGCATGGCTGGAGGCCAACGCGGACTTCACTCGCGCGCAGAAGGCGCACCCGCTGGTGCGTGGGGCGCTGGGCTTCCATGCCTCGTTCACCTGTGACGACGCGCTCCTCCGTCGCGTGGCGGAGCTGAGCCGGGTGCTGGACGCCCCCACCGTCTTCCACCTCGCGGAGAGCGACGACGACCTCACCACGACCTATGCCCAGCACGGCAAGCGGGTGGTGCCGCGGCTGGACGCGCTGGGGCTGCTGGGCCCCCGGGCCATCGCGGGTTATGCGCGGGTGCTGGACAGCGCGGAGGCGGAGCTGCTGGAGCAGAGCGGTGCCTTCGTGGCGCTGGCGGCACGGGGCGCGCGCACGCTGGAGCTGGGCGTGGACCCCATGGACGCGGTGCTGATGCGCGTCCACCTGCTGGGCCTGGGCACGGGCGGCCACGGCAGCTTGCAGGACGAGCTGCTCGCGGCGATGGTGGGCGTGCTGCGCATCTCCCGTTCCGGCCGGCTCCCGGACGTGGATGGCGCGCTGGCGCACCTGCTCATCAACGGCCCGGCCGAGCTGTGCACCCGGGTGTTCGGCCTGCCCTCGGGCAACGTGGAGGAGGGCAGCATCGCGGACCTCGTCGTCTATGACGTGGTGCCGACGGCGGACCCGGAGACGGGGTATTCACCCCACCTGCTCGGGCAGCTGACCCAGTCGCCGGTGGCCTGGACGGTGGTCGACGGGCGCGTCTGCGTCCGCGAGGGCCAGCTGATGGGGCTCGACTACACCGAGCTGTCCCGCGCGGCGACCCGGGCGCTGGAGCGCGTCTGGACGCTCGCGCGGCTGGGCTCGTGAGCGGCGTCATGGGCACCTTGCCTGCTTCCCTGGTGGACATGCTGCGCGCCTCGCGCGGCCGGCGGGGGCCGCTGCTGGGCGACGCCCGGACCACGGCCCTGCGCGTGTTGAACGGGGAGGCGGACGGCCTCCCGGACGTGACGGCGGACGCGTTCGGTGACCTGTACGTCATCAGCCTCTATCGCGACCTCACGCCCGCGGAGGAGGAGACGCTGCTCGACGCGGCCATGGTGGCCTGGGCGCCCCGGAGCCTCTATCTCAAGCGCCGTCCCCGGGAGGCGCGCGTGCTGGCCAACGTGGCGAAGGAGTCGCTCGCGCCCGAGCTCCCCGCCCGGGGCGAGCCGGTGGAGTCCCTGACCGCGCTCGAGAACGGCCTGTCATTCCTCATCCGCCCCGGCCAGGGCCTGTCGGTGGGGCTGTACCTGGACATGCGGGACACGCGGGCCTGGCTGCTGTCGCACGCGCGGGGCCTCACCGTGCTCAACCTGTTCGCGTACACCTGTGCCTTCGGCGTGGTGGCCACGGCGGGAGGCGCGACGCGGGCGCTCAACCTGGATGCGAGCCGGCGCGTGCTGGAGTGGGGCGAGGAGAACGCGCGCCTCAATGGCCAGCCCGTGGACCGGTATGACTATGTGGCTGGCGACGTGTTCGACTGGCTCAAGCGGCTGGCGAAGAAGGGGGAGTCCTTCGACATCGTCATCTCCGACCCGCCGTCGTTCTCCACGACGCGCAGCGGGCGGTTCTCCGCCGCGCGCGACTATGCCCGGCTGGCCGAGGCCGCCGCGCGCGTCGTGAGCCCGGGAGGGCAGCTCGTGGCGTGCTGCAACCACGCGGGGCTGCCGGCCCGCCGCTTCGAGGCGATGGTGCTGGAAGGGGTTGCCCAGGCCGGGCGGGAGGGCAGGACGCAGGGCTCGCTGGGGCCGTCCGCGCTCGACTTTCCGCCGCCGCCCGGACAGGAGCCGGCGCTGAAGGTGCTCCGGGTGCAGGTCCGGTAGCTCGGGGACCTGGAGGGCTGGGCCCATGGTCCAGTTTGGTGGCACTCGGTGGCCCGGCGCGGGTAGGCTGGCCGGGCCATGCCTCCTGCCGCCCCGCAGCGCGACACCGGCCGCTTTGGAATGTACCGCCTCATCGACCGCATCGCCGTGGGAGGGATGGCGGAGATCTTCCTCGCGCACCAGCAGCAGGACGACGGCCAGGAAACGGCCGTCGTCATCAAGCGCATCCGCCCGCATCTGTCCAAGCACGCGGCCTTCGTGAAGATGTTCCTCAACGAGGCCCGGCTCGCCGCGCAGCTCAACCACCCCAACGTCGTGCAGATTCACGACCTGGGGAAGATCGCCGACAGCTACTTCATCGCCATGGAGTACGTGTCCGGCCGGGACATGCGCCGCGTCGTCCCCAAGGCGGAGGCGCTGGGGATTCCCTTCCCGCTGGTGTACGCGGTGAAGATTGCCTCGTGTGTCTGCGCGGGCCTGCACCACGCGCACACCAAGGTGGACCTGTACGGCAACCCGCTCAACATCGTCCACCGGGACGTGTCACCGGAGAACGTCGTCGTCGCCTTCGACGGCTCGGTGAAGATCCTGGATTTCGGCATCGCCAAGGCCGCCAACCAGATGGAGCAGACGCGCAACGGCGAAATCAAGGGCAAGCTCAGCTACATGAGCCCGGAGCAGTGCCTGGGCAAGCCGCTCGACTGCCGCAGCGACATCTTCTCCCTGGGCGTGGTGCTCTACGAGTGGCTCACCGGCTTCAAGCTCTTCACGGGGGAGTCGGAGGCGGCGGTGATGCGCAGCATCACCGAGGGGAAGATCTACGCCCCGTCGTACTTCCGGGAGGACCTGCCGGAGCGGCTGGAGGCCATCCTCATGAAGGCGCTGGAGCGCGACCGGGACAAGCGCTACCAGACGGCCGCGCAGATGCAGCAGGACCTGGACGCCTTCCTCGACGCCTACGACTTCACGCCCACGCCGCTGCACCTGTCCAACTTCATCAAGCAGCTCTTCGAGGAGGAGCTGGCGGTGGAGCAGCGGCGGCTCGCCGCGCGGGCCGCGGCCGCTCCGACGTCCGAGGAGGCGCTGGAGCTCTCGGACGTCGTCGCCGCGCTCGACACGGCGAAGGGGCTGCCCGCGCCAGAGCCCGAGCCGCCCTCGGGTGACGACCGCACCGAGCCGCGCACGCTCGCCGTTCCGCTGAGCCCGGCCGTGTCCGAGGCGCTCGAGGCGGTGGCCCGCCGCAACAACGTCTCCGCGGGCCGCATGGTGGCCGAGCTGCTCGAGTCCTGGCTCAAGTACCGCTGACCATGCCCCGGCTGAAGCTGACGCTCGAATACGAAGGGACGCGCTACGTGGGTTGGCAGGTACAGCCCCAGGGGCCCTCCATCCAGTCCGTGCTGGAGGAGGGGCTTCAGCGCCTGTTGGGCGAGCGCGTCTCGGTGGCCTCCGCGGGCCGCACCGATGCCGGCGTCCATGCACTGGGGCAGGTGGCCTGCTTCGACACGGCCCGGGTGCTTCCCATGAAGGCCTACGTCATGGGCCTCAACGGCATGCTCCCGCCCGACGTGGCGGTGGTGGACGCGGTGGAGGTGCCCGAGGACTTCGACCCGCGGCGCTGGTCGCGCGGCAAGCGCTACCGCTACCGCGTCAGCAACCGGCGCACGCGCTCGCCGCTGCGGAGGAGGACGCACTGGGAGGTCTTCGCCCCGCTGGATGTGGAGGCCATGCGGCGGGCCGCCCTGCACCTGTTGGGCCGGCATGACTATTCGGCCTTCCGGGCCGCGGACTGCCAGGCGAAGCATGCCGTGCGTGAGATTCGGAGCCTGGCCGTGGAGGGGACTTCGGGGGACGCCGTGTCCTTCGTGGTGGAGGGCACCGCGTTCCTGAAGCACATGGTGCGCAACCTGGCCGGGACGCTGGTGGAGGTCGGGAAGGGGCGCCGCCCGGAGGCCTGGGTGGCGGAGGTGCTGGCCTCCAGGGACCGCAAGGGCGCCGGGCCCACCGCGCCGCCCCAGGGGCTGGTGCTCGAAGAGGTCTTCTACGGGGATGGGCCGCCTGCCCGCACGTCAGGGGGCGCGGCCGACGCGGAAGAGGACGAGGGCTGAAGTGGAGTAGGCTGCCGGCCCGTGAGCTCCAAGACGAGTGTCCTCGAACCGCTGCGCGTCCGTGTCCGCCGCTTCCAGTTCATCATGGGGCTGGGGTTCATCGCGCTCATCGCCGGCTCGATTCTGAGCGTGGCGCTGACGCTGCGGCTGAGCGTGCGCATCCAGTCCGTGCCGGTGGGCGTGTTGCGCGTCGCGCTGGCGGTGCTGCTGGAGAACCTGTGGGTGCTCGGCGTGCTGCCGCTGCTGTGCTACGGCGCCGCGCGGATCATGGAGCTGCGGCCGTGGACCACTGCGGGGGGCGCGGCGCTGACGGGCGCGGCCTTCGTGAACGCGCTGGCCTTCGTCCAGAATGGCGCGAATGGCCTGTGGCTGGGCGGGGTGGGCTCGTTCTTCAGCGTGGTGGCCTTCGCCGTGGGGCTCGTCATCAGCGCCCGGGCGGTGATGATGGGGCGCGACGCGGCGGCGCAGCAGACGGTGAAGTCGCAGGCCAGGGCGCAGGAGCGCAAGTCCGAGTACGACGAGTTTCTCCGCGCCGCGGAGCAGGGAGGCGCCCGGCTGGAGCAGCGTGAGGCCCAGGCCGCCGCGGCGGCTCCTCCATTGGAGCCGTCCACGCCTGTCGCGGCCACGCAGCCTGAGGCTGCCGAGGCGGCTTCACCATCGGAGGCGTCCGCGCCTGTCGCGGCCACGCAGCCTGAGGTTGCCGAGGCGGCTTCCTCATCGGAGCCGTCGGGGCCTGTCGTGGCCGCACAGACTGAGGTTGCTGCGGGATCCTCTGGCGCGGCAGAGCCCGCACGCGCCGAGACCGAGCCCGCCCAGCCCGAGGTTGCGGCGGCATCCTCTGGCGCGGCGGAGCCCGCACGCGCCGAGGCCGAGCCCGCGCAGGCCCAGCCGGAGCAGGTGCCCGCTACGGGCGACAGCGATGGGAAGGTGCCCGCGGCGTGAGCCTCCGGCCCGCCGCCTATTCCTCCGGCGCGTGCTCTCGTACAACGAGCACGTCGCACCTGGCCTCGCGAAGCAGGTCCGTCGCGACGCTGCCCAGGAGCGCGTAGGCCACGCCGGAGCGCGCCCGCGTCCCCAGCGCCAGCAGGTCCGCGCCCTGCTCGTCGATGAACTGGAGGACGATGGAGCGCGAGCCCCCGTTCTCCATCACCAGCCGGTACGGCACGCCGAGCGCGTCGAGCTCCCGCCGCAGCGGCGAGAGCCTCCGCTCCGCGGCGCCCTTGAACGTCTTCTGGTACCGCGTGCGCTCCCTCACCGTCAGGCCGGCGTACACCGCGTACTCCAACGGCACGTCGTACGCATGCAGCAGCGTCAGCTCGGAGCCCGGCGCCGTCAAGGTGGGGACGAAGCCCGCCGCGCGCCGCGATGCTTCATCCGCGTCCACGGCCACCACGGGCCGGAGGTAGGGGCCGGTGGCCTGCTGGTTGGCGATGAGCACCGGGAGGTGGCCGCGCCGGATGACGTTCTCCGCGGTGGAGCCCAGGAACATGTTGCGCAGCGGCCTGTCACCGTGCCGCCCCAGGACGATGAGCTCCGCGCGGAATGCGTCGGCGCGGCGCAGGATGGCCTCCACGGGCTTTCCACGGGAGGTGTGCGTGTCGACGGTGGCCGAGGTGCCGGCCGCCCGCAGCGCCTTGCGGAGCCGCCCGGCGACGCGCTCCAGCTCGCGAGCCGTGCCTTGGAGTGCGCGCGCGCCCAGGTCCGCCGGCATCCGGCTGGGGAGCGCGTGCGTCACCAGCACCTTCGCTCCCTCCGCGAGGGGGAGGTGGGCCACCCTCCCCACCGCGAGCGCGCTCGCCTCCGAGAAGTCGGTGGGGACGAGCACTCTGCGAAGCCGCTGCGGGAACGCCGGGTTTCGGGATTTCACCCCGGTGAGTCTAGGAGCGTCAGGCGCGTGCGGCACGGCAAGACCGGCCTGACTGTCATCCGTCAGGCGGACATGCCGTGCCGCGAGTCTCAGGCGCTCGCTGCGCCAGCAGCCACCGGAGCCTCGTCCTGTGACTGGACGTGGCTCTCGGCGGCGTCGGCGGCGGCGATGCGCTCATCCAGCTCCGCCGTCAGCCGGCTGAAGGCCTCCTTGCCGATGGTGGCGGACTGGTAGGCCTTGAGCAGCGACGCCTTCTCCACGATGAGGACACGGCGGATGGCCTCCTGGTGCTCCTCCTCGTGGAAGCGCATCGACTGCTGCTTGAGGGCCGCCAGCTCCTTCTCCGCGACGGTCTCCTTCTCCTGGTAGTCCTTCTCGAGCTGCGTCACCACGTCGCCGGGAATCTCCCGGGCGCGGCGCATCCCCTCCAGCGCGGCCAGCGCGGCGTGGATGGCGCCCAGCCGGCCCCGGGCCAGCTCGTACTGCTCCTGGAACTCGTCCTTGAGGCCGGTGATACGCAGCTTGCGCAGCAGCGGCGCCATGGTGAGGCCCTGGAAGATGATGGAGAGCACCACCACGCCGAACGTCATGTTCACCAGCAGCTCGCGGTGTGGGAAGTCGCTCGGCAGACCGAGCACCAGCACCATGGAGATGGCGCCGCGCAGGCCGCTCCACGTGAGCACCGCGCTCCAGGACCACGGCATCTTCTCCTTGGTGAAGCGCAGCAGCGCGGACACGCCGTAGACGACCACGGCGCGGGCCGCCATCACCGCCACGTAGGCCGCGAGGATGGGCTTCCACGAGGCCAGCAGCGACGAGAGCTGCACCTCCAGGCCGATGAGGAGGAACACCACGGAGTTGAGGGCGAAGGCCAGGTACTCCCAGAAGCTCTCCACCGCGATGCGGGTGGCGGGGCTCATGCCCTCGTGCGTGGCCCAGTTGCCGCAAAGCATGCCGGCCACCACGGACGCGATGACGCCCGAGTAGTGGAAGTGCTCGGCCAGCACGAAGGAGCCGTACGCCGCGATGACGGTGAGGGTGATTTCCACCATGGCGTCATCCACGCGCTTGATGACCTGCGCGACGGCGAAGCCCACCGCGCTGCCCACCAGGACGCCCATGCCGAAGACCTTGATGAAGTCGAACAGCGCCCCGCCCACCGTGAACTGGCCACCCGTGGCGACCGCGACGATGAGCGTGAAGAGCACCACGGCGGAGCCGTCGTTCAGCAGGCTCTCACCCTCCACCAGGATGAGCAGCCGCTTGGGCGCGCCCAGCGACTTGAAGAGCGCCACCACGGCGATGGGGTCCGTGGACACGATGACGGACGCGAACACCAGCGCGGACAGCATTCCGAAGCCGTGGACGAAGTCCAGCCCGTCCACCACGCGAGTGAGGATGAAGGCCGTGAGCGCCGCGGAGGCCACGAGCCCTGGAATGGCCAGGGCGTGGATGGCCATCTTGTTCTTCCAGAACTTGCGGAACTCGACGTGGAAGGCGGCCTCGAAGAGCAGGCCGGGCAGGATGATGGCGAAGAGCAGCTCCTTCGTGAGGTGCGGCGGCTCGAACGCCTTGAACGTACCCAACAGCAGACCCGCGACGACCAGGGCAACCGTATAGGGGAACTTGAAGTACCGCGCGGCGATGGCCACAGCGGTCGCGATGGCGAATATCAGTACAAAGGCCAGCTCGAAATGCATCGTCCCTAATCCGTTTGGTTCGAATCGCCGGAACATACCGCAGTCGCGCTGATGTCAGACGTCACCGATGTGATTCTTGCTGGCCAAGCGGGTATTGCAGAATGCCAGGGGGTGGCATGATGCAAGCCTGCAACCCCTCGCCTGGCTGCCCTTGCTTCCCGGCGGGGGGCTTCCCAGCTTTGGGACATGTCCAGGCAGCCCCGCTCCAAGGGAGGACGGCTGAGCGCGGGTCTCAAGCTCACCGGACCGCTCTGCCTCTCCGTCGGTCTGCTCGTGGGGCTGCGGCTGCTGGGGCCGCAGTACCTGGACCAGCAGACCCTGTCGGAGTGGCTGCGGCCACTGGGGGCGCTGGCGCCGCTGGCCTTCGTCCTCCTGCTGGCGGTGCGGCCCGTGACGCTGCTGCCCGGGCAGCTCTTCACGGCCGTGGGCGGCATCCTCTTCGGCATGGCCCTTGGGACGGCCTATGCGCTGGTGGGGACGTTGCTGGCCACGAGCCTCATCCACGTCCTGGCGCGCAGGCTGGGCCGCAAGCCCATGCGGCGGCTGGCCGGGGCCAAGCACCCGGTGCTCGAACGCGCCGCGCGGAGGCATGGCTTCCAGCTCGGCTTCCTCGCGTGCGTCAACTCGGTGATTCCCGCGGATGTGATGCTGGCCACGGCCTCCGCGTCCGGGGCGCGTTATGGCCCGCTGGCGCTGGGCGCCCTGGTGGGCACCGTGCCCGGGACGCTGCTGACGGCGCTCTTCGGCAGCTCGCTGGGGCAGGGGAAGACGTGGATGACGGCGGTGTCCGCCACCGGCATGGGAGCGAGTCTGCTGCTGGGGCTCGTCCTGGGGCGGCGGCTGATGCGGGAGCTGCTGGCGGAGGAGACGCCCGCCAGCCCCGAGGGCGAGGCGCCCGTGTCACGAGGAAGGCCCGGGCCCGCGCGCCCGGGCCCGGAGGACGCGCGGCCTACGGGTAGCAGGCGGCCTGGCGAAGCGCGGTGTCTTCCGGCAGCCCCAGGGCGACGTTGAAGTTCTGCACCGCCTGGCCGGCCATGCCCTTCACCAGGTTGTCGAGCGCGGCCATCACCGCCACCGAGCGGCCCTTGGTGGCCACCGCGATGTCGCAGAAGTTGCTGCCGGCCACCGCGGCGATGCGCGGCGTGCCCTCGACGATGCGGACGAACTTCGAGCCCTCATAGTAGCGGCGGTACTTCTCCATCAGCGACGCCGTCACCACCGCGCCGCCGTGCTCCGGCCACTCGAACTGCACGGTGGCGAAGATGCCGCGCACCATGGGCGCCGAGTGGGGCACGAAGGCCAGCCGGTGCCGCTGCGCGCCGTGGGCCACCAGCATGACCTCCACCTCGGCCTCGTGCTGGTGCTCCAGCGGCTTGTACGCGCGGAAGTCCTGCGCGCGCGTCGGGTGGTGCGTGCCCTCGCCGGGCAGCGAGCCGGAGCCGGACGAGCCGGTGATGCCCGTCACTGCGAGCAGCCCCAGCCCCGGCGTGGACGCGATGGGCAGCAGCGCCAACTGCACCGCCGTGGCGAAGCAGCCCGGGTTGGCGATGCGCCGGGCCGTCTTCACCGCCTCGCGCTTCCACTCGGTGAGGCCGTAGGTGAAGGTGCCCAGCAGCTCGGGGGAGGGGTGGGGGCGGCCGTAGGCGCCCGCGTAGCGCCCCGGGTGGTCCAGCCGGAAGTCGGAGGAAAGGTCCACCAGGAGCAGGCGCTCGGCGATGCCGACCTCGGCCCACTGCTTCTCCAGGTTGGCGAACTGCCTGGCCAGGTCGCCATGGCCCAGCGCGCTGAAGACGACGGGCCGCTGGCAGTCCGCCAGCCACTTCCAATCGGGCTCCGCCTCGAAGTGGCCCTCCACCAGCCCGCGCAGGTGCGGGTGGACCTTGTGGATGGGCTCGCCGGCGTGGTGCCGCGACACCGCGCGGATGCTGCCCACCGCCGGGTGGCCGGAGAGAATGCGCAAGAGCTCGCCGCCGCCGAAGCCGGAGGCGCCCAGGATGTAGATGTTGGCCTGTGTCATGACTTCCTCCCCGCGCCCAGCTTGGGGGCGAGCTTTTCCAGGATGAGACCGCCCAGCGCCGCCGCGTCCGCGCGGGCGTTGCGGGCGGGAATGCCCACCACCTGCTCCACGAAGCGCACGCCCACCGCGTTGTCCGTGGCCGGGCCGGCCACCACGTCCACCTCGATGCCGTACGTCTCGCGCAGGTGGCGCACGCCGCCAGACGCGCCCACCGGGTCGTTGGCGCACAGCACCCACGCGCCCGCCAGGCTCTTGAGCTCCGGGTCGGCGAGGATGCCCTGCACGCCGTACTCGCCCATGATGCCGTCACCCGTCTCCGCGACGATGACGTCCACGTTCTCCGCCGCCAGCTCGGAGAACAGCACCCGCGCCACGCGCGCGCCCGTGCGAGGCCCCGTGCAGACGATGCCCGCGTCCGTGAAGTCCATCACCACGTCCGCGCCGGAGTCCTGCATGCTCAGCGTGTCGCGCATCAGCGACACGCCCGTCAGCTTCGCGCCGCCCACGCGGAAGCCCGCCTGCGCCAGCTTGCGCACCATGGCCGCGGAGGCGAATGTCTTGCCCGAGTTCATGCAGGTGCCCACCACGTAGACGATGGGGCACTTCACCGGCGCCGAGGTGCCCTTCAGCGCGCCGGAGGACACGTGCGCCGGCTGCCCGGTGCGCGACATCAGCTCCGGGAACTCCAGCACCTGCCCCAGCACCTCTGCCTCGAAGGGTAGGCCCACGCCGTGGTTGTGCGAGGTGCACTTGCCGATGACGCCGCCCATGTTGAGCACGTGCAGCCGCTCACCCACGGTGACGGTCTCGGGCACCACGCCTTCGTAGCCGTGCAGCGCGTTGCGGTGCCCCAGCGCGCCCACGACGATGTCGCCGGCGTGCAGCGTCACCAGGCGGCCGTGTACGTCCTCCAGCTGGTTGTAGGTGCTCTTCTCCCCATGGATGCGCACGGCCACCACGGCGCCTTCCTCGGCCTTCACCTCGGAGGCGAGGTGGACCGTCCTCCCCAGGCCGAGGTTGCGGGTGACGCTGCCCACCTTGTCGACGAATACCTTCATGGCACCCTCACTTCGCTCGCTGCGAGAGCATCTGCGCGACGCCGTACAGCTTGGCGAAGCCCGCGGCTTCCGAGCCGTTCCACAGCACGTTGGCTTCTCCGTACGTCGCCACCTTCGCGTCCATCAGCGAGTGCGGCGAGCGCACGCCCTCCACCACCTGGGTCCGCGGGTGCAGCACCAGCCGCACGTCGCCCGTCACGCGCTCCTGCGACGAGGAGAGGAACGCCTCCAGGTCCTTCACCAGCGGGTCGAAGAAGTGGCCCTCGTGCAGCAGCGAGCCGTAGAGGTTGCCCATCGACTCCTTCCAGAAGAGCTGCTTGCCGGAGAGCACCAGCTTCTCCAGCTCTCGGTGCGCGGTGACGAGCAGGTGCGCCGCGGGCGCCTCGAAGCCCACCCGGCCCTTGATGCCGAGAATGGTGTCGCCCAGGTGCACGCCCCGGCCGATGCCGTAGGTGCGCCCCAGCGCGTTGAGCGCCTCCACCAGCTTCACGGGGCCCAGCTTCTCGCCGTCCAGCGCCACGGGGACGCCCTTCTCGAAGGACACGGTGAGGGGGCGGGGCTTCAGGTCCGCGGGCAGCTCGCCGCCGGGGAAGGCCGCCTCGGGCAGCGCCTTCCAGGAGTCCAGCGTCTCGGCGCCGCCCACGGAGGTGCCCCACATGCCCTCGTTGACGGAGTAGGAGCCCAGCTTCGGCGGCAGGTGGATGCCGCGCTCGGCCAGGTAGGACAGCTCCTGCTGACGGCTCAGGGACAGCGTGCGGATGGGCGTGAGCAGCTCCAGCTCCGGCGCCAGCGAGCGGAAGGCCACGTCGAAGCGCACCTGGTCATTGCCCGCGCCGGTGCTGCCGTGCGCCAGCGCCTGGACGCCCTTCTCGCGCGCCACGCGGACGACCTCTGCCGCCTGACAGGCCCGCTCGGCGGACACGCTCAGCGGGTAGACCTGACCGCGCAGCACGTTGCCGGCGATGAGGTAGCGCAGGTAGCCCTGGAAGAGCACCTCGCGCGCGTCCACCGTCACGTGCTCCACCGCGGCGAGCTGCTGGGACAGCGCAGCGATGCGCTCCAGCTGCTCGGGCGGGAAGCCGCCGGTGTCCACCGTGACGGTGATGACGCCGTAGCCCTGCTCGCGCAGGTAGACGGCGCAGAAAGCGGTATCGAGTCCGCCGGAGAAGGCCAGCACCACGTTCTTCTTGTTGCTCATGATTCGCTCCTCGCGGGGAAGCAGTTCAAAGCGTCCAGACGCGCGCGGCGGCGTCGGCCACCGCGCGGTGCGTCCCATCGAGCCAGGCGCGCGCGGCGGCCAGCTCCTCCCGGGCCTGGGGCAGCCCCAGGTTGCCGGCGCCCCCCAGGTGGGTGGCCGTCAGGGCCCCGCGGTCGGGGCGGAAGGTGCCCTCCACCAGCTCGCGGCCCACCTGCTTGTAGGCGTCGCGGAAGGCCTGCCCCTGGGCCACCAGCGCGTAGGCGTGGTGGGCGGCGTACAGCGTGTCGTCGCTCGCGCGCGCCGCGGCGTCCGCCTTCACCTGGAGCGCGGGCACCAGCCGGGTGAGCACGTCCAGCAGCTCGCGCGTGGAGCCCAGCGCCGCCAGGGTGGGGGACTTCAGGAGCTGGAAGTCGCGGTGGTAGCTGGAGGGCAGCCCGCCCGCGATGGCCTCCACCTGGTGCGCCAGCCCGCGGAGCTCGCGGCAGCGGCCCCGCGCCAGCTCCACCACATCCGGGTTCTTCTTCTGCGGCATGATGGACGAGCCCGTGGTGTACGCGTCCGGCAGGCCGAGGAAGCCGAACTCGTCCATGCTGTAGAGCTGCACGTCCCACAGCCACTTCTCCAGCGTGCCCGCCACCGAGCACGCCCAGCCCAGCACCGCCGCCTCGTGGCGGCCGCGGCCGTTCTGCACGTCGATGGGGCTGCGCTGCACGCGGGAGAAGCCGAGCAACGCCGCCACGTACTCCCGGTCGATGGGCAGCGGCACGCCGAAGCCCGCCGCCGCGCCCAGCGGGCAGCGGTCCAGCCGCGCCCACACGCCGCGCAGGGCCTCCAGCTCCTCCAGGAGCCCCTCCGCGAAGGCCATGCCCCATAGGCCGAAGGTGGACGGCATGGCCCGCCGCAGGTGCGTGTAGCCCGGCAGCGCCACGCCCGCGTGCGCCTGGGCGAAGTCCAGGAAGGCCCCCGCCAGCTCCGCGGTCCGCGCGCCCAGCGTCAGCAGCTCCTCACGCAGCAGCAGGCGCAGGGCCAGCTGCACCTGGTCGTTGCGCGAGCGCCCCAGGTGGATGCGCTTGCCCGGCTCGCCCACGCGCTCCACCAGGGCCGCCTCCAGCGCGGTGTGGCCGTCCTCCTGCTCGGGCCGGATGACGAAGGCGCCAGCGCGAGCCTCGTCGTGCAGCGCCTGGAGCGCCGTCACCAGGGACTTCGCCTCCGCGTCCTTCAGCAGGCCCACGTGTGCCAGCATCCGCGCGTGCGCGGCCGAGCCGAGCGCGTCATGCGGCGCCAGCGCCAGGTCCACCACCGGGTCGTTGCCCACCGTGAAGCGGTGGATGGCCGTGTCCAGGGGAAGGCCCTTGCCCCACAGCGTGTCAGCCACGCGCCGCCTCCTCGAAGTAACCGCGCACCAGCCGCGCGTAGAAGGCGGCGCCGGCTTCCAGCTCCGCCCGGGTGATGAACTCGTCCGCCAGGTGGCTGCGGAGCGTGTCGCCGGGGCCCACCTTCACCGCGGGGATGTTCCCCAGGAAGGCCCAGTCCGACGCCGTGCTGGAGCCCACCGGCTGCTCGCCCGAGGCCGCCACCGCCGCCCGGACGATGGGCGCCTCCGCGGGCGTCGACTTCGGCAGGTAGCGCTCCGAATGCACCTGCACCTCGCTCCTCAGCGCGCCCGCCACCTGCCGGGCCACCAGCGCGTGCTCCATGCCCGGCGTGGTGCGCAGGTCCACGAAGAACTCGCAGCGGTCCGGCACCTGGTTGCGCGCCAGCCCGCCCGACACCTGCGTCACCTGCGCCCGCGCTTCACCCAGCAGCGGGTGGGGCGGGAAGCGCAGCTCGGCCAGCACCGCGATGTCCGAGGCCGCCAGGTGGATGGCGTTGACGGCCTCGGTGGTGTGCGCGTGCGCGACGTGCGCGCTCTTGCCGTGGGCGGTGCAGCGCAGGAGCAGCATGCCGCGCTGCGCGGTGCAGGGCTTCAGGCTGGTGGGCTCGCCGACGATGGCGGCGTCCAGCGGCCCCAGCTTCGGCAGCAGCGTGCCCAGGCCCTGGCCCCCCGTCTCTTCCTCGGCGGTGAACGCGAACACCACCTCCGCGTCCGCGGGCGCGCCCTCGGCGAGCAGCGTCCGCGCGGCCAGCAGCATCCCCGTCACGCAGCCCTTGGCGTCGTTGCTGCCCAGGCCGTACAGCCGGTCCTCGCGCCACAACGGCGCGTGGGGCTCGTACGTCCACCCGGCGCACGGCTTCACCGTGTCCAGGTGCGAGTTGACGAGCAGCCGGCGCGGCCCGCTCCCCACGGAGAACCACACGTTGTGGCCCTGCCGCTGGACGCGCGCGCCCCAGCCCTCCGCCCACCCGGACACGGCGTCCGCGATGCGGCCCTCGTCACCCGACACGCTGGGGATGGCCACCAGCGCCTGGAGCAGCTCCGCCGCGTTCATCCCACCGCCCCGGCGGGCTTCTGGGCCGTCTCCCGCACGACCATGGTGCCGCTACCCTCGTTGGTGAAGACCTCTTCCAGCAGCGCGTTGGGCTGCACCCCGCTCACCAGGTGGACGCTGCCCACGCCGCCCACGAGCGCGTGGCGGATGGCGTGCGCCTTGGGCTTCATGCCGCCGGAGATGACGCCGGTGCGCTCCATGGTGGCCAGGTCCGTGAGGTTGGCCAGCGTGACGAGCGACGACGGGTCGTTCACGTCCGCGAGCAGCCCCGGCACCTGGACGAGGAAGAAGAGCTTCTCCGCGCTCAGGGCCACCGCCAGCGCCGCGGCCACGGTGTCCGCGTTGGTGTTGTACACGGCGCCATCCGCGCCCCCCGACAGCGGGGCGATGACGGGCACGTAGTCGGCCGAGCGCAGGTGCTCCACCACGCGCGTGTCCACCGCCTCGATGTCACCCACCAGGCCGTAGTCCACGAGCCTGCCCTCGGTGGCGCCGGCCTCGGTGACCATGACGGGGGGGCGCTTGCGCGCCTTGATGAGGCCGGCATCCACGCCGCTCAGGCCCACCGCGGGCACGCCCGCCGCCTGGAGGTCCGCGAGCAGGTCGGTGTGCAGCTTGCCCGCGAGCACCATCTTCGCCGCGTCCAGCACGGGCGCGGAGGTGACGCGGCGCCCCGCCACCTTCTCCACCGGCAGGTGGAGGGCGTCACACAGCGTGTCCAGCTCCGGGCCGCCGCCGTGCACCACGACGGGGCGGATGGAGAAGGTCCACAGCAGGGCAATCTGCTCGCAGGCGGCGCGGCGCAGACGCGGGTCGCTCAGCATGGCGCCGCCAAGCTTCACCACGAACGTCTTGCGGCGGAACTGCTGCACGTACTTCGCCGCGTGTCGAAGCGCGGAGTAGGGGTCGGGCGAGAGGGGCACGTGAGACCTCGAAGTCAGAAAGGAGAGAGTGCTGGAGGCCGCTCAACGCGAGCGCATCCAGTGCAGCAGCGCCCGTTGGACGTGGTAGCGATTGCCGGCCTCGTCTACGACGCGGCTGCTCGGATGGTCCAGGACCTCATCGGCCACCTCCACGTTCCGCCGCACGGGCAGGCAGTGGAGGAAGACCGCGTCCTGCTCCGCGCGCGACATCGTCAGGCGCGTGGGCATCCAGCCGGAGTACGAGGCGAGCAGCGCGGTGACGTCGTTCGGCGAGAAGGCCGCCGCGGCGGTGGGCCCCCAGGACTTGGCATAGACAGCGCGGCTGCCGGCCAGGGCCTCGTCCTGGTCGTGGGTATAGGTGATGCTGCCGCCAGTGGCCCGGGCGTAGGCCTCCGCTTCGGCGCGCACGGCCGGGTGCAGCTCGAACCCGGGAGGGTGGGCGACGCGGACCTCGCAGCCCGCGGCCGCCGCGCTCAGCAGGAAGGAGTTGGGCACGGCCTTGGGCAGCGGCTTGATGTGCGGCGCCCACGTCAGCGTCACCGGCAGCTTCTTCGTGGCACCGAACGTCTCGCGCAGCGTGAGCACGTCCGCCAGGCCCTGGCAGGGGTGCTCGCGGGCGGACTCCATGCTGACCACCGGCACGGTGGCCCACTTGCGGAAGGCGTTGATGACGGGGTCGACCTCGTCCTCCTCGTCACCGCCGCCCTGCGAGAAGGTGCGCACGCCCAGCATGTCCACGAAGCGCGACAGGACGGGGGCGGCCTCCTTGAGGTGCTCGGCCCGGTCCGAGTTCATCACCGCGCCCTCGCGGTGCTCCAGCTTCCAGACGCCGGCGCCCACATCCAGGATGATGGCGTTGCCGCCGCCGCGCAGCATGACGGCCTCGAACGAGGTGCGCGTGCGCAGCGACGGGTTGAAGAACACCATGCCCAGCAGGGTGTTGGCGAAGAGCGCCTGCTCCGGGCCCTTCTTCTTCCATGCGGCCGCCTGGGCGAGCACCGCCTCCACGCCCTCGGGCCCCAGATCCTTGATGTGCGTGACGTGCTTCATGGCCCTCTCCTCCCAACGGCTGCCGCCTGCATATTCGATGCGAATATGCATGAAAATGCGTGCATCGCCCTGAAAAGGGGGCGGATATTATGCAGCAAGACGCGCCGCGCAAGCGGATTCTTCGCAAGAGGCTCATGCATGTTCTTGCATGCATATGCATGAAGATGCATCTTGATGAGAATGAACCTGGACGAGGCCATCCTGCGGCTCATCACCGAGCGGGAGATCGGCGATCAGGCCGTGCTGCAGCAGCTCCTGGAGGCTGAAGGTCAGGCGCCGAGTCAGTCCACCCTGTCCCGGCGGCTGAAGAAGCTGGGCATCCAGAAGGTGGCGGGGCGCTACCAGCGAGCGCCGGCCGCGCCCGCGGTGGTGCCCGAGCGGCCGCGCGTCACCATCCTGGAGGCGCCGCCCAACCTGCTGGTGCTCCGGACGGCGCCGGGCTTCGCGCCGGTGCTCGCGCTGGCGCTGGACAGGGAGCGGGAGCTGCCGGGCCTGGCGGGGACGGTGGCGGGAGACGACACCATCTTCGTCGCGGTGACCGACCCGGCGCTGCTTCGGGACGTGCGCGCGGCGGTGGAGCGGCTGCTGTCGCTGGGGACCTGAGCCCCGAGGGCGTCACGGGGCCGGGCAGCGGGATGAAGGCGGGCACCTGACGCCAGAGCTTGGCGTCCCACGCTCCTCATCTCTTCGCCAGGCTGATGTCCGTCACCGGACCGCAGTTGATGCAGGTGGAAGTCCTGAAACGCCGGGCGACTCCGGCTGAATCACCAGGACGTGCCGGGTCAGGTGTTGCGAGGAAGACGCCGCGCCGTGTACGGCCGTGTCGTTACCTACCACCTGCGTCCAGGGGAATCGTTGCGCCGTGAGGGGGATCCACCCCATTTTCCCAAGATTTCTCGTTGAGGACGTAGGTTCTGTTGGGGGGAGCGGCGAACCCGTCTGGCCTGGAGGTGAATGTGGGCATGTCGGAGCTGACAGAGCTACTGGACCACGCGCGCAAGGGGGAGCAGGGCGCGCGGGATGCGTTGATGGCGGCGGCCTATCGGGAGTTGCAGCAGATGGCGCAGCGGGCCGTGCACGACACGTCGTCTCCGTCCCCGCAGCCCGGGGTGTTGGTGACGGAGGTCTGGCTGCGGCTCTTCGGCGATGGGGCGCCGGCCGAGGCGCGGCGCCACTTCTTCGGGGCCGCGGCCCAGGCCATGCGGCGGGTGATGGTCGACCAGACGCGGCTCCGCCGGGCGCAGGTCCGCGAGGCCCGGCTGGAGCGGCTGAGCCTGGGCGGCACGGAGGCGGACGTCCCGGCCGGGCTGAGCCTGGAGGTGCTGGCGCTGGACCGGGCGCTGGCGGAACTGGAGACCTTCCAGCCCCGGCTCGCGCGTATGCTGGAGCTCCGCTACTTCGTGGGGCTGGACCTCCACGACACCGCCGCGGTGCTGGGCGTGTCGCCTGTCACCATGAAGCGCGACTGGACCTATGTCCGCGGCTGGCTGCTGGCGCGGCTGGGAAATTGAGCCGGGGCTCCGCGCGTATGCGCGGGCCCGGCGTATGAGGCCGCGGGGGAGGCTCAGCGCTTGACGGCCGCGGTGACAGCGTCCGCGAGCGGCGTCGTCGGCCGCCCGATGAGGCGGCGCAGGTCACCCGAGGTGTCATTCAGGTCGCCGCGCCCGGCGCCCGCGTCGGAGTCCGCCACCAACTCGGCGAAGGGCGGGGGGACGCCCACGCCGATGAGCGCGCCCACGTGGTCCGCCTGCGACAGGTCCTTGTAGACGACCGGCTTACCCGTCTGCCGTGAGACCTCCGCGGCCAACTCGGCGGTGGTGAAGTCGGTGTCGCCGGCCAGCTCGTAGACCTTGTTCTCATGCCCCGTGCTGGTGAGCACGGCCACCGCGGCGGCGGCGTAGTCCGCCCGGCTGGCGGCGGCGATGCGGCCCTGGCCCGAGCTGCCGAAGAAGGCGCCGTGCGCCAGCGCTGGCGCCAGGTTCTCCGTGTAGTTCTCCGTGTACCAGCCGTTGCGGAGGAAGACGAAGGGCAGGCCGGACGCGCGAATCGCCTCCTCGGTCGCCTTGTGCTCGGCGGCGAGCGACATGCCCGAGGTGTCCGCGTGCAGGATACTGGTGTACGCAATCAGCCGCACGCCCGCCTTCTTCGCCGCGTCCACCACCGCCTGGTGCTGCGCCGCGCGCTGGCCGACCTCGCTGGAGGAAATCAGCAGCACCTTGTCCACGCCGGCGAACGCGGGGCCCAGCGTCTCCGGCTTGCTGTAGTCCGCCTGCCGGACCTGGACGCCCTTGGCCGCCAGGTCGGCTGCCTTGTTGGGGTCGCGCACGGCGACGGCGATGTCCTTCGCGGGGACCTTCTCGAGCAGGCCCGCGACCACCAGGCGGCCCAGCTTTCCGGTTGCTGCAGTCACGAGAATCATGGGGTTCGCATCTCCTGTCGGGGAACCTAACGGCGCCACTCACTGCTGGTAAGTACCCACCTTGGGGTCAGTGACAGGCATGCACGGGAGCAAACGCACGGGCGCGCTGGCCCGGATGATGGCGAAGCAGGCGATGGCGCGGGGCGACCTGCATGCCCCCCGCGTGTCCATCCCGTGGCGTGCTCGAACATGTGACGAGCCGCTGGGGCGTGCTGGTGTTGATCGCGCTCCTGGAGGGCACGCACCGCTTCAGCGAGCTGCGCCGGAAGGTGGCGGGCGTGAGCGAGAAGATGCTGTCGCAGACGCTACAGGCGCTGGAGCAGGACGGCTTCGTGTACCGTGAGGTCCACCCGGTGATTCCGCCTCACGTGGAGTACCGCCTCACGCCCATGGGGGAAGAGGTTGCCACGCGCGTGGAGGTGCTCGCGGAGTGGATTGAGGACAGCCTGCCTCGCATCCTGGAAGCGCGCGCCGGGTACGTACCGCGCAAGCGCTGATGGCCGCGTGCGAGGCCAGGGGGCCCTGGCGTCTCCCCCGGGGAAGGGGAGGCCAGGGCGCCGCCGTCACGGGGGCCTACCGCCTGCGGCGGACGCGGCCGAGCAGCGCCAGCGCCGCGAGCCCCAGGGCCTGGACGCCCGCTCCGCCGCCACTGCAGCCGCAGCCGCTGGGCGCGGCCCCGCCATCGTCCGTGGGCGGAGGTGGCGCCACGATTTGCAGCGACACGCTTCGCTCCATCGTCTGGTTCGCCGAGTCCGTCACGCGCACCGTCAGCGGGAAGTTGCCGCTGACGGTCGGAATCCCGCTGAGCACGTAGGCGCCATCGCGCTGCTGAATCGTCATGCCGCCGGGCAGGGGGCCGTTGGCGAGGCTCCACGTGTAGGGGGCCCGGCCGCCCGTCGCGGTGAAGCGGGCCTCGTACGCGCTCCCCTGCGTCGCGGACGTGAGCGTGCCGCTGGAGATGCTCAGCACGCTCACCACGTCCACGCTGTACGTGCGCGCCGCCACGCCGCCGCGGGCATCACGCGCCCTCACGGTGACGGCCGTGCTGGCGGCCTGCGAGGGCGTGCCGGAGAAGGTGCCGTTGGGGAGGAACGTCAGGCCCGAGGGCAGGGTGCCCTCCAGCTCGAACGTCAACGTGCCCGAGCCCCGCGCATCCAGGGTCACGAGGTAGGTCGCGCCCACCCGGAAGGGCGGGAGGCTCTCGGTGAGGATCGCTGGCTGCGGCCAGGGGCGGCGCGTGGCCACCAGCAACTGCTTTGCGCTCACCGCGACCACTGACGTCTCACCCGTCGCGAAGGACTCCGCCGTGTACGTGCCCCCCGCTCCTGTCGGGTGGGACGTCCATTCGCGGCCATCCGCCGACACGAGCAGCTCGAACGCGGGCAGCGCGGCCACGTCCTGCGGTGGGGTGCCCGTCCAGCTGACGACGAAGCTCTGGTCCACGAACGCCAGGAGCGGGGTCGGGGCGTCAGCGGGGACGTGAAGCCGGTCCACCCGCGTCCAGGTGCTGCCCAGGTCCTCGGAGAGATAGAAGCCCTCGGCGGGTGTCTGGGAGCGTGGGGCGCCGACCGGAGGAGGCATCGGCGCGGCCTGGGGGGCCTTCGCGAAGGTGAGGAAGCGGTTGTTGCCACCGGCGAGCTGAGGAAGGTCGAGCCCCGGCAGCGAGGTGGGCTCGAACAGCTCCCAGCCGGCGCCGCTCGCCCGCGGGCGCACCAGCGCGGGCGCGCTGGAGGGCGCGCTGCTCAGGGGGGAGGCCACGGCGAGGAAGCTCCCCTGGCCCGCGGCCATCATCACGAGGTCGTAGTTGCGGGAGACGCTCTCATCCGTCCAACGCTCGCCATCGGGGGAGGTGGCGATGAGGCCCGCGGTGCCCACCGCGGCCAGCCGGTTCCCGCTCAGGGCAATGGCCAGGAAGCGCCGGCCCTCCGTCTGCCCCAGGGGCGGCGGGTCCCGGTAGAGCGGGGTCCACGTCGACGCGTCGTCGGAGGAGACGACGATGCGGCCGTTCGACAGGCCCAGCCACCTGCGCTGGGAGTAGACCAGCCGCTCCACCTGGATGGGGTCCGTGGTGCCCGCGCTCACGGGCGTGAACGGCGTCCACGTGCGTCCTCCATCCGTCGAGCGCAGCAGCTCCGGGCTGCCGCTCGTCGTGGCCAGGAAGGTCCCATTGCCGTGCCACGCGCGCACCGCGGAGGGCGTCACGGCGGTGCCTTTCGAGAGCCCCGCCTCCCAGTGGTCGAAGGTGGTGGCGGGGGCCACGTTGACGTGGAGCAGGCGCTCCAGCCGCCCCGTGAAGCTCGCGGGCTCAGAGGGCGACGTCATGTCGCGGAACCCGCCCAGGTAGCGCACGCGGTACGCCCCCTGCGCGACGGAGGGGACTGGCAGCGACAGGTGCGCGGTCACGACGACGTTCGCGGTCCCCGGGGTGATGCGCTCCGACACGAGGCAGTGCCAGGCGGCACGGTCGACCGGCCAAGCGGCCTGGGCCTCACTGGCGAGCTCCGCCGAACCCACCTGCGCGGTGACCGACGCCGAGCCATCATATGTGTAGCTGCCCCCAGGTGCCTGCCAGCCTTCGGGCAGCGCGATGCACGCCACCATCTGCCCGTCACGCCCGCTGGAGTTCTCGGAGCGGAAGTGGACCTGGAGGTTCATGGGAACGGAGGTGCCGCTGCGCACGGTGCCTTCATGGCGAACGGTGCCGTCAGGGCTCTCCGTACCTTCATGGCTCACGAAGGCGGCTGGCTGACAGCCGGAAACCCACCACAGCGAGGCCCCCAGCAGGGCTCGCAGGAGATGATTGTGATTGAGCAAGGGAGGGATGTCCTGTCGTGATGCGAGAGTCTCGTGTCTACGGTTCCGCGTTGCCCGCGCGCCCGGCACACCCGGAGGCCGGGACCCGGACTTCACGGCTTGGCGAACAACTCCAGGGCCGCGGTGGTCAGCGTGGTGACGCCGGTGCGGAGCGTGCGCTCGCGGTCCGGCGCGAAGAGCGGCGAGTGCATGGAGGGCAGCGGCTCGCCCGAAGCCTGCGCCCGGGCATGCCGCTGCGGCTCCGTGGTGCCGAGCCACAGCAGCACGGCGGGGACGCCCGCTCGCCCGTACTCGGAGAAGTCCTCTCCGCCCATGACAGGGGGCGTCTCCTGGAGGTTCTGCGCGCCCAGGACGCGAGACACCGCGCCCACCATCCGCTGGGTGAGCGCCGGGTCGTTGAAGGCGGAGGGGGTGCCCTCGGTGATGACGATGTCGGGCGGGCGGGGGGCGGCCGAGGCCAGGGCCTCCGCCTTGACGATGCGGGCGATGCCGTCGAGCAGGGCCTGGCGGACCTCCGGCTTGTACGAGCGAACGGTGATGTCGAGCTTCACGTCGTCAGGGATGATGTTGTGCTTGGTGCCGCCGTGGATGGCGCCGACTGTCACCACGGCGGGCTCCAGGGGGCTCGTCTCCCGGCTGACGAGCGTCTGGAGCGACATCACGACGCGCGCTGCCATCACCACGGGGTCCACGGTGGTGTGGGGATAGGCCCCGTGTCCGCCCTTGCCGTAGAGGGTGATTTCGACGGCGTCCACGCTCGCCAACGCGTAGCCCGGCGTGTACTCCACCGTGCCCGCCGGGGCGGTGTTGACGTGGAGGGCCAGCGCGAAGTCGGGCTTGGGGAAGCGCTTGAACAGGCCGTCCTGGAGCATCTGCCGGGCGCCCGCGCCCAGCTCCTCCGCGGGCTGGCCCACCAGCATCAGCGTGCCTCGCCACCGGTCCTTCGCGCGGGCCAGCAGCGTGGCGGTGCCCAGCCATGACGTCATGTGGATGTCGTGGCCGCACGCGTGCATGACGGGGATGGCCGCGCCCGCCGCGTCCTTCACCGTCTTCTTGCTCGCGTACGGCAGGCCCGTCTTCTCCTGCACGGGCAGTGCGTCCAGGTCCGTGCGCAGCATCACCGTGGGGCCCTGGCCGTTGCGAAGCAGGGCCACCACGCCGTGGCCACCCACCTTGGGCGTGACCTCGAAGCCGAGCTTGCGCAGGCGCTCGGCCAGCTTCGCCGCGGTCCGGGCCTCCTGGTTGGACAGCTCGGGCGTCTGGTGCAGGTCGCGGTAGAGGGCATCCAGGTCGGGGTAGAGCGCGTCCAGGCCCCCCAGCACGGGAGGCGTCTCCGCTGCGAGCGCGGCGCCGCCCGTCATGGCCAGCGAGAGGAGCAGCAGGGGAATCACGTGGGGACTCTTCACGGGGCGGACTCCTGTCCGGCGGGGGGAGCGGCGCCACTACACCATACCCGCCAGAGCCGGAGGGGCGCGTCCGCACCCTTCCTCGATGATTGCGGGACGGATGAGACAAATTGACGTCCCGTCGGCGGAGGGCGTCTGCTCTACGCATGTCTGAACCTTCCACTCCTGGGTTGGGCGCCACGCCCGTGGCACGTCCGGTGGATGTCTCCGAGCGAGTCGTCTTGTTGGATGCCCTCCGTGGTTTCGCGCTGTGGGGCGTCTTCGTCTCCAACAGCCTCATGTGGCTCAGCGGCCGGGCCTTCCTGCCATCGGAGAAGGCCACGGCGCTGGCGAGCCCGGTGCTGGAGCAGGTGGTCAGCTCCATCTACCAGGTCTTCATCACGCAGAAGTTCATCTCCATCTTCTCGTTCCTCTTCGGCCTGGGGTTCTCCATCCAGTGGGCGCGCGCGGAGGCGCGGGGCACCTCCGCGGTGCCGCTCTACCGCCGGCGGCTGTTGGTGCTCTTTGGCATCGGGCTGGCGCACGCGCTCCTGCTGTGGACCGGCGACATCCTCCACACGTACGCGATGGTGGGCTTCCTGCTGATGGCCTTCCACGCGCGCTCCAACCGCACGGTGTTGTTCTGGGCGCTCGGGCTCGTCACGGTGATGCCCTTCCTGGTGCCGGCCGCCATCCGCTACGTCCCCGTCCTCTTGCATGGCGCGGAGGCCGCCGCGGAGGCTGTGAAGGCCAGTCAGGCCAGCGACAAGGCCCTGCGGGCGGACACCCTGGTCGCGCTGTCGAGCGAGTCGTTCTGGACGGCGCAGGTCGGCAATGCGCGCTTCTTCGTGGAGAACTTCGGCGGCGGCGTCCGCCGGGTGCTCTGGATGAGCCTCATCCTGGGCCGCTTCCTGCTGGGCCTGCTCGCGGGACGCCTGTTGTTGCTTCAGAACGTGGAGGCCCATCGCGCTTTGCTGCGCCGGATTCTGGGCTGGGGCCTGGGCGTGGGCCTCGTCATCAACGGCGGTGGGCTGCTGGTGCACCGGCTGAGGAACGCGGGCGTGCTGGAGTGGGACAAGCAGGGGCCCTGGATGATGCTGGTCAACGGGGCCCAGGAGCCCGGCTACATCGCCATGGGCGCGGCCTACGTGGCCGCCTTCGCGCTGCTGTTCCAGCGCGACCGCTGGCGCCGGTGGATGGGCCTCCTGTCCCCCGTGGGACGCATGGCCCTGACCAACTACCTGATGCAGTCGGTGGTGAGCATCTGGATCTACAACGGCTGGGGCCTGGGCCTCATCGGCACCCTGCCGCCGTCGCGAATCGTCGTCATCTGCTGCGTCGTCTTCGCCGGGCAAGTGGTCTTCAGCCACCTGTGGCTGGCGCGCTTCCGCTTCGGCCCGGCGGAGTGGCTGTGGCGCTCGCTCACCTACGGCCGGGCCCAGACGATGCGGCGTCCGTCCGGGGAAGGGGAGGCCCCGGGCGTCGCGGCCTCCTGACACGGCGCGCGGCGCGTCCGCTCAGAGCGATTCGAGGAACGTGAGCAGCGCCTGCCGGTCCACCAGGGGCAGGCGCGTGTAGCGCGCCTGGGCGGGCGCGGCCTCGCCGCCATGCCACAGCACGGCCTCTTCCAGGTTCCGGGCCCGCCCGTCATGCAGGAAGCGGGTATGGCCATTCACCGCCTTCACCAGGCCAATGCCCCACAGCGGCGGCGTGCGCCACTCGGTGCCGGTGGCGAGCCCGTCCGGGCGCCCATCCGCGAGCCCCTCGCCCATGTCGTGCAACAGCAGGTCCGTGTACGGGTAGATTTTCTGGCGCGACAGCTCCGGGAAGCCGGGCACCTCTTCCGTCACGAAGGGGGTGGCGAGGTGACAGCTTCCGCATCCGATGGCCTCGAACACCGCCTTGCCCCGCAGCGTCGCGGGCGCGTCCCAGTCTCGTCGCTTCGGGGCGGCCACCAGCCGCGTGTAGAAGACGATGCTGTCGAGCGCTTCGGGGCTCACTTCGGGCGCGGCGTCCGCGTCCGGCGCTTCGCGTCCCTGGTGAAGCGGATACAGCGTCGTGGTCAGCCCCATGTCCGTCGCCAGGGCGACGGCCACCTGCTGGCGCAGCGTGGGCTGGTTGGCCTTCCAGCCGAAGCGGCCCAGCCGCGTCTGGCCATCCTCCACGGAGGCCACCCGGTTCGCCCTGCCGGAGATGCCGTCCTGGTCCCGGTCGTCCGGGTCCTCCAGGGCGAGCAGCGCGGCCTCGGGAATCGCCTCGATGAGCCCGAGCCCGAAGTTCACCGGGGCGACGCGCGGCGAGAACCGCGCTTCGAGCGGGCCCTTCGAGAGCTGGGTGAAGACATAGCGGGGCCGGAGCAGCGAGTATGACTCGCCCGAGGAGAAGCGGCCGGACACCTCGTCGTAGTGGACCTCGACGGTGCCTTCCGCGCTCTGGCCATCCAGGTGCCGCACGTCGAGCTGCGCGCCGTAGCGCGGGTCGGGGCCGTCCCCCTCCGGGCCGCTCAGCTGGAACGCGAGCGAGACAGGCGTTTCCTGCGGCGAGGCCGGGGGCTGGCCGCGCCCGTCCTTCACGTGGCACGTCATGCAGGAGGTGGCGTTGAACAGCGGGCCCACGTGGACCGGCCCCTCCACGTCGGACCAGTCCCGGTCGAAGAGGCGCTTGCCGGCGTGGAATTCGGACCAGCGGTCGCGCGGCATGTTCATGGGCGAGCGGCCAAACGCGTTCCGCCCCGGGTCCGGCACGGTGGTCGCTCCGCCCTGAAGCTCCTCTCCGGGCTCCAACCGGGTCGCGAGCTCTCCCAGCTCCAGCGGCGGTGGCAGCCGCTTCGCGTGCGCCCACACCGCGGTCAGCACGATGGCTCCGACAGGGATGCCCAGGAGGAACAGCCGCCCTTTCATCGAAGTGACTCCAGGAGAACCGGGGTGGAACGGACTGCGGTGGTACGGGGGCCGCATCCGCGCCCCAGTGCACCGTTCACGCCACACGCGCAGCCGCGCGCCGGCCCTCGGGACCTGGCGTCAGGCCGGGGAAGCGGACGCGGCGGTGTAGCGCGTCCCGCTACAAACGGGCGCGAGTTGTGCCTCGCGCCGCTACAGCCCGGGCCCGGAGGGCGGCGCTCAGGCGGGGGCCGAGGCTGCCGCCGCGGCGAGCCGCGCGTGAGCCTGCGCGGTCAGCTCGAACGAGCGCAGGCGCGCGCCATGGTCGTAGACCATCCCCGTCACCATCAGCTCGTCGACGCCCGTGAGGCGGATGAAGGCGTCCAGTCCCTGCTGGACGGCGTCGGGCCCGCCGACGACGGAGTACTTCAGCGCATGGTCGGCGCTCGCGCGCTCCAGGGGCGCGGCCACCGCGTCGATGTCATCGACCGGAGGCGGGAGCTGTCCGGGCGTGCCGCGGCGGAGGCGGATGAACTGCTGCTGCACCGAGGTGAAGTGGCGGCGCGCCTCCGCGTCCGTGTCCGCCGCGAAGACATTCACACACGCCATGGCGTAGGGCCGCTCGAGCCGGTCGGATGGTTTGAAGCGCTCGCGGTAGATGGCCAGGGCCTGGAGCAGGGCGTCCGGTGCGAAGTGGGAGGCGAAGGCGAACGGCAGGCCCAGCATCGCTGCGAGTTGCGCGCTGAACAGGCTGGAGCCGAGCAGCCAGATGGGCACCCTCAGGCCCGCGCCCGGCACCGCCTGGATGAGCTGCCCCGGCTCGGTGGGCTCGAAGTAGGACTTCAGCTCCACCACGTCCCGGGGAAAGGTGTCCGCGGGCGCGGCCAGGTCTCGGCGCAGGGCGCGCGCCGTCAGCGGGTCCGTGCCCGGCGCCCGGCCGAGCCCCAGGTCGATGCGCCCCGGGTAGAGCGTCTCCAGCGTGCCGAACTGCTCGGCGATGACGAGCGGCGCGTGGTTGGGAAGCATCACCCCGCCCGAGCCCACCCGGATGCTCCGCGTGCCACCAGCGACGTAGCCGATGACGACGGACGTCGCCGCGCTGGCGATGCCCGTCATGTTGTGGTGCTCGGCCAGCCAGAAGCGCTTGTAGCCCCATTCCTCCGCGTGCCGTGCCAGGTCGAGCGTGTTCCGGAGCGCGTCGGCCGCGGTGGAGCCCTGCGTGACGGGCGAAAGGTCGAGGAGGGAGAATGGAATCATGGGGGCCCTACTAACGCCGCCCCTGGGGTCTCCGCTTGCCCATGAACAGGGTGTGCCGCGTCCCCCGGTTGCCATGGGCCGCCGGGTGAAGGACCTGGACGGTGAAGCCCGCCTGCTCCATGCGGCGCTCGAAGGCGGGCGCGGGGCCGGCGCTCCACACGCCCAGCAGGCCTCCCGGGCGCAGCGCCTGGACCGCGTGGGCGAGCCCCACGCGCCCATAGAGGCCGTGGTTGTCGGGGTGGGTGAGGGCGGTGGGGCCGTTGTCCACGTCGAGCAGGATGGCGTCATAGGCCCCCGACTGCCGGGCCATGTGCGCGCCCACGTCCCCTTCCACCACGGTGACGCGCGGGTCCTCCAGCGGGGCGCCGGCCAGCGGGGCGAGGAGCCCCCGGTTCCAGGTCACCACCGCGGGGAGCAGCTCCGCCACCGTGACACGGGCGTCGGGGCCCAGCCGGTCCAGCACGGCCCGCGTGGTGTACCCGAAGCCCAGGCCGCCCACGAGCACCCGGACGCTGCCGCGGCTCGCAAGCCCCGCGCAGCCCGCCTCCGCCAGCGCTTCCTCGGAGCCGTGCTGCCGGCTGGACATCAGCGTCTGCCCCCGCACGCGCAGGACGTACTCGTCTCCGCGCCGGGCCAGGGTGATTTCGCCCACGTCCGGGGCCTCTGCGTGCTCGAGCGTCTCCCAGGGCTTCATGGCCGGGGCTCTTCTCGCGGCGCTGGCCCCGCGGCAAGCCCTGACGCCGGGCCGGGGCGCGCCCGCGGTGCTATGCCGAGCGCTTCACGCTCTTCGACGTGTCCACCAGCACCTTGGCGAAGGTGAGCCCCTCGGGGCCCGCGTCCGCCTGGATGTGGTCGCCTGGCACGAACTCTCCGCCCAGCACCTTGAGGGCCAGCGGGTCCAGCAGGTACTTCTGCACCGCGCGCTTCAGCGGCCGCGCGCCGTACGTCGGGTCGTAGCCGCGCTCCGCGAGCAGGTCGCGCGCCTTGTCCGTCAGCTCCAGCGTCAGCCGCTTGTCGGCCAGGAGCTTCGACAGCCGCGCCAACTGCAAGTCCACGATGCGGTAGATGTCCTTCTTCCGCAGCGGCTCGAAGATGACGATTTCGTCCACGCGGTTGAGGAACTCCGGCCGGAAGTGGCTCCGCAGCGCGTCCATCACCTCGTTGCGCGTGCGCTCGTCCAGCTCCTCCTTGCCCGCCATGCCGGCCTGGATGTCCTGCGAGCCGAGGTTCGACGTCAGGATGAGCACCGTGTTCTTGAAGTCCACCGTGCGGCCCTGGCTGTCCGTGAGCCGGCCCTCGTCGAGAATCTGGAGCAGCACGTTGAACACGTCGTGGTGCGCCTTCTCGATTTCGTCGAACAGGACCACCGTGTACGGCCGCCGGCGCACCGCCTCGGTGAGCTGGCCGCCCTCTTCGTAGCCGACGTACCCCGGAGGCGCGCCCACCAGCCGGGCCACGGAGTGCTTCTCCATGTACTCGGACATGTCGATGCGGACCATGGCCGAGTCGTCATCGAAGAGGAACTCCGCCAGCGCCTTGGCCGTCTCCGTCTTCCCCACGCCCGTGGGGCCCAGGAAGATGAACGAGCCGATGGGCCGGTTGGGGTCCTGGAGCCCGCTGCGCGCGCGGCGCACGGCGTTGGACACCGCCTCGATGGCGCTGCGCTGGCCAATCACCCGCTGGGCCAGCCGGTCCTCCATGTGGACCAGCTTCTGGACCTCGCCCTCCAGCAGCTTGGAGACGGGGATGCCGGTCCACTTGGCCACGACCTCCGCGATGTCCTCCGCGTCCACCTCCTCCTTGAGGAACTTCTGGTTCTTCTGGAGCTCGGCCAGCTTCTCGTTCTGCGCCTTCAGCTCCTTCTCCAGGGACGGAATCACGCCGAACTTCAGCTCCGCCGCGCGGTTGAGGTCGCCCTGGCGCTCGGCCGAGGCCTGGTCGTTCTTCGCCTTCTCCAGCTTCTCCTTCAGGCCGCGGATGGCGCCGATGGCCGTCTTCTCCGCGTCCCAGTGGACCTTGAGCGTGTTGAACTTCTCGCTCAGGTTCGCCAGCTCCTTCTCGATGTGCCCCAGGCGCTCCTGCGAATGCGGGTCCGTCTCCTTGCGCAGACCCTCCTTCTCAATCTGGAGCTGCGTCATCTTCCGGCGCACGTCGTCCAGCTCCATGGGCATGGAGTCGATCTCGATGCGCAGGCGGCTGGAGGCCTCGTCGACCAGGTCGATGGCCTTGTCCGGCAGGAACCGGTCCGAGATGTAGCGGTGGCTCAGCGTGGCGGCCGCCACCAGGGCGTTGTCCTGGATGCGCACGCCGTGGTGCACCTCGTAGCGCTCCTTCAGGCCGCGGAGGATGCTGATGGTGTCGTGCACGCTGGGCTCGCCCACCAGGACGGGCTGGAAGCGCCGCTCCAGCGCGGCGTCCTTTTCGATGTGCTTGCGGTACTCGTCCAGCGTGGTGGCGCCGATGCAGTGCAGCTCGCCGCGCGCCAGCGCCGGCTTGAGCATGTTGCCCGCGTCCATGGCCCCTTCGGCCTTGCCCGCGCCCACCAGGGTATGGAGCTCGTCGATGAAGAGGATGACCTCTCCGGCGGCGTCGGCGATCTCCTTGAGGACGGCCTTGAGGCGCTCCTCGAACTCACCGCGGTACTTCGCGCCGGCCACCATGGCGCCCAGGTCCAGCGACACCAGGCGCTTGTTCTTCAGTCCCTCGGGCACGTCGCCGTCGACGATGCGCCGCGCGAGCCCCTCCGCGATGGCCGTCTTGCCCACGCCCGGCTCGCCGATGAGCACCGGGTTGTTCTTCGTGCGCCGGCTCAGCACCTGGACGCACCGGCGGATCTCCTCGTCGCGGCCGATGACGGGGTCCAGCTTGCCGGAGCGCGCCGCCTCCGTCAGGTCGCGCCCGTACTTCTCCAGCGCCTGGTAGGTGGACTCGGCGTCCTGGCTCGTCACGCGCCCGGAGCCGCGCACCTCCTTCAGCCCGGACAGCACGCGCTCGCGCGTGACGCCCGAGGACTTCATCACCTCGCCCGCCGCGCCCTTGTCATGGGTGAGCGCCAGCAGCAGGTGCTCGGAGGAGATGAACTCGTCCTTGAGGGACTTGGCCTCGTCCTCGGCCTTGTCGAACGTTTTCAGCAGCCGCTGGCCGAGCAGCGCGCTCTCGCCGCCCTGCATGCGGGGCAGCTTCTGGAGCGCCTCGCCCAGCCGCGCGGCGAACAGCTTCACGTCCGCACCAATCTTGCGGAGCAGGGGCTCGACGATGCCGTCCTTCTGGCCGAGCAGCGCCGCGGCCAGATGCTCGGGCTCGTACTGCGGGTTATCCGCCCGACGGGCCAGGGTCTGACCCTCCTGGATCGCCTCCTGCGCCTTCACTGTGTACTTGTCGAGTCGCATGCCTCCAACGTAAGAGTCGGCCACCCCTTGGCAAGCAGCGCCCGTGGCGCGCCGGTTTTGCTTGTCCTGAAAACGTTTGAATTCCTGGAAACTACCGGCTTTCCTCGGTGCTGGAGTTGCCAGGGCGTATGATGACGGGTATAGGCGGCGCCCAATCCCCTGGGGGGCTGACACTGAAAGCGCACGGCGGCTATCTCGTACGACTCGAAAGCTTCGGCGGCCTGGAGCTGCTCCGGCTGGCGCGTGAAGCGCTGGCGCTCGACGGGGCCATGGGCGCGACGGGGCTGAAGGTGTCCGTCAACCGGCGCCGGAAGGTGGTCCGCCTCGCATACGTGGGGCCTTTCACGGCGGGGCGGCCGGGCGCGCACTGGTACGCGGCCCACCATGCGCTCCCCCGGCTGCTCTCCCGGGCGGCGAACGTCACCGTCCAGGCCTACGTCTATGATCCGGACGAGGGCGAGGAGGTCATCGCCTACGGCAACGGCCGCCGCGTGGGCGGTGAGCGCGTCGTCTACGAGGACGTGGAGCTGCCGGTGCCGCTGGACGAGATGGATGACGCGGCCTTCAAGTACATGCAGGAGCGCTGGCCCATGGGCCACCTGGCCTACGTGTTCGGCCTGACGCGCAAGGAGCTGCTGCGCCTCCACCGCGTGGCGCCGAGCCACGAGCTGGCGCTGGAGGGCAGGGACGAGGAGGGCGCCGCGTTCCTGGAGGCCCTGCTGCCCCCCTGCCAGGTGCCGCTCCCGGAGTCCGACACCCTCTGAGGCGGGCTACTCCGCCTGGGGCCCGTCCCGCACGGTGACCGCTTCGCGGACGCGCTCGCTGCGGAAGTACTGCCCGAGAATGGCGAAGGTGCCCGCGACCAGGGCCGTGGCGAGGACCGCGCCGCCGGTGCCGACGCTCGGGAAGAAGCTCCGGGCGAACTCGAGCGTGAGCTCGGGCGGCACGTTGGGGAGCAGGCTCAGCGACTCGGCCATGGTGTCGCCCATGCGCCGCGCAACCACGGCGAACTGCGCGCCGTCCACGGTGCGCAGCACCGCCGCCAGGATGGCGGCCCGGCCGAGGATGCGCCGCATGCCGTCCCGGGGCAGGCCATAGGGCCGCAGCATCCGCGCCGAGGCGACGAAGACGAACGCGCACGCCACCGCCAGCAGGGCCATCAGCACGCCGCGAGGCTCGCGCATGGGCTCCAGGGCCGCGTAGTACGTCTCGATGAGCCGCTGGTAGAGCTCCGCGCTCTCCGCCGCGACGGCCGCGCCCTGCTCCAGGTCGCGCGAGCGCGACTCGAAGAGGTGGACCATCCGGGAGGCCTCGACGAGGGCGTTCCAGCCCGTGAAGGCGGAGAACACCATGCCCAGCATCGCCGCGAAGCGGATGCCTCCGGGCAGGCTCTTCTTGCGCGGGTCCGTCAACGCTTGCTCGCCTCCACGTAGCGCAGGCGGAGGTCCGCGAGGAGCCCATCGAAGAGCTTCTCCTCCTCCGCCGTGAGGTTGCCGCGCGTCTTCTGGCGCAGCATGGACAGCAGGTCCAGGTTCTGCCGGGCCAGCGGCAGGTCCTTCTCCATCTGGCCCGTCTCCGGATTGGGGGCACCTCCCAGGTGGATGAGCACCGCGGTGCCCAGCCCCACGATGAAGGTGCTGAAGGAAATGGACTCCTCGGACGCGGAGCGCGCTTCCCCCCGCATCACGAAGGTCTCGCCGCGCTTCTCGTCCCCGGAGCTCATGCGGAGACCGGCCCCTCGTCGTTGGAGGCGCTGTCGTCGGTGGTGGCGGCGGTGTCGTCGGCGTCGACGGGGGCCTCGTCAGCCGTGTCCGAGGCGTCGCTGTCTTCGGACGTGTCCTCGTCGTCGATGTCGTCGTCCTCGTCGTCGAAGTCATCGGCGTCGTCGAGCATCAGCGTCTCGACCGGAACAGCCTTCTCCGCTACGTCGGGCAGCCCCTGGATGTGGCGCTCGTACGCCGCTTCTTCGAGCTGGCCAGCGCGCATGTACCGGTCAACGGTGCGCTTATCGAGGTACTTCGGGTCCGCCGAATCCGCCATGGTTCAAATCCTCAGAATTGCTTGGAAAACAGCGCGGCACCTTATAGCA
Organism: Pseudomonadota bacterium; assembly: GCA_023426545.1. Taxonomy (GTDB): domain Bacteria; phylum Myxococcota; class Myxococcia; order Myxococcales; family Myxococcaceae; genus Myxococcus. Next base: position 108,659 of record JAFAAN010000040.1, read on the forward strand.
GGGTGGGCAACTGTCAACGCCGCCGTCCTGCCTTCCAGAGCCGATGAACGCACCGTCCCGCCCGCACCTTCCCCGCGGTCCCTACCTGCTATGCGATGACACCGTCCTGCCGGAGCTTTCACTGGTGGACAAGGCGGCCCGCCTGGTGGCCGGAGGAGCCCGGGTGGTGCAACTGCGCATGAAGCGCACCGTGGCCCGCGAGGCGCTGGCCGCCGCGCGGCAGGTGGTGGCCCTGTGCCGCCGGGAGGGCGCGCTGTGCCTGGTGAATGACCGGGTGGACCTGGCCTTGCTCGCGGGCGCGGATGGCGTGCACGTGGGCGACGAGGACGTGCCCGCCGAGGACGCGCGCGCGCTGCTCGGACCTGGCCGGCTGGTGGGCGTCACGGTGCGCGACGCGGCGGGCGCGCGGGCGGCCCTGGCGGCGGGCGCGGACTACGTGGGCCTGGGGCCGCTCTTTCCCACGTCGACGAAGCAGGTGCCCGCGCCGGTGCTGGGGCTGGAGGCCTTCGCGGCGGTGGTGCGTGAGAGCCCGCTGCCGGTGGTGGGCATTGGCGGGGTGGGGCTGGAGAACATCGGCCGGGTGGCTGCGGCGGGGGCGCACTGCGCGGCCGTCGTGTCCGACGCACTGCTCGCGGTGGATATCACCGAGCGTGTGAGGCGGCTGGGGACCGCGTTTGAACAGGGGCGTTCCGGGGCATAGCCTCGATGCCAGGAGCCTCCATGAACAACCATTCGCGTCACCACGGGACGGCGCCGCGGCGCCCCAACATCGGCATCACCCCGGACTGGAGTCCGCCCGGAGAGCAGCCCTTCGCGCGCTACGAACTCAAGGTGCCGTACGCGGACGCCGTGCTGCGCGCGGGGGGGCTCCCCTTCGTGCTGCCGTACTCGGACGAGCCGGCCTGCGTGGAGTCCTACCTGGACCGCGTCTCCGGGGTGCTCGTGACGGGCGGCGCGTTCGACATCCCCCCGTCGGCCTACGGCGAGGAGGCGCGCGAGGGGCTGGGGGCGCTGAAGGAGGGGCGTACCGCGTTCGAGGCGGCGCTCATGCGCGGCGCGCTCAAGCGCAACATGCCGGTGCTGGGCATCTGCGGTGGCATGCAGCTGCTCAACGTCATCCTGGGCGGCACGCTGTACCAGGACATCGGCCGCGAGGTGGAGGGCGCCCGCGAGCACGAGCAGAAGCATGACCGCACCCAGCCGCAGCACCCGGTGGACGTGAAGACCGGCACGCTGCTGGCGGAGGCGGTGGGGCATGGCCAGTTGATGGTCAACTCCACCCACCACCAGGCCGTGCGCCGCGCGGGCAACGACGTGGTCATCTCCGCGGTGGCGCCGGACGGCGTCGTGGAGGCCATCGAGTCCACCGTGCATGCCTTCGCCGTGGGCGTGCAGTGGCACCCGGAGTACATGTCATCCTCCGTCCCGGTGAACGTGGGCCTGTACAAGTCGTTCGTGCAGAAGGCGCGCGAGCACCGCCGGTGAGCGCTCGTGTCCTCCTGCTGGCGGGGCTGGAGCCCACGGGAAGGGCGGGGCTGCTGGCGGACGTGGCCGCGGTGCGCGCGCTACGGGGCCAGCCGGTGGCCGTGCCCACCGCGCAGACGGCGCAGGGCCTCCGCACCTTCGGCTGGACGGCCTCGCCGCCGCGCGTGTTGACCGCGCAGGTGGTGGCCGCGCTGGAGCTGGGGCCGGTGCACGCGGTGAAGTGCGGCATGGTGCCCGCGCGCGCGCAGCTCGTGGCCGCGCAGCGGGCGATGGAAGGGACGGACGCGTGGTGGGTGGTGGACCCGGTGGTGCGCACCTCCCGGGGTGAACCGCTGACGCGCCTGTCCGCGCGGGCCTACCTGGCCCTGGCGGGGCCGCGCGTGGTGCTCACGCCGAACCTGGATGAAGCAGGGTGGCTGCTGGGGCGGCCCGTCGCGCGCACGGTGGCCGAGGCCGCCGAGGCCGCCGAGGCGCTGGCGAGCCACGGCTTTGGCGCGGTGCTGGTGAAGGGCGGCCACCTGCCGGACACGCAGGGGCTGGCGGACGTGCTGGCCACGCCGGGCCGCGTCCAGGTGCTGGAGGGCCGCCGGTTGACCCGCGCGCCCGGGCGCCGCGGCACGGGGTGCCGGCTGGCGTCCGCGCTGGCCACGGAGCTGGGGCGGGGCCGCAGGCTGGAGACGGCGGTGCGCTCGGCGCGGGCGCTGGTGGTCCGCTACCTGCGCACGGGCTCGGAGTAGGGCGGCGCACCGGGCCTCGGAGGCACGCGGTGGCCACCGGCTCCGAGCCGCGGCGGGGCCGCTATTCCGACCGCGAGCGGCTCTCGAAGCGGGTGTACTCGCCCAGGAACACCAGGTCGATGGAGCCGATGGGGCCGTTGCGCTGCTTGGCGATGATGAGCTCCACGGGGATGACAGTGCTCGTCGGCTGCACCGGCTGCCCGTCCGCGCCTGTCTCGTCGGACTCCTCGCGGTGGATGAACATCACCACGTCGGCGTCCTGCTCGATGGAGCCGGACTCACGCAGGTCGGACAGCATGGGTTTGCCGCCCTTGCGGTCCTCCACCTTTCGGCTGAGCTGACTGAGCGCGATGATGGGCACCTCCAGCTCCTTGGCGAGCTGCTTCAGCGCGCGGGAGATTTCGGCGACCTCGAGCTGGCGGCTCTCCACCTTGCCCTTCTGATGCATGAGCTGGAGGTAGTCGATGATGATGAGCGACAGGCGCGGGTCGCGCTGCTTCACGCGGCGGGCCTTGGCGCGCAGGTCGAACGGGGACAGACCGCCGGAGTCGTCGATGTAGATGGGCGCGTTGTAGAGCGCACCCGCCATCTCCTGGAACTTCTCCTCGTCGTGCGGCGACAGCCGGCCACCACGCAGCTTCTTCATGTCCACGCGCGCGGTGGAGGCCAGCAGACGCATCAGGAGCTGGTCGGCGGGCATTTCGAGGCTGAAGATGCCGACGGCCTTGTTCTCCTTCAGCGCCGCGTGCACCGCGATGTTCATCGCGAAGGACGTCTTGCCGATGCCGGGGCGCGCCGCGAGGATGATGAGCTCGCCGGCGTGCAGGCCGGTGAGCTGATTGTCCAGGTCGATGTAGCCGGTGGACAGGCCCGTGATGCCCGTGGACGCCGCCTTCATCTTGTCGAGCAGATCGAGCGTGTGCTCCATCAGCTCGCTGACCGGGCGCAGGTCGCCCTCGCGCTTCTTCTCCGCGAGGAGGAACACCTTGCGCTCTGCCTCGTCGAGCAGCACCTCCAGCTCGCCCGTCTCCTGGCTGGCGAGGTCCTGAATCTCCCTGCCCACGTTGGCCAGGCGGCGGCGGATGGCCTGGTCCTTGACGATCTGCGCGTACTGGGCCGCGTTGGCGGCGATGGGCACCACCTGGTCCAGACGCATCAGGTAGGCCGGGCCGCCCACCGACACCAGCTGGCCCAGCACCTTCAGCTCCTCGGCCAGCGTCAGGTGGTCCACCTGTCGCGACTGGCCGTCGAGCTTGAGCATCGCCGAGAAGATCTGGGCGTGCGCGGGACTGGAGAAATCCTCCGAGTTGACGATCTCGCCTACCGCGGCAATGAGCGTGTTGTCCGCCAGCACGGCGCCCAGCACGGCGCGCTCGGCGGCGAGGTCCTCGTGGACCTTCCGACCCTCTCTGAACTCGTGGACGTTCTCCATGGCAGCCCGCTCACTCTACAGGCAGGGCTGACGCAGCCAAGTTTTGCCACAGACCTGTAGCAGTGGAGCCTACCCCTCCAGTCCCCACCTCTGGAGGAACGCTTCACGCCAGGTGCGGCTGAGCACGACGGAGCTCCCGTCCTTGAGGACGAGGATGCCGTCCCCGTGGCTCCACGGCTCCAGCCGGGCCACCGCGTCCAGGTTGACGATGTCGCCCCGGTGCACCCGGACGAAGCGTGAAGGGTCCAGCCGCTCCTCCAGGGCCCGCAGCGTCTGTCGCACCAGGTGCTCCCCCTGGCCCGTGTAGAGCCGGACGTACTTGTCCTCGGACGACAGGCGCCAGACGTCGGCCAGCCGCAGCGGCACCCAGGCCTCGCCCGCCTTCACCACCAGCCGCTCCAGCGGGCGGCCCGCGGGGGCCCGCCCCAGCTCCGCGAGCAGGGCCTGGAGCCGCGCGGTGTCCGGCATCCCGCTGCGCAGCACCACGTGCGCCTTGTCGAGCGCCCGGCCGAAGCGCTCCGCGTCGTAGGGCTTCAGCAGGTAGTCCACCGCCTGCGCCTCGAAGGCCGCCAGCGCGAAGGCGTCATACGCGGTGGAGAAGATGACGGCGGGGCAGTGCTCCGGGCCCAGGGCCTCCAGCACCTCGAAGCCGGTGAGGCCCGGCATCTGCACGTCGAGCACCAGCAGGTCCGGCCGGAGCGCCGCCACCCGGTTCAGCGTCTCCGTCCCGTCCGCCGCCTCGCCCTCCAGCGCGAAGCGCGCGTCGGCCGCCAGCAGGCGCTTCACCTTGGCCCGCGCGGGGGCCTCGTCGTCGGCCACCAGGACCCGGAAGCGCGTCATGGCGGCGCCTCCCGGGGAAGCCACAGGGACACGCGCGCGCCGCCCTCGGGGCCCTGGCCCCGTTCGAGGCGGGCGCGGCCGTCATGGAGCAGCGCGAGGACGCGCTCCAGGTGCGCCAGCCCCACGCCCGGCCCGGACGCGGGCGAGCGGTCCCCGAAGCCACGGCCCGTGTCCTCCACTTCCAGCCGCCAGCCAGCGCCGGCGTCCCGGGCGCGGATGCGGACCTCCAGCGGCTCGGTCCGGTCCTGGTTGTGCTTCACCGCGTTCTCCACCAGCGCCTGTAGCGCGAAGCAAGGCACCGGGGCGCGCTCCAGGCCCGGGGCCACGTCCCAGTGCACGGCCACGCGCTCGCCGAAGCGGGCGGTCAGCAGGGCCACGAAGCGGGCGGCCTGGGCGCGCTCCTCGGCCAGCGTCCACGTGGCCTCCCGCCGCTCCAGGCTGGCGCGCAGCAGGCCGCCCAGGTCGCTCAGGAGCCGGTCGGTGCGCGCGAGGTCCTCGTACATCACCACGCTGACGGTGTTCAGGGCGTTGATTGCCCGCGGGGTAAGGGACGAAGTCGAGCACGGACGGGTAGAAGTCCACGTAGCGCCCCTGGAACGTCCCGCGCTGGAGCCGCTCCACGTAGAGCTGCGGCGGCACCACCACGAACATGCCGAACACCAGCGGCCCCAGGAGCCGCTTCGCGCGGTCCTTCGCGAAGGTGCCCAGGGAGCGCCGCCGCAGCGCGAACGCGGTGCCCAGGCCGGAGATGCACATCAGCAGCGGCATCCGGAGGTGGTGCAGCACCTCCATGGGCGGCTCCAGCCAGGGCAGGGTCTGGGCGCTCTTCACGTGCCAGTCCCAGGTGTTGAACATCATCCCCGTGTGAAACAGGTGCAGCAGGAGGATGGCCACCACCCGGAGCCAGTCCAGGTCGGGGCGGTGCGTGTCGGGTGGTGCGTGCTGCGGGGCGTCGGTGGCGCGCATGCGGGTGTCTCCTCCGCTCCCGGATACGCACGCCGCTCCCGGTGCTCCACGCGCATGTCGCCAGCCGGTCTGGCGCCGGCGTGAGCCGGACGGGCCGGGGCGAAAATGGAAAGGCCGCCCGGGTCTCCCCGGACGGCCTCACCGAAGCAGCGTCGAAGAACTGCGCGGAGGATTACTCCGGCAGGACCTCGAGCTTGATCTTCGCCGTCACCTCGCGGTGCAGGCGCAGCTCCACCTCGTAGTTGCCCAGCGCCTTGATGGGCTCGGGCAGGTGGATGTGGCGGCGGTCGATGGTCTGACCCTCGGCGGCGACCGCCTCCGCGATGTCCAGCGCCGTGACGGAGCCGAACAGCTTGTCCTGCTCGCCCACGCGGCGCTTGATGCTGACCTGGATGGCGCCAATCTTCTTCGCCAGCTCGTCGGCCGCGCCCTTCAGCTTGGCGTTACGAGCGGCGATGACCGCCTTCTCGTGCTCCAGCTGGCGCAGGTTCTGCTCGCTCGCCAGCACCGCCTTCTTGCGGGGCAGGAGGTAGTTGCGGCCGAAGCCGTCCTTCACGGTGACGAGCTCCCCGGACTTGCCCAGGTGCTCGATGTCCTCACGCAGAATGACCTTCATGTTCAGTCTCCTGTGCCGACCGGCGGACTAGCCGACCACCGCGTTGTAGGGGAGGAGGGCAATGCCACGGGCGCGCTTGATGGCCACCGCCACCTCGCGCTGGTGCTTGGCGCAGTTGCCAGAGATGCGGCGGGGGATGATCTTGCCGCGCTCGGTCACGAAGTACTTCAGCGTCGCCTGGTCCTTGAAGTCCACCGACGCGTTCTTCTCCGCGCAGAAGCGGCAGACCTTCTTGCGGCCGAAGCCGCGGCCACCACCGCGCTTGTCGTCGTCACCGCCGAAGCCGCCGCGGTCGCCGCGATCACCACCGCGGTCGCCACCACGCGCACCACCACCGGCGAAGCCACCACCGCTGCGGGCGGCGGGGGCGGGAGCCGTCTTGTTATCCGTTCCGTTGCTCATGAGCGTTCTCGTATCCTGGAATGGTCTCTAGGGAATTGACCCGGAAGGCCCTCAGGCCTCCTCGGTCGACTCCTCGTCGGAATCGCCGCCCTGCTCCTCGGAACTGTCGGAGCGGAAGCCGCCCTCGCGCTCCGTGGAAGCACCCGGACGGGCCTCCTCCACGTCGCCGGCCAGCTTCACGTCCTCGAGGACGGGACGCGTCTCGGGGTCCACCTCGTCCGCGATCTTCACGGAGATGTAGCGGGTGACCTCGTCCAGGTTGCGGAGGTTGCGCTCGATTTCCGCCACCAGCTTCGCGCCGCCCAGGAAGTGGGTGTGCACGTAGATGGCGCGGGGCTGCTTCGCCACGGGGAACAGGGTCTTCTTCTTGCCCCACACCGTGAAGCGGATGACCTTGCCACCTTCACGCGAAACGATGCCGCGGACGCGCTCCTTGAGCTTGTCCACGTTGTCGTCCGTCAGGTCCGGCTTGACCAGGAAGATGGTCTCGTACTCACGAAGCCGCGTCGCGGCCTGCGTCTCAGCCATGGTTTTCTCTCCCCTTGGGGTCGAGTGCCCTCCGGCGAATCCGGAGAGCGGGGAAACGGTCGGCGGGTCAGGAGGCCCACCACCGGGGACGGGAAACCGCGCGCCCGTCACCTTCGCGCTACGTCCCGTGTACCAACACGGGAAGCTGGAAAAGAACATCCCACCGGGCCATTCCGATGAGGGAAGGGGCCTTCTATGGGCGCCCCCCCGGCCAAGTCAAGCGGCCGGGCGCTCTGGATGCCCGCCCGGAGGCGTCCCAGGGGCTCAGGCCTTCCGGTTGAACCGGTTCATGGCCACCGACAGGCCCTCGCGAATCCAGGTCTCCGTCATGTCCATGGCGCGGCCGGTGAGCGCCTCCAGCTCCCGGCGCTCGCCGTCGTCGAAGTTGGACAGGACATAGCCGGACACGCGCTCGCGGGCGTTGGGGCCCTCCGGCTTGCCGATGCCGAAGCGCAGGCGGGTGAAGCCCTCGTCGCCCAGGCTGGAGACGATGCTCTTGAGCCCGTTGTGGCCGCCGCTGCCGCCCCCGGCCTTGAGCTGAAGCCGGCCGTAGGGCAGGTCCAGCTCGTCGTGGATGACGAGCACGTCCGTCACCGGCACCTTGAAGAAGCGCGCGGCCTCCGCCACGGAGCGGCCCGACAGGTTCATGTACGTCTGGGGCTCCACGAAGAGGACGCGCTCGCCCGCCAGCGTGCCCTGGCCGACCCGGGCGGCGAACTTCTCCTGGTTCAGCTCCGCCCGGGCCCGGGGCAGGAGCGCTTCCACCACCATGAACCCGATGTTGTGCCGGTGCCGCTCGTACTCGCGCCCCGGATTGCCCAGCCCGACGATGAGCTTCATGACGTGGCTCCCGAAACGAGAAACGGGGCCAGCCCCTTGCCGGGCCGGCCCCGCTCCTGAAGGACCGCTGAAGGCGGAAGACTACTTCTTCGCCGGGGCCTTCGCCGCGGCCGCCTTGTCGCCGGCCTTCGCGTCCTTGGCCGCAGGAGCCGCCGCGGCCGCCGCGCCCGGGGCCTCCGCCGCCTCCGGCGCGCTCAGGACGGCCAGGGTGTAGTTGACGTTCGTCTTCACCGACACGCCCTCGGGCAGCTTCACGTCGTTGATGTGGAGCACCTCGGTGATCTTCATCGGCGTGACGTCCACCTCGATGCGCTCGGGGATGGCGGCAGGCAGCGACCAGACCTCGATCTCACGGCGGGCCTGGGTGAGCAGACCGCCGTCCGCCACGCCCTGCGCGCGGCCGGTGAGCACCAGCGGCACGTTGACCTTCACCTTCTCGTTCGGGCGCACGTCGATGAAGTCGGCGTGGAGGATGTCCCGGGTGACCGGGTCCATCTGGTAGTCCTTCAGGAGGACCTGACGGTCGCCACCGTCCACCTTGATCTGGATCAGGGTGTTGAACTTGTGCGGGGTGTTGATGGCCTGGCGCACCGCCTTGGGGTTCACGGCGATGTGCGCCGGCTTCTCCAGGTGCTTGCCGTAGACGACGGCGGGGATCAGGCCACTGGCGCGCAGGCGGCGGGCAACGCCCTTGCCGGTGCCCTCGCGCGGCTTGGCTTCGAGAACGCGGGAATTGTCGGACATGGAATCCTCACAGAGGAGACTGCGGGTGCCACCGGCCGCCCTGGCGCCCTCGGCATCCCGCCCCAGTGGCGGGCCCCGAAGACGGCGCCTGTGGAGGCAACCGATGGAAGTGCGTGCACATGCCAGCGGGGCGGCTCGGAGTCAAGCCGCCTGCCGGGCCGCCGCGCGCCGGCTCAGACGAACAGCGTGCTGAGCGAATCGGCGCGGTGGATGCGGGCGATGGCCTCGCCGAAGAGGCGCTCGGTGGTGAGCTGGCGGATCTTCGAGCAGGCCTGGGCGGAGGGGGCCAGCGGCACGGTGTCGGTGAAGACGACCTCCTCCAGCACGGAGTCCTGGATGCGCTGGATGGCCGGGCCGGAGAGGATGGGGTGGACCGCGTAGGCCACCACCCGGCGCGCGCCCTTGGCCTTCAGCGCCGCGGCGGCCTGGGCGAGCGTCCCGGCGGTGTCCACCATGTCGTCCACCAGCACCGCGTCCTTGCCGCTCACGTCGCCGATGAGGTTCATGACCTCGGACGCGTTGGGGCGGGGGCGGCGCTTGTCGATGATGGCCAGGCCCGTGTTCAGCCGCTTGGAGTACGCGCGCGCGCGCTCCACGCCGCCGGCGTCCGGCGAGACGATGACCAGCTCCTGGGACTCGGGGAAGCGCTTGCGCAGGTCCTCCAGGAACACCGGCGAGCCGTAGAGGTGGTCGGAGGGGATGTTGAAGAAGCCCTGGATCTGCCCGGCGTGCATGTCCATGGACACCACGCGCCCGGCGCCCGCGGACTCCAGCAGGTCCGCGATGAGCTTCGCGGTGATCGGCGTGCGCGGCGCCACCTTCCGGTCCTGACGGGCGTACCCGTAGTATGGGATGACGGCGGTGATGGAGCCGGCGCTCGCCCGCTTGAGCGCGTCGCACATGATGAGCAGCTCCATCAGATGGTCGTTCGCCGGCGGGCAGGTCGACTGGAGGACGAAGACGTCGAGGCCGCGGACGTTCTCGCCGATCTCGACGTGAATCTCCCCGTCCGAGAACCGGCCGACCTCCGCCTTGCCCAGAGGGCGCTTGAGGTACTCGCAGATGCGATGCGCCAGGCCGGGATTCGAGTTCCCGGCGAACACCTTGAAGTCACGCGGCTGCATGGTGGGGCCGCTGACTAACCTGTACGCGGACGGAAGGAAAGAAGTCGTTAGTCGAGGTCCGCTGGAGCCATGCCGAGCATCCCGGCTTGCGCCTGATGGAGGTGCCGCTCGTACTCCATCAGGATGACGCGCTCCATCTGACTGCGCGTATCCGCGTTGAGCGGGTGGGCGATATCCTTGTACGTCCCATCCTTCCGCTTCTTGGCTGGCATCGCGATGAAGAGCCCGGTCGAGCCGTGGATGACCTTCAAATCGCGAATGACGAAGCAGTGGTCCAAGGTGATGGTGACATACGCCTTGAGCTTGTCCTCTTCGACCGGAAACACCCGGACGTCGGTGATGTTCATGGTCCCCCCCCGAACCCGAAAGGTCGGAGCTGAAGGGAAGCCTGGGACATACCGGGTGGCAAATGCAAGCGTGGCCGCGAGGGAGATTTGCGCCAGTGTTCAATGCGCCCACAGTCCGCCGCTGCGAGTGGAGGCTAGGCCAGCAATTGAGGCCAGTGGAGGACCAGGTGGGTCAGGAAGGCGAGGTGGTACACCACGATGACGGCGTACACGGCGGCGCCCAGCCGGATGGCGACGCGGCTGGCCGTCAGGTGCCGGTGGAGGCACAGCAGCCACAGGCCGGCGTTCACGATGACCAGCTTGGTGAACATGAAGAAGAGCGGGGACTGCTCGTAGGCCAGCCGCATGATGGGGTTGAGCTCCTCGGCCACCCCCAGCTGGAGGAAGAAGAGGGTGAACAGCCCGTCCAGCAGGTTCAGCGTCAACAGCGCCACGGAGGCCGGCGACAGGTAGAACGACGCCTTGCTGCCCCACGCCCCGCCGCGCATCTGCTCGAAAGTCGCCGCCACGCCCATCCCCCTTCGCCGGTCCGTAGCCAGAGCCTTTCAAGAGGCCTGCCAACGCCCGCGAGGGCAGGATGCGGCCGAGGAAGCGGGCGACATCCGGCGGCGATTCGGCTATGGGGCGGTCGTGGCGGGAAATTGACTCCCCTGGGGTCGTGGCAGACTATCCGCGCCCCTTCCGCCCCCGGCCCGTGAGCGTTCCTTGCACCAATTCCCCAAAGATATCGGGTGGATAGAGGTCATCTGCGGCTCGATGTTCTCCGGCAAGACGGAGGAGCTGATCCGCCGCGTCCAGCGCGCCGTCTACGGCAAGCAGAAGGTGCAGGTGTTCAAGCCCCGCATCGACAACCGCTATGACGCGTCCGCGGTGGTGAGCCACTCCCAGCTCAAGGTCATGTCCACGGCCATCGAGCGGGCTGAAGAGATTTTCTACAGGCTTGCCCCCGATACCCAGGTGGTGGGCATCGACGAGGTGCAGTTCTTCGGCGCCGAGGTGGTGGCGGTGGTGGAGGCCCTGGCGAACAAGGGCCTGCGCGTCATCTGCGCCGGGCTGGACCAGGACTACCAGGGGCGGCCCTTCGAGCCGATGCCGCAGCTGATGGCGGTGTCGGAGTACGTGACGAAGGAGCTGGCCATCTGCGTGGTGTGCGGGAATCCGGCCAATCGCTCCCAGCGCATCGTGTCCAGTGGTGAGCGGGTGGTGGTGGGCGCGGCGGGCGACTACGAGCCCCGCTGCCGCAAGTGCCACGTGGCGGAGCCGGCGGAGGGCACGCCGCCGCAGACGCTGGAGCTGTTCGACTGAGCGGGAGCTGAACGGATGCGCGACACCCTGTACTCGAACATTCCCTTCAAGCTGAACGAGATGCCCCACCACTATGGGCCTCATGTCCACCTGGTGGGAAATCCCTTTCTCCTGACCCAGTTGGCCACGCTGTGTTCGAAGGGCGTCATCCAGCCGCAGATCAACCGGCTGGTGGAGACGCTGTATGTCGACCTGGTGAAGACGGTGCTCAACGCGGAGTTCCCGCGGAAGAACGTGAGCCTGCCCACGCGGATGATCGACTCCACCCCTCAGGGCCTCTACCAGGGCGAGGTCATCGACCCGCAAGTGCGGGTGGTGACGGTGAACATCGCCCGGGCGGGCACGCTGCCGTCGCAGGTGACGTACGACCTGATGAACGCCACGCTGGACCCGACGGTGGTGCGGCAGGACCACATCATCATGAGCCGGATGATTGGCGCCGCGGAGTCGGTGGTGGGCTCGGAGATTGGCGGCGCGAAGATTGGCGGCGACGTGGACGACGCCTTCGTGCTCTTCCCCGACCCCATGGGTGCCACGGGCGGCAGCCTGTCCACGGCGATTTCGCTCTACAAGGACAAGGTGCCCGGGACGCCCCGGCGCATCATCACCCTGAACCTCATCGTCACGCCGGAGTACCTGCGGAAGATGACCACGGACCACCCGGACGTCGTCATCTACGCGCTCCGGCTGGACCGGGGCCTGTCTCCGCCGGAGGTGTTCGGCACCGAGCCGGGCGCGCTCTGGGAGAAGGAGCGGGGCCTGGATGACCGGCAGTACATCGTCCCCGGAGGCGGCGGCTTCGGGGAGATCATGAACAACGCGTACGTGTAGCGGAGGAACCCTTGGCGTTCTACGAGCAGGAAGTCGGTGTCCTGATTCCCGAGGACAAGTTGCAGGCGCGCGTGCGCGAGCTCGCGGCGGAGATCACCCGCGACTACGCGGGCAAGGACCTGACGCTCATCTGCGTGCTGAAGGGCTCGGTGTTCTTCGCCATCGACCTGGCGAAGTACATGGACCTGCCGGTGAAGCTCGAGTTCCTCGGCGTGTCCAGCTACCAGGGCGGCACGGAGACGACGGGCGAGGTGCGCATCACCACCGACGTCAGCAAGCCCATGGCGGGCAAGCACCTGCTCGTCATCGAGGACATCATCGACACCGGGCTCACCATGCAGTTCCTGCTGGAGAACCTGCGCGCGCGGCACCCCGCGTCGCTGAAGGTGTGCACGCTGCTGGAGAAGCCCTCGCGCGCCCGGACGAAGGTGGACATCGACTACACGGGCTTCGTCATCGATGACCACTTCGTCGTGGGCTACGGGCTCGACTACGGGGAGGTGTACCGGAACATCCCCTTCATCGGGGTGATGAAGAACAAGTAGCGCCTCCGGAGGTGCGGGCGCCGCCCTTCGCGAGCGGCGCCGCCCCCGGAAGGGACGTGCGACCTCCGCGCAGGGGCAGACCGCTCCGCCGGGCGTCGGGCACAGACGCTCCCGGCCATCTCAGGCCCGAACGTCAGAGGTGGCGAAGGGGCATGGGCCGCGTGAGGGGGCCGCTCAGCGGGCGTGAGGTGCCGCTGTGCGTTGTCGTCTCCATGACCATGCACAGCATGCCTGGAAGAACACGCTGAAGCGTGGCGACGGGCCGCGCGGAGTGAGGCTGGGCATGGATGCATCCAGGGACAGGGCCGCTCTGGCCCGGGCAAGCAGCGCCAACAACAACGAGGCCGTCCGGAAGTACGTTGCGGAGCTCATCGGAACGTTCGTCCTGGTGCTCGGCGGCGTCGGGGCGGCCGTGCTGGCGGGGGACCACATCGGCTTCCTGGGGGTGGCGCTCGCCTTTGGCCTGTCGCTGCTGGCCATGGTGTACGTGGTGGGCCCTATTTCTGGCTGCCACGTGAATCCGGCGGTGACGCTGGGCCTCCTGCTGTCGGGGAAGATGGAGGGCAAGGATGCGGTCGGCTACGTGGTGGCGCAGTGCGTGGGGGCCATCCTGGCCGCGGGCGCGGTGCTGCTGATTGCCCGAGGGATGCCGGGAGGGTATTCGGTGGCCACGCATGGCCTCGCGGCCAACGGCTATGGCGCCGCCTCGCCTGATGGCTTCGGCATGGGGGCGGCCTTCCTCACCGAGGTGGTGCTTACCTTCGTACTCGTCCTCACCGTTCTGGGAGCCACGGATGCCCGCGCGCCGGTGGGCTTCGCGGGGTTGGCCATCGGCCTGGTGCTGACGCTCATCCACCTGGTGGCGATTCCGGTGACGAACACCTCCGTGAACCCGGCGCGCAGCCTGGGGCCGGCGGTGTTCGCGGGGAGCGTGCCCCTGGGGCAGCTCTGGCTGTTCATCGTGGCCCCACTGCTGGGCGGGGCCACCGCCGCCGCCGTGTACCGCACGGTGTTCCGGCCTGTCGTGCCCATCTCCGCGAAGGAGGCCGAGCAGGCCCTGCGGCGCGAGCGGGCCGAGCGGCTGGCGGACGGGCGGGCCGGAACGCGCGCCCCCATCTGATGCCACGGGTCGCTTTCCGGGGCGGGTTCCGGCGGGTACGGTGAGCCGGGAGAGGGGCCCGCCGTGCCCCTACTGGAGCCACCATGTTTCTCGACCTGACGCGCCTCACGGCCTACTTCCTGGCGGTGCTCGCGCTCATCCTGACGCCCGGGCCGGACACGATGTACGTGCTGGCCCGGAGCATGGGGCAAGGGCGCAAGGCGGGCATCGTCTCCGCGCTGGGCATCTTCGTCGGGTGCCTGTTCCACATCGCGGCGGCGGCGTTCGGGCTGTCGACGCTGCTCGCGACGTCGGCGCTGGCCTTCACCGTGGTGAAGTGGGGCGGGGCGGTCTACCTGGTGTGGATGGGCGTGCAGATGCTGCGCTCCCAGGACGCTGCTCCCGAGGTGGCCCAAACGCTTCCGGCCCTGGGCCTGCGGCGCATCTTCCGCGACGGCGTCGTCACCAACGTGCTGAACCCGAAGGTGGCCGTGTTCTTCCTGGCCTTCCTGCCGCAGTTCGTGGACGCGTCCGCGGGGTCGACGGGGCTCCAGTTCCTGGGGCTCGGGTTGATGTTCTCCGTGACGGGCACGTCGTGGCTGGTGCTGCTGGCGGCGACGGCCGGGGCCTTCGGGGGCTGGATGCGCCGCAACCCGAGGGTGGCGGTGTGGCAGAAGCGCGTCACCGGGGGCGTGTTCATCGCGCTGGGGGCGCGGCTCGCGTTGCAGCGGCAGGCGTAGGCGTCAGACGAGCGCCTGGATGACCACGTAGAGCACGTAGAGGACCCACGGCACGGCGGCCAGCAGCCCGAGGATTCCGAGCAGGCCGGCCCAGACGGGGTAGCCCTTGCGCCAGGGCAGGAGCAGGAAGGTGCCTCCGGCGAGCGCGGGCAGGGGCAGAAAGTTCAGCGCAGCCAGCTTCGCGCTCATCAGGCCCCAGGCGCGCAGCAGCTCGCCGTCTCGGAGGAGCGCGAGGAGGCGCTCCACGCGGCCGGGGAGCAGGGAGGGCTCGAAGGGGATGGCGAAGCCGCTTACGAAGTGGCGCAGGGCCTCCGAGGGGCCCAGGCAGGCCATGGCGATGGCGACCTGCACGGCCCAGGGCAGGAGGATGACGGCGGCGTGCAGGGGCGGGGAGAGCTGGAGCAGGCGGTTCCTGGCGGGAGCGCCCTCGACGGCCTCATCGAAGCTCACCGCGCTGCTGAGCGCGAGGGGGCGGAAGGCCCAGAGGATGCCGCCCAGGCGGGCGGTGAGCAGGGTGGGGCCGTAGCCGAGGACGACGGACACGGGCCGTGCGCCCAGGCTGCTGGCCACGGCGGCCTGCGCCAGCGCCCAGAGGGCGTTGACGGCGAAGAAGAGCACCCAGAGCCAGACGAGTTGGGACAGGCGGTCCATGCGATGCGTCCCTGTCTACCATGACCCGGGGTGGCATCCGGGGTGGGGTGGGGCTCCAATCACCCTGGAGCATCGTCGTCGCGGACGTCTTCCAGTTCGAGTCATCGCTGACGCTCATCGACTCCAGCAACGGATGGGGCCGCCAGCCATAAGTGGTGGCAAGCCCCCCAAGCCTTGTCGGCACGGGACCGTGATGGCCTCGTGTGCGCATCGCTTGCTCTAAAGGCGTGGCTGTTCGGCCCTGCATCGAGAGGAAGGTGCGGCATTGATCGTGTATTCTCCTCCCTATATGGGATTGCTGTCTCTGACGCCTGAGATAGCCGCCTGCTTTAGGGGGAAATGTGGAGAAGCAGCAGCTAAACCAAAGTTCGCGATTCTCGATCGGCCGAGTTCCGTCGTGGTTCCGGGCGGTTAGCGCCCTGTGACTGAGTGGAGGCCACCGCTCAGAGGGAAATTCGGGGCGCCTGCGCTGGTCGGCGCCGTAACGAGCGGGCAGCCTCTCGTGGGGGGCCGTTCGAGAATCAAGATCGTTCGTTTAGAGGCGGTTGGTGTGTGCCGCAGGTACATTCGCGGCATTGCAGTGGCTAATCGGGGGGCAGCATGCATGGTTTGGCAACCAGGAGGGGCAGAAATAGTGTGACAGACATTGCTCATGTCTATTGAGGGCATGTCGCTAGGCTGGCTTTTCGGTACGGATGCAGAGGGGGGCTTGCTGGTGGAACCCAATGACAATTGCGTAGGCTCATTCCGGAAACGAAATGCGATTTCTTTCACTTCCGAGCAGATTCTTGCTGCGGCTGATGGGCATCATCCCGCGGCGCTGCTTTGGGCGTGGTGCGCCCCACCGCTACCTGCTGTGATTGCCCTGGAGGCGGCAGGCTGCGCTGCGGCAAGGTCAGCAGCGCTCTGTGTCGCGGCGACTCGAAGGTGCGGAGGGGGACCTACTTGGAGTCTCACTCCTCATGGGTCACCAGGAGCCAGCTCAGTCACCCGTAGGTCAACCGAGTGATACCCATGTTGATGATGAACATTCTCGAAGAACACTTCTCCGAGGCGACGTTCCTGCAGTCACAATGGGAGCGCGCTCTGCGAGGCCCGCATTACAATCTGGAGGAGACAGCGCAGTTAGAGGAGCGGTTGCTGGCACACTTGGATGGACTGGTGCTCGGGGGGGAGTCCGTCACCCAGGCTCTACTCAAGCCAGCGCTGGAGGGCGGAGAGCCTGGGGAGGTATTCTGCTCAGTGTTCGCGTCCATCGCAGAGTCCTCCCATGCTGAGTTAGAGGCCGTGCTTGAGATGGCGCCGGTCGCGCCTCCAGCGATACAGGCGCCGTTGCGGCGCGCGCTGGAACTCAGCGAGCGCACCGGGTTGGAGACCGCGCTGGTTCCGTTATTAACAGCACCCGAGGCATCAACGCAGGTACTGGCATCTGAGGTGCTTGCCTTTCGCGGAGCCATTCCGCGAGGAGTGGCTCTGGAGTTGCTCGACCATGCGGATGGCCGCGTGGTGGCAGCGGCGCTGCGGGGCCTTGGAGCGTTGGAGAGGGACGTCGGACACCGGAAACTGCCTCGATTGCTGGGCGACAAGCGACCATGGGTTCGCCACGCCGCCATCGAATCTGGCCTGTTGTCTGGGGTTCGCGCGGCATGGGATGCGTGTTTGGAGGAGGCGCAGGGGCGCGGCGAGGGCGCCTCATCTGCCCGAGTGCTCCAGGCGATATGTGGGGAGGATGAGGATATCGAGCGCTTGGTGGAGCGCTTGGTCGATGACGCCCTTCAAGCGGACGTAGTGTGGGCACTGGGGTTCACCGGGCGGATTTCTGCCGTGGAGGCTTGCCTGGAGTTGATGGGGCAGGTGTCACCGGTGGCACGGTTGGCTGGTGAGGCTTTTAGCGCCATTACTGGGCTGGTGTTGAAGGACACCTATGCAATGGAGGTGGAGGAAAAGGACGCGCTCCCACCTCTGGAGGAAGATGACCTCGAAGCAGATCTGACCCCAAGACCCGAGGACGAACTGCCGGTGCCAGCGCGCGCTGCAGTCGCTGCCTGGTGGCATCGAGCGCGTCAGGGGTTCTCGCGGCGTGAGCGCTACTTGGGCGGCAGGCCGTTCTGTGGCCCGGCGCTGCTGGACGCGCTGGTGCGGGGGCCTATGCGTCGACGGCACGTCCACGCGCGGGAACTGGCGCTGAGGACGCATGGCGCGCACAACGTTCGGACACTTGCGTTCACAACTCGACAGGTCGCGGAACTGGCTGGAGCAGAGCGTTTCCGCGAGAGCGTGTCGACACGTCCACTGGCGAGTACCTTTGGGGGGTGAAGACCCATGTGGGCATTGAAGAACCGCACAGCGTACGCTGTGGAGCGAAACTGGACGCGTGACAAGAACGGGATGCACTGGTGGCTCGTCGCGGTCAAGGCGACGTTTGACATCGCGCCTGGGGGGCGGCTGCAACTGGCGGATGAGCAGCATCCTCCGGTGCTGATTCCTGAGTATTTCGGAGAGCCAGGTCAGTCGAGCTTGCGCTATGACTCGGACTTGTTGGCGGTGAAGGAGGGGACGGAAGTCCTAATCGACGCTTGCGCATACGCGCCTCGCGGAAAGCCCGCCGAGACGGTGCCGGTCTCGCTGCGGCTCGGACCGCTCTACAAGGTTCTGCTCGTGCACGGGCCACGCACGTATGCTCGCGGGATACTGGGGATGGCGATGAGCCCGCCCCGGCCCTTCATCACGAGCCCTATCCGCTATGAGGCCGCGTTTGGCGGCTATGACCTGACGGACTCCGATCCCAGTCGGCATCGGCTTGATGAGAGAAACCCCGTTGGGCGCGGTTTCGCGACGCGCCATGCCCAACTGTCCGGCAAGCCCGCCCATACCATCGAGTATCCCAGTGGCGATCCGGCAGTTCGAGGGCCTGCGGGTTTCGGCCCCATCGATGCTGCCTGGATGCCGCGGCGCAAGCTCGCGGGGACGTATGATGCCCGGTGGGAGCGCACGAAAAAGCCGCTGCTCCCCGATGACTATGACCCTGCCTTCGCGCTGTGCGCCCCTGGAGATCAGCGGCTCGCTCGGCCCCTCTCAGGAGGCGAGCGCGTCGAATTGGTGAACTTGACGCCCGAGGGGGTCCTGCGCTTCGAACTGCCTCGCATCTCGCTCGGTTTTACCACTCGAGTGGGGCGACAGAGCGTGGAGCATGGAGCGCGCCTGACCTCGGTCCTGGTGGAGCCCGAGGCCAGGCGCCTTTCGCTGGTGTGGCAGGGCACGCTGTGTATGCCCGCGCTGGATGCGGACTACCTCGACGAGACGGAGATCGCCGAGCTGAGGGAAGAGGTATGAGCACTTCTCTCGAAATCGTTGCGGTCGGCGCACGAACCCCTGTCGGGTATACGGCCGAGGGCAGCGCGGCGGCCGTGCGCGCTGGCATCTCTCGCTACGCCGAGTTCCCCTTCGCTGACGCACAGGGCGAGCCCGTGGTGATTGCCTCGGACGGTCTGCTTGACCCGAACCTGGAAGGGCGGGAGAGATTACTACCTCTGCTCGAAGGTGTGCTTGACGAGGTCGAGGTCAAACTGGGCCGAGAAGCGCTCCAGAGGAGCCGGCTTAGTGTGCTGCTGTCGTTCCCGGAGATGCGCCCCGGGTTCTCGGAGGAGGATGAGGGCTGGCTGGTCAACGCCGTGGAGGCGCGCTATCGAGGGAAATGCTTCGATGCGAGTGTCGTGTTGGCCGGGCGTGGTCACGCGGGTGCGCTCCGGGCGGTGGAGCAGGCCCAGCGAGAATGTACTGATGGTAGGGACCACCTGTTTCTGGTGGCGGGCGCCGACAGTTATCACCACACGGAGACGTTCCTCTGGTTGGAGCGGGTTCGCCGGTTCGCGCAGCCGGGGGTTCGCGGTGGCTTCACGCCCGGCGAGGGTGCCGCCTGTCTGGCGCTGATGAGGGCCGGGCAGCGGCGCCGCCTCGGGCTTCGAGGGCTGGCTGTCGTGCGAGGAGCGCGCACCGCGCGCGAGAGCCAACTCCGCGACAGCAGCACGGGCTCGTTCGGTGTCGGGATGACCCAGGCCGTCGAGGGGGCAGTCATGGGGCTCGGGTTGCCCCACGAGGGAGTCGACGATCTGTATACGGACATCAATGGAGAGCGCTACCGAAGTGAAGAGTGGGGCTTCGTCGAGCTACGGACGCCATTCGTCTGGAAGTCCACCGGCTATAATGCGCCGAGCAACTGCTGGGGCGATGTTGGTGCTGCTTCCGGAGCGCTTGGGGCCGTTCTGGCGGTCCGGGCATTCGAGCGGCGGTATGCGCGAGGTCCGCGGGCCATGATTGTAGCAGGCTCGGACGGCGGCCTGCGTGGGGCAATGTTGTTGCAAGACTCACGGTGTTCCTAGGGGGCACGTTCATGTCAAAGGTCACTATCAACGCACCGAAGACACCCGTGACGGAAGGCAGCAGCGGCATCGCTGCGGCGACGCTGCCCAACGTGTGCAAAATGCCGGGGCCTCCGGCGCCGTTCGTCCCGACGCCGCTGCCCAACATAGGCAATAGCGGACAGGACCCACAGAAGTACACCAAGACGGTGACCATCGCTGGGAAGAAGGTCGCTATCCAGGGGTCCACCTTCGGCTCCAGGGGGGACGTCGCTAGCAAGGGCACCGGTGGTGGGATTGTCTCCGCGAACGTGGAGGGCCCCACCCGGTTCGTAGGCCCCGGGGCCATGGACGTGAAGTTTGACGGGAAGAACGTCCAGTTGCTTGGCGACCCCATGCTGAACAACTGCGGACCGAGCGGAAGCCCCGCCAACGCGGCGACGATGCTGGGCGTGGTCCAAGCCGCAGGGGCCGTTGTCTTTGTCACTGGCGATGACAAGTGCCCGTTGTGCAAGAAGTCGCATGGCGGGCAGGGGGCCATCAAGGAGACCAAGGCGACCAAAGTCAACGCTGAGCGCTTGGCCAAGAAACTCGCCAAGAAGCAGTACCCGAACGCCACGATGCTCGGCGTCGTTCAGTGCAGGTGCAAGGCGAAGCACTATGCCGAGCGTTCGGGTGAGACGGACGGTGACTTCTGTGCCAGCGTGGAAGAGCTCGGATGGCACCACGCCCAGACCCCGAAGGACGAGCAACAACTGAAGCAGGAGGAAACGGAGGACGAGAGAGCAGATGACGGTGATGGTGAGTTCGCCACGCGCAATGCGGTCTTCGAGTTCCTCAAGAAACGGTTCAAAGGGCGAGCGGACGGGGTGAAGGCCGTCTGGGTGGAGGCCAACAAGGAGTTCCAGAAGTTCCGACGGAACCAGCACCTACCAGCGGCATACCCACCGGGGCGGTGTGCCGCCCCCAAAGCGCTCCTACTCGTGATGCAGGACAATGCTTTTCCTGCCGGCATCACCGAGCAGTGGTTCCATCCCGAGGGCAAGCCGACTCGCGGGCAGATCAAGTTCCAGGACAAGGGGAGCGGAACGGTGGTCGCTGGTCCATTCGAGCATGGGAAGACGGTCCCACCGTGCGGCACATGTTGTGTCCTCCTCCCGATGATGATCTGTCCGGAAGTCCAGGAGAGGCAATGCCAACACACGAGGAAGTAGAGCCCCAGATGGAGAGCCTGTTGCTGCGCACCGTCCCTGGGCTTGCGGAGCAGTGGAGGGGTGCAGCACCTGCAACGATTGAGAAGATCGAGCAGATTGCCGGTAACCCCCTGCCGTCGTTCTACCGTTGGTTCCTGCGCCGTATGGGCCAGAGCATGGGGCCCCTGTCCTACCCCACCCTGGACTTTTCGGCCGAGCGCGTGCTGGCGTGTTACGCACAGAAGTTGGTCAAGCCCGATCCCCGCTTCCTGCTCATCGCCTATGAGTCCGATGAGATGATGCCGCTGCATCTCTTCTACGACTTCAATGCACCCGCACGAGACGATGCCATGGTCACCTCGCGCGAAGCTCGCGGCAAGGAGCTGACCGACGCCTTCGAGACGCTGAGGGAGATGTTGGCGTGGGGAGCGCTTTCGCTTTTCCGCATCGACAGGGCACCCCACACCAGCAGCGGCAGCCTCAAGGGCGACACCCCAGACTTCCTGACGGACCTCGACCCCGTGATGAGCAGCCTTGGATTTGACCAGCCGATTCCCACGGGGCCGCTTTGCAGACTGTATGAGCGGCCCGATGCGGTCATGGTGTGCATGGGGTCGCCAAGATCGGGAACCGGGAACCGGCGGGCTTTTGACCTCGGATGCAATAATGTCGGAAGCCTGCGGAGAATCCTGGGGGAGATCACATCCGCCCGCGTCGTGGAACTGCAGGTGAAGAAGTAGGTCTCGTACCCGGCTCCATCTCAGCGGCCACCGCCTACGCCTGATCGGTGCGTCCATCCGCATGGCGGCCGGGATTTGACCAACTGACGCGAGCAGGCGAAGTGCCTGGAAGTCTCAGGGTCGCTGACACTTCGGCTGGTCTCCATGGCTGGAACGGTTGCTCTGCTTGAGCCGGAATCGGGGCTCACCGTCGCCGGAATCGGCTCACGAACTGGTACAGGGGGACGATGAGGGCCCAGGCAGGCCATGGCGATGGTGCCTTGACGGCTCAGGGCAGGAGGATGATGGCGACGTGCAAGGGCGGTGCATAAGCTGGAGCGGGCGGTTCGAGAGGTGTGCCTTTTTCGGTGGGCT
The DNA here is from genome assembly GCA_023426545.1 of Pseudomonadota bacterium. Lineage (GTDB taxonomy): Bacteria > Myxococcota > Myxococcia > Myxococcales > Myxococcaceae > Myxococcus. Next base: position 130,536 of record JAFAAN010000040.1, read on the forward strand.
CGCCGAAGCTCACCTCTCTGCCGAGCGTGAGGGGCCGGAAGGCTCAGAGGATTCCGCACAGATGGCCGGAACGAATGGGGCGCCCCCCCAGGGACCATGGTGGCTTGCGCCAGCGCCCAGAGGGCGTTGATGGCGAGGAGGAAGAGCCTCGAGAGCCAGGGGCGTAGGGCGATGCGGCCCATGCGGTGCGTCCCTGTCGACCATGACCCGGGGTGGCATTCGGTAAGGGTGGGGCTCCAATCACCCTGGAGCGTGGCGCCACGTCTCTGGTAGGCATCCGGGCCGAGGAACTCATGGCTTACGGCATCGCGAATCACCTCTGGATTCATGGGAGCCCGGACCGGTCCAGGGTCCGGCAGTGGATGGACGTCGCGCTGGGGACGTCGTTCGGGGAGCAGCCCCGGAGCGACATCGTCGTCGCGGACGTCTTCCAGTTCGGGCCGGCGCTGACGCTCATCGACGTGCAGGTGCTTGGTGCTCCGCGCGTCGTCGAAGGCGAGGCCGGCGCGGTCGAGGCGGCGGAGCAGGACGGCTTCCTGTCGCGCGTGGCCAGCCTGGCGAAGGAAGCGGGCTTCCGGAGCACGCGGGTGTGGATGGGCGACGTGGGCACCATGGCGTGGGAGCTGGAGTCCCAGGGGGAGGAGGACACGCTCACCGGTGCGAAGTGCGAGGACGAGGCGATGAGTACGCTGGGGCCGGACGGATGGAGCGTCGACCCGCTGGCGCCCCTGGTGGCGCGCGCGGTCATCCGGAGCATCGTCAAGCTGCCGCTGGAGGAGGTCCACCACTATATCGACTGGGCGGTGAGCTGCCGTAGCGCGATGGCGGCAGGGACGCCGGTGGAGGGCTTCAACCTGACTCGCGCCTCGCGGCTGATGGCCACGCACTACTTGGTGTGGAAGGGGAAGGTGCTGCCCAAGCCGACGCCCGTAAGTGAGATGGCGCCGAAGCTGGGCAGGGCCCGGAGGATGCGCAGGGCGGCGACACTGGTGCCCGCGGCTCGCGTCTGGGGGCTGGTGCTGCTGATGGCATTTGTGCTGCCCGCGGTGCTGTACCACTTCATTTTCGCCCCCCCGGTGGAGAGCCCCGTGAAGGGCTTCGTGCTCAGTGGCGTGATGACGCTGGTCTGGGCCCTGTTCGCCCTGGTGCGCTTTGATGACTTCCAGGGGCGGCCCGTGCGTCTACCGTGGCGGCTGGCGCTGTTCGTCGGTGGTCAGCTCGCGGTGGGCGCGCTGATGTGGTGGCTACATGGAATGTAGAACTGAGAGCTGACTATTTGCAAGTGAACTGGATTTCACGAGAGCCGGAGGCTTGTGTAAATAGACCATGTCTATTTTTGAATAAGGCAGGACCCCGTGAGTCATCTGAGCCCAAGTAGTGAAAATGAGCAAGCTGTGACGAACGCGGCCAAGAACGTGGGAAGCGAAAGGCCTGGGGTTTGGACGTCCGATGAAGAGTGTTATCGGGAAGTGTGGAAGCATGCAATCGATCTGCAAAAACACTTTAACGACATTCTCTTTAAAGTTCGGGCTTTCTATTTCGGATTTCTTGGAATTATTGGGACGGCCGTTGCGGCGATTCTGTTCTCGAATTCAGGAGGAGATGCGCTCGCGCGGTTTCCTGTCGGCTTAAAACGGTTGTTCTTGACAGTCCTATTGGTGGCGCCTGGTGTAGCCGTCTGGATGCTTGATCGCTACTATTATCATCCTCTGCTTGTGGGCGCAGTCAAATTGGCCGCGAGGGTGGAAGAGATAGTCCCAAGGCTGATGTCCGTATCGACTACGCTCCGGATTGAGAATCACTCGGCAAAGTTTTTCTCTGTCTCAAGAGGTCGCGCAAAGGTGACTCTGTTTTATGGCTGGATTACGGTCGCCATCGTAGCGCTCCTTAATGCTGACTGTTGGTGGATTGCGACTTTGTCAGGTGTTGTAGTTGGGGCAGTTTTTTGGGCGCTGGAGTGTAGTGAGAGATGGTGGCCGAAGTGGGTGAGAGATTTCAAAGAGTTGTGAACAGTGGATAGCGGAGGGGGCTCCCTGTGGAATTTCTTGAGATGCTGCTCAGGGGAGTCCTCCCTTGCCGATAGTGCCTGACGAAGGTCAGGGCTGAAGTAAGCAAAGAACGTGGTAACCCTCCAGGCGCTTGTACAGCAGCACAAAGCCGCCTCGACTCCACGTCAGCACTTTGACTCTGTCGCCCCTGCGCGAGACGAAGGCGAAGAGGTGGCCTGAGTAGATGTCCTCGCCCCACGCTCCGCGCACCAGCGCTATGAGACCGTCGATGGACTTGCGCATGTCCACCAGCTCCACCGTTAGCACCACGCGCACAGAGATAGGCAGGGCAAACACTGCCTTACCTCCCCAGCGTCGCGACGAGGTGGGCCACGTATTCCACGTCGGTGCCCGTGGTGAATCGCAGGCAAGCTCCGCTGGCCAGCACCACCTCAATCCGTGTCGTGCTCGGCTTCGGCGCGTCAGCTACCTCTACCGGAAGCATGCGCATCGGCTCCGCCTTCCTGACCAGTTGGCGGCGGCGCCGGTACACCCACGACTACAGCGTGTTGAGCCGCAGCCCTCGCTGCTGCGAGAACTTTTGCCGCGCCAGCTCGCTCGCCTCGAAGTAAGACCTCGCCGTGCCCCGTCGTGACGGGCCCCAGCATCTCGTGAGACCTCCAGCGGCCACACGCAGGAGGTGGTCCGTGGAGTTGGAGAAGGAGTTGGAGAAGGAGTTGGAGCTGTTCCGTCAGGAGGCGCAGCGGCTGAAGGCTGGGCGTCGCAGTGGCTCATTGCCATTCCCCGAAGCGCTGCGCGCGTTCGCAGTGCGCTACGCCGAGCACACCGTGGTGGCGGGAGGGACGGTGACGGACGCGGCGCAGAAGCTGGGCGTGTCCGGGCCGACGCTCTACGAGTGGCGCAAGGGACGTAAGCGTCCGGCCAACGACGTGCTGAGGGGCGTTGAGTGTGGAGTCGGCGCCGTGGACCCTGGTGTGCATGTCGAAGCCGGTGGAGACGCAGGAGTGGTTCCGAGTGGCCGAAGCCTTCGAGGCGA
>JAFAAN010000053.1 GCA_023426545.1 Pseudomonadota bacterium
GCCTGCCGCTGGCGCTTCCGCCGGGCGCGCAGCCTGCGCAGCCCGCTGATGACCACCACGGTGGCCACCAGCGCCACCACCATCAGGTGCTCGGCGCGCGCGGCCCCCTTCGTTACCGCCTCGACGCGCGGCTCAGTGAATGATCCCTAGAGTCAGCTGGCTGCTCGACGTCCGTTGAGAGTCGCTGACTTCCGCCACGACTGACTGTCGATGGCGTCGCCAGCTGCGTCTGGTCGTTTGAATCGCGGTGTGGCTGGCTTCATCGCGTCTGGCTTGCTTGAGTGCAGGCTCCCCCGTTGTGTTTGAGAGGAGCCTCTCGAATGAAGCTGCTTCGTCCTTGCCTTGGCGCGTTGCTCGCGGCCGGCCTCTTCATCGTGCCCACGGATTCGGAGGCCGCGGGTGTCCGTGTCGGGCTTGGGGCCGACTATTGGATTGATGAGAGCGCGGCCTTCAACCTCACGCTGGGCGTCGAGACCAAGCTCGCCGGGCCGTTGACCGTGGGGGCCCGCTTCGGCGCGATGCTCATCACGAACGGCAATGACATTGGCGTCCCGCTGGACCTGGTGCTGCGCGCGAACCTCGCCAGCTCGGGCGTCTACATCGAGGGTATGGCGGGTCCCTGGCTCGTCTTCGGTCGAGGGGACACCTTCCGTGCGCATGCGGCCTTTGGCTTCGGCTTGCAGGGCAAGGCCGCGAGCATCGGCCTCGAGGTGGGCTACCTGGAGCCCAATCCCACCATTGGCTTGCGGCTCGGCTACAAGTTCTGAGCCCCTCAGTAGTGCGGTGGGCGCTCGTCCTGGCGGGCGTCCACCAGGCCTGGTTCCGCCTCCAGCTTCTGCTTGAGCCGGTCCATTTCGGCCCGCAGCTGGTCGATGACCTTCTGCTGCTCGTAAAGCACCCCGCTCAGCTCCTGCAGTAGCTCCTGCTGGTGCATGTAGCGGATCTCCAACTCGGCGATTCGCTTCTCGTCCATGGGCGGACACCCTTATCTCGCCGGGGTGGCTCGCGTCCTCACCTCGTTGAGACTGTCTCCAACTCCATGAACGTCGACGAACACATCCACCGGGCCCGTGAGCTCCTCGCCCGGAACCAGCCCGAGATGGCCGAGTCCGCCCTCAGCGATGCCATCGATGCCGCTGTCGCAGCAGAGGACATCGTCCTCCTCACCCGGGCGCGCTTCGCCCTTGGGGAACTGCTGTTCCAGCAGCAGCGCGACGTCGAGGCCATGCCCTACCTCCAGGCGGTCGTCCGCACCGAGCGCGTCGACGGCGCCGTTGACGTCGAGGTGAAGGCCTCCGCCCGGATGCTCCGCCAGATTCGCGGCGTCGAGCCTCGCGAGTAGCCTGCCGGCTTCAAGGGATGCTGCAGGACTGGCGGATCAACTCGGCCCGTCCCGAGAAGCGGCGTTCCAGGTCCATCCGGGTCAGCCGGGCATCGTTGATGCGCCGTTCCTTGAGCTGAATCGCGCACAAGGCGGCGAGCGCCTTGGGGTCCGCCCGGTCCAGCCGGTCCGCCTCTCGCAGGGCTTCCTCCGCCGTGTCCCCTCTGCCCAGCCGATGCGAGGCAAGCCCCAACTCGAAGTAGCCCACGCTTAGCTTCGGGTCCTCCGCGACCGCCGCGCGGAACAGCTGCACGGCCTCCGCGTCATGCCCTGTCCGGCTGTGTACCCGGCCCTGCTCCACCAGCAGCCGTGCGTGGGGCAGCCGTCCTTCGAGCTTCCGGAGGATGGCCAGGGCTTCGCCTCCACGCCCGGTCTCGCTCAACAGCCTCACGTACCGCAGGCCCATCAGCGCGTCCTCCGGGGCCTTGCCGTGTGCTCGCGCCATGGACTCGGCGGCCCCCGCTACGTCGCCGTCCTTCTCCTGGAGCTCCGACCGGAGAACGTCCGGCCGTGCATCCCCGGGCGCGAGGGACTCGGCGCGTGACAGGGCGGCGCTCACACACCGGCTCATTCGCTCCACGTCGCAGATGCGCGCCAGCAGCAGCTGCGTTTCGACTTCCTGGGGGCTCCGGCGCTCCGCTTCCAGCGCCAGCGCGTGGGCCTCGTCCGATGCGCCGTCCAGCAGCAGCGATGCAGCCTCCCGCAGCTCGGCGGGGGTTGCCTTCGAGTCGTCCTTCAAGGACCGCAGGAACGGCACCCGCTGCGACACGGTCGACATGGCGCGAGCGATGGACAGTTGCTGCTCGGGCACGTTCCTCGACAGGAAAAGGGGGATGACGTGGATGATGACCGTCACGGTGCACACCACCAGCAGGCTTCGGCCTCCCCGACTCAGCCTGGGCCGTCGCAGCGCTCCCTCTGCTTCCTCCACTTCCGGGTCTCCTCGAGCAACGCTCCGCCGCGTCCGCGTCTCCAGCTACTACACCGCCCTCAACCTTGGACGTAGCCCCGAGGGCAGCTCCAGGCCGCAGCTCCAACACAGTTCGAAGTTGCCGGGGTTCTCCTCATGGCACCGGGGGCACTCCACCGACCGCTCGGCGTGCTCCTGGTTCTCCTGGAGCTCCGCCAGGAGGCTCCGGGCGTGCTCCAGCTCCTCGGGAGCGACCCACAGCTCAATCCACGTCTCTCCGCTGGGAATCTCACCGCTCAACGGTGCCAGGGCCTCGCCGCGTACTTCCACCGACACACCCATGGCTTCCAGCGCGCATGCTTGCAGCCGCGCCTCTCCCACCGTGCGATGCACGGACAACTGCACGCGCTTCATTCCTCCGTCTTCACAGAAGCCGGGTCCGCCAGCAACCCCGACCCGGGGCCTGCTCATGCCCGGCCGACGGGCGCGCCGCCTGGACGCGTGGCTTGCCTGCCTGGGCCCGGCGGGGGCTATTGCTCGTCTTCGCGCAGTTGGTGCGGCAGTACGGCGTGCGCATGCCGTGGGGCACGGGCGTGCAGCGCGTCCGTCAACATGGCGTCCAGCTCGCGGAGCAGGACATCGTAGAGCGGGCCGGCGCCCCGGGCGGGGAGCGACCCGGCCGCCACGCGCACCCGCGGACTCTCTTCGTCCTCGAAGGCCAGGGTCACCGCCAGGCCATCCGGGCCGCCTGCCGCGGGCACCATGACGGCGGGCGCCGGCTCCCGGCTCGCCTGCTCGAAGAGGGGGCACAGGCGCTGAAGCTCGGCTTCCGTCAGCGGGCGCTCGCTGACGACCTCACCCTGCTCCAGCACCTTCAGGTGCCTCAGTCCTTCCAACCGGAGCGCCTGCGCGCCCGTGTTGGTCCGCCCACTGCGCTCGTACGTCACCGTCCTCACGCCAGCGTCACCTCCTGACCAGGAGGTAGGCACCCTCGCCCGTTGCCGCATCCAGGCGCAGGGGGCGCGCGCACGACGTGCCGCTTCACGAGCGATGTCGTGTGCTTCCCGACACCGGACGAACACCTCCGCACGAGTGTTCCCACCTGGAGCGCTTCCTAGTTTCGAGGTCCCCCGGGCACTTTCGCATTGGGGACTCCCGAGGTAGGTCCATGAGCAAGGGCAGCGGCAAGAACCAGAACGACCAGCGCGCCAACTCCAAGAATCCCAACAACCCCGCGCACAAAGCGTCGCAGGACAACCGCTCCAACCAGATGAACCCGAACAGTCCTCGGCACTCGGGCAACAACTCGAGCGGGGGCAACAGCGGCGGCAGTGGCCCGGCGGGCGGGAACTCCGCCGCGAACTCCTCGGGCTCGCCGGGCAGCAAGGACTGAGTCTTGAAGAACTCCAGGCCCGGGGAGGGTCGGCCCCAGGCCTGGATGGCCGTGCTGGCGCGGTAGCCGGCAACGGGTGCCGTGCTAC
>JAFAAN010000065.1 GCA_023426545.1 Pseudomonadota bacterium
GCGCCGCCCCCTGTGGCCACGCCTCCGCCGGAGACGGCCCAGGCGCCAGCGAGCCCCGCGACGCCTCCGGGCACGGAGGTGGCAGCGGCGCCAGCGAACGCGGCGGCCGCGCCGGCTACGCCTCCGCCGGAGACGGCGCCTGCGGCTGTGGCGGCCGCGCCCGTGGCGACGCCTCCCCCCGCCGCCGAGTCGTCGAAGCCAGCGGAGACGGCGGTGGCGAAGGTGGAGCGGCCCAGCAACACCCGGCGGACGACCACGTCATCGCGCAGGGATGACACGGAGCCGCGCTCGTCCGCGCCCGCGCGCTCGTCGTCGAGCGATGCGGACGACGACTTCGACGAGCTGTTTGGCACGAAGAAGTCGAGTGCGTCGGCATCGAAGCCATCCGCATCGCGACCGACGGCGTACGTGCCGCCCGAGCCTGGCGGCGGGATGCCGGACCGGTTGCAGCAGTCGGACATCATGGCGGTGGTGCTCGCGAACAAGCCGGCCATCGTGAAGTGCGTCAACGAGCAGAAGAAGAAGGACCCCGCGTTGAGCGGCAAGCTGGTGATGCGCTGGACCATCCAGACGAGCGGGAAGACGAGCGCGATCTCCTGCCGCACGGATGAGTTCCGCTCCACCTACATGGCGAGCTGTATCTCGGGGCTCATCAAGGGCTGGACCTTCCCGCGCCACAAGCGGCAGGGGGAGCCCATCGACTTCCCCTTCACCTTCTGACGTCTTGGAGAGGAGGGCGCATCGCGACATTTGCGTCGCGATGCGCTCCGCTCCTGCTGTCTGCTTGTGTGGCGAGTGAATTTCCCCGCCCGGCAGCCGTCGATGAGCCGTCGACACTCGTTGACACGTCCGGACGCGCGGGACTAAGCCTGCCTTTGCTCGCATGGATATCGGGGCCTGTTGTCAGTGGCCGGAGGCCCCCCGGGCGGCGTTCCAAACAAGAGGAAATCTCAACATGCAGCTTCGCAAGATGATGTTGGTGCTCACTGCGCTGGGCGCAATGAGCGGTCTCCTGGCTGGTTGCGGTGACGATTCGACGTCTCCGGGGGCGTGTACCAGCAATGACCAGTGCGGAGAGTCGGAGATCTGTCACCCGACCGCCCAAGTCTGCGTGCAGACCTGTAACTCTGGTTCGGACTGCCCCTCCACGGCGAAGACCTGCGCGCCGCTGGGTGGCACGGGGGCCAACGCCACGACGAACATCTGCCAGTGCTCCACGGACGTGCTCTGCAACGGTGGCACGGGCTCGGAGTCCACGGACCTGGTCTGCTCCAACCTGGACAACGTTTGCGTGACGCGCTGCTCGTCCAACGCGGACTGCTCTGGCAACCGCACCTGCGACACGGGCACGGGCCAGTGCGAGGAGGGCGACACGGAGCCAGAGCCCGGCGCGAGCTGCACCGGTGAGGGGCTGTCCACCTGCGACTACGGCCTCATCTGCTCCAGCGGCACCTGCTCCGAGCCGCCCGCGCCGACGTGCCAGAACTACACGAACTTCCCCAACAAGGCGGACCTCGGCACCACGGGCCCCATCATCTACAAGGTGGGCTTCGTGAGCGCGACGACTGACACCAATTTCTGCCCCAGCAATCTTCCCAAGCGTCTGCGCATCCGTATCAACGCGTACTCCAACACGCCGTTCCCCCAGACGTCCACCGAGCTCAGCGACTTCCTCTATGTCCAGACGGATGGTGGCCGCAGCAACGCGTCGGTCAGCCGCTCGGAGGGGAACTACATCGTTACGGGCACCAACCGCAGCAACGCCGAGATCATCGTCAATCTCTGCGTCTCGGCGACCAGCACGACCAACTCGGCTGGCTTCTACTTCAAGGATGGCAACTTCGTTTGCCAGCAGTCGAATTACCAGTAGTCGATTGCTCAGGTGAGTATTCGAGCCCCGCTCTAGTTATAGGGGCGGGGCTCTGTCGTTGATGCGAGTCGGCGTATCCTTGTCTCTTGATACCCCGAGAGATTGCCGGCGGCCGGCGGAGGACACGCTGAATTTCGGCTGGGCACATGCGTTCCAAGAAGGGGCGCAGGAGTCCTGGCGTCTTGAAAAGGAGAGTCAATGCTGTCTATCAAGCTGATGCGAACGCTGACCCTCGGTCTGGCCTTGGCTGCTCCGGCGGCCATGGCTGAAGATGCCTCGGAGCGCCTGAACTGTGCTTCTGGCACGAGCCAGCTCGGCTCCAAGGTGGAGGGCCTCTCGTGTGTGAAGTCCGATACCAAGGGAGGCTCACGCACTGCGCACGGTGCATATGTCGAGTACCACCCCAATGGCGTGAAGGCGGCCCAGGGGCAGTTCGAGAACGGCCTCAAGGTGGGGACATGGACCTTCTTTGATGCGTCAGGCAATAAGCGGGGCACGGCGGAGTTCAAGGATGGCGGTTGGCATGGCCAGCGCGTCATGTTCTTCCCCAATGGGAAGCCCCAACTGGTTGAGGAGTACAAGAACGGCCGGAAGCACGGCACCGTCAAGGAGTTCTCTGAGGATGGCCGGGTTCTGAGCCAAGCCTCTTACGAGAACAACCGGCTGGTCGCCGCACAGTAGTTTGCTGGCTGTTCTGCCGTAATGAGGGTCCTCTCCCACTGGGGGAGGGCCCTCATGCGTTGAAGAGGAGAGCACTTCCCCATCTGAGTGGGCTCGGCTAGGAAGCATAGGTGTGAAGGCCCCCTCGCTCACACCTGTTTTGCCAGATATCCCCATATGCACGGTGGACCGAATGGGGCTGCGCGAGCTCGAGCGCATTCGGCTCATCCTCCGCGGCGGGTCGGTCATCGACTGGCGGAGGATGCACTTCCAGACGCGGGAGGAGGTTGATAACTTCCTCAAGCTCCTGCAACTGGATGTGTCGCGCCCCTACGATGAGGAATGGGCCCGTGGGATCCTCACGGAGGCCGTGGAATACCTCCGAAAGACGTTCAACTACCGCGTTGCGGATGCAGTGGCGCGGCCAGCGGAAATCCACGACTTGTTCCTCTACGCCTCAGGCGTGAAAGGGGCTCCTCGGCACCGGCGAATCGCATGCGTCGTTCTGAAGGTGATGCATGTCATCCAGCACATCGAAGGGCGAGACCTGCTCTTCCGGCTGCCCGTATCGGAGGCAGAGCTGACGGAACTGCTCATGGAGCGGGTGCTGGGCGTTGCCGCCGAGATGCAGGCCAAGGGGCTTCCCATTGTGGAGTTCGCACACTCCATCAAGACCCAGGACTCTCTCGTCACCAAGCTGCTGGCGAAGAAGGAGACGGTTGCGGCGCAGGTCTATGACAGGACCCGGTTCCGGATCGTGACGCAGAAGCGTGAGGATTTGCTGCCAGTGCTCTACTTCCTCACGCAGCGCCTCTTTCCATTTCACCTCGTTGTTCCTGGGCAGACTGAGAATACGCTGATGCCTTTCAAGGCTGTGCTCGCCGAGAACCCCCATTTTGAGCGACACATCCCCCGGCTTCACTTGGATCGAAACTACGAAGACCGTGAGAGTTCTGGCGGAAACGCTTTTTCGGGCGATACCTACCGGGTACTCAACTTTGTGGTCGATATCCCTGTGCGGATGGATGCCTATCTTCCTCCACCCGAGGCAGACACCCGGAAGCGAAAAGGACGCATTCTGATATCTCTGGTCGAGTTCCAGATTGTCGATGCGGAGACCGCACGCATCAACGAACGTGGAGAGAATGCCCATGAAGCCTACAAGCGGCGCCAGAAACAGCGGGTGCTCAAGCGCCTGAGCCAGGGCCTCGTGGTTCCCAAGCGACAGGAGTAGTGTCTCTGGAGGGGAGGGTGAAGGCGAGCCGTATACCTCACGGCCCGCCTTGCTCCGTACGTCAGGGATACTCGTAGACTACTTCAAGATCCGCTAGCGTGGGATGCGTGCTGACGCTTGAGCGCAGTTCATCAGTGACCCCATCGTTGTTGGTTTCACGGGTGAATCGGAGGCGAAACTGGGACCTGTAGTTTCTTTCCAATCGGCTTGCCCAGTCTCGTATTACGTACGCAGTGACGTCGAACTGTCCCGGAGCCCCAGTGTCAGCCTCGGTGATAGTGAAGCCGGGGGATAGTGGTTGCGCGTTGTATGCTGCAGTGAGTACTGGGTTTTCAGTTTCTTCCGCATACGACTGGGGCAGATATTCCCCTACGTCTACAGGTTCCATCAGGAGAGGCCCAAGCTTTTCGAAGGGTTGGCCCAGTTTGTTGGAGAGCCACCACCTGACAGTAGACTGATTGATCCGGATGAGTTCCGGAGGCAATGCGTCGAGCTTGAATCCGAAGAAGAGGCGACTGCCTTGGTGGGCACTGTTATCGCCTAGACGCTCTAGGTCATATGAAGCGAAGAGCCGATAGTGGCGCTCGGGTGAGCCTGCTGTGATGGTTCCACTCACCGTAGGAATGAAGGGTATCGTCATCGATGCTTGGCGGACGATGCGGAACTCACGCAGCGCTGCCTCCTCAAGGGCATTGCCTGCCTTGTCTTGGGCGGAGCCGGAGAGCTGCCAAGCGACATTGACTCCATACGCGACCATGGAAGGAAGCGAGTAGGTCATCACGGTCTCCGCCTCGTTCCACGAGAAGTTGCCGGAGTTGAGTCCCGCGGGTGAAGTGATGGCGAACGCCGCTTGGACTGAAGCCGTGTCCATGGGCTCGGAAAAGAGAACTTCAATGAGGGCATCTTGAGGGATGCCGATGGAGGCATGGCTCGGCGTTGTGTTGAGGATGGTGGGGGGCGTGGTGTCTGGGGCCGGGCCCCTCGTGGTGAACGAGAACGTACGTGGTCCGGTCAGCGACTGGCCCGAGAGATCCTCGGCATCAACAGTGACTGTATACGTCGTGTTCTGCGCAAGGGCGGCTGATGGGCGCAGCGTCGCGGAGGTGCCCTGACTACCCCATTGGATGGGGCCCAGTGTCGCCGAGGGCGCTACTAAAAGCCTCAGCGACTCCGTATCGATGGGGTTCGAGAAGGTGACCACGAACGGCGTGTCGACAGCGACCTGGGTCGAACCACTGACGGGAAGTGTGCTGAGCAATGTGAGTGGGCGAGGTTCCTCGGTTCCGGAATCGGGCGTCGAGCCGGCATCGGCTTCGTATGGGGGCGGCTCGACGTCTGGGACGTTGATGCAGGCCGTGGCTGCGTTGAGGGCGAACAAGAATGGAAGGAAGAGTCGAGGGTGGTGCATGCTCGTGCGCATCGCAAGAACCGTTCCGTGCATGAACGCTTGAAGAATTGACCGCGCATTGCTTGCTGCGGTGTTTCCTCTTGTGCCTCTGCGAGTGCGCTGGGCGCAAGTCACTCCGAGGAGAGGGCCTTGTCGTGACCTTCGCGAGACGGGCGTCCACCAAGGTGGATGCCCACACCAGAAACACGAACGCCCGCACTCCCAGCACGGATGCAGGGAGGCGGGCGTGGGCACCGGGGCCGAGAGCGGCCTACTTCTTCTTCCGGTTCTTCTTCTTGTTCTCCTTCTCCCGCTTGCGGCGCTCCTTGATGGCGTCGCGGTCCTCGCTCTTGCCAGCGGCGGAGGGCGGGGCGTAGCCCATCAGTCGGGCCTTGGCCATGGCGGCCTGGCCCATGGGGGGCGTGTAGCCGGGGGCAATCTGCGGCATCTGCATGGGCATGCCCATGCCGGGGATGCCGCCGCTCATCATCTTCTCCATCATCTTCGGGTCGCCGCCGAACATGCTGGAGAGGTCCATGTTCTTCATCTGCGACAGCTGACCCAGCTGCTTGAAGCCGGGGATGCGGCCCAGCAGGCCCGGGTTCTGGCCGATGGTGCCCATCACCTGCTGCATCATCCCGAACTTCTGGAGCAGCTCCTTGACCTCTTCGACCTTGCGGCCGCTGCCCTTGGCGATGCGGTTGATGCGGCTGTTGTTGATGGTGTCCGGCCGCAGGCGCTCCTTCGCCGTCATCGAGTCGTACATCGACTCGATCTTCGTGAGCTCCTTCTCGTCCGGGTTGAGGTGCTCGGTGAGGTCGCCGAAGAGGGGGAACTTCTCCAGCAGGTCCTTGAGCGGTCCCATCTTCCGGACCATGCGGATCTGCTCGACGAAGTCCTTCATCGTGAACTGGCCGGACAGGAGCTTCTTGGCATCCTCCTCGGCCTTCTTCTCGTCGACGACCTTCTCGAAGTCCTTCATCAGGCCGACGATGTCGCCGAACCCGAGGATGCGGCCCGCGAGGCCGGCCGGGCGGAACTCCTCCAGCTTGTCCATCGACTCGCCCATGCCGAGGAACTTGATGGGCTTGCCCGTCACCTCCTTGATGGACAGCGCGGCGCCGCCACGGGCGTCACCATCCAGCTTGGTGAGGATGAAGCCATCGAGCGTCAGCCGCCGGTCGAACTCCGCGGCCGTCCGCACGGAGTCCTGGCCAATCATCGCGTCGCACACCAGCAGGATGTTGTCCGGCTGGACGTTGCCCTTGATGGCCTCCAGCTCCGCCATCAGCGACTCGTCGATGGCGAGCCGGCCGGCGGTGTCGATGAGCACCACGTCGCACTTCTGCTCGCGGGCGGCGGCGTACCCTCGCTTGGCGAGCTCGGGCGGCTGGATGCCGGGCTCGTGGTAGACGGGGACCTTGAGGCGCTCGCCGAGCACCTTGAGCTGGTCCACGGCGGCGGGGCGGTAGATGTCGGCCGCGACGAGCAGGGGCTTGCGTCCCTCCTGCAGGAGCCTGCTGGCGAGCTTGCCAGTCGTGGTCGTCTTACCGGAGCCCTGGAGGCCCACCATCATGATGCCGGACAGCTGGCCCTTGGGCTTCAGCTTCAAGCTGGTGTCGACGGGCCCCATGAGGGCCTCCAGCTCGTCGTGGCAGATCTTGATGAAGTGGTCCATGGGGCTGACCTTGCGCTTCTGGCCAGCCGTGTCGGTGATGGTCGTCTGCACCAACTCGCCCACGGACTTCTCGCGGACGCGGGCGACAAACTTCTTCACCACGTCGAAGGCTACGTCGGCTTCGAGCAGGGAGACGCGGATGTCGCGCAGCGACTCGTCGACCAGCTCCGGGGTGAGCTCGCTCTTGCCGGCGAGGCGGTTCTTGGCGGCGCGGAAGCCCTTGGTAACAGTCTCGAGCATGGGGGGCGCTTTATAACAGGGTCAGGCGGGATGCGACGGTGGAGCACATCCAGTCCGTCGAACAGTGAAGAGCAGGAGCCCGGGAACGGCCATTGTGGCAGCGAATCCGACCCAGGGCCCTGAATTCTTCAACGCTCTCCAGGGGTTGGCCCATCCCCGGGGCCCTGGGGACTCCTGGGGGCCGCCATGTGAGGAGGGCCGGGCCCCTGCGGGCCCCGAGGTCTGCCGGCGAGGAAGAGGGCAGGGGCACCATGGCGGCAGCCACGGGCGATGGAAGGGGCCGCTGCGAGGTGTTCCTGGAGGGGCGTCCGGGCAGGGGCCTCCTCGCCCCCAGGGCGAAACCCGGCGCCCGCCATTTCAACGTGAGCGTACCGTGCCATCCCATGGGCGCCGTGCGGTTCCCTCCGTACGCCGTTCGGGCATCCCGGGCGGGCGGGAGTGCGCGCGGTCTCCAGGGTGGGGGCGCCGGAATCAGCTCGCGAGCAGGCGCTCCCGGAACAGGGAGAGCACCCCGTCGAGCGCCTCGCGCGTGGGCTCGCCCGGCGTGTCAATCAAGTCTCCCGTGAGGACGGAGTGGCGCCAGCGCATCGGCCCGTTTGGATGCCCGGCCTCCTGTGGGAGCTCGACGGCAACGAAGCCGTCTCCGAGCCGCTGGCGGAGGAAGGCGAAGCGCTGCTCAGGGACGAACGGGTCGTCCTTGAAGCGCAGGCCGAGCACGCGCAGTCCCTCGGTGGCGCACCGGTCCGCCACGGCGTCGAGGGTCGCAGGGGCACAGTCGATGGAGCGCTTCTGGCGAGCCGTGATGCCCAGGGGAAGGGACGGCTGAGAGAGCACGGGAGCGAGGACCCTCGCATCCGCCGCCATGGCGAGCGCGAAACCTCCGGTGAAGCACATGCCCACCACGCCCACGCCGGGGCCGCCACAGCGCTCGTGCTCGTGTGCGGCCAGGGCCCGCAGCCACTCCACCACGGGGGAAGAGCGCCCCGTCGCGAGGACGGTGAACTCACGGCGGATGCACGTCCGAACCATGGTCGAGAGCGCATAGAGCTTCGTGCCCAGGTCTTGGCGGAGCGGGTCTCGGCCCGCCGTGCCAAAGAGGTCTGGCAGCACCGCAGTGCAACCCAGCGCCACCAGTCGGTCCGAGAACCCGAGCACCTGGGGTGAGATTCCAGGCATCTCGGCGATGACCAGCACCGCGGGTCCCTGCCCCTTGCGGTACACGCAGTGTGTCGCGTCCTCGTGCGTGAACTCCTCCCGAGTGTAGGTGCCCAGGTCGCCCTTGGGGGCACGGGCTTTCTCGTCGGCGTGCATGGCTCACTCCTTGGCGCAAACTGCAGGGGCTCGGAGGCGAAGCGTACTTCGAGGCCCCATCCCGTAAGCTTCCGTCCCGGGGATGCGGCCGAAGAGAACACGGTGAGACGGGGCTGGCACATGGGCCATGGCTCGCGCATGATGCGCGCCTCCCTTGAGGACAAGGGGCAGGCTGCCCAGGCCGAAGCATCGTCGCGTGTCTGGGCAGGGAGCTTACGGCCAGGCTCGAGTTGTTCCTGCTTCATCTCGGCTTCAGGGATGTCCGGCGCAGGGAGATGCCGGGAAATACTGGGCACGAGTGGCGGAACTGGCAGACGCAGCGGACTTAAAATCCGCTGGCCCGT
Organism: Pseudomonadota bacterium; assembly: GCA_023426545.1. Lineage (GTDB taxonomy): Bacteria > Myxococcota > Myxococcia > Myxococcales > Myxococcaceae > Myxococcus. The sequence goes on from JAFAAN010000065.1 coordinate 8,725, forward strand.
AAGGGCCGTCCGGGTTCGATCCCCGGCTCGTGCATTGAATTGTTCAGTGATTACGTGCGGTTATGGGTGGCCTCCTTCCATGTTGCACGTATGTCGCACGCCGGAGGAAGAGGCCGGTCCAGGACGGCGACTGCCTCTCTCCGGGTGTCGGGGCTCAGGTGCGCGTAGCGCATGGTCATCTCGATGGTCGAGTGGCCCATCAGTTCCTGGATGACCTTGAGCGGGACACCCCTCATCGCGAGATGGCTGCCGTAGGTGTGGCGCAGGTCATGCCACCCAATCGTTCCTGCCTCGCGAGAGATGCCCGCCGCCCGGAGGGCGCGACCCAGCGGTGCCGCCATCTTGCCCTTGGTGAGTGGCTGTCCGTCCTCTTGGCAGAAGACGAACCGCCCCCGACGGTGCCGGTGGGCGTCGAGCGCATCCACTACGGATGCGGGCAAGTCGACCATCCGTTCACGCCCACCCTTCGGCAAGCCCTCAATTCCGCGCCAGATGGTCCTGCGAACGTGAAGCAGGCCCCGCGAGAGGGTCAGGTCGTTCCACTGGAGCCCGATCATCTCTCCCTGACGAAGCCCCGTCTTGATGGCGACGAGCAGCAACGTGCGCCATTCGGGCTCAGCGACGGCGAGAAGCTGATCCGCTTCCTCAAAGCTCAGGAAGTCGAAGGGAGGCTTCGGTAGCTTCCCAAAGGGCTTTACGCGCGGCGCCTGCCGGATGACCCCATGCTCTTCTGCGAGCGTCAGGAGCTTGTGAAGCACGGTCAGCACGTTGTTGATGGTCTTCAGACTCAGGGACTTGGGCTCGCTACGCTGCCGCTTCTGGATGGCTCGCTTTGACGCGGAGTCCTTCCGCTTGTGAGCTGCCGACTTCTTCTTGCGCATGTGCGCCTTGAAGTCTTCGATTTCGGCCAAGCCGATGTTCGCGAGCGCCACCTTCCCGAAGAATGGGAGGATATGGTCTCTGAGAATCTGTCGTTTGCTGTCGACGCTTGAGTGCTTGTTGTTGTTCTCGCTGTAGGTGAGGAGCCGCGGGGTGAAGTCCGCAAGCGTGATGGGGCTTTCCTCTCCGCACTGCTCCTTTCCGAAAGTCCCGTTGAGCAAGGCGCTGCGCAGCTCGCGTTCGTATTGCTCAGCACCCCGACGGGTCTGGACGGGCGAGAACTTCACGACTCGCTGTTTCCGTCCGTCCGCATGCTGAAACACGAAGTCCACTTGCCACGCCTCCTCAGACTTTCCTTCCTTCGTCGTCCACTTCCGCAACCTGGCGCTCATCGTCGACTCCAAAGCGCAGAATCGCGGCCCTTCCCGGTGGGGGACTCTACCAGCGCGGCATGCTGGATCCGCAGCGCTTTCCCGATGCGAACGACCCCCGGCACCTGACCCAGCCGAATCGACTCGTAGAGCGTCTTTCGGTTCACGCGTAGAAGTGCTGCCGCCTCGTCGACCGTCAGGAACTCGGGGGCGCCTTCATGGTTATCAGGCATGGCTACCTCGGGAAGACCTTCCGGGGCGCGAGTCGGCCGACCACGTGAAGGCCGATGCCGACGGCGTCCCAAACGTTGTGGTGCTTGTCCTGGGCGCGAGGGAGCTGCACCTGCAGGTGTTCGTGCGGTCGCTCGCCGAGGCGCGCCTTGATGCGCTCGACCATGACGTCACCGTCGAGCGTCCCCTTCCACTCGCGCGGCAGGAAGCTGCGCTCACTCGTCGCGCCGAGCCCACCGGC
>JAFAAN010000101.1 GCA_023426545.1 Pseudomonadota bacterium
GGCGAGGCGGTGGTGGGCGCGGTGGCGCTGCGAGGCGAAGGGGTGCTGGAGACCTTCCACGCCGTGGCGCAGGCGGCCTACCAGCGGCTCGACGCGCGCGCCCACCTGGCGCGAAACCTGGGCCTGACGGAGGCGGAGTTCCTGGGCCAGATATTCCGGCGGATGGACCTCACCGGCTCGGCGCTGGCGCAGACGTACGAGCGCGCGCCGGGCGAGGCGCGCGGCGGAGACGGCCGATGAGCGGGGCGATGGGCGGCGGAGCGCCGGAGGGCGTGGGGGCCATGCGCCGCGAGTCGGTGCTCCAGCGGCGGCTGTCGCTCAAGGACATGCTGGACCTGCCCTCCTTCACGGAGGTGGTGCGCAGCTTCAGCGAGCTGTACCGCGTGGGCATCAAGGTGCTGGACACCGCGGGAGACAAGCTGGCGGACGTGAAGGTGGGGCACGGCGACTTCTGCTCGTACGTGTTCGGCTTCCCGGAGGGGCGCGCGCGCTGCACCGCCACGGTGGCCCGCGTGAAGGACGGCCCGGTGGCGCCGGTGGAGGGCGGCTGGCCGGCGCGCGGAGACGGCGCGGAGGAGGCGGGCATCATCGCGCTGCCCTGCTTCACCGGCCTGCGCTACCTGGTGATGCCGGTGTGCTGGGAGGGGGACCTGCTGGGGCGTGTCATCCTGGGGCCCTTCACTCCGGAGGAGCTGGCGGACTTCCCGGGCTCGCTGACGGACATCTCCGGCATGGACCTGGCGCGTGCGCATGAGCTGGTGGGCCGCGTGCGCCGGGCCCCCGAGCGCACGGCCGCGCAGGTGCTGGTTCACTTCGGCCAGGTGCTGGCCGCGCTGGTGGCCAGCGGCCAGCGGGCCTTCCTGGCCACGCAGCTCCACATCGAGGCGATGCTGGAGACGCACCGGGACTTGGAGGCGAACAACGCGCGGCTGGCGCAGGCCAACGTCCGGTTGAAGGAGCTGGACCGGCTCAAGTCCACCTTCCTGGGGACGGTGAGCCACGAGCTGCGCACGCCGCTGGCGTCCATCATCGGCTACTCGGAGATGCTGGCCGAGGGGCTGGCCGGCGCGCTCAACCCGGAGCAGCTGCTCTACGTGCGCACCATCGTGGAGAAGGGCGAGTCGCTGCTCAACCTCATCTCCTCCATCCTGGACCTGAGCCAGATTGAAGCCGGCCGGCTTCGGCTGGTGATTGGCCCGGTGGACCTGGGCAGCGTCATCCAGACGGCGGTGTCCAGCGTGGCGCCCCTGGCGCAGCGCAAGGGCGTGGAGCTGGAGGTCCGCGTGCCGCCGCCGCCCCAGCCGCGCATCACGGCGGACGGGGACAAGCTGCGGCAGGTGGTGGTGAACCTGCTGGCCAACGCGGTGAAGTTCACCGCGGCCGGCGGCCGGGTGGCGGTGGTGATGTCGGAGGTGGGCGCGCAGCCCGAGCTGGGAGGGCCAGGCTACCGCGTGTCCGTGGAGGACACGGGCATGGGCATCCGCGAGGACCAGCTGGAGAACATCTTCCAGAGCTTCTACCAGGTGGACGGCAGCTCCACGCGGGAGCACGGCGGCGCCGGGCTGGGGCTGGCCATCGTCAAGAGCCTGGTGGAGGGCCACGGCGGCCGCGTGTCCGTGGAGAGCGAGTTCGGGCGGGGCTCCTGCTTCACGGTGGTGCTGCCGCTCCAGCCCCCGCTGGCGGAGACCGGCGGGCTCTCCGCGCTCGCGCCCACGCCGTCGCCCACCGGCCAGGACCGCTTCTGACGCGCGGGTGAACTGAGTCCCCCCGGCCACGTGGGCTCCCGCGTATCCTGGGCCCCATGCTCTCCGGACGCCCCCCCGCAGCCTCCTACGTACTCATCGACGCTGAGAACATCGACTGGGCCGTATCCAACGTCCTGGGACGCAAGCCCGAGTCCCAGGACCGCGTCCAGTTCGACCGGCTCGTGTCCTTCTGTGAGAACAACTTCCCCGCCCCCGTGCGCTGCGTGGTGGTGCTCAACGCCCGCGGCGAGCAGCTCCCCGACGTCATGATTGGCTTCGTGCGCGCCCTCAAGTCCGCCGGCTGTGAGGTGGCCCTGCTCTACGGGCGCACCGACCAGAAGGTGGTGGACCTGGGCATCCTCAAGCTGATGGAGAACATCCGTACCCACCGCCCCGGCGCGGCCGTGGTGCTCGCCAGCCATGACGGTGGGGACTTCGCGGAGGCCCTCAAGCCCATGCTGGACGAGAAGCGGCAGGTGGCGGTGCTCGGCCTGCGCGAGTACGTCAGCCAGCGCTTCCGTGAGCTGGTCCCCTCCGGGCTCAAGATTCTGGACCTGGAGCTGAACGCCCGGGTGTTCAACAGGCCCCTGCCGCGGATGCTCCCCGTCAACGTGGACGAGTTCGACGCCACCATGTTCCTGTAGCGACGCGCGGAGCCCCAGGGGCCGCCGCACGCCAGGGCGTCGGCACTGGCGGGTGGCCGGCCCCACGGTGGGCCGGGCGCCGTCACTGATTGGCCAGGGCGGTGCGGATGCTGTCGAGCAGAAGGTACTTGAGGTCCTCGCCTGACATCTCGGGCGTCTCCTTCAGTTTGGCACGGGCGAACTGCTGCCACTCGTGCAGCTCACGCGGCGTTGGCGCGCGGGGCGTGTCTTCCGGCACGCCTCGGTAGACCTGGAACACCCAGGCGTAGGCCTCCTTGATGAAGCGGTCGATGTTCTGCTCCGCGGGGGCGCTGGTGCCCGTCACCTCGCCGCGAATCGCGTCGGTGATGGCGGCCTTGAGCTCCTCGGCGGTGATGTCCTTGTTCTCTTCCTTCTTCTTCGCGGCGAAGTCGTGCCAGCGCCGCAGCTCCGCGGGCGTGGGGGCGCGCTCCTGGCCCTCGTAGCAGAGGGACACCCACCGGACGGCTTCCTGGATGAAGTGCTGGACGTTGTCGCTGCCCGTGTGGTCCATGCGCGTCAGCCTGCCGCGGATGGCGTCGGTGATGGCGCCCTTGAGCTGCTCCGGCGTCATGTCGGGGTTCTCTTCGAGCTGCTTCTTCGCGAAGTCGCTCCAGTGGCTCAGCTCCGCGGGCGTGGCTCGCCGCTCCTGGCCCTCGTAGCAGAGGGTCACCCACTTCACGGCGTCATCGATGAACCGGGCGATGTCCGCCGGCTCCGCCTTGTCGACGCCCGTCAGCTTCGCGCGGATGGCGTCGGTGATGGCGCCCTTGAGCTGCTCCGGCGTCATGTCGGGGTTCTCTTCGAGCTGCTGCTTCGCGAAGTCGTTCCAGTGGCTCAGCTCCGCGGGCGTGGCTCCCCGCTCCTGGCCCTCGTAGCAGAAGGTCACCCACTTCACGGCCTCGTCGATGAACCGGGCGATGTTCGCCGGCTCCGCCTTGTCCGTGCCCGTCATCTTCGCGCGGATGGCGTCGGTGATGGCGTACTTGAGCTCCTCCGGCGTCAGCTCGGGCTTCTCCTTCCGAAGCGTGTCGGCGAAGTCGCGCCAGTGGTTCAGCTCCGCGGCGGTGGCGTTGCGCTCCTGGCCCTCGTAGCAGAGGGACACCCACTTCACGGCGTCCTCGATGAACCTGCGGGTGTTCTCGGCCGAGTGCGTGTCCAGCCCGTCCCGCTGCAGCCGCAGCTCGTTCGCGATGGCGGAGCGGACCTGCTCGGCGGTGACCTTCGGGTCCTTGCTGCGCAGGTCCTTCGCGAAGTCCAACCACCGGGCGCGCTCGGAGCCGCTGGGCCAGCGCTCGCCCTCGAAGACCTCCCGGAAGGCCTCATCGATGCAGCGCGCCATGCGCTCCTCCCTGAGCGGGCCCAGGGAGGAGGGGAGGATTTCCTTGTCGGACGCAGCCTGCTGCATGGCGGGCGCGACCGCCGAGGCCCGGGTGGCATAGGTGCTCGAGGCGGTCGCGCTCGTCACGCCCTTCGCGGGCGTCAGCGCGCCGAGCAGGTCCACCCATTGCTGCGTGCTGACGCCCTTGGTGCCCGCCGACTCCGTCTGGGCCTTGGGCGGGGTGATAGGTAGGCGCCGCTCTCCAATCTTCGACATGAACAATCCCCCGGGAGATGGAAAACCCAATCTTGGAGTTGTCTTGGATTGACGCGAAAAAGTTGCTTCCCGCCAGGAATATCGAAAACTGTCATTGCCTGGACAGGCTGGCTGGTCTTTCTTTCGCCCCCATGCTTGGTGAGTTTGACTTCATCCGCCGGTTCCTCGCGCACTTCCCGCGCGCGCGGGTGCCGGTGGGGCCGGGGGACGACTGCGCGGTGCTCGCCCCGCTGCGGGGGGCGCAGTGCGTCACCACGGACGCGGTGGTGGAGGACGTACACTTCACCCGCGCCGCGTTCTCGCCAGAGGACATCGGCCACAAGGCGCTGGCGGTGAACCTGTCGGACCTGGCGTCCATGGGGGCCGCGCCGCGCTGGTTCGTGTGCGCGCTCGCGCTCCCGCGGGACTTTCCCGTCCGGGAGCTCTCGGGGCTCGCGCGGGGCATGGCGGCCCTGGCGTCCGCGCATGGCATCGCGCTGGTGGGCGGCAACTTCACCTCCGCGCGCGAGCTGTCCGTCACCATCACCGCCGCCGGTGAGCTGTCGCGCGCCCCCCTCACCCGCGCGGGGGCCCGGCCCGGGGACCTGCTCTATGTGTCCGGGACGTTGGGCGACGCGCGCCTGGGGCTCATGCAGCTTCGCGAAGGCCTCCGCCGGGGCGCCGCGGTGCGCCGCCAGCGCCGCCCCGAGCCTCGCGTGGCGCTGGGGCGGCTCGCCGCGCGTTACGCCTCCGCGGCCCTGGATGTCTCCGACGGCCTGGCGCAGGACCTGGGTCATCTCTGCACCGCCTCAGGGGTTCGCGCGGAGCTGGAGCTGGAGCGGCTGCCGCTGTCGGCGGCGGTGAAGAAGGCGCTGGGGCCGCAGGGGGCGCTCGCGGGGGGGGAGGACTACGAACTGCTGCTGGCCGTTCCCCCGGCGCGCAGCCGGGCGTTCGAGCGCGCGTGCGCCCAGGGCGGGCACGCCATCACCCGCATTGGCGGTTTCTCCGAGGGGCGCGGGTGGGTGAGCCGGGACGGGACAGGCCGCGTTCTCCCACCGCCCGAGGGCTTCGACCACTTCAGGCCGCGGTCGGCGGATTGACCCTGCGGAGCAGCAAGGCTAAACCCGAGGCGCTTCTCATCCCCCGAAAGCAACCCGTGCGCCGTCCCCTCCGCGACGACACAGTCCCCGGACACACTCCCCGCCGCGAGCCCTTGCAGCGTCTGCTGCGCGCCGTGGACAGCCCTCGCGTGACCCGCGAGGTCTCCCTGCACCGGAAGATTCTCAACGGCTACGTGGTGCTGGGGCTGCTGCTCACGGTGTGGATGTACGCGTCGGACATCCTCTTCCACCAGTTCAGCCCCGGGCCGGCGGTGTGGAAGGACATCGTCCGCATCGGCGTCGCCATCTTCATCACCGGGGCGGCCGCGGCGCTGCTGCCGTCACTGCTGGCGCGCGTCACCCGCGTGAAGGTGCTCAGCCGCTCCGCGTATGAAATCTCGCAGGGCGACCTGTCCAAGCCGGTGGCCGCCGAGGCCGGCAGCACGCGCGACGAGATTGACGAGCTGACGGGCGCCATCACCCGCATGCAGGAGAACCTGCGCGAGCTGGTGGGCAAGATTCAGGAGACGGCCAAGAGCGTGGCCGACACGGCCATCGACCTCCAGCGCTCGGCGGAGAACGTCAACGGCTCCACCGAGGAGGTGGGCTCGTCGATGGAGCGGATTGCCGGCGGCGCCGAGTCCCAGTCGCAGCTGGTGTCCAAGGCGTCGAAGGTCATCACCGAGATGGCCGGCAGCATCCAGCGCACCACGGCGAGCGCCGAGGACGCCGCGCGCACGACGGCGGAGACGAGCAGCGCGGCCGAGGACGGCTCCAAGGCGGCGCGGCTGGCCGGCGAGAAGGTGAAGAAGGTCTTCAACCGCATCGAGTCCGCCAGCCAGCAGGTGTTCGCCTTCGGTGAGAAGACGCAGGAGATCTCCAAGATCGTCGACGCCATTACCCAGGTGGCGCAGCAGACCAACCTGCTGGCGCTCAACGCCACCATCGAGGCGGCGCGCGCGGGCGAGTACGGCCGCGGCTTCGCGGTGGTCGCGGACGAGGTGCGCAAGCTGGCCGAGAGCGCGGGGCGCTCCGCGGAGCAGATCTCCAAGCTGGCGCGCGACATCTCCGGCCAGTCCACCTCCGTCGTGAGCGCCATGAAGGAAGGCATCGCGGAGCTGGCGGAGGGCCGCGAGGACCTGACCAACATCGTGCGCTCCATGGGCGCCATCACCGACACCATCCGCAAGGGCTCGGAGAAGGTGCACCTCATCTCCGAGAGCGCCCGCGAGCAGCTCAAGGGCAGCGAGGAGATGGTGACGGCCATCGAGGAAATCAAGCTGGTGGCGCGCAACAACGCGTCCTCCACGGAGGCCATCCAGGCCGTCATCCAGGAGCAGACGGCCGCCGTGTCCCGCATGACGTCGCTGGCCAGTGAGCTGACCAACCTCTCCGTCGAGCTGCAGAGCGTCGTGCGCAGCTTCCGCTTGGGGTCATGAGCCACACGCCCTCGGACAACGTCGACGCGAAGCTGAAGGCCGCGGAGGACCACCTGCGCGAGGTGATGCTCGCGCTCCCCGAGGTCACCGAGGAGTTCCCCTGGGGGCACCGCACGGCCAAGGTGAAGGGGAAGATGTTCGCCATCCTCACCCTGGACAACGACGGGCTGGGCGTCACCACCAAGCTCCCCGAGTCCAGCGAGGCCGCGCTGACGCTGCCCTTCACCGAGCCCACCGGCTACGGCCTGGGCAAGAGCGGCTGGGTGTCCTCCCGCTTCAAGCCGGGGAGCGAGGTCCCCGTCGGGCTGCTGTCCCAGTGGATTCACGAGAGCTTCCGCGCCGTGGCGCCGCGGAAGGTGCTCGATGCGCTGCGGGCGTCCAGCGCGCCCGCGCCCGCGGCGGCAGCGGCGAAGAAGGCTCCCGCCGCGAGCCGTCCGGTGGTGGCGGCGAAGAAGGCTCGCGCCGCCAGCTCGGCTGCTGCGGCGAAGAAGCCCCGCGCCTCGGGTTCGGCGGCGGGGGGGCGGAAGGCCGTGGCGGGGACATCGGCCAGCCGAGGGGCGCGGCCCTTGCCCGGGAGGCCGGTGGGCGCGAAGAAAACCGTGGCGAAGCAGGCCCCGGCGCGCAAAGGTCCCTCGGTGCGGGCTGGCGCGAAGACATCTGCGCCGAAGCGTGGCTCGGCGGGCACGTCCCGGTCGAAGCGGCGGTGAGCGGGCCGGTCATTTCAAGGTGGATAGAACGTTACTCCTGTGCGGCACGTCATCTTCCGGGTGGAGAAGGAGCGTTACGGGCTGCCGCTCTCGGCGGTGCGAGAGGTCGTCGTGCCTCCCGAGCGCTTCACCCGCGTGCCGCGGGCGCCGCTAGCCATTACGGGCGTAATGAATCTGCGCGGCCGGGTCGTGACAGTGGTAGAGCTGCGGCAGCTCCTGAGTCTTCCCGAAGGTCCCACCCCTCCCGGACGTGTGGTCCTCCTGGACCGTGGGAGGAGGGACCTGGGGCTGTTGGTCACGGATGTAGACGGAATCGAAGCGGTGGAGCGGGTGAGCACGGCGCCAGGGAAGTTGACGCCTGCCATCCGGGGCGTCGCCAGGTTGGGTGGCCTGGGAGTGACGGTCCTGGACCCAGAGGGGTTGGACGCCGCGGTGGTTGCCTTGTTCACCTATTCCAAGTGAGTAGCCCCCTGGAAAGCGTGGATGCTAGTGTCCGCGCTCCTCAGGCGATTCGGAGGCGGAGTTCTTCACATGGCTAAGCGGGTCCTGGTCGTCGACGATGCCATCTTCATGCGCAACATGATCAAGGACATCTTTGCGTCTGGGGGGTTCGAGGTCGTCGGTGAGGCGGCCAACGGCCTGGAGGCCGTGGAGAAGTACAAGGAGCTCAAGCCCGACCTCACGACGATGGACATCGTGATGCCGTTCAAGAGCGGCATCGAGGCCACGCGTGAGATCATCAAGGCGGACAGCAGCGCCGTGGTCATCATGTGCTCGGCGCTCGGGCAGGAGAGTCTGGTGATGGAGGCCATCGAGGCGGGTGCCTCGGACTTCATCGTCAAGCCGTTCCGTGCCGAGGACGTCCTGGCCGTCGTGAAGAAGGTCCTGGGCGAGACGTAAGCGGTGCCGCGCGAGCGCGGGCCATCCACCCCTAGCTGATTCGAGGCCGGGTCCATGACCATGGACATGTCCCGCTACCTCGGGCTCTTCATCTCCGAGGCGACCGACCACCTGGAGGCGCTCGGGCGTGACCTCGTGGAGCTCGAGCGCGAGGGCTCGTCCAGTGCGGTGGATTCGATGTTCCGCCACGCCCACTCCGTGAAGGGCATGGCGTCGTCCATGGGCTTCGAGCCCATCGCCATCCTGGCCCACCGGGTGGAGGACCTCGTGGACGCCGTCCGTCAGGACCGCGGCCGCCTGGACAGGGACCTGGTGGACCTGCTGCTCACCGCCGCCGACTCCATGCTCGCGCAGGTGCGCGCGGTGGCGGAGGGCAAGCCTCCGGACGATGCCGCGGCGCTCCTGACCCAGCTCAGCCAGCGTGTCACCGCCATGACGGGCCATGCCCCGGCCGCTACGCGCGTCGCGAAGGTGATGGCGCTGAAGCCAGAGGGTGGCGGCTCGGATTCGGGCGGAGCGGGCTCGGGCGGTGCGGCGGGCTCGGGAGGCGGGGCAGGCTCAGGAGGCGGGGCAGGCTCAGGAGGTGCGGCAGGTTCAGGAGGCGGTGCGGGTTCGGGCGGAGCGTCAGGCTCAGGCGGTGCGGCAGGTGGCGCGGGGGGCTCGACGAGCGGTGCAGCCCCTGGAGCAGGTGGGGCAACAGGCCCCGGCGCTGGTGGGACGGGCGGGGGCCCGGGTACTGGGAGCGGAAGCTCCAACTCGGGTGGCGTCGGCCCTGCCAGCCCGACCGGTGGTGCGGGCTCCGCGAACGGAGGTTCGGGCGCTGGCGGACCGACAGGTGGCGCAGGTCCTGAAAGCGGTGGCCCGAGCGGCTCAGTCGATGCGGCGGGTACCGGGGACGCGGGTTCGGTCCTGGCGAATGGCGGAACGCCAGCCAATGTCGTGGACCCGCGCCACGGCGTCAGCGCCGCCGGTCCGGACGGACACGCCGCACCCGACATTGGCGTGGAGGTGCCTCATCCCGCGCGCAGGGCCACGGACGCGGTACCCGGCGACCTCGCGACTTCGTTGAAGGCCGCTGCGAGCGCGTCCTTGCCGGAGACGCTGGCCCAGCGCTGGTCGGTGCGCCTGCGCATCGCGCCTACCTGCCAGGTGCCGGGCGTGCGCGCCTTCCTGGTCCACAAACGCCTGACCAACCTGGGCACGCTGGTGGACCTCCGGCCCGCGCTGGAGGAGCTGAAGGCTGGCCGGATTCCAGACGGCAACATCCAGCTCGAAATCGAGACCCCGGCGGGGGACGCCGGCATCCACGCGGCCCTGAAGAACGTGGCCGAGGTGGAGGTCCTCTCGGTGAAGCCGGCCGTGGCCGCGCCCGTGGTGGCGTCCTCCATGGTGCCCGTGCCCGACGGCGCGCGGTCCTCGGTGGACACCGCGTCGCGCACGGTGCGCGTGCGCACGGAGCTGCTCGACTACTTCCTCGACACGGTGGGCGAGCTGATGCTCGCCACGGCGCGCCTGCGCGAGGTGGGCAAGGTGCTGCCGGAGAACACCCGGCCGGCGCTGGAGGAGGGGGTCTACCGGCTGCACACGCTGGTGAAGGACCTGCACGACAAGGTGATGACGGCGCGCATGACGCCGCTGTCCCTCATCACCGACCGGTTGCCCCGGGCGGCGCGGGACATCGCCCGCCGCAAGGAGCGCGAGGTCGACCTGGTGATTACCGGCGCGGAGATCGAGCTGGACCGGGCCATCCTCGAGGAGCTGGCGGACCCGCTGCTCCACCTGCTGCGCAACTGCATCGACCACGGTCTGGAGACGCCGGAGGAGCGCGTCACCGCGAAGAAGGGGCCGCGGGGGCGGGTGCTGGTGGCGGTGAAGCGCGCGCGGGACCGCGTCATCATCGAGCTGGAGGACGACGGCCGGGGCATGGACCCGGCGAGGCTGAAGAGCGCCGCGGTGTCGCGGGGCCTGCTCTCGCCGGAGGCGGTGGCGCGCCTGACGGACCGCGAGGCCTTCATGCTGTCGTGCCTGCCGGGCGTGTCCACCGCCAAGGACATCACCGACATCTCCGGCCGAGGCGTGGGCATGGATGCGGTGAAGCGGGTGGTGGAGAACGTCGGCGGCACGCTCGAAATCGACAGCGAGCGCGGCCGGGGCACCCGCTTCACGCTGCGCCTTCCACTGACGGTCGCGGTGGTGCACCTGCTGCTGGTGGAGGTGGGCGAGGAGGTCTTCGGCCTGCCCATCGCCAAGGTGGTGGGCGCCACGGAGGCGGACGGGGAGTCGCTCAGCCATAGCCGCGAGACGGCCCTGCTGCCTCACGGTAATTCGCTGCTGCCGGTCCACTCGCTGGATTCGCTGGTGGGGGTTCCCGCGCCCCGGAAGCTGGGGACGCGGCCCTTCGTGGTGATGGACGGCGACTCCGGGCGCGTGGCGCTGGCGGTGGACCGGCTGCTGGGGCAGGAGGAAGTGGTGCTCAAGCCGCTGTCTCGGCCGCTGGACTTGCTGCCAGGCCTGTCTGGCGTCACCATCCTGGGGAGTGGGCGTCCGGTGTTCATCCTGGACGTGCCGAGGTTACTGTCCGCGTGAGCCAGCTCCAGCCCAGCACCGCGCAACTCGACGCTCTGCGCGAGGTGGCCAACATCGGTTGCGGCCATGCGGCCAACGCGCTCTCCCGGTTGATGGGGGGGCGCACGGTGGACCTCTCCATCCCCCGCGTGCTGATGACGGGGCCCTCGGACGCCGTGGGGCTCCTCGGCGGGGATGCGCCGGTGGTGGCCGCGTGGCTCGGCATCCAGGGCGGGCTGCGGGGCACCCTGCTGCTGGTGCTCTCTCGCGAGGACTGCGCCACGCTGGAGTCGCTGCTCCTGGAGGGGCAGCCCGCGATTCAGGCCGAGCGGGACAGCGTGGTGGCGGAGACGGCCAACATCGTCGCCAGCGCCTGCCTGTCCGCCCTTGGCCGGCTGACGGGATGGCGGCTGGTGCCCACGGTGCCCACCGTTTTGCGCGGCGGCGCGGAGGGCGTGGTGTCCGACGCGGTCCGACAGGTGGAGGGCGACGCCAGCCGCGTGGTGGTGCTGGAGGCGCGCTTCCGCGCGGCCGCCGCGCCCCCGGTGGGCGGACAGCTCCTGCTGGTGCTGGAGCGGGAGAGCATCCGCGACCTGCTGGCGCGGCTGGGCGTGTAGCCCGTTTCGCGATAGACGGGCGCCCATGGATGAGAAGGCGCTGAAGCAGCTGCTGGGGAGCGTGAAGTCGGGGCGGGTGTCGGTGGACGACGCGGTGGGCCGGCTGAAGGACCTGCCCTTCGCGGAGCTGGGGTACGCGACGCTCGACACGCACCGCAACCTGCGCTTCGGCTTCCCGGAGGTGGTGCTGGGAGAGCCCAAGACGGCCGAGCAGCTCCTGGGCATCGTCGGGGCGCTGGTGGAGCGCAAGCAGACGGTGCTGGTGACGCGGCTCCAGCCGGACAAGGCGGAGGCGCTGGTGGCGCGCTTCCCCAAGGGGACGTACCACCCGGTGGCGCGCATCTTCCACCTCAAGCAGGGAAAGGTGCGCGCGGGCCGCGTGGCCGTGGTGACGGCGGGCACCAGCGACATCCCCGTGGCGGAGGAGGCGGCCATGACGGCCGAGGCCATGGGCGCCGAGGTGCGGCGCGTCTACGACGTGGGCGTGGCGGGCATCCACCGGCTGCTGCGGCGCCGCGACGAAATCCAGGAGTGCCACGCCGCCGTGGTGGTGGCGGGCATGGAGGGCGCGCTCGCCAGCGCGCTGGGCGGACTGGTGGGCATCCCCGTGGTGGCGGTGCCCACGTCGGTGGGCTACGGGGCCAACTTCAAGGGCGTGTCCGCGCTGCTGGCGATGGTGAACTCGTGCGCCTCCAACGTGGCCACGGTGAATATCGACAATGGCTTTGGTGGGGGCTTCTACGCGGCCCTCATCTCCCGCACGAAGGGCCGCAGGTGAGCACCATGCGACGCATCCTCTATCTGGAGCCGGTGGGCGGCATCGCCGGGGACATGTTCCTGGCGGCGGGGCTGGACCTGGGAGTTCAGCCCGCGGAGCTGGAGCATGCCCTGTCGGGCCTGCGCGTCCCGGGCTGGAAGCTGGCGGTGAGCCGCGCGGTGCGCCACGCCATCAGCGGCACGCACCTGGACGTCGTGCTGGATGCGCGAGAGGCGCATCCGCACCGGGCGTACTCGGACATCCGGCGCCTCATCGAGGGCGCGGACACGCTGCCGCCGCGCGCGAAGGAGCGGGCGCTGGCGGTGTTTCGCGCCATCGGCGAGGCGGAGGCCAAGGTCCACGGCGTGTCCATCGACGACATCCACTTCCACGAGGTGGGCGCGGTGGACTCCATCGTCGACATCTGCGGCGCGGCGGTGGTGCTGGAGCTGCTGGGCAACCCGGAGGTCTACGCGGCGCCCCCACCGCTGGGCAGCGGCACCATCCGCGTGGCCCACGGCGCCATGCCCATTCCCGTCCCCGCCACGCTGGAGCTGCTCCGCGACGTGCCCGTGCGCTTCGAGGGCGTGGGCGAGCTGACGACGCCCACGGGCGCGGCGCTGCTCAAGGTGCTGGCGCACATCGGCCATCCCCCCAACTTCATCGTGGAGAAGGTGGGCTACGGCGTCGGCACCAAGGACTTCCGGGACAGGCCCAACGTGCTGCGCGCGTCGCTCGGCAGGCTGGAGCAGGCCGGCGCGGACGGGCTCTGGGTGGTGGAGGCCAACCTGGATGACGCCACGCCGCAGCTCCTGGGACACTTGGTGGAGCGGCTGCTCGCGGTAGGCGCGCTGGATGCCTGGGTGACGCCGGTGGTGATGAAGAAGAGCCGGCCGGGACACCTGCTGGGCGCGCTCGTGGAGGGCGGCACGCGCGAGGCGGTGGTGGACGTGGTGCTGCGCGAGTCCACCACGCTGGGCGTGCGCTACCACCGCGTGGAGCGTCAGGCGCTGGAGCGTGACTGGGTGGACGTGGAGACGCCGTGGGGCAGGGTCCGCGTGAAGCGCGGGCTGCGCCAGGGCGTGGTGCTCAACGCCCACCCCGAGTTCGAGGACTGCCGTCAGGTGGCGGAGGCCGCGGGCGTTCCGGTGAAGCAGGTGATGGCCGCGGCGGTGGCGGCGCTCGGGCAGAAGGGCTGAGCGCCCCGCGGGCCTGCCTACGCGGGATGTGTCGGGGCCAGCTTGATGACGGTGAAGGTCGCGCCCGAGGGGTCGGCGAGGGCGGCGACGCGGCCGTAGGGGGAGTCGAGGGGCTCCCGGAGGACCTTGCCGCCCAGCTCGGTGGCCTGCTTCACCGCCACGTCGGCGTCGGGCACCGCGAAGTAGCACTGCCAGTGGGCTGGCACCTCGGCGGGGGACGCCGCGGTCATCTGCAGGATGCCGCCCACCGTCGTCTGGCCCTTGTGCAGGGTCCAGTACTGCATGTTACCCATGCCTTCGAGCTTCTTCGCCTCGAGGCCGAAGACGGCGCCGTAGAACGCACGGGCCGCGGCGGCGTCACGTGTCTTCAGGTCGCGCCACGTCATGGCGCCGGGCTCGTCCACGAGCTGCGCGCCCTGGTGCTTGAGGGACTGCCATAGGCCGAAGTGCGCGCCCGTGGGGTCCGCGCAGATGGCGAGCCGGCCCTGGTCGAACACATCGATGGGGCCCATGCCCACATGGCCCCCGTGCTTCTGGACGAGCGCGGCCGCGGCGTGGATGTCCTCGACGCCGAAGTACAGCGTCCACGCGGGAGGCGCGGACATGCCAGGAGGCAGCTGTCCCATGCCCGCGGCGTTGAGGCCGTTCACCTGGCAGAGCGTGTAGTAGTGGCTCTCCTTCGAGCCGACGACGAAGCTCCAGCCCAGCAGCGGGCCATAGAAGGCGCGGGCCTTCTCCAGGTCCGGCGTCATCAGGTCCATCCAGACGGGTGTTCCCATCTCCGGCGTGGTGACCTTGGGCATCGTGCGCTCCTCTTCAGGGGGTGTGGTGTAGCCCGATGGATTTCGAGCGCATGTACCCTAGCCACGATTCTCGAGGGCGGGACGTCACATCGTCAGGCACTCACGGTGTGCTGGCTACACGGGCAGCCGGACCTGGATGCGGGTGCCACCCTGCTCGGCGCGCACGCGGAGGTCTCCGCCCTGGCGCTCGATGATGCGCCGGCACACGTCCAGGCCCAGGCCCGCCGCATGGGGCTTCGTGCTGAAGAAGGGCTCGAAGATGCGAGGCAGCAGGTCCTCGGGAATGCCTGGGCCATCGTCGGAGACCTCGACGGCCACGTGTGCCGCATCCTGCCAGGTGCGCAGCCGCAGGCGGCCTCCGCGCTCGCCCAGCGCCTCCAGCGCGTTGAGCAGGAGCTGCGTCCACAGCTCGTCGAGCGCGACGCCTTCCGCCTTCAGCCGCGGCAGGCCCGGGTCGTACTCGCGCTCCACGGTGATGCGTCCGCCCTGGAGCCGGTGCCCCAGCGCCGACAGCGCGTGCTCCAGCCCCTCGTGGACGTCCACGTCCTCGCGAGGGACCGGGTCCAGGAAGGCATAGGCCTTCACGCCCTCGACGAGCGCGGACACGCGCGCCGTCCCTCGCTCCACCTCGGCCATGAGCACGTCGCAGCTCACCGCCACCACCAGCCACGCGAGCACGTCGCCCAGCAGCGCCGAGCCCACGCGCGTCGCCACGGAGTCCAGCCACGCCACGTCCAGCCCGGAGGCCACCAGCGCGGGCGCCGTGTCCCATGCGTCCGCCACGCCGCGCGCCTCCAGCCAGGAGCCCAGCGCCTCCTCGCGCTCGGCGCGGGCCAGGGGCTCCAGGGGCGGTGAGGTCCGGCCGCGCTCCGCCGCTTCTCGGGGGAGTGACAGCAGGACGCCGCGCTGGGGCAGGGACAGGCCATGCTCCCCCAGGGCCATGGCGCGCGCGGACACGGTGGCCATCAGCGTGCCCAGCCGCGCCGCGCTCCGCCGGGCCGCCGCGGCGGGACTGCCCAGCTCCGCGCCCAGCTCCGCGGCCATGCGCCCCGTGGGGAGCAGCTCCACCAGCGGGCGGACCTCCTGCGCCTGCTGCTGGGTGCGCTGCGAGGCCAGCTCCATCAGCCCCCGGCTGAGCACGGGGACCAGGCGCAGCAGCTCCCAGAAGGTGGCCGGCTCCAGCCGGAGCAGCCGCACGTCCGTCACCGCGTCGCCGCTGTTGGGGTAGGGCGCGTTGAGGAAGAGGATGAGCTCGCCGAAGAGGTCACCGGCCTCCAGCGTGAAGGTGGGCACGGACTCGCTGCCCGTGCGCCGGCTCCACTGCGTGCGGCCCTCCAGGATGATGGAGAGTCCGTCCGCCGGAGCGCCTTGTTCGGCGATGCGCGTGCCCGCGGGGAAGTGGAGCTGACGGCCGTGGTCCGCCATCCAGCGGAGCTGTTCCCCGGTGAGCCGGGCGAACAGCGGCACCTGGCGCAGTGCTGAGACGATGTCCTCGCTTCCCATACGTCGGGATGCTGCCTTTCCCCGCAAGGGAGTCCATTGGATTCGGCGGGTCCAGGTGCGCTATCTCAGCGGGTGCCGTCCCAGCGCCTGGGCGAAGGCGTCACTCCGCTCCCCCGCCACGCACACCGGCAGGCCCTCCAGCATGCCGCAGCGCGCGCCCGCGCGGAGGAAGTCGCCCACCTGCTGACGTACCACGACATACACCGTGTCCGCGTCCAGGCCGCCCGGGCGCATGGTGGCGTTGCAGTCCTCCGCAATCGACGGCGGCGTCCGGGTGACATAGCCGCTGTTGAAGGTGAGCCCCAGCCGGTAGGCCATGTACCCCGCGGCGTTGACCAGCGGCTCGTTGTAGGGGCAGACCCACTGCACCTGTGGCGGGAAGAGGGCCAGGTGCTGGTAGTGGCCCTTCAGCTCCGCCCACTCCGGGGCCTGGAGCCGCCGGAAGCCGTCGGGCCGGCGGCGCAGCTCGCTCTTGTCCTGGCGTACGTCATACGCCTGCACCGCGACCACCAGCGTGAGCACCGCCGTGCCCACCCACGCCCGCTCGCGCCACTGCCGCAGCCACAGCAGGAGGGCGCCGCCCATCACCGCGTAGCACAGCGGCCAGATGAAGCGGCCGGAGGCGCGGAACGCGGACGTCAGCCGGGAGAAGGGCTCGTACACCGCGCCCAGGTCCATCACCAGCCGGCCCGTCCACGTCACACGGGAGGACAGCGCATAGAGGGCCAGCAGCAGCACCGCCACCGCGAAGGGGACTCCCCGCCGCCAGGGCAGGCCCTTCAGCGCGCGGAAGCGGAGCGCCCCGCCCACGCCGGCGAGCACCACCAACAGCAGCGCCCCCGCGCCCAGGTAGCCGAAGCCCTCGCCCTGGCGCCGCGCCACCGGGAGGGAGGGCAGCAGGCGCGACCAGTCCACGGGGTTGAACAGCGTGCTCAGGTCCGCGGAGAACTGGCCGAAGCCCTCCGCGCCCAGGTTGCTGCCGACGAAGTAGCCGAAGAGGGCGAAGACGAGCACGTCCAGCAGGACGATGCCCGCCGCGGCCAGCGCGGCGCGTCCCCAGCCGATGACGCGGCCCAGGGCCAGCCGCACGGCCAGCGCGATGGCCAGCGGCGCGAGCATGGCCACGAGGTACGGATGCGTGCCCGAGGCCAGGGCGTTCAACGCCGCGGCCAGCACGAGGCTCCGCTTCGCCGCGCGCGCGTCCGGCGTGTCGCGCAGGTGGAGCCACATCATGGCCACCAGCAGCCAGTGCGCGCACAGCGTCAGGTGTCCCAGGCGCGCCGCCATGGGCGGCGCCAGCGCCAGCAGCAGGCCCCCCAGCAGTTGGTGCGTGGGCCGGGACGACACCACCGACACCAGCTTCGCGCCGAACCAGCCCATCAGCGCGAAGCACAGCGCCAGCCACAGGCCGTGGTACTGGAAGTCCGCGGGCAGCAGCGCATTGAAGGGCTTGAACAGCGCCGCCAGCAGGGGATTGCCGTCCGTGAGCGCCACGGAGGTGCCGTAGGGGTAGAGCTGGTTGGGGGCGCTCGTGAGTGGCAGGCTCCACGGAGCGTTCCGGTAGAACAGCCAGCCGAAGGTGGAGCACGCCCAGTCCTCGCGCATCAGCCAGTCGAGGCGGGTGGGTGGAATCACCTTGGCGCCGCCGAGCCAGAGGAACCAGGCCAGCCCGCCCAGCGCGGCGCCCCAGGGCGCCCACCCGCGAGAGGGAGAAGGCGCGGTCGCGGTGGTGGGGGCAGGGGGGGCCGGGGCAAGCGCCGGTGATGCGGCTTCCCTCGATACCGGTGGACTCGGGGTCGTCATGGCGGCCTTGGCGGGTGCCGGCACTGTAGGGCCGCGCCTCCCGCACGGGCAAGCACCGTCCCAGCGGGCCCGCCTCCCGGTGGCCTAGGGCTGGCACGGGGCGCTGCTGTCGTTCCCCTCGATGAAGCGCTCCCCTGGCGGCCCGGCATAGACGCTGTCGGCGAGCATCGTGGCCCAGCAGGAGGGGAGCTGGACGTTGCCCGTGACGAAGAACGAATCTCGCACGTGCTCCAGCGCGTCCAGGTGCAGCCGCGTGAGCGCTGGATTGTTCCGAACCTCCAGGGCGCCCACGGTGTGGAGGGCGCTCAGGGTGCCCAGGTCCGTCAGCGCGCCGTTGTCCGTGACGTGCAGGCCGCGCATCCACGTCACCTGGCTGAAGCCGGACACGTCTGTCAGCCGCGCGCTGCGGGTGATGAACAGGGCGCCGCCCATGCTCTGGAGACGGGGGAGGTCCGTCACGCCTAGCAGGTGGGGATTCTCCTCGAGGGTGATGTCGCCCTGCACGCGCGTCAGCGACGGCAGCGGGCCCACGCGCTCCAGCAGGGGATTGCCGACGACGGCAAGGCTCCCTATCTGCGCGAGCTTCTCGAAGTGGACGTCCAGGAGTTTGTCGTTGTTCACCACCCGGAGAGGACCGGCGACGGCGGTGAGACGTCCTGGCCCGTCGAGGTGCGCCATCGCTTTGTTGTTTGAGACGTCGAGGGTGCCGCCGATGGTGGTCAGCTGCTCCAGTCCTTCCAGGGATTGGAGCGCGGCGTTGGCCGAGATGTCTACCGACCCTCTCACCGTGGCGAGCCGTGACAGGGGCAGCTTCTCCAGCGCGGGGTTCAGGTGGACTGTGACAGAGCCCGCCAGCTCCTGGAGATGTGGAAAGGCCCCAGGGCTCCATCGGACGCCCGTGTCCCATAGGACGAACTCGGAGATGGGCGCCACCGCGGCCAGGCCGTCCAGGGACGACAGCTTGGGAAGCGAGACGAGCGACAGGGCGTGGACGTGGACCTGGGGGAAGTCCTCCGGTGTCTGAGGGCCGATGAGCAGCGCGTCGAGCTGTGCGTTGTGGCTGACGTATAGCTCCGAACCCAAGTACCGGAGGCCCGCCAGCTCCACCCGTGTCAGCGACGGGTTGTCTTGGATTTGCAGCAGGCCCTCCACCGACACGAGCCCCGGCAGTACGACCTCGGTGACCCGGGTGTACAGGATGGAGAGTCCACCTCGGATGCTGGAGATGGCGTGCAGCGCCTCCAGGTCGGCCGCGTCCTCCACCACATACGTCCCTTCATGGGTGACCGATGGCTGGCACACGTAGGTGGCGGCGCGGACCTCGGCGTCGTCGAGCGCCGCGTTCCGGTTCTCGTCCACGCCGGCCTCCACGACCGTGCCCCCGGTCGGGCAGTTCGGGCCCGCGGGCTCCGGCCGCTGCCGGAGCAGCGTCACCTCGGCGTTGGCGCAGAGGGAGATGGTGGCGCGGCGCTCGTTCGCGTCGAGCACACCGTTCCCATTGAGGTCCACGCCGGCCTCCACGAGCGCGTTGTCATACGAGCAGACGGAGGGCTGGGCCCGCACGGAGCGGACACGGGCGACGACAGGCACGGGCTCCACGCAGCCCTGGACCTCTCGGGTCACCTCTTCGTCCGAGAGGACGCCGTCCCCATCCAGGTCTGTCCCCGCCCGTGTGAGCTGGCCCCCCAGGGGGCACTGAGCGCCGGGGGCGATGGGCCACGTGCGTACCAGCACGCCGGGTGTCCGGGTGGCGCAGACGTACTCCGTCTGCGTCACCTCTTCGTCATCGAGCACGCCGTTGGCGTTCAGGTCCAGTCCTGAGCGCAGGGCCTTGCCGCCCTGTTCACAGTTCGGGCCCGGGGGCTCGGTGGCCACCCGCGTGCGCGCCTCATGCTGCGGAACGAGGCGGCGCAGGTCGATGCCGTCACACGCGGCGGTCAGGACCAGTGGCAGCAACCACATCCATCGCATCGGAATGGGCCTTTCAGAGCGTCACTCGCCACAGGTGACGGCGTCATCGTTGCCGCGGATGACCAGGTGCCCGGGCTCGCCGGTATACACGGCGCCCGCCAGCGCCGTCGCGAGACACGAGGGCAGCTGGGCATTGTCCGTGACGTCGAAGGACTGGTCGACCTGGCGCAGCCCGCGCAGGTCGAGCCGCGTGAGGCTCGCGTTGTCCACCACGCGCAGGGACTGGAGCGTGCTCAGCGCGCCCAGGCCCGCCAGGTCCGTCAGGGCGGGGTTGCCCTGGATGAAGACGTCCCTGGCGTGGAGGAGATTCGAGAAGGGGAGGGCCGTGAGCGCCTTGTTCCCAGTCACCTCCAGCGCGCCCATGAGGAAGTCGATGCTGGCGAGCGGCCCGTCCTCGTCGAGCTCGAACTCCAGCGCGTCATTGTCCATCAGCAGCACGCTGAGCCGGGGGGATACCATTTGGAGTCCCCGCAGGCTTGGGAGCAAGGGATTGTTCCTCAGGATGAGGCTGCGACCCACGAGCAGCTGTTGGGCATTGGCGCTGCCGGTTGCCAGCTTCCTCAAGGCCACGTTGCCAGAGATGTCGAGGTCGTGCCCCACGAAGCGCAGACCCGGAAGGTCTACAAGGTTGAGCAGCGAGTTGCTCTCAATCCGCAGCGTCTGGTCCACCACGGCGAGGCCGGGCAGGCGCAGCTCCGTCAGCGCCGCGTCCACGACCAGGAGGGAGCCCTGGATGCGGGAGATGCGCTGGAGCGCCGCGACGTCCGCGGACGTCCGCACGGTGTAGAGGCCGTAGAGGGTGTGCAGGGGCTCGCAGACGAAGGTGGTCACGAGGAGCTCCTCCTCCTCGAGGACGCCGTCTCCGTTCATGTCCGCGCCCGCCTGGACTCGCGTGCCTCCCTCCGGGCAGGTCGCGCTCTCGGGCTCGCGGACGTACGTCACCACGAGCTGCGCCGGGTTCACACAGACGGGCTGTTGGGCTCGGACCTCGTCGTTGTCGAGCACGCCGTTCCCATTCGAGTCGAGCCCCGCTTCCAACAATGTGTAGTCCCATCGGCATCCCAACGGTGCCGTGGGGATGTGCAGCGGGCGGTTCGTGGTGCGGTGGACCACGGGAATCGAGCTGCGCTCCGTGCAGCCGTACACCTCGCGGGTGATTTCGTCGTCCTCCAGGACCTCGTTGCCATTCAGGTCCTGGCCCGCGCGCGAGAGGTGGCCGCCGAGGGGACAATGCTCCCCTGGGGGCAGGGCTTGGAGGTGGACGAGCACGCCAGGGGTGGCCGTGGCGCAGGCGTACGTGGTGGCGGTGACCTCGTCGCCGTCGAGCACGCCGTCGCCGTTCAGGTCCAGACCCGTGTGCACGGCGTGGCCGCCATGGGCACAGTGGGGCCCCACCGGCTCGGGCTCGAGCCAGGTGAGGGGCGGGTGCTGTTTGACGAGCCTATCCAGCTCGATGTCGCCACAGCCCGTGGCGAGGACGAGCACCACCATCCACATGCGTCTCATGAGCGAGTCCCTCAGCGTCGCAGCGCCAGCTCGAAGCCAAAGGCGCGGTCCCAATGGTCGCGGCCATCGAGGGTGACGCGGTCGTAGGTGAGCGTGGCGGCCAGCCGCAGCCGCAGGCCCGCGAGCGTCCCCATCACCCCCGTGGCCGTGTAGGTGGACAGCACGGTGGGGTCGCCCATGCGCGTCGCGCCGCGGGTGACGCCCAAGAAGCCCCATCCCGCGCCCGCCTCCAGGAAGAGCGGCGCGCGCAGCCGCGCCGGAACCTGCGCCCCCACGAGCCCCAGCAGCGCGCCTCGGTGCGTGCGGATGCCGTCGGTGGCCAGAGGCGTCAGGCCATAGGTGGCGCGCGCGCCGTAGTAGAGCGAGGGCCACACCTCCCTCCGCCAGCTCACGGTGGGGCCGGTGGCCAGGGTGCCCAAGCCGAGCGGGGCCTGCTGTCCCGTCCAGCCCCAGTCCCAGCCCGATGCGGCCTCGGGCCGTCGCAGCCGGAGCTGGGGAAAGGCGCCGCCCACGCTCGGGGGGAACGCCTGGGACACGTCCACGGGTGCCAAGCCCGAGGCCGCCACGTAGCGCTCGTAGAAGTCCTTGTCGAGTGGCACCGCGAACAGGCCCTTGCGCAGGGCCTCCTCGGCCGGGCCGCGCTCCTGCAACTCCCGGTCGTCCAGGGACAGCACGCCGGTGGACAGCTCCGCGAGGGTGACGCGGGCCTCCTGGGTGGGCGTGCGAATCCAGTACACGTCGCGCTCGGGCAGGCGCAGCAGCACATATTGCTCCTCGGAGCGCCGCACGTCCGCGAGCCTCCGGCCGTCGGCGTCCTCGATGGAGATGCGCGAGTGTTCGAGCCCGGCGGGCAGCGGCAGGCTGGGGCCCTTCGGCGCGGGGCCCACCAGCGGACGCCGGGGCTCGCGGGTGGGCGCGAAGGCATGGAGCACCAGCTGCGCGGGCAGGCCCTTCACGCCCTGGAGCGACGCGGTGACGAAGGCGCCCAGCTCGCTGTACTCCACCTTGCCGTCGCCGTTGATGTCGGCCGCGCCCATGAGGCCGGAGCGGGCCACGTGGCTGAAGACGCCGGCGCGGATGCGGGACCACTCGTGCGTCTCGCCGTCGTCGCTCTCCGCGAACACGGCGCCCACGGTGGGGCGCGTGGCGAGCTGCTCGCGGGCGAGCATGCTGCGCAGCTCGGCCAGCACCGCCGCGTCCGTCTGGCCGCCGCGGCTGCCCACGACCCCCGAGGCGCGGCACGCGTCCACGATGACATGGACGTAGTCCGCGCCGAGCGGGTCCACCACGTCCGCGTAGAGACTGGCTTTGTCCAGACGTCCGCCCGCGAGCGTGAAGTACGCGCGCCCGGCCTCATCCGTGTTGCCGTGGCCCACATAGACGAGGAGCACGTCCGTCTGTCGTCCCTGCTCCTGGTCCACGAGGTTGGCCGCGCGCAGCCGCGCCACCTCGCGCTTCACCTCGTCGAGCGTGGGGGGCCGGGCGCCGGCGAGCACGGGCCGGGCCGTGGTGAGGGTCGCCTCGTCGGGGGCCACCAGCAGCGTCGTCTCCACGCCCATGCGTTGCAGCGTCTCCGCCCACAGGACGCCGTCATCGTCGGCGAAGCGCAAGGACGGGAGTGATGGGTCGTCGCTCCCGTTGTGGGCGATGACGAGGGCGCGGCGGACCACGGTTTCGGCCGAGGCACCTCGGGCCAGCAGCAGCGCCGCGGCTCCGAGGAGCGCTCCCAGCGTTTTCATCGCCCTTCCTCTACCCTCACTGACTGCCTGAGCACCACCGTGCCTTCGGCCTGTTCACCGCGCAGGGTCGCCATGGACTCGGACGGGCTGCGCGCGAAGACGGCAATGACTTCCACGACGCCCGCAATCTCTGGCATGGGGACCGTCAGCTCGAGGGGGGCTTCGTTGCCCGGGCCGCCCGATAGGGCGAAGGGACCGGCCGTCACCTCCGCGCTCTTGACGCCGCGGACCTGGACCGCGACGTGGGTGAAGGGAGGTTGGCCGCCAGCGGCGAAGGCCAGCATGGCGCCGGCGCGGCAGGCATCGCCCGCGTGCAGCTCGCGCAGGGGCTGGCCGGGCGTGGCGCAGAAGATTCGCAGTGCGGCGCCAGGGGACGGCGTGCCGTCACCCCGCGAGACGAACTCGCCGGGGACGTGGGTGGTGGTGGGGATGAGCACCACCGCGAGGAGGACGGCAGCCAGGGCGCCTCCGAGCAGGGCGAGGGAGGACCAGCGCGAGGGGGCCTGCTCCGGGGCCGCCGCGGCCAGGGCGGCCTCCAGGCCCGCTTGTGAAAGGGCTTGCAGCTCCATGGAGGACGGCGTGTCGAGCTGACCATGTTCGAGGCCGCGGTGGGCCTGGGCCCAGCGCTCATAGCGCGCGCCACAGCGCTGGCAGCGGTGGGCGTGGCGCAGCAGGCGGGTGGCCTGTGGGGACGAGAGGTCCCCCAGCGACCACCGGGGCAGGCTGGCGTCGATATGTCTCTCGTACCACCTCATGAGGGCATGCTCCCGATTGCGCACAGGGCGAACGAGGCCAGGAGGACGCCCAGCTCCATCCGCCCGGGGGCGGACGACGTGTCCAGCCAGCCCGAGGACTGCAGATGCTCCGTGAACCGCGTCCGCAGCCGCCGCTCGCGCACCCGGACTTCGCCTCGGGTGAGCTGGAGTCTCTCCGCGGCGGACTCCTGCGAGAGTCCTTCCACGAAACGGAGCTGCGCCAGGGTGCGGCCTTCCTCCGTCAGCGTTTCGAGGAAGCGGCGGACCAGGTCGCGCACCTCCGAGCTCAACGCCTCTTCCTCCGGCGAGCGGCCCTCGGTGGGCAGGTGTGTCAGCTCCGGCGCGTCGTCCAGGGGGATGGCTTCGCGCGACACGCGCCCCGACGCGCGCATCAGGTCGATGGCCGTCGAGCGCGCCACCGAGAGAAGGAAGCCCAGGTAGGGGCGCACCCCGTCATAGGCCTGCCGCATGTTGGGCCGGAAGGCCCTGACGAACGTCTCCTGATGGGCGGCGTCCAAATCGAGCGCGGACAGTGCCACCGTCCGCATCCCCCCTTCCGAGCCCACCGCGAACCTTCGCGAGAGATAGCGGAGCACCTCTCGCGAATAGGTCCGGTACACCTGTGTGAGGACGGACGTCTCCCCCCGGCGGAAAGCCTCCAAGACGGCCCGGTCGTTCCCTGGCAGCACGGTTGCTCCGTCCCTTGCGAGCCGGCCCGAGCCCGATGCCCGGCCGTCCGTCATCCCTTCAAAAGGGATACGGAGTGAGGTCGCAAAATGGGTCGCGCCTAATAACGCCATCAGGCGCATTTCATTGCGCGGCCGTTTGGCGATTCCCGCCAGGGATGGGCAAAGGCCATACGGGGTATAGGGCTACCCAGGCCTCGCGGACGCGGTCGAGCAGCGTGAGGAGCGTGGCCGAGTCCAGTCCCTGGGCGGGAGCAGGGGAGGACGCCCACCATGCAAAGTTGAAGAGACAGGCGACGGCGTTGGCCTGAATCAGCGCTTGAAGCCGGGGCAGGGCGCCTCCGCTCTGCTTGAGCAGCGCCAGTCCTTGGCTCTCCAGGGGACCCAGCGTGGTGTCCGGACCGCGGTACTCCGGGCCGTACCATGCCTCGATGAATCGAATGGGGCCTTGGATGTGGCGATTGAAGGTGTCCAGGTCCTCGGCGGGGACCCACAGCTCCTGGTGGAGGCTGTTGCCCACGGTTTGCACGGTGAAGCGCGAGAGAGAGTCCGCATCCACGTCGAAGGTCGTGCGGTGCGTCCTGAAGCAAACGGCGCGAATGTGGCCACCACTGAAGGCGGCCTACCGGTGGGTCGAGCGCGCCGCCGAAATCCTCACCAATGCCTCGGGGCAGGAAAGCTGCCACGTCACAAGGCGCATGGCGAGCCTTGTCAGCGCACTCAAGCACACCGTGCGACGCACCCGTTCACCCCACCGCGCGGCCCTGGCGCATTTCCTCTTGGAGACGCGTTGCTATTGGCCCGGCCTCTTCCATTGCTACGATGTCCCCGGCCGTGCCTCGCACGGACAATAACTTGGAGCACCTGTTTGGTAGTTGCCGCTACCACGAGCGCCGAGCTCGTGTCGGCGTCGCGGAGGAGGGAGCCTGATGGTGCGCAGGCAGGTGCGAGTCGTCGCTGCAGTCGCTACGCGGTTGGCCCCCGATTCCGGGCCGCTCCTAATGCCTACCTCGCCGCGATTGAGAGGGAGTTCAGGAGAGCTTTGCCGGCGCAGTTCTAAAGAGCTGTCACGACTCCAATTGAAGCGATGAATGAAGGGCCAATTCCATAGATGTACTGCGTGCCCAGCACATCGGTGGCGCTTAGTTCGCCCCCGTTGGTCCATCGTGGGTTGCAATAGTTCATGACCGAAGACAAGTCCCATAAGCCGAACGTCGCTGTTCCGTTCGAGCCTTGTGCCTCCTCGGGGCATGGAGGGGTGTCTGGACGGTTCTGCTCGTGGGCAAATCCCAGTGCATGGCCAAATTCATGAACGGCGACTGAATCGATACATGAGTCTATGGTGCTCTGGCAGGATTCTCCCCAGTTCTGGAATGTGAAGTTCAGCACCATCCCATCGTCGACATTTTGGATGTTTGTGCCGAGGCCTCCCTGTGTGCGGGGTTGTTCGTCTTTGATGGTGATTCTGATCCCTGAGTAGTCTGATGTGCAGTTTGCCCATTCTTTGAAGTCAAAATGGCCAACGAAGCCCCATGTTCTACGTATTGCGTCCCGGACCAATTCCTTTTCCCGCGCAAATCCAGGCGTTTTCCAGCAGACCGTTATTGGGGTCTCGCCATTGGTCCGGCGCCACCAGAGCGCATATTCGTCGTAATATAGGTCAGACTCGATCGACGAGACTGTCTGCGGCGTGCTGACGTCTGTGTCGTCAGTCTGTGTGGGGCCGCAAGCCACGAACGGCAAGAATGCGAGCAGGCTCGCTTTGGTGAATTGCGCGCAGTGGTGTATCTTCATGATCCCGGTCTTTTTGTGTCGAGTTCGAATGGGTGCATCTTTTGTCCGTAGAGACGGATGCTGTGCTTGGTGACGAGTCTCCAGCCTTGGGTCTGATTCTGTTGCGCTGGTGTACTCTTGGCAGCTCTTGAGCCGGTGAGTGGCGTCCAAAACGCACAAATGCCGCGCTGTAGGTCGAGCGTCAGGTGTCAGTCGACCTTGTTGGATTTCGAGATAAGGTGTGCCAAACCTTGAGGGCTCCATTGAGTCGAAATTGATATTCAATGGATAGGGAGAGACTTCCCAGCTTCCGGGCTGCCGTGAGATTCTCTAGCGATCTGTGCTACACGGCCCAGATGTCGATGGCGTAGACTGTGCAGCCCCAGCCGGTAGTCGTGACGGTTTCGTCGGTGTAGACGGTGATTCGCTTGCTGGCCAGGAATGCCGACATGAGAGTCGAGTACATCGTCTTCAATCCCTCTGCAGTGACGCCCCGGACTCCAGCAACGACTGCGCCGCGAGTGTTGAGCCAGTGCCCATTGGTGCAAAGCGCTGGGCTGCCTGTCAGTTGGACGCTGATGCTGCCCGCGCTGTCGAACTGAATATGGGAGATGGTGCCCGTGACTGTGGCGGCCCGCGCCTCTCCTGTGTACGCCAGTGCGGCAGCAACCAGCAGGGACTTCGAAATAAGGGACCCGTTCATGGTGAGTGCTCCGTTGAGTGATGAGGTTTTGTGGTCTGCTTTGTGCGGCATTTGGCAGGGTTGGCTTGCGGTAAATGCCGTGCGCCTCTGTAGATTGGCGGCATTGGGGTGTCAATCCTTATTTAAGAAGTGCTGGTGCTTTGGGAGATACCCCTTGATAGGCAATTAGAGCCTCGAATCAGTTGTGAGGGTAGAGGCTGCATGGGTCATCGTGCAGCAACTGAGGATGAGGCATTCGCATCCGTTTAGTCCTATAGGTATAATTTGAATCACGCGCCCCCGTGCCCGGTAGTGGCATCGCTTGGCGACGGCTTGGTGGTGACGTTGCCAGTGACTCCAGTGGAGGACCATCCGCGTCCGTTTAGCGCGAAGAGGAAAATCAGAGCAGAGTCAAAGGGATAAGGGCAGCCGAGCAGGCATGCTCTCCGAAACGAAGTGGCTGGGAGCACTCTTTCGGGATGCAGAAGAGCACTCCAAGGACGAAGGTGGCAGAGGGGGGTGCGCGCGCTCGTGTCGGCAGAGGACATCCTGGAGGCCGCGCGTCGGCTGGGGGCGTTGCAGCGCCAGCGCAAGGTGGACGTGGTGGCACTGGTGGAGTCCACCGTGGCTACGGTGACGCCCATGCCCGGTACGCAGACGATGGCTTTCGCCAACTACCTGGCGCTCACCGGGGAATGCTGTCACCCAGCGCCTTCTTTGAGTGATTCAGTCAAGCCTTCGGGCAGTTGATGCGCGAGGTGGCGAGCCGAGCCATCCTGGCAGTGCGCGTAGCCGCCGGCGAGGACAAGCCCTTCATCGAGTTGGGGGCGCTGCTGGAGGAATTCGCAGACGTAAAGGTAGCCGACTCCACGTGCCAACTGTTGAAGCGGCTGGCGGCGGATTGGGCGCCGTCCACCAGCGAGGCGAGGCCGGCGGCCTTCACGTGGCACGCGCGGTGTCTCTGCGCGACGAGTTGCCGGTGGCCGACGGGGTGACGCCCCAGCGCACGCAGGACACGCGCGCACTGCCTGAGGGGGCGCTGGCGCTCTGCACGCTGACCTTCATGGACCTGGGGTACACGGTCACCGGCCGCTTCCTCGACGCGATTGATGCCGGAGCCCACTTCTTGGTGCGGCTGAAGGCCGAATATGCTCCGAAGGTGCTTCGGGTGCACGTAGGCAAGGGCGAGCGCATGGTCTTCGTCAGATAGACGCGCTCTTGAAGGGAGTCCTCCAGGCCGATGGTGGCGTCATCGACGTGGAGGTGCCGTCATGCGCGCTTGGCGAGCAGTACGCCGTCCTGATGCGTGCCGTGGGCATGTTGGAAGAACTCGCGAATTTCGAAGAAGCGCCCCCACTTCTCGCTGATGTACGGAGTTGTGTAGAACGTATGCATGTTCTGGAAGGGAGAGGGCATGTAGCGCAGGACCACGCGTTCAGCTGGCATTGGCTGCTCAAACCATGAGGGGGGCACCGGGTTGGTGGCCGACTCCACGCTCTTGTATGGGTGGTTGGTGAGATGTTGCCGAATCGGGTTGGCGGGATCCTTCAGCCCATCCCATGTGCGTTCGGTGTGCAGTGAAATGAACGCAATGCCTCCTGGCTTCAGAACGCGGCGAAACTCTAGCAGCCACGACTCTTCGAACTCGTCCATGTGGGTAAAGACAGAGCCACAGAAGACCAGGTCGATGGATGCATCCGGAATGGGGAGTGACGGGACGATGCTGTTCTGGAAATAGAACCCACGCGGAGGCAGGTACTTGTTCATCCACCGGACGGCGTTCGAATAAAGGCCGGTGCCGTAGACTTCTGCGTTCGGCGAGTGCGCGATGAAGTGTCGAAGCACACGGCCCGACGAACACGCGAAATCCAGGAAACGGAAGTTCGAGTCTGGAGCAACCCCCGACGACTCCAGTAACCCACGAAGAAAGAGGTAGTCGCTCAGGCCATTGAGTCAATAGCTGACATGCTGCTCACCGAAGTAGTGGGCGCGGTCTTCCGTGCGCGGCAGAGGCGCAGTGTCTGTCGAGACGAACGTCTGGAGTTTCTCTTCGGAAAGGGCGTGCAACAGCTTGGTCTGGATGGTGCCGTCATCGCCGAAGAGACCGCGGAGAACCTGGCTGACAGGCTGCTCGCCATGTTGGGTGCGCAAGAGTTCCGCAACGGGGGGGAGGGCCTCGCGCAGTGGCCGGTCCGGGAGTGTCCACACCGCACTGGTGGGGTCCGGAGCCGCCGGCGCGACCGGTTGGGGCTCAGGGGGAGGCAACCAAGGCTTCAATCGATGGATGACTTTACGAGCTGCGGATTTTACCAGGGGCTTGAGGCGCTTGGTCATGATTCTCCGGGACCGTTCGAGTATGGCCATCGGTTCCTCGCTCTACTCCGGTTGAGGTAAAGGGGGGAGTTTCTTGCCAATCTGTAATGGCCAAGCGACTGCAAGCACTCCACTTGGGACCCGGCTGCTGCCGCGCCCCGGCTCAAGAGGTTCGCTACTTCCTCGGCTCTCCCAGTGGCCCGACTCGATCCGCCGAGGTACGAATAAGGCCATGAGGAAAAGCGTTGGGCGGCCGGTGATCCCGTCAAAACGCCGTGCCGTCCACCCGCTGCCCAGGCGAAGCCTCGACTCCAGGTGACAGCCGCGTATGCGGCGCCCAGGTCCCGGTGGCGCTCCCATCCGGGCTCCGGTTGTAGGAGATGCCCTTCGTCGTGTCCTGGTAGCCCGCGCTGTCCTGCACCGAATTGTCCGGCCGCACCAGGTACACGGTGTCGCCGCTGCTGCCTTGATTGACGCCCCGGTTGAAGTACAGCCCGCCGCCCGAGGCGAACGTGGCGTTCGTCGCGCCCACGGGCACCGCCGTCGGACCCGAGTACACGACATACGCCTTGCCCGGCTGAATCATCGTCCCGGGAGGGAACTCATGCCGGGTGGGGTCGATCCCCGCTTGTGAGTTGGCGTCGTGGAGCTTCCAGCCGCCCAGGTCCACCGCCGTGGTGCCCGCGTTGACCAGCTCGACGAACTGCTGGTCGTAGTCCGGCGTCGTCGAGTCTGGGAGGTCACGCGTCTGGGGCAGGTACTCGTTGATGAACACCGGGTACTGCGTCCCGCCGTCCCCCGTGCCGTCAGTGCCCGCCTTGCCGAAGTTGAAGCGGCTGATGATGGGGTAGTGGTCGGACGTGGTGTAACGGTAGCTGGGAATGGTCGGGCGCAGCACTGTCGTCGAGTTGGGGATGTAGTTCGCCCACAGCTCGTTGGAGACGAGCTGGTGGTCGATGAACGTGCTCCGGCTCGCCGTGCTGCCCACGCCCGCCAGGGACAGGGCCTCGGTGGTGAACGCGTAGCGGGCCGTGTCGCTGACGAAGTTCTGGTACGGCGACGCGAACTTCCAGCCAGTGGCCGGATTGGTCGCGGTGGACTCGTCCACGTCGTCATTCCAATCGCCAATCACCATGACCCGCTGCGTGGGCAGGCGCACGTCCAGGTAGTCCTTGAGCGCCCTGCCCGCGGACAGGCGCCGCGCGTAGTCCTGCTCGCCTGTGTATGCCTTCATGTGGAGGACCAGCGCCGTCACGTCCACCGTGGAGCCATCGCGCTGGACGCGCAGGTCCACCCGGAGCGGGGGGCGCCCTCCGAAGTCGTAGCTGGAGCTCAGCAGCACCACGTCCGCCCGCAGCACCTGCACCACGTCCGACTTGAACAGCACGCCCACCTTCTGGTCGTTGGCCCCGTAGTAGGTCGTTCCCGACGACACGCGCGAGCCATCGTCTGCGAGGAAGCCGTCGTACCCCGGGAGCCGCGCCTTCAGCTCGTTGAACTGGGCCGTGCTGACGATCTCCGCCAGGCCCCAGAAGTCCACGCCCGCGTCAGCGATGACGGCGTGCACGTTGGTCAGCTGCAGCGGGTCATCGTTCGGGCCGTTGATCGGGTCCCCGAACCACTCGATGTTCCAGTTCGCCACCGACAGCGGGAAGCTCGTCTCCGGCCCACCGTCGGGCAACGTGGGCCCTCCGTCGGGCAACTCTCCGGGGGCCAGCACCTGGAGCCCGAGCTGGACTTCGGCCTTGGCGCCGTGGGCGTCATGGACGCGCAAGGTGACGGGGTACGTGCCCTCGCCCTGCGGCTGGCCGCTCAGCACGCCATCCGGCGTCAGCGAGAGGCCCGTGGGCAGCGAGCCCTCCACCACCTCCCATTGCAGGGGCGGGCGCCCGCCCGTGGCGGCGAGCACGTGCTCATAGCTGCCGCCCGCGGTGGCCGCGGGGAGCGCGTCGTTGATGACCTCGGGCCGCGCCCAGATTTTCAGCGAGTACGTGCGCACGTTCTCGGCGCCGTTCGCGTCCCGCACCGTCACCGTGAGCGGGTAGTCACCCGCCTCGGTGCCCGGCCCGACCAGCCGTCCCTCTCCCGTATAGAAGGAGAAGCCCGGCGGGGGCGGCGACACCTGGTAGCGCAGGGGGGGCTCGCCCCCGGTCGCGGTGAACATCGCCTCGTAGGCGAGCCCCACCGTGGTGGGGGACAGCTCGACGGCGGGCAACTGCGGCACGCCAGAGGTTCCGCGCCCATCGGAGCAGGCGCACAGCAGGGTGAGGACGGCGAGCATCCCCGCCATTCGGGCTGACGACATGTCCGCGGGCTCCAGCGCGGGCTTCGAGGAGAGGGGCCCGCGAAGCGGGCACTCTAGCCTCGGCCCGCACTGGCATGCACGAGGCAATGGCCGCCGTCATCGCGCGTGTTTCACCTCAAGGAAGCGCGGAAGGTTTTGCGCTCCCGGGCAGGCGTGGAGTGGAATGGCGGTCTCAGGGGGGACGTCCGCCCCAACGGAGGACACAGCACATGGCCAACAAGTGGGACAAGCAGCTGATGGACTTCCTCAAGCGCACCGGTGACGAGCTCAAGCGCACCACCGATGACCTCCGAGGAGAGGCGCAGCGTTTGCTCAAGGAAGTGAAGGACCCGCAGAACCAGGCCAAGGTGAAGGAGGGCCTGGAGCAGCTGCGCACCTGGGCCGCCAGCACCAGCAAGGTGGCGGCGGAGAAGATTGAAGTCGCCGTGCGTCAGGTCGAGGGCGCCGTCGAGCGCGCCTTCAAGGCCGACGAGGGCGCCGAGCAGGCGGCCCCTCCGCGCTCCGCTCCCGAGAAGACCGGGCCCGCCACGGAGGCGAGGGCCACCACCAAGGGCGGCGCCTCCCGCCCCGCCGCCAAGAAGGGGGGCGCCAAGTCCATTGGCCGCAAGAAGCCCGCGGCCAAGGGGGCCACGACGAAGACGGCCAAGAAGGCCGCGCCGGGTTCCAAGAAGACCATTGGCCGGACGAAGAAGCCGGCGGCGAAGCCCACCGCCTGAGCGTGAAGTTCCGCTCCATGTGAACTCGCCTGCCTGGGGGCCGTCAGGTTTCCTTTGTTCTTCTCGCTATTTGGAACGCCCTGCGGCGCGTGAGATAGTGCGCGGCGTGGCCGGGTCCAACGACAAGAGTGGAATCCAGACGGAAATCGGGCAGGACGTCATCGACGCGGCGATGCGCAGCGTCGAGCGTCGCGGGAATGCAGAGGGCGAAGTGACCGGCGCCGAGGCGGGAGCCGAAGCGCCCCCATCCCCTGAGGAGGCGCCTCCCGCCGCGGCCGAGTCCGCGCCGGACGATGTGGCGGCGCTCCGCCAGCAGGTGGAGACGCTCCAGGCGCAGCTCGAGCTCAGCCAGGCCAAGGGCCGTGAGATGATGGAGCGCCTGCGCGAGGCCCACGAGCGCGCCAAGGAGGCGCAGGAGCGCACCCTGCGTCACGCCGCGGACCTGGAGAACTACCGCAAGCGCGCGCAGAAGGAGAAGGAGGAGGTCCAGCGCTTCGGCGTGGAGAAGCTGCTCAAGGACCTGCTCCCCGTGGTGGACAACCTCGACCGCGCGCTCGAAGCGGCGACGAAGTCACCGGACCTGGACAGCTTCGAGAAGGGCGTGGCCATGACGCGCAAGTCCTTCGAGGACGCGCTCGGCCGCCACGGCGTGAAGGGCTTCAGCGCCAGGGGGCAGCCGTTCGACCCGCGCGTACACGAGGCCATCCAGCAGGTGGAGACCGCGGAGGTCCCCGCCGGCCACGTCGTCCAGGAGGTCGTGCGCGGCTTCTTCCTCAACGACCGGCTGGTGCGCCCGGCCATGGTCGTCGTCGCGCGCGCGCCCACGGCGCCCGCAGTGACGAGCGAGCCCGGCGCAGCCGCTGAATCCGCCACTACCGATACCGGGGCGCCCGCCGCGCCCGAACAGACCGAGAACTCTTCTGGGGGGAGCCAGTAACCAACATGGGCAAGGTGATTGGAATCGACCTTGGGACGACCAACTCGTGCGTCGCCGTCATGGAGGGCGGCGAGCCCGTGGTCATCCCCAACAGTGAGGGCAGCCGGACCACGCCTTCCATGGTGGGCTTCACCGACTCCGGTGAGCGCCTGGTGGGCCAGATTGCCAAGCGGCAGGCCATCACCAACCCGGAGAACACCGTCTTCGCGGCGAAGCGGCTCATCGGCCGCAAGCTCGACTCGGCCGAGGCGAAGAAGGCCATCGGCGTGTCGCCCTTCAAGGTGGCCGCCAGCCCCAACGGCGACGCGTGGGTGGAGATTCGCGGCAAGGGCTACAGCCCGCCGGAGGTCTCCGCCATCGTCCTGATGAAGATGAAGCAGACGGCGGAGGACTACCTCGGTGAGCAGGTCTCCGAGGCGGTCATCACCGTCCCCGCCTACTTCAACGACAGCCAGCGTCAGGCCACCAAGGACGCGGGCCGCATCGCGGGCCTCAACGTCCTGCGCATCATCAACGAGCCCACCGCGGCGGCCCTGGCCTACGGCCTGGACAAGGTGCAGGAAGGCAACACCGAGCGCATCGCCGTCTACGACCTGGGCGGTGGCACCTTCGATATCTCCATCCTGGAGCTCAACGCCGGCGTGTTCGAGGTGAAGAGCACCAACGGCGACACCTTCCTGGGCGGCGAGGACTTCGACCAGCGCCTCATCGACTACCTGGCCAAGCGCTTCGCGGAGGCCAACAACGGCCTGGACCTGCGCAAGGACCGCATGGCGCTGCAGCGCCTGAAGGAGGCCGCCGAGCGCGCCAAGCACGAGCTGTCCAGCGCGCCCGAGACGGAGGTGAACCTGCCGTTCATCACCGCCGATGCCACCGGCCCCAAGCACCTGACGGAGACGCTGGACCGCGCCACCTTCGAGGCGCTGGTGACGGACCTCATCGACCGCACCATCGAGCCGTGCAAGGTGGCCCTGAAGGACGCGGGCCTCGCCTCGCAGCAGATCAACCAGGTGCTGCTGGTGGGCGGCATGACGCGCATGCCGCGCGTGCAGCAGAAGGTGAAGGAGTTCTTCGGCAAGGAGCCGCACAAGGGCATCAACCCGGACGAGGTCGTCGCCGTGGGCGCGGCCATCCAGGGCGGCGTGCTCAAGGGCGAGGTGAAGGACGTCCTCCTGCTGGACGTGACGCCGCTGTCGCTCGGCGTGGAGACGGCCGGCGGTGTGTTCACGAAGATCATCGAAAAGAACACCACCATCCCCTGCAAGAAGAGCCAGGTGTTCTCCACCGCGGTGGACAACCAGCCCCTGGTGAGCGTGCACGTGCTCCAGGGCGAGCGTGAGATGGCGGCGGACAACAAGACGCTGGCGCGCTTCGAGCTGGTGGGCATCCCCCCGGCGCCGCGCGGCGTGCCGCAAATCGAGGTGTCCTTCGACATCGACGCCAACGGCATCGTCCACGTCGGCGCCAAGGACCTGGGCACCGGCAAGGTCCAGCAGGTGCGCGTGGTGAGCAACTCCGGCCTGTCCGAGGCGGAAATCCAGGCGATGATCGCCGACGCGCAGTCGCACGCCTCCGACGACAAGAAGAAGAAGGAGCTGGCGGAGCTGCGCAACAACGCCGACGGGCTCATCTACACGACGGAGAAGAGCCTGGAGGAGTACGCCAGCCTCCTGTCAGAGAAGGACCGCGAGGAAATCAAGGCGGACCTGGAGCGCCTCAAGGGCGTGCTCAACACCACGGACCCGGCGGCGCTCAAGGAGGCCTTCCAGCGCCTGGAGGGCAGCGCCTACCGCATCGCGGACGCCATCTACACGGGGCAGGCGGGCTGAGCGCGCGCAATCATCGGCGCGCTCCCGCGTAGTCGGTCTGCCGCGCAGCCCCCTGGAGCGCACCGATGGACCTCACCGAAGGCATCTTCATATTCCTCATCACCGCCATGGTGGTGGGGGTTCCCCTGTTCGGGCTCACCCTTCGCTTCTCCCTCAAGCCGCTGGTGGAGGCCTTCATCCGGCTGAAGGAGGCCCAGTACGGCGGCGCCGAGGTCCGACTCCTGCGCGAGCGCGTGGCGCGCCTGGAGCGGGTGCTGGAGGCGCACGGGCTCGTGGATGAGCACGCGCCGCTGTCGCTCCGCGCCGGCGCGCCCGAGCGGCTCCCGGCGGTGACGTCCCTGAAGGACCGGGAGCGAGTGTAGCCATCCCGACATCTCTGACTTTCCGGAAGGTGCGTCCAGGGTGTTGAATGCGCCCGTGGACTTTCCTTCGTTGGAGGACGAGGTCGTTTTTCTCCGGGGCCTGGTGGCCGTGCACCGGATGGCGGACGTCATCCTGGAGGACTGCATGGAGCGCGGCCTGGACCTGGAGTCCGGGCTCGACGTGTTCCTCACGCAGTGCGCCCGGCTGGTGCATGCCCGGGCCGGCTTCGTGTCCCTGCGCGGCACGCGGGGCCCGGTGCTGACGCGCGTGCTGGGCGAGCCTGGCGTGGACGTGCTGAAGGCGGCGCACTGGCAGGGCATCCGCGCGCTGGCGGACGGGCGGACGCTCTTCTGCACCCGGCTGGCCCTGGGCAGCCTGGAGCTGGGCGGGCTGGGGCTCGTGGTGGAGGGCCACTTCGAGGACGGCGGCCGGCTGGTGATGCAGCTGGTGGAGGCCATCGGCGAGCAGCTGGATAACGCCGTGCTGGGCTTCCTGGCGCTGACGGGGGGCAAGGGCGCGCTGGAGCGGCTGGACGCGCTGGTCTCGGACGCGGCGCCGGTGTCGCGAGGCCAGATTGGCCGCTATGAGGTGGTGACGCCGCTGGGCACCGGGGGCATGGCCCAGGTGCTGGTGGCGAGGAGCCGGGGGCCGGAGGGGCTGGGGCGGCTGGTGGCCCTCAAGCGCATCCTCCCGCACCTGTCCGCGGACCCTTCCATCGTCCAGCAGTTCCTGGACGAGGCCCGCATCGGCCTGCGCCTGTCGCACCCCAACCTCGTCCACTTCTACGACTTCGGCGAGGCGGAGGGGGCGTACTACATCGCGATGGAGCTGGTGCGGGGCGTGGACCTCGCGCGGCTCATCCGCGCGGCGCGGGGGCCGCTGGAGACGGCGCACGTGGTGGGCGTGGTGTGTCAGGCGCTGGCGGGCCTGCAGGCCGCGCACGTGCTGCAAGGCGAGGACGGCGGTCCGCTGGAGCTGGTGCACCGCGACCTGTCACCGCACAACCTCATGGTGGGGTTCGACGGGCGGGTGAAGGTGCTGGACTTCGGCGTGGCCAAGGCGCGCGCCCAGCGCACGGTGACGCTGCCGGGCATCGTGAAGGGCAAGCCGCTCTACATGTCCCCGGAGCAGGCGCGAGGCATGAAGCTGGACGCGCGCAGCGACCTGTTCTCGATGGGGCTCATCCTCTACCAGTCGCTCACCGGCCACCGGGCCTTCGAGAAGCCGGACGAGCTGGCCACCATGCACGCCATCTGCGACGAGGCGCTCCCGCCCCGGCCTTCGCACATCTCCCGCGCGCTGTGGGAGGTGCTGGAGATTTCACTGGCCAAGCGGCCCGAGGCCCGCTTCCGCAGCGCCCGGGAGATGGCGGACCGGCTGGCGGACGCCTGCCGCCCGGCGAGCGACTCGGAGCTGGTGCGGCTCATGGGGAAGCACTTCCCCGACCGGCACCGCGAGTTCCAGCAGATGGACCGCGCGATGTCCTGGGGGCGCCCGCCGGAGAGTGTGAGCGTGGAGGAGACGCGCATCCTGCGCCCCTCGCTCATGAAGTCCTCGAGCTGAAGGCGTTGGGGGGCGGAAGCCCAGCCCCTCACCCGGGCGTGGCGTGGGGCCGGGAGCGTCTCGCCATGGCTTACCCCCGCTTCAGCGGGTCATCGGAGGGCGCGTTCAGCGTGCGGGGCCGCTCCTCGCTGCCCTCGGTGCGGATGTCCACCTGCTCGCGGCGCACGTGCTCGGAGATGTGGCGCTCCTCGTCGACCTCGTCCTTGTGGATGACGACCTCCTCGCTGACGACGGCGTGCTTCTGGACCTCGACCTCCTCCGCGCGCAGCGGGACGACGACCGTCTCCTCCTGGAAGGAGGCGTTCATTGCAGGGCGTCCCGGGCTCACGTCCCGGCGCTCCACGCGGACGCGCTCGCGGCGCACCGGCACGTCCAGCTCCTGGTCCTCTTCCACCACGTCCTTGTGCACGCGGACCTCGCCGGCCTGGACGTCCCGCTTGAGCACATCCACCTCTTCCTTGTGCACGGGGATGGTGATGTCCTCCTCGCGGCCGTGCATGCCGCGCGAGCCCACGCCGGCGTCGGAGGCGCGCAGCCCGGCGTCCGCGCTGGTGTCGGCGGGGACGCTCGTGCCCACGCGCGCGTCGTAGCCCGTGTCGTAGGTGTCTCTGTTCACCGTGTCCGCGCTGGTGTCCATGCCCGCGCGGGAGCGGGCCGCTTCCCGGTCGGCGCTCGTGCTCACCGCGCCCGGGCCGACCGCGCCCGGGCCGACGCCCGCGCCACCGCCGGTCCCCGCGACGGCCTCCGCGCGGCCCTCGTCCGACAGCCGGCTCAGCATCTCCCTGCCGTGACTGAGGATGATCTCCGAGCCGTCGATGCGGCTGACCTCCGAGTAGCGGACCAGGTAGTCCTTCGGGAAGAAGAGGCCCTTCTCGATGTGGAACTCGTCGTTGCTGATGGCGAAGACCTTGCCGAGCTTCTCGCCGTCGATGCTGCGGACGACCATCCCTTCCTTGACGTCGCTGCGTTGGTACATGACTGGCTCCTCGTGACCGGGGCGGGTGGGCCGGCTGGCAACACCCTGGACCCCGGCGCTGGTGGGGGCCTCGCGTACGAGCGCGAGGCCCTGGGGTTTCCACCCCGGTCATCATGGAAGGTGTGAGCGAGTCGCCCCGGTGGCAGGGGCCGAGGGCGCAGTGCCAGTTGGCCCGGCACTGTGCCGGCCCGCCCGAACGCACGCCCGTCCTTTCGGCTGCCCCGGTGCCTCGGCGTGACGGACAGGGGCCAGGGCTTCCCAGGGCATTACGGCCCACCCCATCTTCAAGCGGGGTGCGCGCCTGGGCGGCGAGCCGCGAGCGCCCGATGGGAGAACGTCATGAGGAGCGGGCAGGGAAGCTGGTGGCCGTGGCGCTGGAGTGACTCGTGGGTGGGGGGCGCGGCGGCGGGCATCGGCGTGCACCTGCTGCTGCGTGGCATGCACCGCGTGCTCGGCCCGCGCGGCCTCGTGGTGGGCGTGGCCTGCGCGTCCGGCGCGCTGGGCGCCCTGGTGGCGAGCCGGCTCGCACGCTGGCGCCCCCGGCCTCCCGCCCTGGCGCTGGTGTCTGCCTCGCCCCCGCGGGCGGAGCCTCGGGCGCCACTGGTGGAAGACGGCCCTCGCCCGCCCGTGGGGCGGGCGCTCCGGCGAGGTCCGAGTGGCCGGGAGCATCCCTGGCTCGAAGCCTGGAGGCCCACCCCGGCGTGAGCGGTGAACCACACAGGAGAGGAGTCCTTCGATGCGCGGAGACGTACGGGAAGGGATGCGGGTCTTCACGGCGGATGGGACGCGGCTGGGCACCGTGGTGGGGTGCGGCGAGGAGACCTTCGCCATCGAGGGGGGCCTGCTGCGGTTGAAGGCCTTCACGGCGCGCTATGGCGACGTGGTGGACGCGCGTGGCGACGACGTGCACCTGGGGCTCACCCGCGACGAGGTCCCGCTCTCCACGGATGGCCGCGGGCGCGCGGCGGGCGCGCCCCCCCCGGTGCACGACAACCGGGTAGGGAC
>JAFAAN010000116.1 GCA_023426545.1 Pseudomonadota bacterium
GGGCTGGGGGCCTGGCGGTGGCTTGGCGGGGCGCTGGGGGGGGGGCGGGCGGGGGGCTGGGGGGGGGGCCGCGCCCGGGCAGGCGCGGCCACCCCATGCGGCTCAGGCGGGCACCGCGTCCGGCTGCCGGTCGGGCTCGGCGGCCTGGAAGGCGGGCAACGCCTGGCACTCGGCCTCGATGCGCAGCAGCGTGGGGTACGGCGTCACGTCCGCGCCGAAGCGGCGCGCCCCATAGAGCTGGGGCACCAGGCACACGTCCGCGAGCGACACCGCGTCGCCCACGCAGAAGCGGCCCGCGGTGGGCTGCACCGCCGCCTCCAGCGCCTCCAGCCCCCGCGCGTTCCAGTACGCCGACCACGCCTTGTCATCCGCGTGCAGCTCCTGCTTGATGCGCTGCATCACGGACAGGTTCTGCAGGGGCTGGATGCCGGAGTTCACCATCTCCGCCAGCATCCGCGCCCGGGCGCGCAGATACGCGTCGGAGGGCAGCAGCGCCGGCGCGGGGAAGCGCTCCTCCAGGTACTCCAGCACCGGCAGCGACTGGGACAGCCGGCGCACGGTGCCGTCCGCCTCCGTCCACTCCAGCGTGGGCAGCGTGCGCATGGGGTTGAGCGCCCGGTACGCGGCGCCGTGCTGCTCCCCGCCGTCCTTCACCAGGTGCACCGGGACGTAGTCGAAGCTCAGCCCCTTCAGGTGCAGGCCGATGCGCACCCGCCACGACGCCGACGAGCGCCAGTAGCTGTAGAGCCGAAGGCCCGTCATGGCCCCTTCACCACCTTCTGGGCGATGCGGCCGAACACGCTGCGGCCCTCGGCGTCCAGCATCTCGATGTCGATGGTGTCGCCCGGCTTCATGAAGGGCGTCTTGGGCGCGCCCTGCTCGATGGTCTCGATCATCCGGCGCTCGGCCAGGCAGGAGATGCCCCGCTCGCGGTCCGCGTTGGACACCGTGCCGCTGCCCAGGATGGTGCCCGCCGTGAAGCTGCGCGTCTTGCTGATGTGCTGGATGAGGTCGAAGAAGGAGAAGTGCATCTCCGGGCCGGCGTCCGTGTCGCCCACCTGCTGCCCGTTGAGCACCGAGCGCAGCCGCAGGTGGATGCGCCCGTCATGCCACGCCGCGCCCAGCTCGTCCGGCGTCACGGCGAAGGGGCTGAAGGCCGTGGCCGGCTTGCTCTGGAAGAAGCCGAAGCCCTTGGCCAGCTCGTTGGGGATGAGGTTGCGCAGGGACACGTCGTTGGCCAGCATCAGCAGCTTCACGTGACGCGCCGCATCCGCCGCCTGCGTGCCTTGCGGCGTGTCGCCGAGGATGGCGCAGACCTCGCCCTCGAAGTCCAGGCCCCAGGACTCGTCCGCCAGCGGGATGTCGGCGGTGGGCGCCAGGAAGTCGCCGGAGCCGCCCTGGTACACCAGCGGGTCCGTCTTCAGCGTCTCCGGGGGCTCGGCGCCGCGCGCCTTGCGCACCAGGATGACGTGGTTGAGGTACGCGCTGCCATCCACCCACTCGTAGGCGCGCGGCAGCGGCGCGAGCAGCGCGCCGACGTCCAGCGGCCGGCTCTGCACCGTGCCCGCTTCCAGCTGGGCGTCCAGCGCGCGCAGCAGCGGCTCCTTCGTCTCCCAGTCGTCCAGCGCGGCTTGCAGCGTGAGCGCCACGTTGGTGGCCAGCGCATAGGCCGAGTTGTCCCGCTTGACGACGATGAGGCGGCCGTCACGGGTTCCGTCCTTGAGCGTCGCGAGCTTCAATGCCGGGCTCCCTGGCGGCCTCTGAGGAAAACGGCCGGGCCGCCTCGTGTGTCCGGGCTTTTCCGACGGGGCACCTGGGGTGTCAAGCCTGACGGACACGCGCCCGCCGGGAAAGGCGCACGGCGGACACGCCCCACACATGTCCTGGCGCGTCGGAGATTCCTTCCACCGCGCCGCGCTCCACGGCCGGCCCGGTGCACGCGCCCGTCCTGCTGCTGGCAGCGAAAGAAAACGCACGGGCGGAACCGGCCGCCCGTGCGCTTCCCACTGCCTTCGCTCATGCCCGGAGCGGCTTCACCAGCTCCGGGCAGTGCCAGTAGGTGTACTCACAGGTCTCCCGCGTGGCGTCGCAGGGCACCTGGATGATGGTGACGGCCTCGCACGGGTGGCGGGGCGCCTCCACGCCACCTCCGCCGCGGGTGCGGCCTTCGTCTGGAATGGGCGCCTCGGGCTCCAACGCGTCCCGCGGCGGAGGCGCCACCTCGGCATGGTTTCCAGGAGCGGCCGTGCCCCGCGCGGCACCACCCCGCCCCTTGCGAGAAGCCCCGCGCGAGTCCTGGCGCGACTCCTGCGTCGAGACCACCGGCGGCGCCGACACCACCGGCAGCAGGCCTGGAGCGGCGCCCAGCACCGCGCCCAGGACGTACAACTTCGTGTTCATGAAACCCCCTCGCCGGCTGCCACCGCCGGCGCACCCCTTCGGCGCGCCGGTACCGGAGCAGCGGCAGGGACGTCAGTACCAGGCGGGCCTGACATTCCCGGCCCTTCCGGACAGGGCGGCGAAGGCGCCACGAGGCCCGCGGCGACGGCCGCCTGCTCTAGACGTGTCACCCGCTGCGGCTAGGATGGCGCGCCCGCCCGGAGCCTGTCACCGTCATGCCATTCCAGATCACCGTACACGCGCAGGACCGCATCCTCGAGGTCGTCTATCCCCCGCAGGTCACCACGGAGGACCTGGCCGAGTACCTGGCCGACGTGAAGAAGGCCATCACCTCCCTGGCCAGTGACTGGTCCGCCCTGGTGGACCAGTCGCAGCTGCGGGTGATGCCCAGCGACGTGGTGACGGCCATGGCCAGCCTCAATGCCTATGCCCAGCTCCACGGCATGAAGCGCTCGGCCCGGGTCGTCAGCGACGCCCCCTCCGGGCTCCAGGCGTGGCGCATGACCAAGCGCGCCATGCTGAGCATCCCCACCCGGACCTTCGAGACGCGAGCGGATGCACTCCACTGGCTGAGAAACCCCGACGCGGACTGAGCTTCGCGGGGATTGTTCGCCACCAGACAACGGCAGCGCCTTTTTTCACCTATATTGCGGTGGCCCGCCCCCGAACGCGGTGGGCCTCACATCTCCCGTAGGAGTGGTTGTCTCATGCATATCCCCCGGACCGACGCCCGCAGGAAGCTGCTCGGCGCGCTGTTGTGTACCTTCTCCGTCGCGGCCTGCGGGCCGGCCTCGGAGAGCGAGCCCGCTGGCAGCGCGGGCTCCACCGAGCAGCCCGTCGTCTATGGCAACGATGACCGGAGGGACGTGTACGACCACCCCGACGCCACCCTGCGGCAGTACGCCATGCAGGCCAGCGCCGTCATGGTCGATCCCTACGAAATCGACGACACGGACCCCAACAACATCGTCTTCGACAGCCCCACCCTGGGCGAGTGGGTCAACCTCTGCCCCGGCCAGCGCTTCATCGACGACCCGGCGCCCGGCTACTGCTCGGGCACGCTCATCGACGACGACCTCCTGCTGACCGCCGGCCACTGCGTGGAGAGCGCGGCCGACTGCGCGGACTTCAAGTGGGTCTTCAACTTCTATCGCCCTGACGCGAACTCGGTGCAGACCCTCACCACGCAGGACGTCTTCAGCTGCAAGGAGATTGTCGTGCGCCGGGAGAACACCTCCGGTGGCCGCACGCTGGACTACGCCATCATCCGCCTGGACCGCGCGGCGACGCCGCGCTTCGCGCCCGCGCCCATCCGCCCGGGCAACACCGCCATGGCGGTGGGCGCCAACGTGGCCGTCATCGGCTCGGGCAGCGGCATCCCGCTCAAGATTGACTCGGGCGGCAAGGTGCGCAACGGCCGCGCCAGCACGCTGGACTACTTCGTCGCCACCACGGACACCTTCGGCGGCAACTCCGGTTCGGCCGTCTACGACATGTCGAACCACACCATCGCCGGCATCCTGGTGCGCGGCTCGGCGGACTACGTCAACCAGGGCAGCTGCCGCGTCGTGAACGTGTGCTCGGAGACCGGGTGCGGCGGCGAGGACATCACCTACGTCCGTCCGGCCATCGACGCGTTCTGCGCCGCCAACACCAGCGCCCGGCTGTGCGACACCACGCCGCCGCCGGCGACGTCCTTCGACTTCACGGCCACCCAGACCCGCAACGCCACCGTGAACACCACCCGCCACACGGTGGAGCTCACCGCCGGCCAGAGCATCACCGTGGGCACCTGCGGCCTGACGGGCGCCAGCTTCACCGGTGACACCTGGCTGCGCGTCAACGGCCCCAGCGGCATCGAGGTCGCCTCCAACGACGACGCGTGCAACGGCCGCGGCTCCAGCATCACCTTCACGGCCGGGGCAGCCGGGAACTACGAAATCCTCGCGGGCTGCTATGGCGACACCAGCTGCGGCGGCACGGTGTCGTGGAGCATCGGCACGGCGACCCCGCCGGCCACCTCCGGCACGTTCAGCTACAGCTCCGT
Source organism: Pseudomonadota bacterium (assembly GCA_023426545.1). Lineage (GTDB taxonomy): Bacteria > Myxococcota > Myxococcia > Myxococcales > Myxococcaceae > Myxococcus. Next base: position 4,448 of record JAFAAN010000116.1, read on the forward strand.
CAACTCCAACAGCGCGCGGCAGAACACCACCAACGAGAACGTCACCCTCACGGCCGGCCAGCGCCTCAGCTTCGGCACCTGCAACGTGACGGGCGCCTCCGGCACGGGTGACTCGTTCATCCGCCTGTACAACGCCGCTGGCGCGCAGGTGGCGCTCAACGACGACGGCGCGGGCTGCGGTTCGCTCTCCCACGCCACCTACACGGTGCCGGCGGGCGCGGGCGGCACGTATCAGATCCGCGCGGGCTGCTACGGCAACACCAGCTGCAGCGGCACGGTGGGCTGGACCATCCAGTAATCACCCTCCACCCATGAGGTGGGCACCGCGGGGCGCGTCACTCTTCACGGAGTGGCCGCCCCGCTGTCGCGTCTGGCCTCCCGCTCGCGGTTGAAGGCCCTCCAGGCAAAACGTTAAAATCCAAGCATTCCACCGTTCGGCCCCGGAGAGCGCGCAGTGCTGAAGATTCGGCCCGAGCAGATGGTGTGCCTCGACACCTCGGTGCGGGGCGCCTTCGTGTCCCGTGTCGTGCGCTTCCTGCGGACGCAGCTGCCCCGGGAGTGCGCGGACCTGGACGAGCGGGAGCTGCGCGCCCGGGCCGAGCGCGGCATCACCGCGGCGAGCGCGCACGGCATCACCGCGCGCTGGGACGTGGCGCGCTTCATCGCCTGCCAGCTGTGCCTGGGCGAGCACTTCGACACGGACCCGGCCCATGCCTGGCCCCAGGCCGTGCTCGCGCGGCCGTACCTGACGCCCACCCGAAAGATGGACTGGATTGAGCGCCACTACCTCCGGCCGCACCGCCGGCGCTCCCCTGCCACGCCCTGACACCACGGGCGCGCCTGGACACACCTCCGATGCCCTACCTACCCCTGCGCTGCGACTGGACCCACTTCGCCCCCTCCCAGGAGACGCTCGCCGTCACCTACGACCCGCCCGAGTCGGGGCGGCTCGTCTCCGTCCAGTTGGAGGTGCGCGACCACGCGAACACCCTCGTGTACCGCTCGGATGCGCTCGACTGCCGGGGAGGCCCAGCGGCGCTGAGCTGGACGGGCGCGCTGAACGAGGGCAACGACGCCGTCCACGAGCCCTTCGCCACCCCCCTGCGCGCGCCGTACACGCTCCAGGTCAACGCCGTCATCGAAGAGGACGCGCATGACGGCCTCCACCAACCCGAGGACCTGCCCAACACCGAGCTGGACAGCGTGGCGCCGTGCGAGGTCCAGCGCGACGAGGCCCTCCAGCAGGAGGTGCGGGACGCCCTGCCACCGCCACCGCCCACCACCGCGCGGGTCGACGTCCTCTACCACTCGGTCGAGGTCGTCCGCGGCCCCTGGCTGGCCACGGGCGAAGCGTTCGCCCGGGGGACGGTCGAGAGCATCTGCCACAAGCTCAACCAGCTCGGGTACTACGCCGGGCCTCCGGCACGAGCGGCGGCCACCCCGGACCTGCTCGACAAGGCCAAGGAGCGCTTCCGGCAGAACCACGGCGGCCTGCGCCTCATCGCCACGCCCACGAACAACCAGTTCGAGGACGCGCTGGACGGGGCGCTGGCACATGCGCACGGCGCGCGTCCCACGCTGGCGGACCACCAGAGCGCCCCCATCGCGGAGGACGCGGCGCTCCCCACGGGGCGCGGCGACCCGCTGCGCATCTATGTGGAAGCCATCGGCTTCGACGAGGAGCTCGACGAGAAGACCGACGAGTTCATGCGGCATGTTCCGTCTGGCCGGGACAGAGGGCCCGTCAACTGGCACGCGCTGCACAACAAGACGGTCAGCGAGGCCGGCAAGCTCAACCGGCCCCTCGTCCCGCTCGAAGCCGTCATCTACCTCCAGGGCCATGACGGCAGCCGGGTCGCCGCGCCGCGAGCCGTGGGCGCGGTGCGCGTGGACTGGTCCGCGGTCGAACCCGGCGAGGACGTCTCGCACCTGCCCCTGGATGACCGCCTGCACTCCGGAACGCAGGCCTACGTCAATCGTGTCCTGCGCAGCGACCTCGTCGACCTCGAACATGACGGCAACACGAACTGCCCCGTGGCCTACGGCGGCATCCGCACCCGGGCGGACAACTTCCGCAATCCCTTCTGGCGGGAGCCCCAGCCCTATGCCCCCTACGCGGCCCCCACGGAGGATGCCAACGCGAAGGTGCTCTGGGTGTCGGCCTTCACGGACGGCGGCGCCCATCCGGCTCGCGTGGGGCGCGCGGGCATCTACTTCCAGCCTTCCCTGATTGCGGGAGACCGCTACCAGGTCCGCGCCCGGCTCAGCTACGAAGGCCGCGCCAATGCCAAGGCGCTCGAGGCCGCCAACCCCGTCTGCCAGTATGAGACGAGGCCCATCGTCGTCTGGCGCCGGGTGGAGGTCTTCGGCATCGTGGGCTGGCCCCCGCGCAACCACGGCACGTTGCCCGCGAACTGCCGGGCACGCTACGCCGAGTCCTTCCTGGAGGTCGACTTCACCCAGACGCGGTACCAGGCCATCTCCGCGGTGCTCACCGACCAGGACTACAGGGACTGGCTCGCGCACGTCGGGGCCAACGTCACCACGTCCATCAACCAGCTCCACGGCGTGCTCGACACCGTCACCCTCCACGACGCAGGTCCCATCGTCCTCCAGGTCCCGGAAGAGGAGCTCACCTCGGAGCAGCAGAACAACATCTATTTCTTCGCCAGCAACATGTTCAACGAGCTGGTCAACACGCCCAACGTCCGCAGCGCCGCGGGGTTCCTGCTCAACCGCATCTCCGAGCGGATGCGCACCGGGCATGCGCCCTGCGGAGGCATCATCATGCTCGAGTACAGACTCTCGGACGACATCAAGGAGGTGCTCAGGACGTCCGACGGCGCCGACGTGCCAACGACTTCGAACGGCAACGGCTACCTGCTGGGCATCATCGACCAGGACGTGAACGCGAACGCGGACTTCGTCTTCACCCACGAGGTCGGCCACTGCTTCTGGCTGACCCACCACGAGGCCTCCTCCGGCGTGGTGCCCCAGCACCATGACCAGTTCGACCACAACTGCATGATGAGCTATCCCGACTGGGAAGGAGTCAGGCCTCAGTATCCGCACCAGGCGCCGGACCGCTTCGACCCGCGCTTCTGCGGCAAGTGCAACCTCAAGCTGCGCGGCTGGGACATCACCCACGACGACATCCTCGCGCTCGACCAGCCCACGTTCCCCGACCAGCTCACCACCCTCTTCTATTACGACCGCGCCGACCCCGGGCTCCAATGGAACATCGAGCTGGCGACCGTGCGGGATGCCTTCACCCAGGTGTCACGAGGGCCGTTCCGCGAGCGCTACTTCGACCGGGACGCGAACTTCGACACCTGGATCGCCGCCCTGGGTGACTGTGACATCTACCACCACGTCACCCATGGAAACGTCCGCTGCTCGAGGCACGAGGTGCGGCTCGGGTCCATGAACATGGCCGTTCCGCGCTACCCCACCTGGTGCAAGAACGACCGCGCCAAGGTGGAGCGGCTGGCGAACGAGGAGGCCAGGCTCTGCGAGCAGCACCACTTCGACCCGGAGGTGCTCACGGCGTGGGCGAGGAGGTCCCTCATCACGCCGGACGCGGGCTGGAGCCTCACGGGCCACAAGCCCAGGAGCGTCATCCAATGGATCGTGGACGACGACAACTCCGACCAGGATGTCGAGTTCACCTACGAGCACATCGAGCGGGCCTTCGAACAGGGCCGCAGGGGGCCCCGGCTGCTCGCCTTCTTCAGCTCATGCCTGCTGGGCTGGGAGCGGCGCTTCGCCCGGCTCTTCATCCAGAAGGGCACGCCCTTCGTCATCGCCTTCCGCAGCCGTTACCAGACATCGCAGGCGCTGCCGTTCAGCCGGGAGTTCTACCGCATCCTGCGGCTGAGCCAGTTCGCCCCTGAAGCCATCCAGAACGCGTTCTTGTCCGCGGCCCTGGCGCATCCCCATGCCGAGCCCTGCCTGTTCACACAGGGCAACGTCCTCCGTTGCACCGCGGATGCCCGGGAGGGGGGAGCAACCATTCACGAGCTCGGCTGGGCGGATGGCGCCTTCTACGAGCCGCGCTTCCCCCGGTAATGACACCCGCGCGGGGCAGGCCCCATCCCGCCCTTGACAGCTTCAGGGCCCAGGTCTAACGCAAGGCGCCATGAGCACACCCCGGTTTCCGCCCTCTCCGACGCGCGCCATCAGCAACGAAGGCCCCTTCCGTGCCCTGTTGTTGGAGAACATCCACCCGTCCGCGGGGGAGATGCTGGCCGCGGAGGGCTTCCAGGTGGAGCGCGTCTCGTCCGCCCTCAAGCCGGAGGAGCTGGCGGAGCGGCTGAAAGGGGTGCACCTGCTGGGCATCCGCAGCAAGACGACGGTGCCGCTCGCCTCGCTGGCGCACGCGGAGAACCTGCTGGCGATTGGCGCCTTCTGCATCGGCACCAACCAGGTGGACCTGACGTCCGCGAACACGCACGGCATCCCCGTCTTCAACGCGCCCTTCAGCAACACGCGCAGCGTGGCGGAGATGGTCATCGCGGAGGTCATCGTCCTGACGCGACAGCTCTTCGACCGCAGCCGGGAGGTCCACACGGGCCAGTGGCGCAAGGTGGCCACCGGCAGCCACGAGGTGCGCGGCAAGACGCTGGGCATCATCGGCTATGGCCACATCGGCTCGCAGCTCGGCGTGCTGGCCGAGGCGCTGGGCTTGCGCGTCCTCTACTACGACGTGATGACCAAGCTGCCGCTGGGCAACGCGCAGCCGGCCGTCACGCTGGACGAGCTCCTGGAGGTCTCCGACTTCGTGACGCTCCACGTGCCGGCGCTGCCCTCCACGCACATGATGATGGGCGCCGAGCAGATCGCGAAGATGAAGAAGGGCGCCTGCCTCATCAACGCCAGCCGCGGCACGGTGGTGGACATCGACGCGCTGGCGCGCGCGCTCCAGTCCAAGCACCTGGGCGGCGCCGCGGTGGACGTCTACCCCGAGGAGCCGGAGAGCAACTCGGACGGCTTCATCACCGCGCTCCAGGGACTGCCCAACGTGGTCCTCACGCCGCACATCGGCGGCTCCACCGAGGAGGCCCAGGCCGCCATCGGCAAGGAGGTGGCCACCAGCCTGCTGAAGTACTTCAAGCAGGGCGCCAGCACGGGCGCGGTCAACTTCCCGAACATCGAGGCGCCGCTCCTCCCCGGCACGCACCGCATCCTCAACGTGCACCGCAACACGCCGGGCGTGCTGCGCGACATCAACCGCATCGTCTCCGACCTCAACGCCAACATCCACGCCCAGGTGCTCAGCACGGATGCCCACATCGGCTACCTGCTGATGGACCTGGACCAGGACGTATCCGGCCCGGTGAGCGAGGCCATCGCCGGGCTGGAGACGGACATCAAGACGCGCGTGCTGTCCTGACGTCCGGCGCCCTCAGGCATCCACGACCTTGCCCGGGTTGAGGATGCCCTGAGGGTCCAGCGCCCGCTTGAGGGCGCGCAGCAGGGCCAGCTCCGCCGGCGTGCGTGAGTAGCCCAGGTAGTCCTTCTTCAAGAGGCCGATGCCGTGCTCGGCGGAGATGCTCCCGCCGTGCTTCCGCACCAGCTCGAACAAGGTGGGGTCCGCCTGCTTCGTGCGGGCGAGGAACTCCGCCTTGTCCATGGCGTCCGGTTTCATCACGTTGACGTGCAGGTTGCCGTCGCCGATGTGGCCGAAGAGGCAGATTTCCCAGCCTGGGTAACGCGCGCTGAAGATGGCCTCCAGCTCCGCGCAGAACGCCTCCAGCCCCGCCACCGGCAGGGAGATGTCGTTCTTGTGCGGCAGGCCGGTGGCGGAGAGGCTCTCGCTGATGCCCTCGCGCAGCGCCCACAGCTCCGCCGCCTGGGCCGCGCCCTGGGCCTGGACGCCGTCCGTCACCAGCTCCCGCTCGAACAGCGAGCCCAGCCAGCCCTCCACGGCCGCGGCGTCCTTCGCCTCCGCCTCCAGCAGCACATAGCAGCCGCTGGGCGTCTCGAAGGGCGGGCGCAGCGTCCGGTGACGCCGCAGCCGGTCCATGCACTTGTCGGTGAAGAACTCGTAGGCGGAGATGCCGAAGGCGCTCTGCCGCCGCGCGTCGCGGAACAGGCGCAGCACCGCCGCCACGTCGGGCACGGCGAAGAGGAACACGTCCTGCCGGCCGGGGAGCTGGGTGAGCTTGAGGGTGGCCTCGGTGATGACGCCCAGGGTGCCCTCGCTGCCGATGAAGAGCTGGCGCAGGTCGGTGCCGGTGTTGTTCTTCTCCAGCGCGCCGTTGAGCTCCAGCACCTCGCCCTGGGCCGTGACGACCTGGAGCCCCAGCACCCACTGCCGCGTGAGGCCGTAGCGGATGACCTTCACGCCCCCCGCGTTGGTGGCGATGTTGCCGCCCACCGTGCTGGAGCCCTTGGAGGCGAAGTCCACGGGCCACGTAAGCCCATGCTCCGCGCAGTGGTGGTGCACGGCCTCCGTCACCGCGCCCGCCTGCACTCGCACCGTGTTACCGAGCAGGTCCACCGGCCCCATGCGCGTCATGCGCTGGAGCGACAGCACCAGCTCGCCCCGGGCCGCCACCGCGCCGCCGGCCAGCCCGGTGCGGCCGCCCGAGGGCACCACCGCGATGTGGTGCCGGTGGCACAGGGCCAGCAGCCGGGCGACCTCGTCCGTCGTCCGGGGGAGCGCCACCGCGGCGGGGGCGGGCGCATAGACGCGCGTCCAGTCACGGCCGTACTCCTGGAGCTCCGCGGGCTCCCGGGTGAGGAAGTCCGCGGGGAAGCCCTCGGAGAGGGCCTGGAGGAAGTCGGCGGGAAGCTCGGCGGTGGACATGCCTCTAGGCGTATTGCAGCCGCACGGCCGTGACAAGGCGCAGCAAGGGCCAGGCGACGGACGGCGACAGCGTGGGCCCCGAACACCTCACGGCGCCCGCCCCATCTCGACTGTCGGCGACAACTTGAATATCACGTTCCGTCGCAGCACCGCCGTTCGCCGCGTCTTCCTTCCGCCCGACTGGAACCTGCCCATGCGACTCACCCGACCTTCCTGGCTCTGGGCCCTCCTCCTGGCCCTCTCGGCCTGCTCCTCCGTGACCACCGACGGCGGCACGCCATCTCCGGACGCGGGCACCCAGCCCGGACGCGTGACGGGGCAGGCCCGCCTCGAAGGCGCCTCGTCCCATGAAGGCATCACCCTCACGCTCGAAGGGGCCTCGTCGAGCGCCACCACCGACGCGGACGGGCGCTTCACCCTGGAGAACGTCCCGCCGGGCGCCCACATGGTGGTGGCGCGCAGGGCGGGCTACGCCGATGCACGGCAGCCCGTCCAGGTCCCCGCTGGCGAGGCGGCCTCCGTGACGCTCACCCTCCAGCGCCAGCGCGGAGGGATTCAGGGCACCGTCCAGGTCGAGGGCCTCCTGGACGCCTCGGGCGTCTCCGTCACCCTGCAGGAGACGGGCGCCTCCACGACGTCGAACTCGCTGGGGCACTTCAGCTTCACCGACCTCTCGCCGGGCGCCTACACCGTGGTGCTCCGGAAGGCAGGCTACGTCCAGACGCAGGAGACGGTGGAGGTGCGGGGGAGCGGCGCCATCCTGGTCACCATCATCCTGCCGCGTGAGCGAGGCAGCGTGGCCGGCGTCCTCCAGCTCGAAGGCGCTAGCAACCACGGCGGCGCCGTCGTCACCCTGGTGGAGGCGGGCCTCACCGCGACGACGAATGTCCAGGGGCAGTTCCTCTTCGAGAACGTGATGACCGGCACGTACACGGTGCGGGCCCGCAAGGACCTCTATGTGGACGGGCAGCAAACCGTGGAGGTGCGCGTGAACGAGCAGAGCCAGGCCCACCTGACGTTGGCGCTCGTGCGGGGGGACGTGACGGGCACCGTCCAGATGGCGGACGCGGCCAGCCCCTCGGGCGTCACCCTCACCGTGATGGAGACGGGGGCCACCACGACGACGGACTCGCAGGGCCAGTTCTCCTTCACGGGCCTCCCGCTGGGGACCTATACGCTGAGGGCCCAGAAGGACGGCTATGCGGCCGTGCAGCAGTCCGTGACGGTGCGCACGGGCGCGCCGGCCTCGGTCTCCTTCACCCTCGCCCGGGCGCGGGGGCGCGTGGAGGGCACGGCCCTGCTCGAAGGCGAGAGCAACCACGCCGGCATCTCCCTCTCCCTCCTGGAGACGGGGGCCACCGCGACGACGGACGCGCAAGGCCGCTTCGCCTTCACCAGCGTCGCGGCGGGCACCTACACGTTGGAAGCGCGCAGGAGCGGCTATGCCCTCTCGCAGCAGTCCGTGACGGTGCGGGAGGACCAGCCGAGCACCCTCTCCTTCACGCTGGCGCGCGAGCGCGGCGGCGTGGTCGGCGTCCTCCAGCTGGGAGACGGCGCCGTGCCGGTGGACATCACCGTCACCCTGGCGGGGACGGCGTTCAGCGCGCGCACGGACACGTCGGGCCAGTTCTCCTTCAGCGGCGTCCCCACGGGCACCTACACCCTGGAGGCCCGGAAGGAGCGCTACGCCACGACGCAGCGGACCGTGGAGGTGCGCGCGGGCGAACAGACGCAGGTCCAGCTGACGCTGCTCATTGCCCATGGGCACATCGCGGGCATGGTCCTGCTGGAAGACGCCCCCACCCGGTCGGGCATCTCCGTGGCGCTGGTGCAGAACGGCGCCGGCACGACGACGGATGCGCAGGGCCGCTTCTCCTTCAACGACCTGCCCACCGGCACCTATACGATCTCCGCGTGGTGGAGTGGCTACGACGTGCAGGAGCAGACCGTGCAGGTCCGGTACCAGGAGACCACGAACGTCACCATCACGCTGCGGCGCGCGCGGGGCATCGTGACAGGGACCCTGCTGCTCGAAGGCGGGCACGACCACGCGGGCATCTCCGTCTCGCTCTCCGGTCATGACGCCACCGCGACCACGGACCCCCAGGGCCACTTCGTGCTCCAGGGCGTCCCCGAGGGGCACTACACCCTGACGGCCCGGAAGGCCCACCATGCGAAGGCGGAAGCGGCGCTGGAGGTGAGCGCGGGGCGCCCCGCCTCGGTCAACCAGGCCCTGGCGCGGCTGGGCCCGCTCGAGCTCTCCGCGCCCAGGCTCGCGGTCCAGGGCGGGCACCTGGCCCTGACGGGCTCCGGCTTTGGCGAGGAGCACGGCGCCTTCGACATCACGGTGGGCGGCAGGGCCGTCACCGACTTCGTCTCCTGGTCCGACACGCGGGTGGTGTTGCGGGTGGCGCACGCGCTCGCTCCGGGCGAGCACGACGTCGTCGTCACCCCCTCGGTTCCCTGGCGGCAGAGCGCCGCCGCGCCCGTGCAGGTGCTGCCCCAGAAGACCGTCGCCCTGCGCGAGTCCTGGGGCATCGGACTCCAGCCGGACAGCCGCGTCTCCGTCTGGGGCGAGGCCCCGCTCGGCGGCGCCAGCCAGCCGGCTCCCGAGGCGCTCGCCGACGTGGTGGGCGTCGCCGCGGCCACGGACACCGCGCTGGTCCTCCTGGCGGACGGCACCGTGACGGCGTGGGGCGCCAACCTGCCCGGGCCGCTGAGCGTCCCCGAAGGACTCCAGGACGTGGTGGCCCTCTGCGCCGGTGCCGCCCATGCGCTCGCGCTGAAGGCGGATGGCACCGTCGTGGCGTGGGGCGTCGACGGCGGCGGGCAGACCGAGGTCCCTCCCGGCTTGAGCGGGGTGGTGGACATCGCCGCGACGGACAGCGCCAGCCAGGCCGTCCTGGAGGACGGCACGATGACGGCCTGGGGCGCCGACGCTCCCCCCGAGGCCCCAGCCACGCTGCTCACCAGATAATCCAAGGAATACAGGTTGCACATGGCGCCATGCCGGGGAACACTCCGGCATGCGCGCAACCCAGGGGAGAGACGCGGCGATGACAGCGACAGCGCCAGTCCAGCTCGACGCTCCCGACATCCAGGACGTGGTCCGAGGCCAGACGCTGGGGCTGGCGTACGTCGGAACGGTGCTGGTGGTGGCGCACAACGCGCAGCCCCCCTCCGTCGAGGACTGGACGCGCTACTGCGAGCTCATCGCGCGCCATCAGCTCACGACCACCGCGCAGGTCATCCTGGCGGAGGGCCCAGGCCCGAACGCCACGCAGCGCCAGCAGGCGCTCAACCAGGTCCCCCAGGACTACACGATTCCGCCCACGGCCGTGTTCACCCGGTCCGCGCTGGTGCGCGGCGTCGTGTCGCTCTTCAACTGGTTCACGCCCCGGGCCATGCGCGCGTTCGTCCCGGGCGACGTCTCCGCCGCCGCCCTGCACCTGGGGATGAGCGAGGCCCAGGTGCAGCGCATGGTGGACGTGGGCCAGGCGATACGGCCCGCGGGCGCCTAGCGCCGCGCGCTACGGCTGGATGCCCTGCTCGATGCGAAGCTCCTGGATGCCCTTGAGCGTCCGCGGCGCCGTCAGCAGGAGGTTCTGGTTGAGCACCCTGCCCTGCACGGGGACGCAGTTGCCGGAGACGCAGGCGGAGTAGGCGGGGCACGGGGATTCGCACTGGAAGGACTCGGGCGACACCTGGCAGGTCTCGTTGCAGAAGCCGGAGAGGCAGGCCTCGTGCTGCATGCACGGCTGCCCGTCCGGGAGCTGGCACAGCTTCGCCGCGCCACACTGCGAGGGCGACTTGCAGTCGGCGTTGCTGTCGCAGCGGCCATCCTCCCGGTTGCACTGGCGCTCCGCGTTGCAGAAGAAGCTGGCGCAGTCCCGGTCCTGCTTGCAGGGCTGCTCCGGCTCCAGCAGGCAGAGGTGGGCGTCGAGCACCTGGGCACACGTCAGGCGCCCCGGGCAGTCGGCCTCGGTGGCGCAGGTCTTCCCCAGCGGCACCTCGCACCCGACGCCGGGCTCACAGAAGCCGGTGACACACTCGGAGCCGGCGTCGCAGGGCTGGCCCCGTGACGCCAGGCACACGCTGCCACCCTCCCGCGCCTCGCACGTCAGCCCCGCCCCGCAGAGGCCATCCGGACACGGCGCCCCCGCGCCGGGCCCGCCCCCCCGCTGCGCGGCGAGCAGGGACAGCACCGTGCCGGCCAGGATGAAGACGCCCACCGCCATCACCGCCCCGTTCATGGGAAACGCCTTCGCGGCGGCGGGCGCGGCGGCCACCTCGAAGGCGGCGACGGGCCCCTCCACGAACCGCGCCTCCGGGTGGGCGGCGTCCTCCACCCGCACGTGGAAGGTGAAGCGCCCCGGCGGAGTGCCGGGCGGAACGCGGAGCCGGACGGCGAGGCGCTGCGCGGCCTTCGAGGGCAGCTCCCGCTCCGCCTCGCCCTCCAGGCTGAACCACTCCCGCCGGGCCCGGGGGCCCGGGACCACCGTCACCCGCGCGCGCACGGGCCCGTCCAGGAGGTTCGTGACGAGAAAGGCGGCCTCCCCCGTCCCACTGGAGGACAGACGAAGGGCGTCCGTGACTGCGGAGACATCGAAGGCGCGAGACATCGACCTGCTCTCTTGGGGGACCGTGCGGCGTCAGCGCGTCAGTGCGGCGCTCCCCCTCAGGTCCGGAGGTCCCCCCATCCCCCCGGCCCGCCGCGAAAGGCTGTCGTTTCCCTCACCCACCCGGGCGGCGCCCGCGCGGCGGCGCCATGCTCCCCGCCAGCAGCAGGGACTGGGCCCCCTCCCACGCGCCGTCATCGACGCTGGGGGGCGCCGGGTCCGGCGCTCGCGCCACGGGCGCCGCGTAGACGGCGAAGTCCCCAGGCCCCAGCCCCCACGCGGCGAACACGTCCGGCGCGAGCGCGTCCACCACCTCGGGCGCGGGTGGTGAGGCGGCGGCCCAGGGGAAAGGCCCCCGGGCCTCGGAGCGCGGCGCCTCCTCGGAGACCATGGGCGACAGGTGGCTCGGCGGCATGTCACTCCTCCTTCAGCGGCAGACGGATGAGCAGCGGCTGGGGCTCGGCGGCGAGCACCTCGGGCCCCAGCTCCAGCAGCTCGCCCCGGGCCCGCACCTCCAGCGGCCCCAGCGTGGCCACGGGGGGCACGCGCGGAAACCGGAAGCAGCCGCGGGCGTCCGTGCGCGTGGTGAGCTTCAGCGTCGGCAGCTCCACCAGCGCCCCCGGAATCGGCACGTCGCCCGGCCCGACGACACAGCCCAGCAGCGCCTCCGCGGGCGTCGCGTTCGACACGGCAGTGAAGAGCACCCGGTGGATGACGGGCGTGGCGCGCTCGCGCCGCACGGGCACTCGCAGGCGGAAGCAGGGGCGCGGCGCCGTCCTCAAGCCGGCCCAGACGGTGGTGGGCACCGGCGTGAGCTCCACCTCGAAGTCCGCCTCCTCCATCGCCGCGAAGACGAGCTCTCCCAGCAGGCGGTGCGCCCGCTCCGGAGACTCCGCCCCCGCGGTGATGAGATAGCAGACCGAAATCTGGAGCGGCACGCGCCCCCCGCCCCCGCCCCGGGGCGGCAGCGCGGGCCCCAGCTCCAGCAGGTAGAGGCAGACGCCTCGCTCGAGCGATTCGCGGTCCGGCACGCCCAGGAACACCGGGACATCGCCGGCAATGCGGCCCACCCACGCCTTCAAACGTTGATCGACTTCGTCGATCATCCGGACCCCCCGTCCTGGGCCGGTCGTCCCGGGCCGTCGCAGCCCGGTGCTTTCCGGACTTGCAACGTGTCACCGGCCTCCGGGTGCAGGTAGTGACCGGAAGGGCGGAGGGACGTCCGGCCTTCAACAGGCATCGGGAAACCCCTCACACGCCACGTCCGCGCGAGCGACACACCCCGTCCCAGGGGCGCCCCAACCCACTGGAATCGTGGAGTGAAGAAGGCACACAACTCGGGAGTGCCCATGGCGGATAATTCCGTGACGCGCCACCCCCACGCTCACCGGGACTCCTCCACCATGGCCACGAAAGTCAGCGACAGCCCGCGCCCCCTCCCCACGACTCCGCCGCGCGCCGCCGTGGCCAAGGAGGCCCGGCCCGCGGAGGTGGCGAAGCCGGCCAGCGCGCCGCCGGGCTGGAACGCGGACCGCTTCGAGTCGTCCCGCGCGCCGCGCCCGCTGGTCTGCACCGTCCCCACGCCGCCGCCCACCGCGCCCGTGGAGCCCACGCCGGAGCCCGAGCCGGAGGTCGACACGCGGGCGGCGGACGCGGACCCGATGACGCACATCGCGTACCTGTCCTCGGACGCGCTCCAGGGCCGTGACAGCCCGTCCGAGGGACTGAACGCGGCGTCGGCGTACGTCCAGCAGCACGTGCAGAAGTACGGGCTCGTCGGCCCCAACTCGAACAACCCGGACAACCCCTTCGAGCAGCGCTTCGACGTCTACTCCTTCGCGGGCAGGCCGGGCATCCGCGGCGAGACGGGCGAGCACGCCCACGCGCCCGGCACCTACGGGCACGAGCTGTTCGAGGGAGGCTTCTACCTGGACGACAAGATGCCGGCGGAGACGCTGGCGCTGCTCAACCAGAAGTACGAGAAGGCGATGGGCGCGCGCGGCCTGCCGCTGGCGCCCGCGCGCGAGGGCGCGCAGCGTGGCGTGGAGGAGCTGCGCCAGCTCGCCTCCCCGGCCGGTCAGGCGGTGAACACCATGGCGCTGCTGCCGGGCTCGGGGCCGAACAAGGACGAGGTCATCGTGGTGATGGCCCACCTGGACCATGACGGCGTGGACCGCCGGGGCAACGTCCTCAACGGCGCGGACGACAACGCGTCCGGAAGCGCGGTGCTGATGGCGGCGGTGCCGGAGCTGGCCGAGGCCGCCCAGCGCGGCGAGCTGGACCGCTCCGTGCTCTTCCTGTGGACGGGCGCCGAGGAGAAGGGCCTGGTGGGCTCGCAGTACTTCGTGGACCACCCGATTCCGGGGCTGGGCCTGGACGAGATTGCGGGCGTCATCAACGTGGACATGGTGGGCCGCTGGGATGACCAGCGCCTGTCCGTGGTCGACACCAACTCGCGCGGACAGCCCAACTACTTCCGCGAGGTGCTGGCGCAGGCGAACGCGAAGCTCGATGACCCGTTCGACCGCATCAACCAGGACATCAACGTGTACCGCGACCGGCAGGACGGGGCGTCCTTCGGGCGCAAGGGCGAGGACGTCCTCTTCATGTTCGAGGGCCTGTCCAACCCCAACGGCGGCGGCGACCTCATCCCCGAGTACCACCGGCCGGAGGACGACATCGACCTCATCCTGCGCGACAACGGCGGCGAGAAGCCCCGCCGCGTCAAGGATTTGATGGTCAACGTCATCGAGCTCGCGGCCAACCGCACCACCCCCGAGCCCTGAGTTCACGGCGGCGGGGCCGCCAATGTCGGATTTCCACGAGGAAGCGGCTGCTTTTCGCCTTCATTCTCCACGGCGCCGCTTCTTTTTCCGCCCGGTCGCGCGAATGATGGCCACCGGGCCGGAACGACGCTGGAACACGACATGATGAAGGCGACATCCTCGACGAGACGACGAAGGACATCCTCCCTGGGACGACACGGCGCGGCCGTGACGTGCGCCCTGGGGCTCGGGGCCGCGACACCGGCCCTGGCCGAGGGAGGCTCGGATGCCCCCTACCGCTTTGGCCTGATGCTGGACGCGGGCGCGCCCCACGGCGTGGGCCTGTCCGCGGTGCTGCGGCCGCTGCCGTGGCTGCGGCTGCAGGCGGGCCCCACCACCAACACGCTCAGCTTCGGACTGCGCGGCGGCGTCAGCATCCTGCCGATGCAGACCTTCGTGGCGCCGTCCTTCAACGTGGAGGCGGGGCACTACTTCGGCTCGGACTACAACGACGTGGTGGACTGGCTGGGCGCGCGCCCGAGCCGCGCCAGCGAGGCCATCCGGGACGTGACGTACAACTACATCACCGGCAGCGTGGGCCTGGAGGTGGGCGCGGCCAGCCGCTTCAACTTCTTCCTCCACCTGGGCCTGAGCTACGTGGACCTGGGCGTGGACGACGCGAGCGCCCTGCTCCAGGACGCCACGGACGACCCGGACGTCACCGCGCGGAACCTGTCCGTGCGCGCCACCCTGCCCTCCGTGAAGCTGGGCTTCATCCTCTACTTCTTCTGAGCCAGGAGCCGATGACCATGCGAAAGACTTCCATCCGCGCCCTGCTGCTCTCCAGCATCACCCTGCTCGCCACGGGCTGCGGGTCCCTCTTCTTCATCGAGGCCGAGGCCGAGGAGATCTGCAAGACGGAGCGGGACCTGGCCTTCTCCGCCGCGCTGCCCCTCACGGTGAACCTGGAGCGGAGCATCACCTTCCCGCTGGGCGAGTTCTCGGACCCGCTGCCCGAGGACACCAAAGTCGAAACAGAGCTGCGGCTGCGCCTCTTCGAGGTGACGGCCGACACGGACCTCAGCGGCATCGAGCGCGCCAGCGTGTCCGTGCGCCAGCCGGGCTCCAGCACCGCCCACGTCCTCGGTGAGTACCAGCGCACCAGCACCGCGCCCACGCGGACGCTTCAGCTCACCAGCACCGGCAAGGTGGACCTGCTGGACCTGGCCCGGGAGCCGGAGCTGGAGCTCATCTTCGACGCCCGTGGCACGCTGCCCTCGGAGGACTGGACGGCCTCCGTGCGCGCCTGCGCCGGCGTGAAGGCGCACGCGAACTACTTCGACCTGGTGTTCTGAGCCAGGCGCCCCGCTAGTGGAGCCCGGAAGTCGCCTCTGAGGGCTTCCGGGCCTCCGCGGGCACAGGCACCGGCTGGGGCTGCGCGGGCGGCTGGACGTTGAGGAACTCGCGCCGCGTGCCCATGACCAGGTCGAAGAAGGGGTGCGTCACGCACCAGTTCGCGTTCTGGTTCTTGCCCATGTGGTGGTCGTAGTGCCACGGCAGGTGCTCGCGCGCCCACTGCGGGTCCAGGTGCGCGCGCCGGTGCACGAAGTAGTAGTTCGCCGCGCAGGCCCACACCGTCCCGACGAAGAAGGGCGCCACCGGCAGCAGCGGCGCGTGGGCCAGCGCGAGCACCGCCAGCCCCAGCAGCTCCTTGGTCTGCGCAGACCAGGTCCACAACGAGCGCATGTACTGGTCATCCACCATCTCATTGCGCCGCGACTTCTGGTGGTGCTCGTGCCAGTGGAAGCTCCAGAAGCTCTTCCGGTTCTTGCCCAGGCCGTGCAGCACGGACCTGTGGAGCACCCATTCACCGAAATTGGAGTAAACCCAGCCCAGGGGGATGCCGATCATGGTTGCCTCCGGCGGAGCGCCCGGCCGGCGCTCCCCTACCAATAATGACTATTTGGTCACTCTTTTTCTACCGCGCAACGGACGGGAGCGCACGTCAATGGCGAGCAGGAGTGGCACGCGGGCGGATGACGCCCGGGGGAAGGACACGCGGCCCGGCCAGCCAGGCAGCCGCCGCGAGGCCCACCGCCGCGAGCGGGAGCAGACGCTGGAGGACGCCGCGCTGAAGCTGTTCCTGGAGCGCGGGCTGGACGGCGTCACCATCGACGACATCACCCAGGCGGCGGGGGTGGCCAAGGGGACGTTCTACCGGTACTTCGAGGACAAGGCGGCGCTGGTCGACTCGCTGCTGGAGCCGGTGCGCCGGGAGCTGCTGGCGGGGCTGGAGACGTGCGGCCACTCGCTGGCGGACGCGCGCAACGTGGAGGCCATGTTCGACGCGTACCGGGCCATGGCGGCGGTGATTGCCAGCGCGCTGCTCCAGTACCCGGGCGTGGTGCGCCTGTACCTCCAGGAGTGCCGGGGCCCCGCGGTGGGGGCGCGGACGAAGGTGGCGGAGCTGGCCCGGCTGGTGGCGCGCCACGCGGTGGACATCACCCAGAAGGCCCACACCAGCGGGCTGCTGCGGCCCATCCGCCCGGCGGTGAGCGGGCTGGCGGTGGTGGGCGCGGTGGAGCGGCTGCTGCTGGCGGTGCTGAGCGAGGAGGACATCGGCAACCCGCTGGAGCTGCCGGACGCGCTCACCACGCTGGTGCTGGACGGGCTGCGGCTGCCCCCGGAGGCCCGGCTGGGGCGCCGGAAGTTGGACGGAGGCCCCAAGCGCCCCTAAGGGTGGAGGGGTGGGACGCAAGCGGTCGGCACGGCGGGGTGGTGGCGGCATGACGGTGCCCGGCTGGGCGTGGTGGCTCCCCTGCGCGCTCGCCCCCGTGGTGCTGCTCAACGTCGCGGTGGCCTGGTTCGGCGGCACCTTCGTGTCGCCGCTGTCCTTCTCCTTCCTGCAGGCCAAGGCGGGGGCGCTCCAGGCGTACCTGGAGCACCGGCCGTCGTGCCTGCTGCGCGGCCATGAGCCCCTGGAGCCGCTCATCGACGCGGCCGAGCGCCGGCACCGGATTCCGCCGGGCCTGCTGCGCGCGCTGGTGCAGGTGGAGTCGGAGACGCGGGTGCACCGCATCTCCCCCGCGGGGGCCATGGGGCCCGGCCAGCTCATGCCGGGCACCGCGTCGATGCTGGGCGTCAAGGACCCCTTCGACCCGGAGCCCGCCATTGACGGAAGCGCGCGCTACCTGGCCGAGCAGCTCCGGCGCTTCAAGGACGTGCGGCTCGCGGTGGCCGCGTACAACGCGGGCCCGGGCGCCGTGAATGGCCGGGTGCCGCGCAACGGCGAGACGGAGTACTACGTGCCCAAGGTGCTCGCGGCCTGGGAGCAGACCCGCCCCCTGCCGCCGCGCCGCCCACCGGCGCCCGCGAAGCCGCGGTCAGCCCCGGCGCGCGCGAAGGGCCCGGCGGCGCCCACCGCGAAGGGCCCGGGC
>JAFAAN010000023.1 GCA_023426545.1 Pseudomonadota bacterium
CCCTATACGGGGCCAGAGCGCCGCGCGCCCCGCCGCGCGCCGGAAGAGGGCGCCCCCCCTGGCGCGGCCGAGCGCTTCTGGCCCGCCCAGCCGCGCACGCTGGCCGAGACGGGCCTCAACACCACCTTCGTGGAGGAGCTGGTCCTCAAGGCGCTCTTCTTCGCCGGCGAGATGCGCGGCATGGACATCGCCGCGCGGCTCCAGCTGCCCACGGCGGTGGTGGACGATGTCATCGAGGGGCTGCGCCGCCAGAAGTACATCGACATCCGCGGCGGTGGTGCGTCGGGCGTGGGCAAGTCGACGATGATCTACCAGCTCACCACGTTCGTGACGGACGTGCTGCGGCAGGTGCTCGACCGCAACCGCTACAACGGCCCGGCGCCCGTGCCCTTCCAGGAATGGGCGGCCGCGGTGAGGCGGCAGACCGTGCGCGGCAACCGCATCACCCGCGCGCGCATGCAGGACAAGTTCGGCGACCTCATCATCAAGGACTACATCTTCGACGGCATCGGTCCGGCGATGAACTCCGGGCGCGCCATCTTCTTCTATGGCCCGCCCGGCAACGGCAAGACGGCCATCTGCCAGGGCATGGTGAACTGCTTCGCGGGGGACATCTTCATCCCCCACGCCATCCTCATCGACGACTTCGTGGTGCGCATCTTCGACGCCAACCTGCACAAGGTCGTCGAGGACGACGGCGGTGGCGCCTCGTATGACCGGCGCTGGGTGCGCTGCCGGCGTCCGCTCGTGGTCGTGGGCGGCGAGCTGACGCTGGAGATGCTCGACCTCGTGTACTCGCCGGAGGTGAAGTACTACGAGGCCCCGTTCCAGATGAAGGCGAGCAACGGGATGCTCCTCATCGACGACTTCGGCCGGCAGAAGGTCTCTCCCAGGGACCTGCTCAACCGGTGGATCGTCCCGTTGGAGAGCGACATCGACATGCTCACCCTGCACACCGGCAAGAAGCTGCAGGTGCCCTTCGACGTGTTCGCCGCCTTCTCCACCAACCTGGACCCCAGCGACCTCGTGGATGACGCGTTCCTGCGCCGCGTCCGCTACAAGCTGGAGGTGCAGCGCCCGGACGAGGACCAGTTCCACGACATCTTCCAGGTCATGTGCCGCAAGCGCGGCGTGCCCTATGACGCGTCCGCCGTGGACTACCTCATCGACACGCACTACCGGCCCCTGCGGCGCCCGTTCGCGGCCTGCCAGCCGCGCGACCTGCTGGACCAGGTCATCGACATGGCGCACTACCAGGGCGAGGAGCCGCGCCTGACGCCCGCGCTGTTGGACGCCGCCGTGCGCGGCTACTTCGTGCGCTTCGACAAGCTGAAGGAGAACGCCACCGCCGCCTCCATGGGCTGAGCGCCGTCAGCCGCCCGGGGGCGCGAATGGCCCCCAGGGCGAGGGCTCCAGCCACCGGCGCACCTCGTCCACCGGCACGTTGGCCAGCACGTCCACCAGCGACATGCCGTGGACGAAGCGGCCCTCGCGGCCCTGCGGGTACTCCGGGTGGCGGAAGCGCTGCCACAGCACGCGCACGTCCGCGTCCCGGAACAGGCCCACCTGGAGGTACAGGGAAGAGCCCAACCCGGAGTAGTACGTGTGCGCGCCCAGCTGGCGGCAGTACGCCACCAGCCGCGCCGACTTGTCCGCGCCGCGCTTGTCCAGCGTCGACGCGAGGACGAGGTTCGGCGTCAGGCCCAGGGGCTCGTTGAAGAGCGCCATGCTGGCCAGCAGCACCCGCAGCAGCGAGCCCGGGCCGGACTCGCGCGAGGCCGCGTCGTAGAAGGGCTCCAGGCGCGGCAGCACCTGCGTGGCGAAGTAGGGCCGCTTCCCGTACAGCGACACCAGCGTCTGAAGGTGCTGGCGGACCCAGGGCTGACGGGCGTCCACCGCCAGGTCCTGGATGAGGGTGTCCCGGTGCGGGTCCTCCAGCGGAATGCTCATCCACTGGAACCCGGGCTCGGTGGGGGGCGGCAGGGGCACGTTGTGCGGCAGGGCCACCCGCGTGCGCCGCTGCCAGCCGCGCCGCAGCCACTGCACGTTGTCCAGCACGACGAAGGTCCCCGCGCGGGCCAGCTGCTCGTGGAAGTCCACCCACGGCAGGTAGTGCGGCTGCTCGGCGACCACGACTCCAGGGATGCCCGGCACGCGCGGAGGATAGCGCCCCCGCGCCGTCCCCGCGCCACGCCTTTGCCCTCCCGGCAGGTCGTTTCCTTCAGGTCCTGGGGTGTTCATGACCCCATCCGACGGTGCGCTCCCCGCTGGAAATGCCGTGCTACAGAAACGTAGGATTTTTCACCCCGTGTGTTCTGGGGGCCACGGAGCAGGGCGACTGGATGAAGTTCCTGTGTCTCACCACCGATGCGCGGCATCCCGTGGCGGAGGAGTTGCGGCGCCAGGGGCAGGGCATCTTCGTCACCGCCGACGTGACGGAGGCGGCCGCGGCGCTGGGGCACGGGCCGGTGGACGTGCTGGTGGTGGACGCGGCGGACCTCGTGGAGGACGCGCGCTGGCTGGACGACCTGCGGAAGCAGGCGCGGCCGGAGGAGCCGCTGGTGCTGGGGCTCGCGCGCGGGGACACGGACGAGGCGCTGGAGCCGCTCCTGGCGGCGGGCGTGGACGAAATCCTGGTGGCGCCCTACTCGGCGGTGCTGGTGCGCGCGCGGCGGATGCTGCTGGAGCGCCGGGTGGCGGCGCGGCGGCAGCGGCGCACGTCCGAGGCGGAGGCGCGCGGCGAGCTGGAGCGGCTGGCCGCCATCATCCAGACGCAGTCGGACGTGGCGATGGCCGGCTTCGGCCTGGACGAGCTGATGCGCCTGCTCTGCGAGCGCTCGCGGGTGCTGTGTGGCGCGGATGGCGCGGCGGTGGCGCTGCTGGAGGCGGACACCGATGAGGTGAACTACCTGGTGGCCACTGGCAGCCTGACGTCCTTCATCGGCTTCAGGCTGAAGGTGGAGGGCAGCCTGACGGGCGCCAGCCTGCGGCAGGGCGAGGTGATGCGCACGGACGACGCGGAGACGGACGTCCGGGTCAACGTGCAGGCGCTGCGCAACGTGGGCGCGCGGTCGATGATCTGCGTCCCGCTGTGGCGCGAGGGGCGGCCGGTGGGGGTGCTCAACGTCACCAGCCAGCAGCCGAACGTGTTCGTCGACCGCGACGTGCGCACGCTGGAGCTGATGGCGGGCCTGCTCGGCGCGGCCATGGGCAACGCGGCCGAGGCCCAGGCACGCCAGGAGCTGATGGCGCAGAACACGCTGGCGCTCGCGGCCCTGGAGGAGTCGCAGGCGCTGTTCACCTCCTTCATGGACAACATCCCCGCGGTGGCCTTCATGAAGGACGAGCAGGGCCGGCGCATCTGGGTGAACGCGCCGTACAACCAGTTCTTCGGCTTCCCGGCGGGGACGGACCTGTCGCAGATGGCCGACCAGGAGCTGATGCCGGAGGACTCCGCCGAGCAGATCCGCCGGGACGACGCGGCGGTGCTGGCCTCGGGGCGGCCGAGCGCCACCGAGGCGATGATTCCCGCGCGCGATGGATCCGAGCGCCACTGGCTCACCTACCGCTTCATCGTGCGGGAGCGCTCGGGGCGGCGGCTGCTGGCGGGCGTGGCGTTGGACGTCACCGACCGCAAGACCATGCAGGCGCAGCTCGTGGTGTCGGACCGGCTGGCGGCGGTGGGCACGCTGGCGGCGGGCGTGGCGCACGAAATCAACAACCCGCTGGCCTTCGTGCTCTCCAACCTGTCGTACCTGGCCGGCGAGCTGCACGCCTTGGCGCGCGAGGTGCCGCCGGGCCGCATGGCGGAGATGGAGGAGGTGCTGCGCGAGGCCACCGACGGCGCGCACCGCGTGCGGCAGATCGTCCGGGACCTGCGGACCTTCTCCCGGGGCGACGACGAGGTGGCCACCGCGGTCAACGTCCAGGCGGTGCTGGAGTCGGCCATCACCCTGGCCCGCAGCGAGCTGAAGCAACGCGCGCAGATCATCCGCGACTACCGCGAGGTGCCGCTGGTGGAGGGCAACGAGGGGCGCTTCGGGCAGGTGTTCCTCAACCTGCTCATCAACGCCGCGCAGGCCATCCCCCTGGGCTGCCCGGAGCACCACGAGGTCCGGTTGAGCCTGCGGACGGCCGGGGACCGCGTCGTCGTGGAGGTGCGGGACACGGGCGTGGGCATGCCGCCGGAGGTGCGCGCGCGCATCTTCGACCCGTTCTACACCACCAAGCCCGTGGGCGAGGGCACCGGGCTGGGGCTGTCCATCTGCCACGGCATCGTCACCGGCTTCGGCGGGGACATCTCCGTGGAGAGCGAGGAGGGGCGGGGCAGCACCTTCCGCGTCTCCCTGCCGGTGGCGCGGCGCACGAGAGAGCCGCTGGAGCCGCCGCTGCTGCGCATGCACCTGGTGGGCTGAGTCAGCGGCGGAACACGGGGTGGAAGACGCGCGGCGCCTTCTTCTTGCGCACGCAGCGGGTGTCCGCGTCCATGTAGCAGGCGGAGAAGGCGCGGCGGCGCAGGCCGGGGCGGCCCCGTCCGGAGCGGTGCCACACGTGGTTGTGGATCAGGATGGACTCGCCCGCGAGCGCTGGCAGCGGCACGGTGCGGGCCTCCGCGCCCGCCGCCGCCACGGCGTCCGCCGGCACCACCCCGCCCAGCTCCGTCACCAGCCCGCCGCGGTGGCTGCCAGGGATGACCTCCAGGCAGCCGCCGTCCTCGGGCGCGTCGTCCAGGGCGGTCCACACCTGCAGCTCCGGCTCGCGGGTGAGGCCCCACAGCCGGCCGCCGTCCTGGTGCCAGGGCAGGTTGCTGCCGCCGGCCTGACCCTTGTGGAAGAGGATGGCGCGGTAGAGGACGATGTCGCCGGGGATGAGGGCCCGGGCGACGCGCTCGAACAGCGGGTTCTCCAGCCACGCGAGGAAGCGCGGGTCCTTCTCCAGCTTCTCCAGCTTGCGGTAGTCCAGCGACGGCCCCTGCCAGCCCAGGCCCAGGGGTGCGTCCTCATAGCGGCCGGTGGTGGCGTCCGGCTGGAAGAAGAGGCCCGGGTAGGAGACGCGGCCGAGCATCAGGTCGTCGGCCCGCTCACGGAGCGCCGCCAACCCCTCGTCACTGAGCACGCGGCCCAGGCGCGCGTAGCCGTGCTCGGCGTAGTGGGCGAGGGCAGGGTGAATATCGAACCGTTCCGCGTCGACGCACAGCATGGTGCCCCCTCATACCCCGGCCCAGGTCCGGCGGGGCAGGTTGATGCTTGCGCGCCTGACGCGGACGCCCCATGGTTGGAGCTGGCATGCCCTACCGACGCACCACGCGCTTCGTGACCGCCCCGGATGGTTCCCGGGTCGCCTGGCATACCCACTTCGGCAACCTCCGGGAGGCCACCGCCGACGCGGAGCTGGCACGCCGGCCCACGGTGCTGCTCACGAACGGCATCGGCTCGTCGGAGAACTTCTGGCGCTACCTGGTGGGCAACCTGGAGCAGGACCACCGGGTCGTGCACTGGAACTACCGGGGGCACGGCAGCAGCGACGAGTCCCTGGGCGACGGCTATCAGATCCCCGTGCATGTGGGGGACCTGGAGCGCGTCACCGAGGCGGTGATGGCCCGGGGGGACGGGCGGCCGCCGCATCACGTGGCCTTCTCCATGGGCGTGCGCGTCCTGCTGGACCTCTACCGGCGGCGGCCGGACCTGGTGCCGTCGATGACGCTCATCGCTGGGGCGCCGGGTGCGTTCGGCTCCGGGGTGGACACCGCCGCCGCCCGCGCCTTCCTGTCCGCCGCCCGGGTCGCGCTCAAGCTGGCCACGCCCACGCTGCCCCTGGCGGTGCCCGTGGCCCACGCGGTGATGGCGAGCCGCTTCGCCTACCCCCTGGGCCGCATGGTGGGGGCGCTCCGGGCCCGCGCGCCGAGGGCGGACATCGACGAGTTCATGTACGCCCTGCGGCGGATGAGCCCCAGGGCCTACTGGTACAGCCTCCGGGGGATGGTGGAGGGCCACGCCTGGGATGTGGCCAGAACGGTGGAGGTGCCCACGCTCATCGTCGCCGCCAGCAACGACCTGCTGGTGCCGCTGGGCGAGATGGAGCGCATGCGTGACATCATGCCGCACGCCCACTGGATGCGCGTGGACGACGCGGGTCACGCGGGACTCCTGGAGGCGGGCGCGGAGATTGCCGACGCGGTGCGGGTCTTCCTCGTGGACCACGGGTTGGAGGCCCCGCGCCCCCCGGTTTAGGGCGGTTTTGCCCGGTAGCGCGGAGCCTCCGGGCAGGGTCCAGTGAAGTCGGAAACTGCCGCCCGGATTGCGTTGAAGGCGACAGTTATGGGATGCAGGGGGCTCTTCAAGCTTCAACGGAGACTCCTCTACCATGCCCTGGTCCTTCCGGCAGTTGCTGGCGCCGCTGTCCGCACTGCTCCTTTTCATGTCCGCTTGTGGCGACGACCCCGATGAGGTCCGGGCCGTCTGTGGCAATGGCGTCGTCGAAGCCGGCGAGACGTGTGACGACGGCAACCGAATCAATGGCGACGGCTGCGAGAACACCTGCCGTCCCACGCCTGATGCGGGTACCTCGGATGACGCCGGTACCGAGGACGACGCGGGTACCGAGGACGACGCGGGTACTGAGGACGACGCCGGTACCGAAGAGGACGGTGGCGTCATCATCGAGGACGACGCGGGTACTTCCGAGGACGCGGGCACCGGCGAGGACGATGCCGGTACCGAAGAGGACGGTGGCATCATCATCGAGGACGACGCGGGCACGCCCGACGACGCGGGCACCGGTGAGGACGATGCCGGCACTGGCGAAGAGGACGGTGGCTCCGGCGAGCCGGACTCCGGAACGGACCTGGACGGCGGTCCGGGGCCTGACGACGACGCCGGTACGGATGCGGGCACGGGCGAGGACGCCGGCACGATCCAGGTCTCGCTCGACAGCTTCGGCCCGACGGGCACCTTCGCGCGCTCGGGCACCACGGCGCCGACGTTCCCCGAGGCGCTGACGGTGAGCCTGCGCGAGAACGCTCCGGCGGAGGTCTGGGTGGAGGTCGCGTCGTCCAGCCCCGCGGTCAGCGTGCAGGGCGGGCTGGTGCGCATCGCTGCGGGCGAGCGCGCCGCCACGGTGCAGGTGACGGCGAACGTGGACGCGGATCCGGAGACGGACAAGGCGACGCTGACGGCGACGCTGGGCAACGAGACGCGCCAGGCCACGGTCCGG
Organism: Pseudomonadota bacterium; assembly: GCA_023426545.1. Classification (GTDB taxonomy): domain Bacteria; phylum Myxococcota; class Myxococcia; order Myxococcales; family Myxococcaceae; genus Myxococcus. Next base: position 7,213 of record JAFAAN010000023.1, read on the forward strand.
GTGCTGGCGGCGAACCAGGCGGCCGAGCTCTCCATGCTCACGCCCGAGGTCGCCTCCGTGAGCGCCGGCGAGACCCGCGGCTTCACGGTGGAGCTGGACGTGCCTCCCGCGCAGGACACGGTGGTACAGCTGGCGCTGGAGCCCACCTCGCTCGGCACGGTGCCGGCGACGGTGACGGTGCCGGCCAACAGCCTGTCCGCGAAGTTCGACTTCACCGCGGGCGGTGAGGGCGGTGAGGGCCAGCTCGTCGCTGCTCTGGCGGGCCAGTCCATCGCCGCGGCGATCCAGGTGAGCGCGGTCTCCACCGGCCACGTCGTCATCAGCGAGTTCGCGGCCGCCGGCCCGAGCGGCGCTGGCGACGAGTTCATCGAGCTGTACAACCCGACGTCGAGCACGGTGAACCTGGGCGGCTGGAAGCTCCAGTACAAGTCCGCCACGGGCACCACCGGCTACAACAACAGCTGCACGCTGCCCGCGGGCGCCAGCATCGCGCCGCGGAGCTACTTCCTGGTGGTGGCGACGGGTTACTCGGGCGGCAACACCACCCCGGGTGACGCGAGCTGCGGGACCTCGATTGCGATGGGCGGGACGGCGGGCCACATCCGCCTGGGCTACCCGGAGCTGGCGCTGAAGGACCCCATCACCTCGCCGCTGGTGGTCGACACGGTGGGCTACGGCAGCAACGCCAACGAGCCGGAGGGCAACCGCATCGGGGGCGTCCCGCCCGCGGCGGGCAGCTACGAGCGCAAGGCCTCGGCCACGTCGACCGTGGAGACCATGGGGGTCGGCGGCGCGGACGAGCTCCGTGGCAACGGCTACGACTCGGACGACAACGCGGCGGACTTCATCATCCGCCCGACGCGTCAGCCGCAGAACCGCGCGAGCCCCGCGGAGCCGTAGCAGGCCGTCCACCGACCCCGACCGCCCGTGTGGGTGGTCGGGGCTGGTAATGCCGCACGGGGCGGGCCATAAGCCTTCCCCGTGCGAGTCGTTTCGTGGAACGTGAACGGACTGCGCTCGGTGCACCGCAAGGGCTTCCTGCCCTGGCTGGCGGGGTGCCGGGCGCAAGTCGTGGCCCTTCAGGAGGTCCGCGCGCGCGCCGACCAGCTCCCCGACGAGGTGCGCTCCCCCCCGCGGTGGAAGACGCATTTCGTGGCGGCGGAGCGGCCGGGCTATAGCGGAGTGGGCCTGTACAGCCGCCTGGAGCCTGACGAGGTCGTCACGGTGCTCGGCGTGGACGAGCTGGACGTCGAGGGGCGGCTGCAGATGGCCCGCTTCGGCAAGCTCACGGTGGTGAACGGCTACTTTCCCAATGGGAACGGGAAGGACCGGGACCTCAGCCGCATCCCCTACAAGCTGAGCTTCTACCGGCGCCTCTTCGAGCGGCTGGAGAAGCCCCTGCGCGACGGCGGCAGGGTGCTGGTGGTGGGGGACTTCAACACGGCGCATCAAGAGATCGACCTGGCGCGGCCCCGGGAGAACCGCGAGACGAGCGGCTTCCGCCCCGAGGAGCGGGAGGAGTTCGACCGGTGGATTCGCGCCGGCTGGGTGGACACCTTCCGCCACTTCAACTCGGGTGGGGGGCACTACTCGTGGTGGAGCCAGCGCGCCGGCGTGCGCGAGAAGAATATTGGTTGGAGAATCGACTATGTCCTGGCTTCGCCGGCGGCCATGGCCTACGTGCGCAAGGCCGGCATCCACCCGGACGTACTTGGCTCGGACCACTGTCCGGTGAGCGTGGATCTGGACCCCGCGGTTCGCTGACGCTTGTTCGAGGCTCACATGAACGCACTGCTCTCCATCTGGACGTGGATCGAGATTGGCCTGGTGGCGCTGGTTGGCTTCTTCGTGCAACTGGTGCTGGCCATCGTCACCTGGCCCTTCGACCGCAAGCGCTACGTGACGGGGCGGTGCTTCCGGCTCATCGGCGTCACCGCGGCGAAGCTGACGCCGTACTGGCGCTTCGGCGTACACGGCGCGGTGCCGGGCGGGGTGGGGCCGAACACGGTGGTGGTGAGCAACCACGAGTCCAACGCGGACCCGTTTCTCATCTCGCACCTGCCGTGGGAGATGAAGTGGCTGGGCAAGGCCAGCCTCTTCAAGATTCCCGTGGTGGGCTGGAGCATGTGGATGGCGGGGGACATCCCCGTGCATCGCGGGGATCGTGACTCGGCGACGGGCGCCATGGCGAAGTGCCGCCAGTGGCTGGCCAAGGGCATGCCGGTGATGATCTTCCCGGAGGGGACGCGCTCGAAGACGGACGAGCTGCTGCCCTTCAAGGATGGGGCGTTCCGGCTGGCCATCGAGGCGCAGGCGGACGTGCTGCCCCTGGCGGTGAGTGGGACGCGGCGGGCGCTGCCGAAGCACTCCTGGCGCTTCGCCACCTCGCGTGGGCTGGTGACGGTGGGCACGCCCATCTCCACCAAGGGCATGACGCTCGCGGACGTGGAGACGCTGAAGGCGCTGGCGCGTGAGCAGATCCTCTCGCTGCGCGCTTCGCTGATGCCGCTGACGCGCACCGGGCCGGAGGCGGCCGTGCCTCCGGGGCCCGTCGGCGCCGCGTGACTCAGACGTCCTTGTCGTCCTTGTCGACGATGTGGCAGCCCGTGCTTTCGTTGAGGGCGTCCTCGATGAAGCCGCGCACGATGTCGCGGCCGCCAAGCTCGAAGGACAGGCTGACCTTGTCACCCTTCACCGAGTCCTGCTGATCCACCTTCAGCCGCCCCCCGAGGGCGATGGCGTTGCCTTCGATGGTGGCGCCCTTGTGGACGCGGACCTCGCCGCCCAGCGACACGGCGTTGCCCGTCACCCGGGCGCCGGCCTCGACGATGACGCGGCCCCGGATGGCGACGACGTCCTCCACCACCGCGCCCTTGCGGACGATGACGTCGCCTTCCACGGCGACGCCGTCCTTCACCTTCTCTCCGGCTTCGATGACCAGGTCCGTGCCCTGGACGGCGCGGCTGCCGTCCTTCGACTGGGTGGCGCACACCACCTTCCAGTCCTTGGATGGCTTCGCGGCATCCGCGGCGAGAGCGGGGGTGGAGAGGGCGAGGCCGAGGGCCAGGGTGGCGAGAGGGGACGAGCGCATGGAGGGCTCCTGTGACTGCCGGGACACCCCGCGATACGCGCCACGCCCGCCCTGATTGCATCGGCAACGCCATGGGCCCGGCGTGTTGCTTGCATTATCGTGGCTTGGCCCCTCACCCCGGAACACACCCTGCCCACCACGCCCCTCCAAGACGATGACGCCCGTGACCTGAGCATCTGGGCGTATGCCCTGGGCTACTTCGCGGCCTATGCCCCCTACAGCGCGCTCACGAAGGCGCTGTCCGACGGCTCCCTGCCCGGCATGTCGCAACGCATCTCCGGCTTCACGCTGCTGCCGGTGAGCACTTCGGCGTCGCTGGTGGGCATGTTCATCTTCCTGTCGGTGATGCGCTGGTGGCGCCATGCGGGGCACCGCGAGGTGCTGGGCGTCCGGGTGCCGGCGCCGGGGCGGTGGTCGCTGCTGTCGGGGATCTGCTCGGCGGCCATCATCGGCACCACGACGCTGGCGTACACCCTGCCGGGGGCGTCCATCATCTTCATGATGCTGCTGATGCGCGGCGGCGTGCTGGTGCTGGCGCCCGTGGTGGACGTCCTCAGCGGGAGGCGTGTGCGCTGGCCCTCGTGGGTGGCGCTGGCCTTGAGCTTCGCGGCGGTGGCGGTGGCCGCGGGCTCGGCGGTGAGCCCCACGCTGACGCTCCTGGCCGCGGTGGACGTGGGCGTGTACCTGGCGGCCTACTTCTTCCGGCTGAGGGCCATGAGCAACCTGGCCAAGTCCGGCGAGCGCGAGGTGTCCATCCGCTACTTCGTGGAGGAGCAGATGGTGGCCACGCCGGTGCTGGTGGGCACGCTGGCGCTGCTGGCCCTCGTGGGGGGCGACGGCGTGTGCGGCGACATCCGGGCGGGCTTCGTGGAGGCCGTGTCGCGGGGGCACCTGTGGACCGAGGTGGCGGTGGGGCTGCTGTCCCAGGGCACGGGCATCTTCGGGGCACTCATCCTCCTGGACGGGCGGGAGAATGCTTTCTGCGTGCCGGTGAACCGCGCCTCCAGCGTGCTGGCGGGCGTGCTGGCCACCGGCGTGCTGGCCGTCACCCTGGGGCAGCCCGGGGCGGGGCCCCTGGAGCTGGTGGGCGCGGCGCTCGTCATCGCCGCCATGGCGGTGCTCGCCGTGCCCACGGTGCTGGCCGCGCGCCGGAAGGCCGGGGCGCAAGCCGCCTCGGCGGCCGTGCCCGCTCCCCGGCCTTGAGCGGGGCGCCCGGCCAGCGGGCTACCTGGCCTCGGAGAGGTGGAGGGTGAGCACCGGGCAGGAGGCGCGGGCGACGACCTTCTGCGCCACGCTCCCCAGCAGCAGTCGGGGCAGGCCGCGCCGGCCATGGGTGCCCATGACGATGAGGTCGCACTTTTCCTGCTCGGCGAGGTCGAGGATGGTGGAGGCCGCCTCACCCACGACGATCTTCTGGCTCACCGGCACGCCGGGCGAGTCGCCCTGGTTGACCTGCGCGGCCAGCTCCTTCGTCGCCGTCTCGACGGCGACCTGCTCCAGGGACTGGGAGTTCCACCCCGGCGCGGCCACGAGCAGGTCGGGCGCCACGTACTGGGGCGGCTCCCACGCGTGCACCACTTCCACCGAGGCGTTGAAGGGCCGCGCAATCTTCACCGCGTAGTCGATGACTTCCCGGGAGCCGTCCGACAGGTCCACGGGAACGAGGATTCGGGAAACGGTCGCCATGTCGTGTTTTCTGGTCATGGCCCGCTCCAGATGGAAGTGCCGTGCCAGGGGCCTGCCCGGCCGCCTGGGGCCCGGCCGTGCAGACCCTGCGGGGAGGGCGGCACCTCGCGCAAGGCATGCGCAGGATGGGCACCTCAACGAAAGCGGGATTCCTCCATGCGTCCTCTCCCTATCGAACAAGGAACCGTCCTCATCATCGGCGCCGCGCGGGGCATCGGCCGGGAGCTCGCCCGGCTGCTCGCGCGGCGGGTTCGCACCCTGGTGCTGGTGGATCGGCAGGTCCAGGCGCTGGAGCCCCTGCGCGATGAGCTGCTCCTGGCCTATCCGACGCTGGGTGTACTCGTGGAGTCCTGCGACGTGTGTGATCCAGGACAGGTGGACGCGCTGCTCGCCTCGCTGGAGGCGCAGTTCGTCCGCGTGGACGTGCTGGTGAACAACGCCGCGGAGGGTGACCAGGGGCTGTATGCCCAGGAAGGCTGGGCGCGCGTGGAGGCGATGCTGCGCGCCAACGTCTGGGCGCCGGCGCTGCTGACGCACCGGCTGCTCAAGCCCATGCTGGAGCGGGGCCGCGGCGGCATCCTCAACATCGGGTCCGGCGCGGCGCAGCTCATCCTCCCGGGCTCGGCCACCTTCGCGGCCACGCAGCGCTTCCTCGACGGCTTCACGGAGGCGCTGCGCCTGGAGGTAGAGGGGCAGGGCGTGACGGTGACGCGCGTGGCGCCCGGCCCGCTGTGGGAGACCGGAGCGGAGGCGGACGACGAACTGGCCCCCTTCTTCCACCTGTCGTTGCGGCAGTGCGCCCGCGAGGCCCTGGCGGGCTTCGAGCGCGGCGCGGCCCAGGTGTACCCGGGGCTGGGGCACCGGTGGGTGATGCGGCTGCTGCCGCTGCTCCCTCGCGGCCTCAAGCGCGGCCTGGGAAGAATCGCGCTGCGAGGCGTGCAGCGGGAGGCGTTGCGCCTCCCACGGCAAGCCCCACCCGTGTTGCCCACGACAGGAGAGCCCTCGCCGGCATGATGTGAGGGCGGCGTGCCCGGCGAGGGGCCCCGCGGCTCAGCCGATGACCATGTCCTCGCGCTCCAGCGTCCCGGTGCCGAACTCGCGGGCGTGGCCGGCGGCGTCGGTGTAGCGGCGGAGGTTGAAGCGGGTGAAGAGCTCGTCGGATTCGCCCGTGGCCATCCACCGGGCCATCCGCTCGGCGACGGCGGGGGCCATCATGAAGCCGTGGCCCACGAAGCCGGACATCTGGAGCAGGTTGTCCAGGCCCGGCGTGCGGCCGAGGATGGGGTTGTTGTCCGGCGTCACGTCATAGCAGCCGGCCCACTGGCGCAGCACCTTCACGTGGCCCACCTGGGGGAGCTGCTCCATCAGCGCCTGCGCGAACCGCGACACGAAGCGCAGGGTGCTGCCCATGTTGAGGCCCGCGGGCTCCTTGGCGTCCCCCATGCCGCCCACGATCTCACCGCGCATGGACTGGCTGAAGTAGAGGCCGCTGTCGAGCACGGAGACGAGCGGCCCCAGGAAGGGCTTCAGCGGCTCGGTGCTGAGGATTTCGTGCCGGTGCGGCTCGTTGGGGAGCTTCACGTCGGCCAGCTTCGCGACCTGGGGGCTCCAGGCGCCAGCGGCGAGCACCACGGTGTCGCAGGCGATGTCCCCGCGCGTCGTCTTCACCTTGCGGACCTGTCCGCCGCTCGTCTCGAAGCCGGTGACGTCCGTGTACGTCTCCACGCGGACGCCGCGCTTCTGGCAGCCCTGCGCGTAGCCCCAGAGGAAGGGCCAGGGGAAGATGACGCCGTCCTCCGGGTTGTACGACGCGATGAGGCTGTCCTTCATCGTGAGGCCGGGGACGATGTCGCGCGCCTCGTCCGGGGTGATGAGGCGGGTGGGCACGCCGAAGCGGTTGTGCAGGGAGACGTTGCGCTCCAGCCGCTGCGCCACCGGCTTCGTCTTCGCGAGGAAGAGGTAGCCGCCCTGGCGCAGCCACACGTTGATGCCCAGCTCGCGCGCGAAGCCCTTCATCAGCTCGATGGAGCGCTTGGCCAGCTCCACCAACGAGGGCGTGCCCCACTGCATGCGCACGCCGCCGCCATTGCGGCCGGACGCCCCCGCGCACAGGTAGCCGCGCTCCAGGACCACCACGTCCGTCTCACCGGCGCGCGCCAGGTTGTACGCCAGCGCCAGGCCCATGATGCCGCCGCCGATGATGACCACCTTCGCCTTGGCCGGCACCGGCCCCTCCGGGCGCAGCGCCGCGGGGAAGTGGTCCACCTCCTGCGGCAGCCCGCCCACGGGGGGCTGGGACTCATCCACCGGCGCGGACGCCATCAGCCGCAGCTCGGTGGGGTAGAGCGGCGGGCGCGGCGTGAAGGGCACCACCGCCGCGGGCTTGAGCGCCTTCTCCTTCTCCAGCAGCGCGGCCACCGCGGCCGTGCAGCTCTTGCCCTGGCAGATGCCCGTGCCGAAGCCGGTGTAGCGCTTCACCGACTCCACGTCGCAGAAGCCCCGGGACACCGCGTGACGGATGTCGTCGACGGTGACGTCCTCACAGGAGCAGATCATCGCCTTGCTCATGACAGCCCTCCCACCAGCGCCTCGGCCGCGCGCCGCCCGGCCGCCGCCGCGTCCTTCGCGGAGCCTCCACCCGTGACGTCTCCGGCGGCGAACACGTCCGCCGCGTGGGTGCGGCCGTCCGGGTCCACCTCCACCACGAAGAGCCCGCGCTCCTCGTCGAAGGGCACCTTCGCGCCGCCCTGCCGCGCCAGCTCGAAGCTGGGGCTGACGGGGACGGACACCAGCACCGCGTCACATGCCACCTTCTCCCGGCCGCCGCCCTCGCGCGTGAAGCTGAAGGCGCTCACGCCGCGCAGGCCGTGGGCCCTGGGCTCGCTGCCGCGAACCGCCGCGGCGTGGGCGCCCGCGGGCGGGGCGTCCCGCAGGTCCACCACCGCCACCACCTTCACGCCCCGCTCATGGAGCAGGTTCGCCAGCGCGTGCAGCTCCGCGCCCCAGCCCACCAGGGCCGCGGACTCGGGCGCCACGTCATAGCGGCGCAGCAGCAGGCTGGCCGCGCGGCCCGCATAGACACCGGGCAGGTCGTTGTTCTCGAAGGGCAGCGTCGGAGGGTGGCCGCCCGGCGTGAGCAGGAAGCGCTCCGCGTACACCTTCAGCAGGCGCGGCTGCCCCGCCTCCAGCAGGCCCACCGCGAGGAAGCGCCCCGCGTCGTCGTCATAGAGGCCCAGGGCCGTGGCCTGCGTGAGCACGCTGCCGGCCGGGAAGCTGCTGGCGTCGTCGATGGCCGGGGCGCCCGGCTCCGGAGCGCCGTGCGCGAGCCGCCCGCCGAGCCACGTATCCCGCTCCACGAGCAGGAAGTCCACGCCGCGCCCGGCCAGTACGCGCGCGGCCGCCAGGCCCGCGGCGCCGCCGCCCACCACCGCGACGCGGGTACGCACGGTGCGCGCGGGGGCCACGTCCGGAGCGGGCTCGCGGGGCAGCAGGCCCAGGCCGGCGAGCTGCCGTGCCACCTTGGCCATCACCTGCTCGGCCACCGGCACGCCGGCGAACATCTCGTGGTGGTCCATGCCCTTGGGGAAGAACCAGTCGATGCTCTCGAAGATGTCGACGGAGGCGGAGGGGTAGGCGTTCTGCCGCTCCAGCTTCATGCCGTCGCGTGCGGGGGTGCGGCACGCGTAGACGTTGGGCACACCGTCCACCCGCATCAGGCAATGCGAGCAGGCGCCGGCGAAGCAGTAGGGGCCTCGCGGACGGTGGTACTTGATGGAGCGGGCCAGCATGGGCTCGCCCGCGGCAACGAGCGAGCACGCCACCGGCTCACCCTCGATGGCGGGGATGCTCTCGCCCTCGAGGTCCACGGTGATGGCCCGCCCGCGAGGCGGTACGTCGGGGAGGCGTCGCATATCGGTCTCGCAAAATGGCTTACGCGGACCGGGGGGTCAAAGCCTCTGAGGGCATGACGCGCCATGCCCAACATGCCTGCCCGACAGGCGCGGTGATGGCGCGTGCGAGCTTGTCTAAGGCGCACACGGAAAAAGGAGCGGGGACCGTCTCGGGCCGTGAAGTGCCCGTGACGATCCCCGTGAAGACTCGCGTTCCGTGCGTGACGCACCGGGCAAAGCACCCGGCAATCCCTGTCAGAGGGGCTGCTCGCTCGAAGGGATGATGGGCTCGGGCATGCCCTGCGGGCGCTGGCCGAAGCGGGTGCGGATCACCGCGCCCAGGGCCATCAGCGCGACCAGCGTGGTGATCACCGGGCCCACGATGGGGAGGGCGCCCACCACCATCAGCACCAGCAGGCCCAGGGCCAGCACCACCGCCTGCGTCTTCCGGCCCCGGAGGATGGGCAGCTTCGTCCCCAGCTCGCTCGCCACCGCCGCGTAGCCCAGCGCCGCCGCCAGGGGGGTGGCCATCCACAGGACCAGCGCCACCGGGATTCCGATGATGGTGATGCACAGCACCACCGTCAGGGGGATCATGGCCATCAGCCCCAGGAGGCCGACGACGCCCGTGAGCGCGGGCTTGCGGCGGACCTCCTCGCCCAGCTGCTTCATTCGCGCGGGGAAGAACATCTGCCCCAGGAAGCCGAGCCCGAAGAGCACCGCGAAGGTGAGGATGAAGCCCGCCAGGCCCGCGCCGTCATCCCGCTCCCTGCGGCGCTCGGACGGCCCCTTGGCGTCCTTCATGCCCTTCTTGATTTCGCCGGCCACCATGCGGCCAATGCCGGCGCCGCCGAAGGACTCGATGCTGCCGTCCACCTGCGCGGCGTCGTCGCGCTCCACGGAGCCGCCAAAGGCAGACACGTCGCCCTCCACGTGCGCGTCCGGCCCGAGGATGACGTTGCCGCCGAAGGCATGGGCGTCACCGTCCACGCGGCCGTGGACCTCCAGGTTGCCGCCGAAGGCGACCGCGTCATCCTTGACGTGGCCATTCACCACCAGGTTGCCGCCGTACACCACGGCGCTCTCCACCGTCTGGCCTTCCTTCACCTCCAGGTTCTGTCCGCGCGCCACCACGTTGCGGCTGCCGGAGCGGCGCATGTTGCGGCGCACCTCGTCGCGGGCCCGCTTCATCTCGTCCCGGGCGCGCTTCATCTCCTCCCGGATCTCCTCGGGGAGCCGGTCCGGCCTGGGAGGGGTGGGCGGCGCCACCACGATGGGCGGGGCACTGGCGACCGGCGGCGTGGCGGGCTCGGCCTGGGGCTCGGCGGGCTCGTTCTCACCCGAGGCGGCGGCGCGCTTCTCCTGCTCCGTCATGGGGCGCAGCGTGTAGATGGTGCCGTCCTGGTCCAGCCGCAGCGAGTAGGCGCGGGCCACGGTGCGCAGCGCCTGGCTGGCGGTGACGCCGCGCAGGTGGACCTCGGCGGGCGAGTCCAGGTCGCCGGTGACGACCAGATTGAGGCCCCCCTTGTCGGCGATCGTCTTGAGGGCGTCGCGCAGGGTGCCGCGGAAGCTGATGTCGACGGTGCTGGCCGCGGGCGCGCTCACGCCGGCCCGTGGGGCCGCGTCCTGGGCGAGCGCCATGGGGGCGCCGAGCAGCAGAGCGGGGAAGAGGACTCTCGAGATGATCTTCATGGTGCGCTCACGCTCCGGAAGGGGTGGGCCCGGTGCCGACAAGCCGCTTGAGGCCGAACAGGGAGGTCAGGAGGAGGAAGGCGAGGGTGCAGGCCACCGTCAGGCCCGCCGTGGACCACAGCGCGTGGATGCCGCTGAGCACGCCCTCCACGAAGGGCCGCCCCTGAACCAGCACGGAGGCCAGCCCGGTTCCCAGGCGGCCGAGCGCCTGGTCGCTCATCACCAGATAGCCCAGCCCACCCACCATGGACGTCAGCAGGATGGCCAGACCGGACCAGACCTCCCGGCGCCGCGGGACGGGCTCGGCGGACACGCGCGCCATGACGCTGGCCACCAGCGTGGGCGGAGGGAGGGGGTCCGCCAGCCGGTACAGGTCCTGCTCCATCAGCCGGTGCTCTTCCAGCACGGCGGCGCAGGCCTCGCATCCGGCGGCGTGGTCGAGCGCGGGGCCCTCGCCCGCCTCCAGCTCCGTGAAGAGAACTTCGAGGTCGGGGCACAGGTGGGGATTCATCGCGGAGCCTCCTCGGCCGTCATCTTCTTGCGCAGCTTCTCACGGGCCCGGAAGAGCCGGGCCATGATGGTGCCAGGAGCGCAGCCCATGATCTGGGCGATCTCCTTCGTCGTGCGCTTCTGGACGTAATAGAGGGCGAGCACCTCCCGGTCCTCGACGGACAGGGTGGCCATGGCCTCCTCCAGCGACTGCCGCTCCTCCCGGGCGATGGCGCCGTCTTCCTGCGAGGCCTCGCCGCTGGGGAGCACCTCCTTCATGGGCTCCAGCTCCTCGGTGCGCACCCGACTGCGGCGGCGGAGCAGGTCCAGGCAGAGGTTGCGGGTGATGGCCAGCACCCAGAGGTCGAACGGGCGCGAGTCATCATACCGGTGGAGGTTCTGATACGCGCGGAGCAGCGCTTCCTGCGCCACCTCGGCGGCCTCTGCCTCGCTCTGGAGGAGCCGCAGCGCAAGGCCGTAGACGGGGCGCTGCACGCTGCGCACCAGGGCCTCGAAGGCGGACGGGTCGCCACGGCGCGCGGCCTGTACATCCGCCTTCCAGGGCAGCGGAGGAGCCTCATCCGCCATCAGCATCCCGATGGCATGGGCGAGCGTCCCGGGGGCGTCGTCGAGGGCAAGAGCGTTCACGCCCTGTCCTACGGCGCGCCCGTGCCCTCATTGCATCCGGGACGTACATCTTTATTTCTTCCGTGATTTCTTGGGCTTGGCCTTCTGGGCGCGCTTGGCCTCGCTCTCCGCGCGGGCGGTCTCCAGGGCCTGCTTGCGCTGGCGCTGGCGCTCCCGGAAGCCCAGGGGGACGGGCGGCTCCACGGGCTTGGGGGCGGGCGCCTGGCTGGCGAGCGTGCGCGCGCGGCCGGCAGCGGGCTCCAGGAGGTCCACCTCGCTGGCGGCGGCACGGCGGCGGCCGGGGCCTCGCGTGTCGCGGTCGCCAGCCG
>JAFAAN010000034.1 GCA_023426545.1 Pseudomonadota bacterium
CAGCCTGGACGCGGCGCCGTTCGCGCAGTGCACCAGTCCCTACACCCCGGCGTCAATGCCAGCCGAAGGCATCCATACGTTGCAGGTGAGGGCGGTGGACGAGGCGGGCAACGTGGATGAGAGCCCCTCGATGCATTCCTGGATTGTGGATACAGTGCCGCCGGACACTCGTATCAGCCCCGACGCGCCTGTTCCTCCTCGTACCCGGAACAATTCCCGTTCGGCTGTGTTTGGCTTTACATCGCCTGCGAATGACGTCGCACATTTCGAATGCAAGTTGGACGAGGATGGAGCCTCTCCAGGGGACTGGGGGGAGTGCCCTGCCATCCATGTCCTCCACGACCTCACGGATGGCGCTTCGTATCTGCTCCAGGTGCGAGCCGTTGACCGGGCCGGGAATCTGGATCTGACGCCGGCCAGCCACCCGTGGATCGTGGACGTGACGCCGCCAGAGACTGTCATCACGTCGGGGCCCCAAGAGTTGACGAGTGATCTGGTCGCGATTTTCCAGTTCGAGTCACCGAACCATTTCGACATCGACTTCTACGAGTGCAGCCTGGATGGGGCTCAGTTCACCGAGTGCGAGTCCGGCGTCAAGTTCCAGATGGACGACGGGCTGCACAAGATGCTCATCCGCGCCGTGGACCTCGCAGGAAATTTGGATGACACGCCGGCCACACATGTCTGGAGAGTGAACTCCGGCCCGGTGACGACTGAAATCAAGGCCCGTCCGGCGCCCCTCACCAATGACCCGGTGGCTCAGTTCGTCTTCACGTCGAACAAGGGAACGGTGTCGTTCAAGTGCAGGGTCGACACCGTGTCGGAGGAGAAGAATTGTGGCTTCATTACGCCGGAGGACCGGGAGACGGCCCCACATATCGTCACTGTCGCTGATGGTATTCACACGATCAACGTCCACGCTGTGGACATGGACAACGGCGGGCGGGATGAAATCGGTGTTCCCTATACCTGGGTGGTGGATACCCGGCCTCCGGGACCGCCGACCATCACCTCTCCCTCGACCGAGTACATCAACACCACGGAGCCCGCCATTGTGGGGACGGCCCCGGAGCCAGGGACGGTGACGGTGTACCTTGGCGACCTCAACGTCGGTCAGACGACGGTGACGGGCGCGCTCACCTGGGAGTTGCGCAACGTTCTCCTGGAGGAGCGGCAGTACGTCCTCCGCGCCACGTTGACGGATAAGGCCCAGAACACAGGGGCACTGGGGGACTCGGAGCCCCGTATCTTCACCGTGGATGTCACCCCTCCGGACACCGCCATCACCAGTGGACCGCTTTCCTGGGGCCGCGAGCGGACCGTTACGTTTGAACTGGAGCACCTGCAAGAGGTGAACTTCGCTGCGTTCGAATGCAGCCTCGACGGCGAACCGTATCGGGAGTGCTCGACTCCGTACGTGGTCACGGTCACTCAGGAGGGCCCGCATGGCCTCCAGGTTCGTGCCAGGGACCTGGCTGGCAACGTGGACCTGAGCCCCGCCACCTATTCCTGGAACGTTGACTGGACGCCCCCGGAGACGACGATTGCCGAGAAGCCCGCCTTGTTCGACCGGTCGGAATCCGCCCAGTTCTCGTTCACTTCAAGTGAGTCGTTCGTCCGCTTCGAGTGCAGCCTGGATGGTTCGCCCTTCGGACCGTGCGACAACCCCGCGTCGTTCCCTGGCCTCTCGGAGGAGAGTCACACGCTCCGGGTTCGTGCGATTGACAGCGTCGGGAACGTGGACGACTCACCGGACAGCTACACTTGGACGGTGGATCACACGCCGCCGGATATGCCGACGCTGAGCGTTCCAGGGCCAGGGAGCGCGGTCGAGACGCGTACGCCTCAATTCCGAGGGAGCTCGCAGGGGGGGGCGAGCCAAGTCGTGGTGCTCGTGGATGGCGTCGAGCGCGGGCGGGCACCCGTGGACAGCGCGGGACAGTGGCGGTTCACGGTGAGCGGGGCGCTACCTGACGGCGAGCACTCCGTGAGCATCTACGCGGTGGATCAGGCGGGCAATGAAAGCGCGCGGACCGCGCTCGTGGTCTTCCAGATCATCCCATCCACTGAAATCGACTCTCGAGGAGGCGGCCTGAGCTGCTCACTGGGAGGAAGTGGTCGCATGCCGCTCGCATCCCTGGGGCTCACGGCGGCCGCCCTGCTGGTTGCCCGTCGCAGGAGGAAGCCGTAGGAGGGTTCCGGGCCCGGGATGGAACGTCGAACTGCCGCCGTTGAGGGATTGCATGCTTGCTTCGGCGGGGAACTTCGGCTACTTGTGCCCCGCCGTTCGGGCAGTCTGCGCGATTAGCTCAGCTGGATAGAGCGTTGGCCTCCGGAGCCAAAGGCCGCAGGTTCGAATCCTGCATCGCGCGCAGAGATAAAGGCCCGGAACCGAGGGAGCTCTCCTTCTGGTTTCGGGCCTTTGCCTTTCCCGTGCCGGGTGCTGACTTCCAAGCGGGCTGTATCGGCTGGGTTCGCACCAGCGGTGTCCGGGTTCACCCAATCATCAGGTCTGGTGGGCTCCTGTAGAGTTCACGCTCATTCGTCAGGTGGCGAGGCCCTCTGGGGGGACCCGCTTCTGGAAAGAGGGAGCGACGAGCGTGATGCACCGTATCGGGCCGAAGGCTTGGTTCCTGTTGCTGGTGGTGGGGCTCTCGGCATGTGGTGGAGGGGATGGACCCACGCCTGAGCCAAGGCCTGGGGTGCCGGGCGCGCCTCGAAACGTAACGGCGATCCCGGGAGACACTCAGGCCACGGTGAGCTGGTTGGCTCCCGAGGACGAGGGTGCCAGTCCCATCCAAGGCTATGTGGTGCGCGCCTTGCTCGAGGGGGTGGTCGCCCAGAGCCAGGAGGGCACGGGCACGGCGCTGACACTCACGGGGCTGACCAACGGCGAGGTGTATACGTTGGTCGTCGTGGCCACCAACGCGCAGGGAGAGGGGCGTGCTTCCACTCCCCTGGAAGGGGTCACGCCCCGGGTGATTCCAGGTGCGCCGCGTGAGGTTTCCGCGATGCCGGGCGCAGGAAGCGCGGAGGTGTCCTGGCTCCCACCAGAGGACACGGGCATGCCCATCATCGGGTACACCGTCACCATCCGTCAGGGGGAGACGGTGGTGGCGACGGTTGCGTCCACGGAGCCGCAGGTGACTGTCTCAGGGCTCACGAATGGGACGGACTACCTGGTCTCCGTGGCGGCCTCCAATTCGGTGGTGTCCGGACCGGAGTCCGCGCCCGTGGCCGTGACACCGGTGTCGGTGCCTGGCGCGCCACGCGTGGTGGTGTCGAGCAGGACCGAGACATCGCTCACCTTCGTGTGGTTTCCGGAAGACACGGGGGGAAGCCCGATTACGGGCTACCGGGTCGTCCTGCGTGAGGGGGACACCGTGGTGCAAACGGCGGACACGACGGAGACTCGGTACTGGTTCCGGAATCTGACCACCAGCACCCCGTACCGTTTCTCGGTGGTTGCCATCAACGCACTGGGGGAAGGTGTTCCCGCGGAGTTCCTTCCGCAGCGGCCTTGCGGGCTTCCTGACGCGCCTACCCGGCCAAAGGTCGTTTCGGCGGATGGGCAGTTCACCTTCACCTGGGTCGCACCGCTGAACACTCGCGGCTGTCCCGTCTTGGACTATCAGGTTCAGATCACCCCGGTGGAAGCGGGAACGCCTGACTGGATAGCGCGGACGACGGAGCCGCGCATCGTGGCGACGGGCTTCCAGAATGGAGTGCTCTATTCGCTGACGGTCAGCGCGCAAAACGAGGCGGGTTTGAGCGACCCGGCCGAGACGCGCTCGCGTCCGACTCCCGTGCCTGGTGCACCGGTCGACTTCACGGCGCAGGCCATCGAGGGGATGGTGTACCTGTCATGGAAGCGGCCAACCGCCAACAACGAGCTTGTGTCGGTCTATGGCCTGACAGTCCAATCCGAGCACGGCGAGGAGCTGCGCTATATAGGGGGCCATGAAGTGGAGCAGTGGCTCGAGGGCCTGACCTACGGAACGCTGTATACGTTCTCCCTGTACGCCGAGAACCACGTGGGGATTGGACCGTCGGTGTCCGCGCAAGTCACGCCCGTGGCACCCTGAGCCTTTGGCCTCCGGAGCCAAAGGCCGGGGGCCAGGCCTCACGCCTCCACGGGCGCTCGCTGGGGCAGGTGGAAGCGGACGGTGCGCACGCGGCGTGGGGTGGACTCGATGACTTCCAGGATGAGTCCTCCCTCCGCCTGCACCTTGGTGCCCGGCTCGGGGATGGCGCCTCCGGACAGGGCGATGCACAGGCCGGCGACCGTGGCGTAGTCCTGGTCCTCGTCCAGGTCCAGGTCCAGCGCCCGGTTGACGTCGCGGATGCTCGTGGTGCCGAGCACCAGCGCGGTGCCCGGGCCGTCGCGTTTCACCCATTCCTCGGGGGTCTCCGTCTCGCTGAGGATGTCGCCCACCAGCTCCTCCACGAGGTCTTCGATCGTCACGAGCCCCACCACGCCACCGCGCTCGTCCACCACCACCGCGAGCTGCATGCGCCGCTTCTGCAGCTCCTTCAGCGCGTCCATGGCCCGCATCGTCTCCACGACGAAGAAGGGGGGGCGCATCACGTCCTCGAGGATGATGAGGTTGCCCTCCCAGGCCACCCCCAGCAGGTCCTTGGCGATGACGTAGCCGACGATGTTGTCCAGCGAGCCCTCGTACACCGGCATGCGCGAGTGGCCGCCCTCCAGCAGCACGCGGCGGATCTCCTCCGGGCTGGAGTGCCGCCGCAGGGCCACCATCTCGTCCCGGGGCACCGACAGCTCGCCCACCGTCACGTCGCCCATCTCGAAGGCGCGTGACGCGATCTCGCCGGCGTGAGGGTCCAGCGTGCCCTGCTTCGCCGCCTCCTCCACCAGTTGCTGGAGCTCCTCGGCCGACAGGCGGCCCTCGGTGAAGTTGGTCCGGTCACCGAACAGGCGCAGCACGACGTTGGAGCTGGCGGTGAGGAACCACACCACCGGCTGCATCAACCAGGACAGGCCACGCAGCGGGCGGCCGATGAGCAGCGCGTAGCGCTCTCCGGCGCGCAGCGCGAGCGACTTGGGCACCAGCTCGCCCAGCACCAGCGACAGGTACGACACGAAGGCCACGACGCCGGCCAGGGCGACCTCATTCGCCCGTTGCTCCGGCACGCCGAACCCGCTGATGACGTCCCCCAGGCGGGTGGCCATGCTCGCGCCACCGAAGGCGGCCGCCGTGGCGCCGATGACCGTGATGCCAATCTGCACCGTGGCGAGAAACCGCTCGGGGTTTCCGCGCAGGGCCTCCACCGCTTTCGCGGAGGCGCTGCCTTGCTCAATCAGTTCCTTCAGTCGCGTCCGGCGGACGGAGATGATGGCGAGCTCCGCGCCTGCGAAGATGCCATTGGCCAGGACCAGCAACAGGATGATGAGAAGCTCAGTGACGATAATGGCCCTCCTCTCAGGGGCCCTCTACCCTATACGCCGGAGGCTGGCTGCTCACTCACCAAGTGACTGCAAGAGGAGTGACAGTTGGTCGCGGCTCGCACCTTTTGGCAGGTAGTAGTGCGGCCCGGAGAGCAGGGCGCTGCCTACATCCTGCGCCGCCGCCGAGGTCAGGAATACGATGCGGGGCTGGCGTCCGCGCGGCAGGCGCTCGACGACTTCCAGGCCCGACATTCCCGGCATGTTGAGGTCCAGCAGCATCACGCCGTAGCGGCCGCCGCGCCTCAACGTCTCCAGGGCCTCCGACCCATCCGAGGCCTCGGTCGTCTCGTAGCCGAGCTCCTCCAGGCTGATCCGCAGGAATTCCCTCCAGTCCGCGTCGTCATCGACGACCAGGACCCTTCTTGCGCCGTTGTTCGTTGCCAGTCGCGCCAAACGTCCTCCCCCGACAGGAGTTGAACGCGGCTGGAGGGCCCGGTCATTCACGGCGAGCGATGATGTCGCGCACGCCATTCGGCCATGCTGGCGGGCCCTGGGAGGGCGGCCCCTGGGGCGTCAGCCGACGAGCGCGCGGTCGCCGCGGGGCAGGGCCTGGGGCGCCTCCAGGTCCGACGCCTGGAGGGGCACCAGCCGGGTGCCTCGGCCGACGCGCAGCCGGGTGCCGCGCCAGCTCACCGTCCGGGAGAAGAGCGCGTACACCCACGCGGCGAAGAGCAGGGCGTCCTTCGCGAACACCGCGGGCACCGCGTCCCAGGTCAGCGGCTGGGGCCGCAGCGCGCGCACCGTGGCCAGGTCCACCGCCACCTTGCACAGGGCCACGCCCAGGCAGAGGGCCGCGGCCAGGGGCGACGGAGCGAGCAGCGCCCCCAGCAGGGCCAGCGGCGCGGGGTTGAGCAGGGCCTGCGCGACGTACGTGCCCGGCGACACGGCGGTGCGGTGGATGACGCTCCAGCGGAGGTAGCGCCGGAAGAAGGAGGGGACGCTCTTGCGCAGCGAGACGTTGAAGACCGGCGTGCGCGCCACCACCACGCGCCGGCCCAGCTTGCGCGTCACCCACTGGCCGATGACGAAGTCCTCCGCCAGCACGTCCTTCACAGAGAAGAAGCCGCCCAGCGCCTCCACGTCCTCGCGGCGCAGCGCCATGGACTTGCCCACCACGATGTCCTGGCCCGCGGCGCGCTTGGCGGCGATCATCCCCGCCGCCGCGCTGGCGCCCAGGTGCAGGTTGTCCAGGAGCGAGCCGAAGGTGCGCTCCCCCACGCCCGTCACCGGGTGCGTGACGCAGCCCACCTCCGGGTTCTCGAACGCCTGGGCGATCTCCTCCAGGTAGCCCGGCGCCACGCGCGTGTTGCTGTCGCTGATGACGAGCAGGTCGAAGCGCGCCCGGTCGGCGAGGGTGATGAGCTGGTTCACCTTCGGGTTGCGGCCCGGTTCGCCCTCCTGGACTTCCAGGCGCATGACGTGGGGCCAGCGGGCGACCGCGGCCCGGGCCACGGCGAAGGCGGCGTCGCGGGCGTCCTTGACGCCGAGCACCACCTCGTAGGCGCCCGCGTAGTCCAGGGCGGCGAACTGCGCGAGGTTGGCTTCCAGGTCGTCATCCACGCCGCACAGTGGCTTGAGGATGGAGATGCCGGGCCGCGCGCCGCCGGGACGCGTGGCGGGTGGCGCGTCTCGTCGGTGGCGCAGCACCAGCGTGAGCTGGGCGGTGAGGACGAGCAGTCCGAAGCAGGCGGCGAGCAGCAGGATGTTCGAGGCGAGCAGCATTCGCGGGCGTTCCCCGGGGCCGGTGCGCCGTCATGGCGCGACCACGGTGGGCACGCTAGAGGCCCTCCACGTCAGCCCCGCGGAGCGGGCGGGGCGGGCCGGGCAATTCGCGGTGACGAGACGGTGAAGCGGCCCCGGCTATTCGGCGAGGTTGCGGCTCCGCGGGTGGCGGATGTCCTTGCCGCGCACCATGTAGACGACCATCTCCGCCACGTTCAACGCGTGGTCGCCAATGCGCTCCAGGTGCTTGGCGATGAACATCAGCGCCGTGGCGCGGCGGATGTTCCGCGAGTCCTCCATCATGTACGCGAGGAGCTCGTTGAAGATCTTGAGGAAGAGGGCGTCCAGCAGGTCGTCGCCGCGGAGCACCTCCTCGGCCTTGGTGACGTCGCCGGAGACGAAGGCGTCCAGGGACATCTTCACCTGCCGCTGCGCCAGCTCCGCCAGCCGGGGCGTGTCCACATAGGGCGCCAGCGGGGGGACCTGGTTCAGGTCCATGGAGCGCTCGGCGATGTTGACCGCGAGGTCCCCGATGCGCTCCAGGTCGGTGACGATCTTCAGCGCCGTGGTGATGAGGCGCAGGTCGCTGGCGGCGGGCTGGCGCAGCGCCAGGATCTTGCGGCACAGCTCGTCAATCTCCACCTCCAGGCGGTTTACGTCGTTGTCGGCGGCGACGACCCGCTCGGCCAAGGCGCTGTCGCGGTCGGTGAGCGCCTTCATGCTCTGGGCGATGAGGCCCTCCACCTTCGCGCCGATCGCGAGG
Source organism: Pseudomonadota bacterium (assembly GCA_023426545.1). Taxonomy (GTDB): domain Bacteria; phylum Myxococcota; class Myxococcia; order Myxococcales; family Myxococcaceae; genus Myxococcus. Next base: position 7,956 of record JAFAAN010000034.1, read on the forward strand.
AGCTTCTCGCGCAGGTCGCGCAGGTCCGCCTCGAAGGCCTTGTCGGTGTGCGTTGACGGCATGTGTCCGGTCCCCTTTTTCTTCCAATCACCCGAACTTGCCGGTGACGTAGTCCTCGGTGCGCTTCTCTCGCGGGTTGGTGAAGATCTGCTCGGTGGGGCCGCATTCCACCAGCTCACCCATGTAGAAGAAAGCCGTGCGGTCGCTGACGCGCGCGGCCTGCTGCATGTTGTGGGTGACGATGGCGATGGTGTACGTCGACTTCAGCTCGTGGATGAGCTCCTCGATCTTCGCGGTGGCGATGGGGTCCAGCGCGCTGGCGGGCTCGTCCATCAACAGCACCTCCGGCTCCACGGCCATCGCGCGGGCGATGCACAGGCGCTGCTGCTGGCCGCCGGACAGGCCCAGGGCGCTCTCGTCGAGCCGGTCCTTCACCTCGTCCCAGAGCGCGGCGCCCCGCAGGGACTTCTCCACGCGGACGGCCAGCTCCGCCTTGTCCTTCAACCCGCCCACGCGCAGGCCGTAGGCCACGTTCTCGAAGATGCTCTTGGGGAAGGGGTTGGACTTCTGGAACACCATGCCCACGCGGCGGCGCAGGTCCACCACGTCCACCGTCCGGTCATGGATGTCCGTGCCATCCAGCAGGATGGTGCCGGAGTGCGAGGTGCCGGAGATGAGGTCGTTCATCCGGTTGAGCGAGCGGAGGAACGTGGACTTCCCGCAGCCGGAGGGGCCGATGAGCGCCGTCACCCGGCGGTCGAGGATGGCCAGGGACACCTTGTGGATGGCCGTCTTGGGGCCGTAGCGCAGGGTGAGCTCTTGAGCCTCCATCTTCGCGCGCGGGTTCTGGGGTTGGAGGGACATGGCAGGCATACCGTCAGTGGGCGCTGGCGGCCTTGCGGCGCGTGCGCGTCCGGATGATGACCGCGACGAGGTTGAGGGCGAAGGTGAGCGCCAGCAGCACCAGCACCGTCGCGTAGAGCGGGCCACTGGCCTCCGTCACGTTGGGAGACTGCGTGGCCATCACGTACGTATGGTAGCCCAGGTGCATGAACTGGGAGTCGAGCTGCGTGGGCAGGTCCGGCAGGAAGTAGGCCGCGCCGGTGAAGAGGATGGGGGCCACCTCGCCCGCGCCCCGGGAGATGGCGAGCACCGCCCCGGTGAGGATGCCGGGCAGGGCGCCGGGCAGCACCACCCGCACCAGCGTCTGTGACTGGGTGGCGCCCAGGGCCAGGCTGGCGGTCCGCTGGTCCAGGGGGACCGCGCGCAGCGCCTCCTCGGTGGACACGATGACGACGGGCAGCGTCAGCACCGCCAGCGTCAGGGCGGCCCAGAGGATGCCGGGCTGGGCCCAGTGCATCTCCTCGTAGCCCAGCAGCCGGTCCAGGCCGCCGCCGACGAAGAGGATGAAGAAGCCGAGTCCGAACAGGCCGAAGACGATGGACGGCACGCCCGCCAGGTTGACCACCGCCACGCGCACCCAGCGGGCGAAGCGCGAGCCTGGCGGCGCGTACTCGTGGAGGTAGACGGCGGTGAGCACCCCCACCGGCATCACCGCCAGCGTCATCAGGAGCGTGAGCGCGGCGGTGCCGAAGATGGCGGGGAAGATGCCGCCGCCCATCATCCCGTCGCTGGGGGGCTTGGTGAGGAAGGCCCAGGACACGTGCCGGGCGCCGTTCCTGGCGACATCCAGGAGGATGAGGGCCAGCATGCCCACGATGATGAAGGCCGCGAGGGCCGTCAGCCCGGTGAGTGCCAGTCCGATTGCCCGGCGCGTGGTGTACTTCACGAGGCGCTCCCGGTCAGCCGCCGGAGGACCTTCTTCGTCCACGCGGAGGCGACCATGTTGAGGACGAAGGTGAACAGGAACAGCTCCACGCCGATGAAGAAGAGCAGCGAGTAGTGCGTGCTGCCCACCACCACCTCGCCCATCTCCGCCGCGATGGTGGCCGACATCGAGCGCGCCGAGTCACCGAGGTTCCAGGACACGAGGTCCGCGTTGCCCGACGCCATGAGGACGATCATCGTCTCGCCGATGGCGCGGCCGAAGCCCAGCACGCACGCGGCAAGGATGCCGGGGGCCGCCGCGGGCAGCACCACCTTCCATGCCGTCTCCCAGAGCGTGGCACCCAAAGCCAGCGACGCCTCGCGGTAGCTGCGGGGCACTGCGGTGAGCGCGTCCTCGGACACGGTGAAGATGACGGGGACGATGGCCAGCGCCAGCGCCAGGCCCGCCAGGGTGCCGTTGAGGGGCCGGTCCAGGTGGAAGAGGTCCTTCACCACCGGCGACAGCACCATCAGCGCGAAGAAGCCCAGCACCACGGAGGGGATGCCGGCCAGCAGCTCGATGACGGGCTTGAGCAGCTCGCGCAGCCGCCGCGGGGCGAACTCCGCGACGAACAGCGCGCCGAAGACACCCAGCGGGACAGACACCAGCATGGAGACGAAGGTGATCTTCAGCGTGCCCACGAACAGCGGAATCATGCTGACCTTGGGCGTGTCCGACACAGGCTGCCACCGGAAGGGGTAGCGGCCTTCCTGTGCCAGGAACATCTTGGAGAGGCTGGCCGCGTGACGGGCCTCCGCGTCCATGAAGAGCGCCAGGGCCTCCTTGGCCACGAACACGATGATGAGGAGGAGCGCGGCGATGCCGGTGAACGCCATCAGCGTGATGAAGCCAGCAATGGCCTTCTCCCGCAGCTGACGCCGACGCGCGGCCGAAGACAGGCGCGGCGCGGCCACGGCTTGCGTGAGACCCTGCTCCATGGTCGCCTGTCTATCCATTGTGACTCAGGGCCTCTTGTGACATTCGTGTGACGCCACGCGGCTACTTCACGGGGAAGTAGCCGACCTGGGTGACGATGGCCTGGCCTTCGGGGGACAGCGCGAAGTCGATGAAGGCCTTGATGTCGCCCGTCGGCTCGGCGCGCAGGTAGAAGAAGAGGTCGCGCGCCAGCGGGTACTTGCCGCTCTTGATGTTGTCCGCGCTGGGGGCAATCTCCTCGCTGCCCTTCTTGACCTTCAGCTCCTTGACGCCCTCGGCGTAGGCGGCGCCGCCGTAGCCCAGGCTGTTCTTCTCCTTGGAGACGGCGTTCACCACCGCGGCGGTGCCGGGCAGCGTCTGGATGGCGGGCGCGAAGTCCTCGCCGGCGAGGACCATGTCCTTCACGAAGACGTAGGTGCCCGAGGAGTTCTCCCGGGAGTACGCGACGATGGGCGCGTCCGCGCCGCCCACCTGCTTCCAGTTGGAGACGTCACCCACGTAGATGCCGCGGAGCTGCTCGGTGGTGAGCGTGCCCACCGGGTTGCCCTGGTGGACGTAGAAGGTGACGCCGTCCTTGGCCACCGCGCGATGAACCGGTGGCGCCTTGTAGCGCGCGCGCAGCTTGTCGGACTCGGCCTTCTTCATCTCCCGGCTGGACATGGCGATGTCCGTGGTGCCGTTCTGCAGGGCCGCCAGGCCCACGCCGGAGCCGCCGCCGGTGACCTGGACCTTGATGGAGGGGTTCTTCTTCATGAACGCCTCGGCCCAGCGCTGGCCGAGGATGACCATGGTGTCAGAGCCCTTGATGGTGACGCTCCCCGCACGGGCGGCGGAGGGGAGGGCGACGAGGAGCACCGCGAGGAGGGGCTTGAGAAGCGATTTCATGGAGGGACTTCTCCTGGCTGCGTGGAGCCGACCGCAATCTGGGCGCGGTGTCCGGCTTGCGCGAAGGTGGTGCGCTTGTACGTGACGCGGGTGTCCGTTTTGCGTCCGCCACGTGACATCGCTGTCACGACACTCAGTTGGTGGCCGGGTCCAACATCCGGTAGCCAACGCCCCGGACCGTCTCCAGCAGCGAGCGCGCCGGTCCCAGCTTGTCGCGCAGGCGCATGACATGGGTATCGATGGTGCGGGTCTCCAGGGTCGAGGACAGGCCCCAGACCTCCTCGAGGAGCTGCTCGCGCGTCTGCACCCTGCCCAGGCGGATGAGCAGGTGTTCGAGCAGCCGGAACTCCAGGGCGGTGAGGGACACCTCCCGGTCTTCCACGAAGAAGCGGTGCGAGGCCACGTCCAGCCGCAGCGGCCCCAGCGACAGCGGCGCTGCGCTCCCGGCCGTGGACGCGCCCCGGCGGAGGATGGCCTTCAGGCGCAGCACCAGCTCCCGCACGCTGAAGGGCTTCACCACGTAGTCGTCCGCGCCCACCTCGAAGCCACGGATGCGGTCCGACTCCTCGCCCTTGGCGGTGAGCATGACGATGAGCACCCCCCGGGACGGAGGGTTGGCGCGTAGCTGCCGGCACACGTCGATGCCGGACATGTCCGGCAGCATCAGGTCCAGCAGGACGAGGTCGGGGTTGTGCGCGCGCGCGGCCACCAGCGCGTCTTCGCCGGTGTGCGCCACGTGGGTGGTGAAGCCTGAGCCCCGCAGGTTGAAGTCAATGAGCTCCGCGAGGTCGTGTTCGTCGTCGACGATGAGGACATGAGGCATGGCGGGCCACCACTCTGCGCGTCGCCGGTTCCTCCCGTGTGACTCGTGTGCAACAACTTCGTCATTGCGGGAAGACGCCGGCCCCGGTGCGGGGAACCGTTTGCGCGTGAAGGTGCCGCCGGGCCGGAGTAGATCTTTTTCGTCCGTCCATGACTCCCACTCCTCCACCCCCGCCCACACCCCCGCTGCCCTCGCTGACCCCTACTCCCGGGGAGCTGGCCCACGCGCAGCGGCGCGGCGGGCGCTCCGCGCTCGTGGGGCTGGGGCTGGTGGGGCTGGTGGCGCTGACGAGCCCGGTGCTGGGCTACGTGGAGGACGTTCGCAACGCGCGCGAGGAGCTGCTGAGCCGGTTGCTGAACCAGGCGCAGGTGCAGGCGGAGGCGCTGGGCGTCCACCTCGGGCTGCTGGAGGCGGAGCTCGCGCGCGTCGCGGGGCACCCCGCCCTGGTCCCCGAGGACGGCATCTCCCCGGCGGAGCTGGCCCTGCTGGAGAGCGCCTTCTACCACTCGTCCCTCTTCTCGGAGGGGGTGGCGCTGCTGACGCCTACCGGCGAGCGCGTCTGGAGCGACCCGCCGGACATGCCGCTGGGGCGTTCGCCGCTGACGCTGCGGCCCTGGTTCCAGCGGATGGTGGGCGGCCGGCAGCCGGAGGTGGACCTGCTGGAGGGGGAGGGTGGGCCCATCGTCGTCGCCGTCCCCATGTTCCAGGAGGGCCGCCTCAAGGGCGTGCTGCTCGGCGAGGTCCGCGCGGGCGCACTGCCCACGCGGCCCACCGCGCAGACGACGCTGGTCCTCATGGACGACCTGGGGCAGCTGTTGATGCCGGTGGGGCTGAACCTGGGGCCGGGGGACACCACGGGGCCGCTGCGGGCGCTGGCGGACATGCCCGGACCGCTGACGTTGGATGGCAAGCACCTGATGGGGGCGGCCTCCTGGGTGGGGAAGAGCGATCTGCTGCTCGCCGTCCTAGAGGAGGAGACGGCCACGGCCGGGCTGCGCACACGCTTCCTGTGGCAGCTGGCGTTCCACGTCGCGCTGCTCAGCAGCACGCTCCTCATCTTCATCCTGTTGCTGCGGCACTCGTTCCGCTCCCTGCTCGCGGCCGAGGAGCGGCTGCGCCGCCAGGAGACGATGGCCGCGCTAGGGGCGGCCGCCTCGCTCATCGCCCACGAGGTGAAGAACGCCCTCAACGGCATCCAGGCCGCGCTGTCCGTGCTGCGGCACACCGCGGCCGGCAGCGAGCTGCCCGTGCGCGCCCTGCGCTCGCAGGTGGAGCGCCTGGGGCACCTGGCGCGCTCGCTGCTGTCTTTCGGCGCCCCCCGGGCCGCGCTGCGCCGCCGCTGTGAGCTGCACCTGCTGGTGCAGGACGCGCTCCAGGCGGTGACGTTGCTGCCGGAGTCCGAGGCGGTGGCGCTGACGACGTCCCTGGAAGAGTCGCTGTGGATCCAGGGGGACGCGGCGCTGCTGGTGTCCGCCATCGACAACCTCCTGCGCAACGCGGTGGAGGCGGGCGCGGTGGCGCGCGACACCGGGCTCCAGCCGGCGCCCTGGGTGGACGTGCGTCTGGCGCGGGACGACCACGAGGCGGTGCTCGTGGTGGAAGACAATGCGGGCGGCGTGGACCCTCGCCTGGAGCCGAGGCTGTGGGAGCCTTTCGCCACCGGGCGGGCGAAGGGGGTGGGGCTGGGGCTGCCCATGGCGCGCGCCTCCGTGGAGGCGCATGGAGGGAGCTTGACCTACGTCCGCAGTCCGCTGGGCAGCCGCTTCACGCTGCGGCTGCCGCTGGAGGTGGCGAAGTCATGAAAACCCATCTGTTGCTGGTGGATGACGACCGGACCTTCGCCTCGTTGGCGGCCTCGGTGCTGCGCCACGAGGGCTTCCGCGTCACCCTGGCGTACTCGCTCCACGAGGCGCGCGGGGCCATGGCCCGTGAGGCGCCGGACCTGGTGGTGTTGGACCGGCGCCTGCCGGACGGCGACGGCATCGACTTCCTGCCCGAACTGCGCACCCAACTGCCGGGTACGCCCGTGCTGATGGTGACCGCGCACGGCGACATCGCCAGCGCGGTGGAGGCCATCCAGGCGGGAGCGCGCGACTACCTGTCCAAGCCGGTGGAACTGGATGACCTGGTGCTGCGTGCCCGCCGCGCCGCCGCGGACTTCCGGCTCCAGGAGCGCCTGCGCCAGGCGGAGAGCGAGCTGGGCGGGCGGCGGCGCCTGTCGTGGCCCCACTCGCCGAAGATGCTCGCGGCGCTCCAGATGTTGGAGCGCATCGCCAAGGCGCCCCGCAGCACGGTGCTGCTGCTGGGCGAGACGGGCGTGGGCAAGGAAGTGGTCGCGCGCCACCTGCATGCCCTGCAGGGCGGGCAGGGCGCGTTCGTCCACGTCAACTGCGCCGCGCTGCCCGCGACCATGGTGGAGAGCGAGCTTTTCGGGCACGAGCGCGGCGCCTTCACCGACGCGCGCAACGCCCGCCGCGGCCTGGTGGAGGTGGCCGCCGGAGGCGTGCTCTTCCTGGACGAGGTGGGCGAGCTGCCGCTGGGGCTCCAGGCGAAGCTCCTCACCTTCCTGGACAAGGGGGCCTTCCGCCGGCTGGGAGGCACCGCCGAGCTGAGCAGCAGCGCGCGCGTGGTGACGGCCACCAACCGCGACCTGACACAGGAGGTGGCCCATGGCCGTTTCCGAGAGGACCTCTACTTCCGCCTGAGCGTCTTCAAGGTGGACATCCCACCGCTGCGCGAGCGTCGTGAGGACGTGCTGCCGCTGGCCCAGTCGCTGGTGGCGGAGCTGTGCGCGGAGCTGGGGCGCAGGCCGGTGGGCTTCTCCCAGGCCGCCCAGGACCGGCTGCAGCGCTATCCCTTCCCCGGCAACGTCCGCGAGCTGCGCAACGTCCTGGAGCGTGCCCTGGTGCTCGAGTCCGGCCCCGAGCTCGAGCTGCCCTCCCTGGAGCCCCAGGGCCGCAGCGGCCCGCCCGCGGCGGACCCGGAGGCCTTCGTCGTGGCCGGGCCACCCCGCACGCTCCAGGAAGTGGAGCGGCTCTATGTCCGCCACGTCCTCGCCCGCCTGGAGGGGCGGCGGATGGAGGCGGCCCGGGCGCTGGGGTTGTCCTATCCGACATTCCTCCGCCGGCTCGAGGAGGAGTAGGCGCTTCAAGATTCTTCAAGTCCCCCCACCGCGAGTTAAAATCGCTTTCATATTCCCACCCGCAACCCGCTCGCGGTCCCTCTGGGGAAGACGAAAGAGGGGCGGCACGGGACTTGCCGAAGGGCCTCCACAGGTGAACCCGCGCGCGCCGCGTTCGCGGCGACTTCTGTGGAGGTGAGATGTCGAAATCGAAGAGTCCCGAGGGCGCCGGCTCCCGGTGGAAGGTGCTGGCCACGGACCTGCCTGCATCCCTGGTGGTCTTCCTGGTCGCGCTGCCGCTGTGCATGGGGATTGCCTTGGCGTCCGGCGCGCCCATCGTCTCCGGCCTCATCGCGGGGGTGATTGGCGGCATCGTGGTGGGCCTGTTCGGCGGCGTGCCGCTCCAGGTGAGCGGCCCCGCGGCGGGCCTCGCGGTGATGGTGTTCGGGTTCATCCAGCAGATGGGGCTGGCCATGACGTGCGCGGCGGTGGCCGTCGCCGGCGTGGTGCAGATGATTCTCGGCGGCCTGCGGGTGGCGCGCGGCGCGCTGGCCATCTCTCCCGCGGTCATCCACGGGATGATGGCTGGCATCGGCATCCTCATCGTCCTGGGGCAGGTGCACATCATCCTGGGCGGCGCGCCGCAGTCGAGCGCGTGGCAGAACCTGAAGGAGCTGCCCGGGCAGATTGCGGGCCTGCACGGCGCCGCGACGCTGCTGGGCCTGCTGACCCTCGGGCTGATGGTGGCGTGGCAGTTCGTCCCCGGGAGGCTGAAGAAGGTGCCGGGCCCGCTGGTCGCCGTGGTGGGCGCCACCGCGGCGGCGTCCCTCCTGGGCGCGGACGTGGCACGCGTGGAGCTGCCGGAGAACATCTTCGCCAGCTTCCAGCCGCCCGCGCTCCCCAATGGTGACTGGGTGACGTTCGGCGCGGCGGTGCTGTCGCTGGCGCTGGTGGCGAGCGCGGAGTCGCTGCTGAGCGCGGTGGCCACGGACAAGATGCACACCGGCCCCCGGGCGAACCTGGACCGGGAGCTCTTCGGCCAGGGACTGGCGAACACGGTCTCTGGCCTGGTGGGGGGCCTGCCCATCACCGGCGTCATTGTGCGCAGCGCCACCAACATCACCGCTGGCGCGAAGACCCGTCTGTCGGGCACGCTGCACGGCGTGTGGCTGCTGCTGTTCGCCACGCTGCTGGGCTCGGTCGCGGGGCTCGTCCCCCTCACGGTGCTGGCAGGTCTGCTCGTCTTCGTCGGAGCCAAACTGGTGAACGTCCACCACATTCGCGAGCTTCAGAAGCGCGGTGAGCTGGCCGTGTACCTGGTGACGGTGGCCGGGGTGGTGGGCGTCAACCTCCTGGCCGGCATCGGCATGGGCCTGGCGTTCGCGGTGCTGCGCCTGCTGTGGCACCTGGGCACCGTCGAGGTCGAGGTGCGGCAGCAGAAGGACGCGTCGTATCGGGTTCGAGTCTCGGGCGCGCTGACGTTCGTCGGCGTGCCCAGGCTGTCCACCGCGCTCGCCCAGGTGCCCTCGGGCTCCCGGGTGGAGCTGGACCTGGCCGTGCAGACGCTGGACCACTCCGGGCACGAAGCCCTGGAGAGCTGGTGCGACACGCATCGCAAGACGGGCGGCTCGGTGTTCGCCGAGTCGCTCGAGGAAGTCTGGAGCCGTAAGGGAACGATCAATCCGAGCGCACCCGCGGTCGTTGACGCTCCCAGTCAAAACTCGCTTGTCTCCGGAGGTGCGCAGTGAGGAAGCTCATCCGAGGTCTATTGGATTTTCAGCTCAACGCCCGCTCGAAACATCGGGAGAAGTTCGCGTTGCTGGCGCAGGGGCAGAAGCCCGATTGCCTCTTCATCGCCTGCGCGGACAGCCGCGTCGTGCCGAACCTGCTGGTGTCGACCGACCCCGGTGACCTCTTCGTGGTTCGCAACGTGGGCAACATGATGCCGCCGTCGGATGCCAAAGGGCTCTCGACGGGGGACCAGTCCGAGGCCGCCGCGCTGGAGTTCTCGCTCCGCCACCTGCTGGTGGAGGACATCGTGGTGTGCGGCCACTCGAGCTGCGGCGCGATGCATGCCGTCCTCGGCGGCGGCGAGTGTCCCGACCACCCGAACCTCTGCGCCTGGCTCGAGCACGGCAAGCCCGCGCTCCAGCGGATGAAGGACCACCCGGAGCTGGGCGCGGGGCTGCCGGACCACGACCGTCTGTCCATGAACAATGTCCTGGTGCAGATGGAGCACGTCGCCAGCTATCCGTGCGTGAAGGAGCGCCTCGTGGCGGGCACGCTGCGACTGCACGGCTGGTGGTTCGACATCGGCACCGCGCAGGTCCATGCCTGGCGCGCGAACCAGGGCCGGTTCATCCCCATGGATGAGCTGGTGGGGGAGGCCCTGCTGCGCGAGCTCGGCTCGGACTGCGTCGCCCCCGAGGTGCTCCCGAATGGCAACGGCGCCCCGCACCTGTCCGTGGCCGCCAGCAACTCGTGACGGCGGCGGAGCAGGCGGGCAGGGGAGCCGGCCGGCCGGCGCCGCTCTCCGGTGGCAAATGACGGGGGAGGAGGGGAGGATGGGCCACGAGCTCCATGACTCCCTTCCTCTTCATGCTCGTCGTCCTGGGATTCTCCGTGGGCGCGGGACTGCTGGGTTCGCTCCTGGGCATCGGGGGCGGGCTCATCCTGATTCCCGTGCTCACGCTGCTCCTGAAGGTGGACATCCAGTACGCGGTGGGGGCGTCCATCGTCTCCGTCATCGCGACGTCCAGCGGCGCCGCGGCGGCCTACGTCCGGGACCGGATGGCCAACACCCGCGTCGCCATGTTCCTGGAGCTGGCCACCACGGCGGGGGCGCTCAGCGGCGCCTTCCTGTCGGGCCTGGTGGGAGGGCGCGGCGTCTACCTCGTGTTCGGCGCCGTCATGGCGTGGTCCGCGCTGGTGATGCTGAAGCGGATGCGCGTGGGCGGGGAGGCGCCGGTGCCGGCGGATTCGCTGGCGGACCGGCTGGCGCTGCACGGCAGCTACTGGGATGAGGCCCAGGGGCGCGAGGTGGCCTACCGCGTGACGCGGCCGCTCGCCGGGCTGGGGTTGATGTACGTGGCGGGCACGGTGAGCGGCATGCTGGGCATCGGCTCCGGCGCGCTGAAGGTGCCGGCCATGGACCTGGCCATGCGGCTGCCGCTCAAGGTGTCCACGGCGACCAGCAACTTCATGATTGGCGTGACGGCGGCGGCCAGCGCGGGCGTCTACTTCGCGCGCGGCAACATCGACCCGTTCATCGCGGGGCCGGTGTGCGTGGGCGTCACGCTGGGCGCGTGGCTGGGCTCTCGCCACCTGATGGCCCGGGTCACCGGCACGTGGCTGCGCGCGCTCTTCGTGGGCGTGCTGCTGTGGGTGGCCTTCGAGATGCTGCGCAAGGGGTGGGGACCATGAGCGGCGCGTCCACGCCCGGGCCACACGGCCCCGAGGCCACCACCGCGGCGCTTCGCGACGGCGCGGAGGGCTCGCAGCTCCAGCCGGAGCTGCTCATCAGCGACCTGCTGCGCTACGGCGTGGCCGCGAGCCTGTCGCTGGTGACGCTGGGCACCGTGGTGACCTTCTTCCGCCACCCGGACTACCTCGTCTCGACCGAGGCGCTGCAGCGCCTCACCTCGCCGCACCCGGTGCCGCACACGCTGCGGGACGTGATGGAGGGCGCGCTGGCCGCCCGGGGGCGGGCCTTCGTCATGGTGGGGCTGCTGGTGATGATGGCCGTGCCGGTGATGCGCGTGGCCCTGTCGCTGCTCATCTTCCGCCAGCAGAAGGACCGGCTCTACGTGGGCATCACCGCCGCGGTGCTGGCCATGCTCGTCCTGTCCTTCCTGTTGGGCGCGGTGCACTGACGCCGCGGTGGGTCAGCGCGCGTTTCCCGGGCGCTTCAGCGGCTTGCCCGGCGTGGCCCACCACGTGAGCGTGAAGCCGCCATCGTTGAGCGGGTGCAGGGCCAGCACCGCGCCCTTGCGCAGCTTGTCCGGCAGCTCATGCTGCAGGGCGCGCTGGGCCGCGCGCTCCAGTGAGGGGTTGTGCCCCACCAGCGCCCAGCCCGCGCCGCGCTCGCGCGCGAGGTCGACGATGCGCTTGTGCGCGCCGCGCTGGGGCATCAGCGCGGGGTGGACCTCCACGCCGGACACGCCGAAGGCCTCCGCGAGCAGCTCCGCCGTCTGGACCGCTCTCACCAGCGGACTGGTGAGGATGCCCCGAAGCGGCGTGAGGCGCGCCAGCTTGCGCGCGTGGTGGCGGAAGGCGGCCCGGCCCTCCGGGGTGAGGGCGCGCGCCTCGTCGCCCAGGGCGTGGGAGTCCTCCGCGACGGCGTGGCGGACGAACAGCAACGGCAGCTCGCGAGCAGAAGGCATGGTGAGCGCCGTGAATCACTTCCCGGGGGGCGCGCGCAAGCAACGGCCTCGCGACAATGTCTACCCTTCGTAGTCGTTGAGCGCGTCCAGGGGGAGCGGCGCGGCGCCCGTCACGGTGCCGTCCAGGTCCGTGGGCAGCGAGGCGGGGTCGACCGCCGGGGCGGGGCGGCTGTCCATGGGCGTGGCCGCCGCGCGCGAGGCGGCGCCCGGCGGCGGACGCAGCACGGGGCCCGGCGGGGGCAGGCCGGAGTGGCGCCGAGCGGCCTCCATCAGCGCGTGGTGATGGCGATAGCGCGCCTCCACCAGCTTGTGGACGAGCAGCGGGCCGCCCGGGACGCGGCGCGCGGTGAGGGCCTGGGTGGCCTTGCGCACCGGGTAGCGCACGCGGCGAATCTGCACGCGCCAGCCCTTGGGCGTGAAGGTGAAGACGCCGTAGGCGGGGCGCAAATCCCCGTCCCGCGGGATGCCCGCGCTGGCCACGTCCGCGATGAGCATGCGCCCCACGCGGCGGCGGTAGGGGAAGTGCAGGTGCCCGAAGGCGCAGGCCGCCGCGTCCAGGTGGCTGAAGAAGCGGCGCACCGCGACGTCATCCAGCGTGGGGTCCAGCGACTCCTCGAGGTTGCGCGGGTTGGCGTGGCAGACGAAGAGGTCCTGCCCCTTGCGCGGCGTGTAGCGCACGGAGAAGGGCAGGGCGCCCAGCTTCTCCAGGTGCGCGCCGCCGAGCTGGTCGCGCGTCCAGCGCAGCAGCTCCGTCTTCCAGTGGTCCTTCTCCCGGTAGGCGCCCCCCAGGTAGTTGCCCGCGAGGTAGCAGTCGGTGTTGCCCATCAACACGGAGTCACACCGGTCGAAGAGCAGGTCCACCGTCTCCCGAGGGTGGGCGCCCCGCAGGGCCAGGTCGCCGGCGGCCACGATGTAGTCCGGGGCCACAGAGCGGGCGATGTCCTCGAGGACGGCCTCGCAGGCGGGAAGATTGCCGTGAATGTCCGCGAGGATGGCGACCCGCATGGTCGGACCATCCTACCCCGTCGCCGCCTTCGGTGGAGCCGCCTGGGGCAGAAAAATGGTGAAGGTGCTCCCCCCGTTGGGTTGGCTCTCCACCTTGACCTCGCCGTCCATGGCCTGCAGCAGGTGCTTGACGATGGCCAGCCCCAGCCCGGTGCCGCCCGTATCCCGGCTGCGCCCCTTGTCCACCCGGTAGAAGCGCTCGAAGACGCGCGGCAGGTGCCTGGCCTCGATGCCCAGCCCCGAGTCCTTCACGCGCACCACGCAGCGTCCTGCCTCGCACGTTCCGTGAACGTCCACGCGTCCGCCGGGGGGCGTGTACTTCACCGCGTTGTCCAGAAGGTTGAGCAGCACCTGCTCCACGGCGCGAGTGTCCCCCACCGCGAGTAGATTCGAGGGGACGTGGAGTGAAATCGACTGGCCCTTGCCCTCGGCCTTGGGGCGCACGGTGTCCGCGGCGCGCGCGGCGGCGTCCGCCAGGGGGACGTGGGTGAGCGTCAGGCTCACCTCGCGCGCCTCCAGGCGCGACAGCTCCAGCAGCTCCTCCACCAGCTCGGACAGGCGCTCGGACTGGCGGTGGATGATCTCCACCATCTTCGGCGCCATGACGGGGTCGTTGAGGGCGCCGCCCTGGAGCGTCTCGGCGTAGCCCCGGATGGCGGTGATGGGCGTGCGCAGCTCGTGTGACACGTTGGCCACGAAGTCCTTGCGCACCTTCTCCAGCCGGCGCAGCTCGGTGACGTCATGGAAGACGGCGGCGCTGCCGGCCAGGTCCTTGGCCAGCGGCGTCACGCGGACGGAGAGGGTCCGGGGGAAGAGGCCCTCCAGCGTGAGCTCCAGGTGGCTGGAGGCGCCCTCGCGGCAGGCGCGCAGCACCGCGTCATGCAGCGCCTCGTTCCGGATGACGGCCAGGGGGCGCTGGCCGGTGAGGGCCGCGCCCGGGGCGGGCAGCAGGTTGCGGAGCGCGTCGTTGTGGCGCACCACGGTGCCGTCCGCGTCCGTTACCCAGATGCCCTCCGTCATGCCGTCCAGCACGGCGGTGAGGGTGCGGGCCTCCTGGGTGAGCCGGTCGGAGCGCGCGGACAGCTGCGCGTGGAGCGAGTCGATGGCGCCCTCGAGCCCGGCAATCTCCTCCAGCCGCTCCGGCACTCCGGGGGCGGGCGCGGGGCTGCCCTCTGCGCGGTCTCGCGTGTGGCGGGCCAGCAGGTCGAGCTGCCGCTGGAGGGTTCCGCGGCTCAGGCCCAGGGACATGAGCGAGCCGGCGAGCGCGACGAGCGCCGCGGCGACAACCTCCCTGGGGCCGTCCAGCACGGCGACGAGCACCGCGACGACCAGCGGCGGCAGCAGGAGGGGCAGGAGCGTGGCTCGCAGGGGCATGGGGCGCCTCGCGTCACGGAGGGCTGAGCTTGTAGCCCACGCCGCGCACCGTTTCGATGATGTCCCCGGAGGGGCCCAGCTTCTCGCGCAGCCGCTTGATGTGCGTGTCCACGGTGCGGGTGTGGATCTCCGCCTGGATGCCCCAGACGTCCGACAGCAGCACCTCGCGCGTCTGCACCCGGTCGGAGCGCTCCAGCAGCGTGCGCAGCAGCCGGAACTCGAGCGCGGTGAGCAGCACCTCCTCGCCTTTCACCCGCACCTGGTGGCGCGTGGTGTCCAGGCTGATATCGCCGCAGGACAGCGCCGTGGACGGGCCGTCCTCGGCGTCCGCGCGGCGCAGCACCGCCTTGACGCGCAGGAGCAGCTCGCGCACGGAGAAGGGCTTCACCACGTAGTCGTCCGCGCCCAGCTCCAGGCCCTGCACGCGGTCGGACTCCTGGCCCTTCGCGCTGACGATGATGACGGACGCCTTGCGCAGCTCGGTGTCGGCCTTGAGCATGCGCAGCACCTCGCTGCCCGCCACGTCCGGCAACATCAGGTCGAGCAGCACCAGGTCCGGCGGATGGGCTCGCGCCTTGGCGAGCCCGCCCGCGCCGGTGTTCGCCGTCTCCGTCTCGAAGCCCGCGGTTCGCAGGTTGTAGTCCACGAGGCCGGCGAGGTCCTGTTCGTCCTCGATAATCAGGATGCGCGACATGAATTCCTCTCGAGTTCCGCCGCGCTCAGGGCGCGATGGACGGATTGCACGCTCCGCCGGTCAGCGTCAGGGGCGCGGCGATCAGCGGCGCGTTGTCGCCCGCGTTGACCTCCCGGAGGTAGTTGCACGAGCTGCCCAGGAAGCCCGGCGGCGTCCCCGTGGTGATGGCCTCGATGACGAGCGCGTAATCTCGGCCCACCGGCACGTCCACCGCCAGCTCCAGGCTGCCACCCGATTGGAGGCTCGCCAGGTCTACCGGGAAGCGCAGGACGCGGCCCTCGCGGCCCTGGCCGTCCTTGAGCACCACCAGGTCGTCCCGCTTCACCTGGGTGCTCAGACAGGTGCGTTGCAGCTCGGTGCAGCTGCGGCTGGAGCCCCGCGTCAGCACGGCCACCTGGAGCGCCTGGACGTCGCCGGCCACCGCGCGCTCCATCGTCAGCGCGAGCCCGAAGCGGCCCGCGGGCTCGGCGTCGGGGCCACAGGCGGTGAGGGCGAGCAGCAGCAAGGGGGACAGGAGGCGGAGGCTCATGGGGTGGAAGGCTCCACGCGAATGGTGATGGGGACGCGGCCCCGCTCCTCGCCGGAGGTCAGGGCCACCACGCCGGCGGTCGCCCCGATGGCCACCGCGCCAACGCCCACCCAGAGCCAGGGGCTCTTGTACCAGGGACGTGAGGCGGCCCCGGCGGCGGTCCCGGCGCGCTGGGCCCGGGGCGCCACCTGGAAGATGAGCGGCATGAAGGAGTCCCCGCGGCCCGCGAGCCGGCGCTGCGCCGCGTCCGCGACCTCGAAGTAGTACTCCATCTCGTAGGCCTCGGGCTCGGAGGGGACCTCGTAGGCGGGCAGCACCGCGCGGTATTGCTCGCGGCTGCGGCCGTCGGGCGTGCGCTCCCGCGCGAAGTCCACCGAGCTGTAGGCCTCGTCACCGGCGCGCCGGTAGAAGAGGCGCGCGCGGGCGCCCAGCGCCAGGTCGTGGATGGTGGCCTCCACGACGACGGGCTCGCCACCGGGCGGGTCGGGGATGGGGTCCACGTCCAGGGTGACGGGGCGGACCCGCCGGCTCTTGATGTCCTCGCGGATGCGGGCGTAGAGGGCGCGCAGCTTGGGCGGCGCGGAGCGGGGGAGCTCGTAGTCCGGCCGGGCCTGGAGCAGCTTCTCGTAGGCATCGCGGGCCTGGGGCTCGTCGCCCAGGTACAGCGCCGTCAGCCCCAGCAGCCGGTAGAGCTCCACCAGCTGGTCGTCCGTCAGGTCTGGTGCGTCCAGACCCTCCAGGAGCGTGCGCCGCGCCTTCTCGAACTCGCCCTGGTCGAGCTGCTCGCGGGCCTCGGTGATGGCCGGGCTCGCCGGGCCCAGCTGCGAGAAAACGGGCTCCGGGAAGAAGGGCTGGCTCCAGCCCGGGCGGGCCGCCAGGCCCAGCACCAGGAGGAGGACCCACCCGCGCAACCGCCTGCAGTGTCCGTGCATCGATCCGAACCTATCAAAACGTTATTGGGAGAATCCACGAAGGCCGGCCCACTGGGGGTGACGGCGTGGTGACATCTTCGTGGCGGTGAAGCACGTGGGCGTGTTGACGCTGGGGGGGCTGCCCTCTATGTTGCGCGCCCCTTTTTGCCTGGAAGTAGCGTAAATGCTCGTAAAGGTTGAACAAATCAAGGAGACGGGGCTGAAGCTGGACGAGCCCATCGGTCTCGAGCTGCTCGGTGACGCGCTGGGTGGCGCTGCCTCCGGCGTGGACACGGGTTTTCGGGCCACGGCCCCGTCGACGCTGAAGGCGTCGTTGCGCAAGGTGAGCGGCGGCGTGCTGCTGGAAGGGCAGTTCACGGTGGACGTGACGAGCCCCTGCAAGCGCTGCCTCGCCGACGTGTCGATGGCCGTCCCGGTGTCCTTCACGCTCAACCTGGTGCCGGAGTCCCTGGCGCGGGGGGACGACTTCGTGGACGACGAGAGGTCCATGGAGAAGAAGGAGCGCAGCCAGGGCGAGTCCGGCGGCTCCTTCGAGCTGGAGGACGCGGATCAGGAACTCTTCGACGGGAAGACCATCGACCTGACCCCCATCGTCCGGGAGCAGCTGCTGCTGGCCCTGCCGATGAACGCGGTGTGCCGCGAGGACTGCAAGGGGCTGTGCTCGCAGTGCGGCGCCAACCGCAACGAGGTCGCCTGCGCCTGCGACACCCGGCCCGTGGACCCGCGGCTGGCGCCCCTGAAGAACATCAAGCTCAACAACTGAGGCTGGGCGGCGGCGCCACTTCCCGGAAGGGAGGTGGCCCGGAACGACGAGGGCCGCGTCCTCCTGGAGTGGAGGCGCGGCCCGTCGTGCTTCAAGGCGTCCGGCGATGGACGCTGTCTTCAGCTGTGGGTCAGGCCTCGACCTGCGCCACCACCTCACGGCCCTTGTACTGGCCGCAGGACGTGCAGGCGCGGTGAGGCATCACCGGCTCCTTGCAGTTCGGGCACTTGGTCACCTGCACGGCGCTCCGCAGGTTGTTGTTGGCCGCACGGCGGCGGTCACGACGCATCTTGGAAGTACGCTTCTTGGGGACACCCACGGCTCACCTCTATCTTCGACCCCGACCCGGAGCGTTCGCGCCGGTCCGGACCGGTTGAGTCCAAATGTCTTCGCGCTGTGCCGGGGTCCCCGGCTCCCTGCGCAACACTCTCTGCCCGACACCGGCTGGGGGCGGTCGCACGAAGGCTCCCGTACTCCATGTCCGGCTTCGGAAGGCGGCGGACCCTAGCGGCTCGGCGCCCCCGAGTCAATGTGACAACGAGCGGGTGCCCGTTATCTCCGGGGTATCGTCTATCCCGGACGGTGCCCGGTGACAACGCCCGTCTCCTGGGCGCCATTCAGGGGAGGGGACTCGCGGGGCGCCCGAAGCCAGTCGTTGCCCGCCTGGAGGGTTCCTGGTGTGCTGCGCGCCGCCCGCTCCGGCGGGGATGCGACCGACATCCGCCCGGAGGGCTGGCGGGCAAGGAGAGGGTGGGGATGAGGCTGGTGCTGGATGCCATGGGCGGCGATCACGCGCCCGCCGCGCCGGTAGAGGGCGCGGTGCTCTTCGCGCGCGCCCACGCCGGCCATCAGGTGCTCTTGGTGGGAGACGAGGCGAAGGTGGCGCCGCTGCTGGGCAAGGCGCGGCCTCCCGCCAACCTCCAGTTTCAGCACGCCTCCGAGGTCGTGGAGATGGACGAGCACGCCTCCGCCGCCTTCCGCCGCAAGCGCGACTCCTCCCTCCGGGTGGGCTTCGAGCTGGTGCGCGACGGGAAGGCGGACGCGCTGGTGTCGGCGGGCAACTCCGGGGCCGTCATGGCCGGGGGCCTGCTGACGCTGGGGCGCCTGCCCGGGGTGGAGCGCCCGGCCATCGCCGCGCTCTTCCCCGCCCTCAAGGGGGGCGGCCGCTGCCTGCTGCTGGACGCGGGGGCCAACGTGGACTGCCGCCCCGTACACCTGGCCCAGTTCGCCGTCATGGGGGACGCCTACGTGCGCGCCCGGCTGGGCGTGGCGCGGCCCCGGGTGGCCGTGCTGTCCAATGGTGAGGAGTCCTCCAAGGGGACCCCCCTCACCCGGGAGGCCAGCGAGCTGCTGCGCCGCTCGGACCTGGACTTCGTCGGCTATGTGGAGGGCAAGGACCTCTTCTCCGGCGACGTGCACGTGGTGGTGACGGACGGCTTCACGGGAAATGTCGTCCTGAAGACATCCGAGGGCGTGGGCATGGGCGTCATCGGTCTGCTGCGTCAGGCCATCGAGCGGCGCGGGGGGCTGGCGGAGAAGGTGGGGGCCATGCTCCTCCAGCCGGCCCTGGCCGGCCTGCGCCGGGTGGTGGACTACGCTGAGTATGGCGGGGCGCCGCTGCTGGGCATCCAGGGGGTGGGCGTCGTCGCCCACGGGCGCTCCTCGCCCCGGGCCCTGTGCAACGCGCTGGGGGCCGCGCTGGCCATGGCCGAGGGGGGCGTCCAGGTGGAGATGACGCGCTGCATTGCGCGGGCGCGGACCTGGCTGCCGGTATTGGCGAAGGGAAAAAGAGCGACAGAGGCGGGCATTTCCGATTAGAGCCAGCGCCCGAAGCGTGCAGGCCGACCCTGGGTCGCGGCAGGGCTCCGCGAGGAAATTGCTGGCTCAAGCTGCCCAGGTGCGGCAACAGGGCGTCCATCTCGCGGCCCGAGGCCGCTGACAGCGGGTCCACTGCGCCAGGAGGCCGGGCGCGGGGACCTCGAAATTCGAGGAGGCAGAGTCCGCATGTCGAAGGTCGCGTTCGTGTTCCCCGGGCAGGGCAGCCAGGCCGTGGGGATGGGCAAGGACCTGTATGAGAAGTTCCCCGAGGCCCGGGCCGTGTTCGACGCGGTCGACGACGCCCTGGGCGAGAAGCTCTCCACCCTCTGCTTCGAGGGGCCGGACGAGGCGCTGAAGCTCACGGCCAACACCCAGCCGGCCATCCTCACGGTGTCGCTGGCGGCGCACGCGGTGTTCTCGAAGCGCGGGCCGGCGCCGGCCTTCGTGGCGGGGCACTCGCTGGGAGAGTACTCGGCGCTGGTGGCGGCGGGCGCCATGGGCCTGGGCGACGCGGCCCGGGCCGTGCGCGCGCGCGGCACCTTCATGCAGGAGGCCGTGCCCGCGGGCGTGGGCGCCATGGCCGCGGTGCTGGGCCTCGTCCCGGAGAAGGTGAAGGCGGCCTGCGACGCGGCGGCCGAGGGCCAGGTGGTGGCACCTGCGAACTACAACTCGCCGGAGCAGACGGTCATCGCCGGTGACGCGGCGGCCGTGGAGCGCGCCGGGGCGCTGTGCAAGGAGGCGGGGGCCAAGCGCGTGATGCCGCTGCCGGTGTCCGCGCCCTTCCACTGCGCGCTGATGGCGCCGGTGCAGCCGCGGCTGGCGGAGGTGCTGGGCCGCATCCAGGTGTCCGCGCCCTCCGTGCCGGTGGTGAGCAACGTGGAGGCCCGCCCCAACGCGGACGCCTCGCGGGTGGTGCCGCTGCTGCTGGAGCAGGTCAGCTCGCCGGTGCGTTGGATCGAGTGCGTGGAGGCGCTGAAGGCCGAGGGCGTCACCCGCATCGTCGAGCTGGGGCCGGGCAAGGTGCTGGTGGGCCTGGTCAAGCGCATCACCAAGGACATCGAGCTGTTCAACGTCGAGGACTCCGCGAGCCTGGACAAGACGCTCGCGGCACTGGGGGTGGCACCGTGAGCGGCTTCAAGGACAAGGTGGTGCTGGTGACGGGTGGCTCGCGCGGCATTGGCCGGGCGTGCGCGATGGCCTTCGCCCAGGCGGGGGCCTCCACCGTGGTCATCAGCTATGCGGGCAACGAGGCCGCGGCGCAGGAGACGGTGAAGCTGCTCGAGGCCGCGGGCGCGAAGGCGGAGGCCCTCCGCTTCGACGTCGCCGACAGCGCCGCGTGCGCCAGCGCCGTGGACGGCATCGTCAAGGCGCATGGCCGGCTGGACGTGCTCGTCAACAACGCGGGCATCGCGGTGGACGGCCTGGTGATGCGGGTGAAGGACGAGGACTGGGACCGCCAGCTCGACACCAACCTCAGGGGCGCCTTCGCGCTCATCCGCGCCGCCAGCCGGCCCATGATGAAGCAGCGGGGCGGCGCCATCATCAACATCACCTCCGTGGTGGGGGAGATGGGCAACGGCGGTCAGGCAGCCTACGCGGCGTCCAAGGCGGGGCTCATCGGCATGACCAAGTCCGTGGCGCGCGAGCTCTCCAGCCGGAACATCCGCGTGAATGCCGTGTCTCCGGGATTCATCGGAACCGACATGACCCAGCACCTCAATGACGAGCTGCGCCAGAAGATGCTGGAAGGCATCCCCCTGGGGCGGCTGGGGAACCCGGAGGAGGTCGCCGGCGCGGTCGTCTTCCTGGCGGGGGACGCCGCGTCCTACATCACCGGTGAGGTCCTGAAGGTCAATGGCGGCATGTACATGTAACCCACGGTTGGATTGCCGCCGGGCGTGGGATATACCGCGCCCGCTTTCGACATGGTCCGGGAAGCCTGCCGGACCTCATCTGGTTCCTGGAGGGTTCTACACTTATGTCGACGTCAACCATTGAGGCCAAGGTCAAGTCCATCATCGCCGACCAGCTGGGGGTCGGAGAGGATGAGATCAAGCCTGAGTCTTCCTTCATCGAGGACCTGGGGGCGGACAGCCTCGACATCGTGGAACTCGTGATGGCGATGGAGGAGGAGTTCGAGGTCGAAATCCCCGACGAAGAGGCGGAGAACATCAAGTCCGTCAACGACGCCATCAACTACATCAACACCCACAAGAAGTAGGCAGCACCACTTGGCGTGCCGGGGTTCGGGGATGGCGCCGCGTGAGACGCGGCGTCCCCGGTGCCCCTGGTGCCAGCGGAGAGGACCGTGTCACACCGTCGAGTCGTCGTCACCGGAACCGGGCTCATTTCGGCTCTGGGCACCGGAACCGAGAAGAACTGGCAGGCGATGATCGCCGGCAAGTCGGGTATTGCCCAGGTCACGCGCTTTGACGTTGGCAAAATTGACACGCGCATCGCGGGCGAGGTGAAGGACTTCCAGCCCGAGGCGTTCATCGACAAGCGCGAAGTGCGCCGGATGGACCTGTATGCGCAGTACGCGCTCGCCGCCGCGCACATGGCCATGACGGAGTCGGGGCTGCCCGTCGGCTCGGACAAGCCGCATGGCTACAACCCGGAGAAGGTCGGCGTCATCGTCGGCTCCGGCATTGGCGGCATCTCCTCTCTGGAAGAGCAGCACCGCAAGGGGCTCGAGAAGGGGTTCGACCGGCTGTCGCCCTTCTTCATCATCCAGATGATCATCAACATGGCGCCCGGCCTCATCTCCATGCGGTACAACTGCAAGGGGCCGAACTGGGCGCCGGTGTCGGCTTGCGCGACCAGTGCCCACGCCATTGGCGAGGCCTGGAAGTCCATCAAGCTGGGCGAGACGGACGCGGTCATCGCGGGTGGGGCCGAGGCGGCCATCACGCCGCTGGGGCTGGGTGGCTTCTCGGTGATGAAGGCGCTGTCCACGCGCAACGACGACCCGGCCGCGGCCAGCCGCCCCTTCGACAAGGATCGCGATGGCTTCGTGATGGGCGAGGGCGCGGGCATGCTGGTGCTGGAGGAGATGGAGGCCGCGAAGAAGCGCGGCGCCAACATCCTCGCGGAGGTGGTGGGGTACGGCGCCAACTCGGACGCGTACCACGTCACC
This sequence comes from Pseudomonadota bacterium, assembly GCA_023426545.1. Taxonomy (GTDB): domain Bacteria; phylum Myxococcota; class Myxococcia; order Myxococcales; family Myxococcaceae; genus Myxococcus. The sequence continues at coordinate 30,182 of JAFAAN010000034.1, forward strand.
CAGCCGGCGCCGGAGGGCGAGGGCGCGGCGCGCTGCATGCGCCTGGCGCTCCAGTCCGCGGGTCTGAACCCGGAGGACGTGGGCTACGTCAACGCGCACGGCACCTCGACGCCGTTCAACGACGCCAACGAGACCAAGGCCCTCAAGGCGGTGTTCGGCGACCACGCCCGCAAGCTGGCGGTGTCGTCCACCAAGTCCATGACGGGCCACATGCTCGGCGCGGCGGGCGGGTTTGAGGGCGTGGTCAGCACGCTGGCGCTGGCGCGCAACATCCTGCCGCCCACCATCAACCAGACGACGCCCGACCCGGACTGCGACCTGGACTACGTGCCCAACCAGGCGCGTGAGGCCCGGGTGGACGCGGTGATGAGCAACTCGTTCGGCTTCGGCGGCACCAACGCGGTGCTGCTGTTCAAGCGCTTCTAGTCGCCCCAGGAGAGCTCCGCGTGAAAGTCATCCTCGCTTCCGACCACGCGGGCCTGGAGCTCCGGCAGGAGCTGGTGGCGGCGCTCGCCGCGCGCGGCGTGGCCCATGAGGATGTGGGCCCCGCCACGCAGGACTCGGTGGACTACCCGGACTTCGCGGCCCGGGTGTCCCGCGCGGTGGCCTCCGGTGAGGCCACCCTGGGCGTGCTGGTGTGCGGCACCGGCATCGGGATGAGCATCGTGGCCAACAAGCACCGGGGCATCCGCGCGGCCCTGTGCACCACCGAGTTCGAGGCCCGCATGGCCCGGGCTCACAACGACGCCAACGTGCTGTGCCTGGGCCAGCGCGTGGTGGGGGCCGGCGTGGGCCGCGCCATCCTGGAGGCGTTCCTCAGCACTGCTTTCGAGGGCGGCCGCCACGAGCGGCGCGTCCAGATGATCCGCGAGGCCGAGTCCCAGGGCTGACGGCCCCGCCGTACCCGCTGTTCGAGGGAGTCCGCCATGGAGAACGTCCGTACGCTGGCTGAAGTGGACCCGGAGATCGCCCGTGTCCTCCGCGAGGAGACCCAGCGCCAGGAAGAGGGCCTGGAGCTCATCGCCTCCGAGAACTTCGTCTCCCCGGCGGTGATGGAAGCGGTGGGCTCGGTGCTCACCAACAAGTACGCGGAGGGCTACCCCGGCAGGCGCTACTACGGCGGCTGCGAGGTGGTGGACGTCGCGGAGAACCTGGCGATTTCGCGCGCCAGGGACTTGTTCGGCGCCGAGGCCGTCAACGTGCAGGCGCACTCGGGCAGCCAGGCGAACATGGGCGCCTTCATGGCGCTGATGAAGCCGGGCGACACCATGCTGTCGCTGGACCTCAACTCCGGCGGCCACCTCACGCACGGGGCCACGTTCAACTTCTCCGGCAAGCTCTACAAGGTCGTCCACTACGGCCTGACGCGCGACACGGAGACCATCGACTTCGCGCAGGTGGAGTCGCTGGCCAAGGAGCACAAGCCGAAGGTCATCGTCGTGGGCGCCAGCGCGTACCCGCGCACGCTGGACTTCGCGAAGTTCCGCGAGATTGCCGACGCCGTGGGCGCGGCCATGCTCGTGGACATGGCGCACATCGCCGGCCTGGTGGCCGCGGGCGTGCACCCCTCGCCGGTGCCGGTGGCGGACATCGTCACCAGCACCACGCACAAGACGCTGCGCGGCCCGCGTGGCGGCCTGGTGCTCAGCCGCGAGCCCTACGCCAAGGCCATCAACAGCCAGATCTTCCCCGGCATCCAGGGCGGCCCGCTGATGCACGTCATCGCCGGCAAGGCGGTGGCCTTCAAGGAGGCGCTGTCCCCCGAGTTCAAGGCCTACCAGCGGCAGATCGTCGCCAACGCCAAGGCCCTGGCGGAGGCGCTCCAGCGCGCGGGCCTGCGGCTGACCTCGGGCGGCACGGACAACCACCTGATGCTGGTGGACCTGCGCCCCAAGCAGCTCACGGGGAAGGTGGCGGAGGGGGTGCTCGACAAGGCCGGCATCACCGTGAACAAGAACATGATTCCGTTCGACCCGGAGAAGCCGATGACCACGTCCGGCATCCGGGTGGGCACGCCGGCCATCACCACGCGCGGCATGCGTGAGGCGGAGATGGTGGTGGTGGGGCGGCTCATCGGCGAGGCGCTGGACGCCGCGCAGGACGACGCCGCGCTGGCGCGCATCCGCGGCCAGGTGAAGGAGCTTTCGCAAGGCTTCCCGCTCTACGCCTCGCGGTTGAAGTAGACTGCGCGCCGTCCCCCTCCATGCGCTGCCCCTTCTGTCAGGACGCCGAGAACAAGGTCATTGACTCCCGTGAGTCCCACGAGGGCTCCGTCATCCGCCGGCGCCGTGAGTGCCTGGCTTGCAAGCGCCGCTTCACGACGTACGAGCGGGTGGAGGAGCTCTACCCGCTCATCGTGAAGAAGGACGGGCGCCGCGAGGCCTTCGACCGGGAGAAGATCGTCAACGGATTGCAGAAGGCGTGCGAGAAGCGGCCCGTGTCCGCGGACCAGCTCGAGGAGGTGGTGGTCGCCATCGAGCGGCAGCTCCAGGGCATGGGCGAGAAGGAAGTGCCCTCGTCCGTCATCGGCGAGGAAATCATGCGCCGGCTGCGGCAGCTGGACGAGGTGGCCTACGTCCGCTTCGCGTCCGTCTACCGCAGCTTCCGCGACATCGCGGAGTTCATGGACGAGCTGAGGGCCCTTCGCGAGGCCGAGGCGCGTGAGCAGCGCGAGGCGGCCCCCGCGGCGCCGGTGGACAAGGGTGGTTAGAGAAGGGACATGCGGCTGCTGACACGGGCAAGGTTGGAAGCGGCGAGGGCGCCTCGGGCGAAGCGGGCGGCGGACTTCGACCGGGCGGTGGCCGAGTTCTTCATGCGCATCGCGCTGGAGGAGGCGGCCAAGGGCCTGGGCCGTACCAGCCCCAACCCCGTGGTGGGCGCGGTGCTGGTGAAGGGGGGCCGCATCATCGCCCGCGGCTACCACAAGAAGGCGGGCAGCGCGCACGCGGAGATCGTGGCGCTGGAGGCCGCCGGTGCCCGCGCGAAGGGCGCGGACCTCTACACGACGCTGGAGCCGTGCGACCACTACGGGCGGACCCCGCCGTGCAGCATGGCCATCATCGAGGCGGGGGTCCGGCGTGTCATCTGCGCGTCGGCGGACCCCAACCCGCAGGTGAGCGGCAAGGGCGTGGCCCGGATGCGGCGCGCCGGAGTGAAGGTGCTCACCGGCATCCTCCAGGAGGAGGCGGACCGCCTCAACCGGCCCTTCTTCAAGATGATTCGCACCGGCCTGCCCTGGGTGACGCTCAAGGCGGCGGTGACGCTGGACGGGAAGCTGGCCACGGCCACCGGGGACTCGCGCTGGGTGACGGGCGCGCCGGCGCGCGCCTGGGTCCACCAGCTGCGGGACTCGGTGGACGTCATCCTGGTGGGAGCCAACACCGTCCGGAAGGATGACCCGAAGCTCACCACGCGGCTGCCGGGCGGCGGCGGGAAGGACCCGCTGCGCGTGGTGGTGGACAGCCACCTGCGCCTCTCTCCGGGCTACACCGTGTTCACGCAGCGCAGCCCGGCCCGCACCGTGGTGGCCACACTGGAGGACCCGGAGGGGCGCAAGGCGCGGCGCTTCCTGGCCCAGGGCGTGGAGGTCTGGCAGCTGCGCCAGAAGGCGGGGAAGGTGGACCTCAAGGCCCTGCTGCGGCGGCTGGCGAAAGCCGGCCACAACCATCTCCTGGTGGAGGGCGGAGCGGAGATGTACGGCTCCTTCCTGCGCGGGCGCCTGGCCGACTCGCTGGCCCTGTTCCTGGCGCCCAAGCTGATTGGGAGCCCGGGCCTGTCCTGGGCCGGGGACCTGGGCGTGAAGGAGATGGCGCAGGCGCTGTCGGTGAAGGACCTCGCCTTCGAGCGCCACGGCGACGACATCCTGCTCCAGGCGCTGCTGTAGGTCGTCCGCGGCCGTGGGCGGAAAGGGGCCGGTCCGTTATAAACGGCCCCATGTTTACCGGCCTCATTCAGGACCTTGGCAGGGTGGAGCGCGTCATCCCCGGCGGGGTGACCGACCTGTGGATTCACACCTCCCTGGGCGCGGCGGCCTTCGAGCTGGGCGAGTCCATTGCCGTCAACGGCGCCTGCCTCACGGTGGTGGAGCGGACCCGGGACACGTTCCGGGTGCAGGCCGCGCCGGAGACGCTGCGGCGCACGACGCTGGGCGCCGCGCAGCCCGGAGACCCGGTGAACCTGGAGCGGGCCCTGGCCCTGGGGGACCGGCTGGGCGGGCACCTGGTCTCCGGCCACGTGGACGAAGTCAGCGAGGTGCTGGAGGCCTACCCGGAGGGCGGCTCCTGGGTGATGGCCTTCCGGCTCCCGGAGACGCTGGCGCCGTACTTCATCGAGAAGGGCTCGGTGGCCATCGACGGCATCAGCCTCACCGTCAATACGGTGGAGGCGGACCGGTTCCGGGTGCAGCTCATCCCGGAGACGCAGGAGCGCACCACCTTGAAGGCGCGGGGCGTGGGGGCGAAGGTGAACCTGGAGGCGGACCAGATCGGGAAATACGTGGCGCGGCTGTTCGCGCTCCAGCGGGGGCAGGGGGCACCCGGGGGCGGCGGGCTGACGGCGGCGGCCATCGCGGCCGCGGGGTTCGGCACGCCGTAGCAGGCGACGCCGGGCCCCGGGGTGGTGTAGGAAGCGCGGCATGCCTCGCTACTTCGACGGTGACTTTCTCCCCCCCAAGGGCCGCTTCGCCATCTGCGTGGCCCGCTTCAACGGCTTCATCACCGAGGAGCTGGCCAAGGGCGCCGTGGACACGCTGGTGCGTCACGGCGTCGCCGACGCGGACATCGACGTGTACCGCTGCCCCGGAACCTACGAGCTGCCCGGCCTGGTCCGGCGCGTGACGGAGTCCCGGCAGTACGTGGGCGTCATCACCCTGGGCGCCGTCATCCGCGGTGGGACGCCGCACTTCGACTACGTGGCCGGCGAGTGCGCCAAGGGCATTGGCGCGGTGGCCTTCTCGGCCGCGGCGGCCAGCCCCGCGACGGCCGTCACCTTCGGCGTGCTCACGACGGACACGGTGGAGCAGGCCATCGACCGGGCGGGTGTGAAGGCGGGGAACAAGGGAGCGGAGGCCACACTGGCCTGCATCGAGATGGTCAATCTGTACGCGAAGATGACGGTGACGGAAGGAAGGAAGGCGTAGGCCATGGGCGCGCGGAGAACGGGACGTGAGCGTGCGCTGCAGGCGCTCTACCAGCTGGAGATGTCCAACGTGACGACGGCGGACGCGCTCGAGTCGGCCTGGTCGGCCGCCGAGGAGAGCGCCAGGCGCGACCCGGACGCGGTGAAGTTCGCCCGGGAGCTGGTGGAGGGCGTGCAGTCCCACCGGGACGACATCGACCAGCTCATCGAGCGGCACAGCCACAACTGGCGGTTGGACCGCATGTCCCGCATCGACCGGAACGTGCTGCGCCTGGGCATCTTCGAGCTGAAGTACCGTCCGGACATCCCACGCAAGGTGTCCATCAACGAGGCGGTGGAGCTGGGGAAGAACTTCGGGACGGAGGAGTCGAGCGCCTTCGTCAACGGCCTCCTCGACCGTGTCGCGGTGGCCCTGAACAAGCCGTGAGCCGCTGACGCCCGCCGGGAGGGATGCGCCTTGAGCCAGACGACGACGCACGACATCGGATTGGAGGGCCTGGACTCGCTCGGCGGCGTGGACGCGCTCTGCCTCTTCGTCGCCGAGGATGAGCGGCCCCTGCCGTCCTCGGCGGGCTTCGTGGACTGGCGGATGTGCGGGTCGCTCTCGCGGGTGCTCAAGGCCGGCTTCTTCACCGGCGCGAAGGATGACTGGCTCCTGCTGCCCTCGGACGGCAAGCTGGCCGTGCCCCGCATCTTCGTGGTGGGGCTGGGCGCGCGTCAGCGGCTGGACGCGGGCGCGCTGAGCGAGGCGCTGGCCGGTGCGGGGCGGGTGCTGAGCAAGGCCCGCGTGGAGTCGGTGGCGCTGGAGGTGCCTGGCGGCGGGCAGTTGGAGGACGCCGTGCGGGCGGAGGCCTTCCAGAAGGGTTTCCTGCCGGCGTTCAAGGGAGGACGGGTGGCGGTCCTGGCGGACAAGGGACTCGTCCGGTCGCTGCCTGCCCGGAAGGGCTGACGCTCGGCGGCCGAGCGGGCCTTCTGCTAGCATGCCTCGCCCGGGGCGAGCGCACATGCGTGTCAAGGTGTTGATTGTCGAGGACTCGAAGGCATCGCGCGAGTACATCGCGGCGATGGTCGAGGCGGTGGAGGGCGTCGAGGTGGTGGTGACCTCGAGCGGCTTCGAGGCGCTGAAGCTGCTGCCACGCCACCGCTTCGAGCTCATCATCACCGACATCAACATGCCCGACATCAACGGGCTGGAGCTCATCAACTTCGTCAAGAAGAACCCCAACTACCGCGACGTGCCGCTCTTCATCATCACCACGGAGGGGCGTGAGCAGGACCGCGAGCGGGGGCTCGCGCTGGGCGCCGCGGAGTACCTGGTCAAGCCCTTCCTCCCCGGGAGCCTGGAAGCGCTCCTGCGGCGCTACCTGAAGCTGCCGTGACTCCCCGAAGCAAGGCGCTGGCCGAGTTCGTGGCGGAGGCGACCGAGATTCTCGACGCCCTGGCGCGAGATCTGCTCGCGCTGGACGAGCGCCGGGGGCAGGAGGCGGACCCGGAGCTGGTCAACGGCATCTTCCGCGCGGCGCACTCGCTGAAGGGGCTGTCCGGGCTGTTCGGCCAGGAGCGCATCGCCCGGCTGGCGCACGGCACGGAGGACCTGCTCGACCGGCTGCGCCTCGGGCGGCTCCTGATGGATGGCGCGGTGCTGGACGCGCTCATCGAGGTCCTGGATGCGTTCCAGGCGCTGCTGGGCGAGGCCGCTCGCGGCACGGAGTCGGAGGGGCTCTCCGCCCGTGTCGAGGCCATGGCCGCGCGGCTGGCGTCACTGGGCGCTCCGGTCGAGGTGCCAGAGGACGACCCGCTGGAGCGTCTGGAGCTGGACGCACAGGTGCGGGCCGTCTTCACCGAGTACGAGGAGCATCGGCTCCGGGAGAACGTGCGCCGGGGCGTGGCCCTGTGGCGCGTCCGGGCCGCGTTCGACCTGTCGGACTTCGACAAGGGGCTGGCGGAGCTCAACGCGAGGCTCAAGCCGCTGGGCGAGGTCATCAGCACGCTGCCGTCCGCGCAGCCCGGCGGAGCTCACGGCATCGCGTTCGACCTGATTTTCGGCGCGCAGGTGGACGGCGCTGGGCTCGAGGCCGGGCTGTCCGGGACGCCGGCGGAGCTGTCGCCGCTCCGGGTGCGCCCGGCCGTGGAGGTCGTCACCCACGCCCTGGTCCGGGCCGCCGAGCCCGTCGCGGCGGCACGCGACTCGGAGGCGGCGGAGGGCTCACCGCCGCCCAAGCGCGGAGGGGGGAGGAAGAAGGGGCCTCGGGCCGCCGCAGCTCCCCCGGCTCCCAGCGTGCAGCAGCAGTCGCTGCCCCACCTGGGGGAGGCTGCTCCGCCCGAGCCGCTGGAGTGGCCGGCGCCGGACGCCGAGCCTGCGGCGAAGCCGTCCGATTCGCTTCACGCGCTCGCCCCCACGACGGCCACGGAGCTGGAATTGCCACCCGGCGCCGCGCCAGCGCCGATGGTGGCCTATCTCCAGGGGGCCGCGAAGGCGTCCAGGGGACTCTCGGTCGCGCCACCGCCACCTTCCTCCACCGTGGGCACGGGCGCGGGGAGCGCCCCGTCGGCGTCGGCGGCAGACACCTCACTGCGCTCGCTCACGCAGACGGTGCGCGTGGACATCGGCCGGCTCGACGGGCTCATCAACATGGTGGGCGAGCTGCTGCTCATCAAGGCGAACCTCCAGCGGCTCGCGGAGTCCGCGCGGCAGGATGGCGCGGTGGCCCTCTCCAAGCTGTTCGGCCAGGAGCTGGCGCGGGAGACGCGGGGGCTGGAGCGCAAGCTGGAAGCGCTTCAGGAGGGGCTCCTGGAAGCGCGGATGGTCCCCGTCGGCCAGGTGTTCGACAAGCTGGCGCGGCTGGTGCGCCGCATCACCCGTGAGGCCGGGAAGGAAATCGAGTTCGTCATCGGCGGCGGCGACGTGGAGCTGGACAAGCTCATCGTCGAGGAGCTGAGCGACCCGCTGATGCACCTCATCCGCAACGCCATCGACCACGGCGTCGAGTCGCCCGACGCGCGGCTGGCCGCGGGCAAGCCCCGCCGCGCGGTGGTGTCGCTGCGCGCGGAGCAGAAGGGCAACCACGTCGTCATCGAGGTGAGCGACGACGGGGCCGGCATCGACGAGGCGCGCGTGCGCGAGGTGGCCATCACCCGGGGCCTCATCACCTTCGCGCAGGCCCAGGAGATGGGCCGGCGCGAGCTGCTCAACCTCATCTTCCAGCCCGGCTTCTCCACCGCCCGCAGCATCTCCGAGCTGTCCGGCCGGGGCGTCGGCCTGGACGTGGTGAAGAACAACCTGGGCAACCTGTCCGGCATCATCGATGTGTGGAGCGAGCGGGGGAGGGGCACCGCCTTCCACCTCACGCTGCCCGTCACGCTGGCCATCATCCGCGCGCTGCTGGTGGGCGTGAGTGGCCGGACGTACGCGGTGCCGCTCAACAGCGTGCTGGAGATCGTCTCCGTCCAGCCCAGGGACATCCGCACCGTGGAGCGCCGCGAGGTGCTGGACCTGCGCGGCCAGACGCTCCCCTTCGTCCGGCTGGCGCGCATGTTCGCGCTGCCCGAGCGCCCGGTGAGCCGCCACTTCGTGGTGGTGGTCGGACTGGCCCAGGAGCGGTTGGGCATCGCCGTGGACGAACTGCACGGCCAGCAGGACATCGTCACCAAGCCCCTCGGGGGGCGGCTCCAGTCCATCCGGGGAATCTCCGGAGCCACCGACCTGGGCAACCGCCGTACGGTCCTGGTGCTGGACGTGGCGGCGCTCCTGGAGGAGGGGATGGCCCAGGAGCGGCGCCGGGCCTGACCCTCGCTGCGGCCGGGCGCGCCGGCTGCTATCCTTCCCCACCGTGTCCCGGTTCACGGAGCTGCTCGACGACTTCTTCTACCGTCCGGACGAGGACGTCGCCGGGCTTCAGGATTTCGCGGCGGGCAGCGATGGCGTGCGGGCCGCCGCGCCCGAGGAGATCCCCGAGGAGTACCTGGCCTTCCAGCTCGAAGGCGAGTGCTACGCCCTCCCCATCGGGGGCGTGCGTGAAATCTCCAAGGTGCCGCCGCTGACGGAGATTCCGCGGGCGGAGCCCCAGCTCCTGGGGCTGATGAACCTGCGCGGCGAGCTGCTGCCCGTGTACGACATCAAGGTTCGGCTGCGACTGGCCGAGCGGCCCCCCGTGGTGGCGGGCCCCGACGCGCCCGCGCCGCCCAGGAGCGCCCGCATCCTCGTGCTGCGCACGGAGGCGGGCCCCGCGGGCGTGTGGGTGGACGGGGTCGTGGGCGTGGTGAAGCTCAAGCCATCCATGCTGGAGGCTCCGCCTCCGGGGATGCGCGTGGGGGACAGGGATTGCGTGGTGGGCATGGGCCGGCGCGGGCCCTCGCTCTACATCCTCCTGGACGCGGAACAGGCGCTCACCTCATGAAGGACCCGGTCAACCTGCTGTCGCGGCGCCCTCACGCCGTCCCAGACGAGGCGGCTCCGGCCGCCGACCGGGTGGTGCAGCTGTGCGCCTTCTTCGTGGGCACCGAGGAGTACGTGCTGGACATCATGCGGGTGGAGGAGATCCTCTCGCCCCAGCGCGTCACCCCCATTCCCCACGCCCCCGCCTTCGTGGAGGGCGTGCTGCACCTGCGAGGCCTCATCCTCCCAGTGGTGGACCTGCGCTGCCAGCTCCTGGGCGCGCCGGAGCCCGAGACACCGAGGACACGGCTCCTCGTCTGCAAGCTGGGCATGCGCCGCGTGGCGGTGAAGGTGGACCGGGTGGCGGAGGTGCTGCGGGTGCGGCGGGGTGACATCAAGCCCGCGCCCGCGCTGAGGGTGGCGGGGCGCTCGCCTTATGTGGTGGGGGTATGTGGCCCGCCGGATCGGCTCCGGCTGCTGCTGGACCTCAAGGCCTTGCTCCGGGTGGAGCTGGAGCGCGAATCGTCAGGCAAACCGATGTAGGGCCACACCAGGGGGACCGTGGTGGACCAACAAGGACTGGAGCAGCACCGCCGAATCCTCGGCATCTCCTTCATCGTCATCAACGGGCTGTCTCTGCTCGCGGCGGTGGGCGTGGCCGTGTTCATGGCCGCCGTGGGAGGGGTGGTGCCCAGCGCGCAGCCGGAGGAGCGGGCGCTGATGGTCGCCGCCGGGGCGCTGGTGGGGGGCTGTCTCGCCTTGCTGGGACTGCCCGGCGTCCTCACCGGTATCGGCCTGCTGAAGCGCAAGGCCTGGGCGCGGACGGTGGCGTTCGTGCTGGGCATCCTCGCCATCCCCAACGTCCCGCTGGGCACGCTCCTGGGCGCCTACGCGCTCTGGTTCTATCTCCAGCCCGGCTCCGACCAGGTCTTCGAACCATGAATCCCACACTCGAGCTGCCCGCCGCGGAGGAGGCGCGTTACCTCACGCTCCAGGCGCTGGACCCCTGCGCCGCGGGTGTCCTGGAGATTCTCATCGTCGGCCTGCACGACGAGAGCTGGCGCGTGCGCCATGTCGCGGCAGAGGCCCTCCAGCGGATGCCCGCCTCGGCCGAGCTCGCGGCCCGGCTCATCTCCGTCCTCGGGGAGCGCGGGGAGACGGGCGCGCGCAACGCGGCGGCGGAGGCGCTCGCGGGGCTCGGCGGCGCCGCGCTGGGGCCGCTGGTGGACCTGCTGGCGCACCCGGACCCGGACCAGCGCAAGTTCGCCGCGGACATCCTCGGGCAGTTGGGACAGCGCGGCGCGGAGGCCCCGCTGGTGCGCGCGCTGGAGGACCCGGACCTCAACGTGCGCGTGTCCAGCGCGGAAGCCCTGGGCCGGATTGGCGGCGAGCAGGCCCGCCGGGCACTGGAGGCGCTGCTGGCGGACGCGGAGCCGTTGCTTCGCCTGTCCGCGCTGGAGGGGCTGACGTTGCTCCAGCACGCGGCGCCCCTGCGCGTGGTGCTGGCGCTGCTGGAGGACACACGATTGCAGCGCAGCGCCTACCGGATGCTGGGGCTCATCCCGGACGCCGAGGCCACCGCGCGCATCTGCCTGGGGCTGACGTCGGAGCTGCGCTCGGTGCGCGAGGCCGCGCTGTCCGCGCTGGGGACGCAGGCCTCGCGCGCGGAGGGAGCGCGGCGCGGTGCGCTTGAAGCGGTGGTGCGCCAGGTGCTGCCGCCGGTGCCCGCGCTGGGGCCGCGTCTCGCCGAGGCGCTGGAGTCGGAAGCGGTGATGGTGCGCGCGGGCGCGCTCGCGGTGGTGGCGGCGCTGGGCGATGCGGCCCTGGCCATGCCCGTGGCGGAGTGCGCGCGTGAGCCGCGGCTGATGCGCGAGGTGCTGCACACCCTGGACAGGCTAGGGCCCGCGGGGGGGCGTGAGCTGCTTCTCCGGCTTCCTGAGCTGTCACTGCCCGCGCGGGCCGCGGCGGCCGAGGCGCTGGTGGAGCTGGTGGATGCCTCGGCGGTGGCGGCGCTGTGCTCGCTGCTGGAGTGGATGGAGGGTGACCTTCGCGCGGTGGTGGTGCGCGCGCTGGGGCGCACGGGCTCGGCTGACGCCGTGCCTTCGCTGGTGGAGTTGCTGGAGGACCCATCCCTGGAGGGGGCCGTCATCCGCTCGCTGGCGGGGCTCGCGGAGGAATGCCGGGCGGAGGTGCTGGAGGCGCTGGAGGACGCGGTGGCGCGAAGGACGACGCCCGCCACCGTGGTGGCCCTGGCGCGCGTGGGTGGCGTGCCGGCCCTGCCCCTACTGAAGCGGCTGGCGCGGGACGCGGAGCCGCAATGGCGCGCGGCGGCGGTGATGGCTGCCTGCGAGCTCGATGGGGAGGTGGGGCGGGAGCTGGTGCGCTCGGCGCTCGCGGACGAGTCCGTTCCGGTGCGCATCGCGGCGGCCCGGGCGATGGCGCGGCTGGGCGGCCCGGACGCGGGCGCGCTGCTGTCGCCCGCGCTGCGAGATGAGGACCCCGCCGTCCGGGGGGCCGCGGTGGATGCGGTGGGGGACTGCGGAGCGCTGGAGCGGGTTCCGGAGCTGGTGGACCTGACGCGGCACACGAATGGGGCGCTGGCGGTGGCGGCGGTGCGGGCCCTGGCGCGGCTGGGGGCGGCGGAGCCGGGCCTCCTGCGCGAGGCGGCGAGCCATCCCGACGTGGAGGTGGTGAAGGCGGCCCTGACGGCGGGCGCGGAGTCCAGGGAGGGCGTGGCGATGGCGCTTTCACTGCTGCGCCATCCGAGCTGGGACGTCCGGACCGCGGCGGCGCGGGTGCTGGGGAGCTCGGCGGGGCCGGACTGTCTGCCCGCCGCGCGCGAGGCGCTGGAGGCGGAGTCGGACGCCCTGGCGCTGCAAGCCCTCTCCGATGCCGTGAACCGCCTGCAGCGGCGCTGAGAGGGCTCCATGGCACGCTTCGACGACGGACGCCCGGAGATGTCGGCGGTGGAGTTCCGCCTCCTGAGAGACCATGTGTACGCGCACTGCGGCATCCTGGTGCACGAGGACATGAAGTTCGTGATGGAGCGCCGGCTGTGGCCCCGACTGGAGCTGCTGGGGCTGACGGACTACGGCGCCTACCACCGCTACCTGCGCTACGACGCCAACCGGCACGCCGAGCTGGAGGCGGCCGTCGAGTCCCTCACCACCCATGAGACGTACTTCTTCCGCGAGCCCACCCAGCTCAAGGCCTTCACCGACGAGCTGCTGCCGGTGCTTGCACAGCGCAACGCGCGCCTGAAGCGGCTCCGGCTGTGGTCCGCGGGCTGTTCCTCCGGGGAGGAGGCCTACACGCTGGCCATGCTCCTCAAGGACAGCCGCCGCTTCGAGGATTGGGACGTGGAGGTGCTCGGCACGGACATCTCCCGGCGCGTGCTGGCCATGGCGCGGCGCGCGGAGTATGGGCCGTCCGCGCTGCGCGCCACGTCGCCGGAGCTGGTGGCGCGCCACTTCGTCCAGGTGGCCCAGAACCGGGTCCGCGTGCGCGACGACGTGCGGGCCTGGGTGTCCTTCGGCCACCACAACCTGCTGGACGAGGTGGGCAGCCAGCTGGTGCCGCGCATGGACGTGGTGTTCTGCCGCAACGTGCTCATCTACTTCGACCTCGCGGCGCGCCGGAGGTTCCTGAGCATCGTCCGGGACCGGATGGTGCCTGGCGGCTACCTGCTGCTGGGACACTCCGAGAACCTCCTCAACCTGGGCGCGGACTTCGAGTTCGTTCACCTCCGGGGAGACCTGGTGTACCGGAGGCCCGAGCTGGACGACGGAGCCCGCCGATGAGCACGAAGGACGTCATCTCCGCACTGGTCATCGATGACTCCGCGCACAACCGCCGCACCCTCTCCACGATGCTGGAGTCCGAGCAGGACGTGCGCGTGGTGGAGCGCGCGGTGGATGGCGAGGAGGGCCTGAAGAAGGTCGTCGAGCTGAAGCCCGACGTGGTGACGCTCGACCTGGAGATGCCGAAGCTCGGGGGCTACACGTTCCTCCGCCTGTTGATGCGCACGGCGCCCACGCCCGTCATCGTCATCTCCAGCTATTCGCACCGCTCGGACGTCTTCAAGGCCCTGGACCTGGGGGCCTTCGACTTCATCGCGAAGCCGCAGCGCCCGACGTTCGAGGCGATGGAGGCGCTGCGGCGGGAACTGCTGGAGAAGGTGCGGGCGGCGCGGCACATGCGCCCGGGGCACCGGCACGCGGCGCCGGGCGCACGGGCGATGGCGGTGGCGGGGGAGCCGCCCCTGGTGGTGGCGGTGGGCGCCTCGACGGGAGGACCGCCGGCCGTGCAGCGGGTGCTGGAGGGGCTGGCCGAGGAGCCCACGCCGTGCGTGCTGGTGTGTCAGCACATGCCGCCGCAGTTCACCCGGGCCTTCGCGGACCGGCTGGACCGCATTGGCCCCTTCTCGGTGAAGGAGGCCAGGGACGGGGACGTGGTGCAGCCCGGGCATGTGTACATCGCTCCGGGAGGGCGCCACCTGGAGGTGTCGGAGCGCGGCTCGAAGCTGGAGCTTCACACGCCTCCGTCCACCCCCCTGGACAAGTACGCGCCCAGCGTGGACCGCCTCTTCAGCAGCGTGGCGCGGGTGCTGGGCCCCAAGGCCCTGGGCGTGGTGTTGACCGGCATGGGGGCGGATGGCGCGGCAGGGGCACGCGAGGTCCACCGCGCCGGGGGCGAGGTCTGGGCGCAGTCCGAGGAGACCTCGGTGGTGTTCGGCATGCCAGGAGAGGCCATTGCCACCGGGGCGGTGCAGCGCGTGATTCCCCTGGGAGACATCGGGGCGGCGCTCGCCACCCTGGCACGGCGGCGGCGCTGATCCGCCAGGCGCGGCTCGCGGGTGCTAACCTCCGCGGCCCATGACGCAGCCGATTCGAGCCCTGGTGGTGGACGACTCGCAGGCCATGCGGCGCAGCATCATGTACGCGCTGCAACGCCTCACGGGCGTGGTGTGCACCGAGGCGCAGGACGGCGCCGAGGGCTTGAAGAAGCTGACTCAGGCGCGCTTCGACCTGGTGCTCACGGACATCAACATGCCGTTGATGGATGGGCTCAAGCTCATCAGCCACATCCGGCAGACCCCCGAGCACCGGAGCGTGCCCATCATCGTCGTCACCACGGAGGGCGCTGCGGCGGACCGGGAGCGGGCGATGAAGCTGGGCGCGAGCGCGTACCTGGTGAAACCCGTGCAGGCGAAGGTCGTGCTGGATACCGTTCGGGACCTGCTGAAGCTGGATTGAAGGCGAGCGCGCGCGAATGGATTCCGTCCTGCGGGTGGAGGGCCTGGAGAAGACCTACGGCGACGTGAAGGCCGTGCAGGGGCTCACCTTCGAGGTAGCTCCGGGGGAGGTCCTGGGCCTGGTGGGGCCCAACGGCGCGGGGAAGACGTCCACGCTGCGGTGCCTGGCGGGAATCCTCCCACCCTCCGCGGGGCAGGTGTGGGTGGCGGGGCATGACCTGGCCCGGGCGCCGGTGGAAGCGAAGCGCGCGCTGGCCTTCCTTCCCGACGAGCCCCGCTTCTTCGAGTACCTCACGGTGTGGGAGCACCTGAACTTCACCGCGCGGCTCTATGGCGTGGAGGATTGGGAAGCGCGGGGCCGGGCGTTGCTGGAGGAGATGGAGCTGTCCGGCAAGGAGAAGTCCCTGCCGGGCGAGCTGTCGCGAGGCATGAAGCAGAAGCTGTCCATCGCGTGCGGCTTCCTGCACTCACCGAAGCTCATCCTGCTGGACGAGCCGCTCACCGGGTTGGACCCCATTGGCATCCGGCGGATGAAGGCGTCGCTGAAGCGCCGGGCGGAGGAGGGGGCGGCCCTGGTGCTGTCCTCGCACCTGTTGCCGCTGGTGGAGGAGCTGTGTCACCGGCTGCTCGTCATCGCGGGCGGCAAGGCCATGGCGTTGGGCAGCCTGGAGGACATCCGCGCGCGCCTGAGCGGCGCGGACGCGGCGCAGGCTTCGCTGGAGGAACTCTTCGTCCGCATCACCAGCGCGGGAGCGCAGCCGCCGTGAGCTTCCCTGGCGCGGTGGCGTTTCTCTGGGCGGCCTCCTGGCGCAACCGCGTCCGGCTGCAACTGAAGCGGCTGCGCAAGCCCCGGTACCTGCTTGGCCTGCTGGTGGGCGCGGCCTACCTCTACTCCGTCTTCATCCGGCGCATGGACTTCCGGGGGCCAGCGGGCGGCATGTCCGAGGGCATGCGGCTGTTCGCCGAGCTGTCCCTCGTCGGCTCCGCGATGGGGACACTCTTCGCCGCCTGGGTGCTGGGCAGGGACCGTCCGTCGCTGACCTTCTCGGAGACGGAGGTCATCCAGCTCTTCCCGGCGCCCGTCGCGCGGAGGGCCCTGCTGCAATACAAGTTGGCGCGTGGGTTGATGGGCACGTCGCTGGGCGCCCTCTTCGCCACGTTGTTCCTCGGAAGGAGTCTCAGCCCGCATCCGGTCCTCTTCTTCGTGGGGGCCTGTCTGGCGCTGGGCACCCTCTACCTGCACTCGACGGCGGCGTCCTTCGTCCGCACGTGGCTCGCGGAGAGAGGGACCTGGGGGCGGGTGGTTCGCTGGGGAGCGGTGGCCGCGGTGCTGGGGCTCGCGGCGCTGGCGGGGCTCGGCTCGCTGCGCGAGCACCCCGTGCCGTTGGACCTCACGTCGGGACGTGCGTTGCGCGCGTGGTTGCAGTCGATGAGGGACTCGCCGGGCGTGGGGGCGGTGCTCTGGCCGGGCCGGCTGCTGGTGGCACCCGCGCTGGCGCGGAGCGTGCGCGAGTTCTTCATGGCCCTGCCGCCCGTGCTGGTGCTGCTGGCGGCGCACTACGTCTGGGTGTTGCTGGCGGAGGTGCCCTTCGAGGAGACGGCGGTCGCGCGCGCGGAGGCTCGCTCGCGGGAGCGCGTGCTGCGCGCCTCGGGACGCATGACACGCGTGGGGGCGATGACGCTGAGCCGGCCTCCGTTCCGGCTGCTGGCGCGAGGTCGCCCCGAGGTGGCAATCCTCTGGAAGAACCTGATTGCCCGCAAGCGGCTGGGCGGCGGGTTCGCGGTGTTCCTCGTCTTCATCGTGCTGGGCGGCGCCATCGCGGCGGTGATGGGCGACACGCGCATGTTCACGGACACGCGGCGGGTGCTCGGGCCGGTGGCCCTGACGCTGGCGGTGACGCTGACGGTGGTGGGGCCGAGCGCGTTCCGCATGGACCTGCGGATGGACCTGCCCAAGTTGGACCTGCTACGCGCGCTGCCGCTGACGGGACAGCAGGTGGTGCGTGCCCAACTGGCGGCCTCCGGGCTGGTCGTGGCCGCGTTCCAGCTCGCGCTGCTGGCGGTGGCGCTCCTCCTGGGGCCGGGGGTGGAGGCGTCCCGGCTGGGGGACTGGTGGTGGCCCGGAGGGCTCGCGCTGGCCCTCCTGCTGCCGGCCATCTCGCTCGCGGGGCTCTTCGTGCAGAACGCCGCGGTGGTGCTCTTCCCTGCGTGGGTGCCAGCGGACGTCGGGGAGCGCGCACGGGGGCTCGAAGCGATGGGGCAGCGCCTGCTGGCGCTCGTGGGCACGCTGGTGGTGACGCTGGTGGGGCTGATGCCCGCGGGGCTGGTGGCGCTCGTGGTGGGTCTGCCGCTGTCGGCGTTCCTCGGCCCGTGGTCGCTGCCCGTGGCGGCCCTCGCCGCGGCGGGCGTACTGGTGGGAGAGGTGGCCCTGGGCGTCCTGGCGCTGGGCCGCGCCTTCGAGCGCCTGGACCTCTCCGAGGAGCGGCCCGCGTAGGACGCCGCTCACGTTCGCTGCTGGACGCGCGAGCGCTTTGCGGTGGTGGGCCTCCGCGGCGGGGGGTATCCGGACCGCTTCTGGGAGGAGACCCGCATGAAGGTTGGATTCATTGGCCTGGGAAACATGGGCCTGCCGATGGCGACGAGCCTGCTGTCGGCGGGACATGCGCTGACGGTGTGGAATCGCACGGAGTCCAAGGCCGCGCCGCTGAAGGAGCAAGGCGCGCGTGTCGTGCGCACGCCAGCGGAGGCGGCTCGCGGCGCGGACGTCGTGTTCAGCATGCTGGCGGACGATGCCGCCGTGTCCTCGGCGGTGTTCGGCCAGGACGGGCTCCTGGCGGGGCTGGCGCCCGGCGCCGTGCACGTGTCGTCGAGCACCATCTCCGTGGCCCTCTCCGAGAAGCTCGCGGAGGCGCACGCGGGCGCGGGGCATCGGTACGTCGCCGCGCCGGTGTTCGGCCGGCCCGCCGCCGCGGCGTCGAAGCAGCTCTGGGTGGTGGCCGCAGGACCGAAGCAGGACGTGGAGCGCTGCCGCCCGCTGCTGGAGGCCCTGGGGCGTGGGCTCACCGTGCTGGGGGAGAACGCCCCTGCGGCGAATGTCGTGAAGCTGTCGGGCAACTTCCTCATCGCCTCGATGATGGAGGCGCTGGCCGAGTCCTTCGCGCTGACCCGGAAGGCTGGCATCGAGCCCAGGGCGTTCCTGGACGTCTTCCAGTCCGTCTTCGCCCGCTCGCCCATCTTCGAGGGCTACGCGCAGCTCATCGCGGAGGAGAAGTACGCCCCCCCGGGCTTCAAGATGCGGCTGGGACTCAAGGACGTGGAGCTCGTCCTGGGCGCGGCCCGCGCCGCCGAGGTGCCCATGCCGCTGGCCAGCCTGGTGAAGGACCAGTTCCTGGGCGGCGTCGCGCAGGGGCACGGAGACCTGGACTGGTCCGCGCTGGGCGCGCTCGTCGCGGAGCGGGCCGGGTTGAAGCGGGGCAGCTGAGCCGCTGATGCCGCGGAAAGCTCCAGGCGCACGCAGCGCCGCCGTGCACCTGGAGCCTCCACTGCCTCGGCAGGGCCTACTTCCGGGCGTTCATCTCCGCCGCCGGGATGGGGAAGCGCTCGTGGGGCGCGAAGTCCGGGTCCAGCTCCCGGGGCAGCGTGTCGAGCCGCCCGTAGCGCCGCAGGTCCAGCCACCGGTGCCCGCCCTCGAACAGGAGCGAGTACCGCTTCTGCTTCAGCAGCTCGTCCAGGGCGTTCGTCTCGTCGATGTCGAGCCGCGGGGCCAGCCGGCCGGACGTGGTGCGGATGAAGTTGAGGTCGTCCGCGGCCGGTCCGAAGTTCCGCGCGCCGATGTTGGCCTCCGCGCGCAGGAGGATGAGCTCCTCGTTGCGGATGATGGGCACGGGCGCGTTGTTGGTGGTGTAGAGGCGGAAGCCCCACTGCGACGACAGCCTCCCGTCCGCGGCGCTGGCGGCCGCCGACAGCCGCACGAGCTTCCGGCCGACGCGGTCGTCCACCGTGCCGTCATCCTGGAGCTCCGCGTCGGTGACGATCGACGGGTGCGCGAAGATGTTGACGCTGATGAGGCCGTTGTCGGTGTCGCCGGAGTTGGTCCCGAAGGAGTGGTAGACGCCCAGGTCCATCGACGCGCTCGGGTTGAGGAAGGACTGGCTCAGGGCGGTGAGCGCCTCGGGGTAGAGGCCCCGGTAGACGGCCACCCGTCCGGCGAGCGCGCGGTTGAACTGCCGGAACGTCGCCGGCGTGTTGAAGCCGGCGAAGCCCGGGCTGAGCTGGAAGGCGAAGGCGTCGCCCGCGTTGCCCAGGTGCGCGTTCCCCTCATCGAGCAGCGCGGCGATGCGCTCCAGCACGGCGTCCTTGCCGACGATGGGGGCCAGCTCCCCAATGGGGAGGTTGACGTCGATGGGGGCCCCGTTGGAGTCGCGCGTGTTGACGACCACCAGGAAGTCCAGGGCCTGCATCGTCTTCGCGAAGCCGCGGATGCCCTCCTTCTCCGGGTCGGGCGTGTTGGGGACCTTGTTCAGGGCGTCCAGCAGCGCGTTGGCGTTGCGGATGTTCAGGTAGGGCGAGGTCCAGTGGTTGCCGCCGAAGGCCGGGCCGCCCGGGTCCAGGGTGGGGCCCAGCAGCTCCTCGACGGAGCGTGGGTCCGCGGGGTCGAAGACATACGCCTCGCGGCCGATGACGCCCAGCTGGGCCACGTAGCCGTTGAGGGCCGCGACGCCGGCGCGGTGGCCAACGAGCAGACCGGTGGTGGCGGTGAGCACCGCGGGGCGCGTGGGCCGCTCGCGGAAGTCATCGAGGCTGGGGTTGTTCAGGTCGGGGACGTCCATGGAGCCGCAGCCGCTCAGGCCCAGGACGGTGCACAGCCCCACGAGTGCCTTCTTTGTCAGTTGAATGGTCATGGCTCAGAACCCGACGTCGAGGGAGGTCCAGAAGCTACGGCTGGGCGGGAAGGGGGCCACGTCCACGTTGCGGGCGATGGCCTGGTTGCCGAAGTTGCTCACCTCCGGGTCCAGCCCGGAGTAGCCGGTGAAGGTGAGGAGGTTGCGTCCGCTCAGGCTGAGGCGCGCGGACTTCACCGCGGGAATCATGGTCACCCACTCCCGAGGCAGCTGGTACATGAGCGTCACCTCGCGCAGCTTGAGGAAGGTGGCATCCTCCAGGTACGCGCTCGCGTGCGTGCGCCGCAGGGCGAGCCGCTCACGCCCGCCTGTCGTGAAGTCCGGTGACGTCCCGGCGCCGTCGTAGATGAGCCGCGTCAGGTTGATGATGTCGCTGCCCTGCTGCCAGTCGAACAGGAACGACAGGCTGAAGTCCCGGTACTTGAGCGTGTTGGTGAAGGACATGCGGAAGGTGGGCTCGGTGTCGCCAATCTTCCGGACAATGGGGTTGCCGTTCTCGTCGACGCCGGCGTTGCCGACAATCTGCGTCGCCGACGCGCCCTGCTCGATGCGGAAGGCCCCCAGGCTGGTGCCGAAGCCGCCGGTGAGGAACGCGGGCACGGGCAGGTCCGTCACCCGGCTGCGGTTGAGGGCGAACGTCGTGGCGCTGGTCCACTCGAGGCTGCCCCGGAGGGGCGTCACCTGGAGCATGGCCTCGACGCCGCGGTTGCGCAGCGCGCCGCCGTTGAAGATCTGCGTGGTGAAGCCGCCGGACGGGGCCAGGGCGCGCTGCAGCAGCAGGTCGCTGATGTTGCGCTGGTAGACACTGACCTCCGCGACCACGTCGCCGCCGAAGAGGAGCGCGTCCACGCCGGCCTCGACCTCGCGCTGACGCTCCGGCTTGATGTTCGGGTCACCCGCGATGCCGGTGCCCACCAGGCCCGGGCTGCCGGCGATGTTGCCGGTGGCGCGCAGGCCGTTGAACTTCATGCCGTACAGCGGCTGGTTGCCCGTCTCGCCATAGGCCGCGCGGACCTTGAACTCGTTCACCTTCGGGTGGAAGGAGGGGACGCGGTAGGCGGTGGCCAGCTTCGGGTACAGGAAGAGCGCGTTGGGGTTGCCGTTGGCGCTGCTCTGCTCGCCGCGCAGCGCGCCCACCAGCGTCAACCGCTCGTCCAGCAGCAGCAGCTCCTCCTGGACGTAGTAGCCCCGGTCCCGCACCAGCGAGCGGTTGTGCCGCAGGCTGACCACGGTGCCGCTGTCCACGTTCTGCTGGCCGGCGTTGAGGTTCTTGCTGACGATGTAGACGGAGTCGATGTTGCGCTCTTCGAACTGGATGCCGCCGGACGTGGTGGCCGCCAGGCTGCGGGACGCGGGCCGGTAGGTGTGCACCAGGTTGAGGCCCGTGTTGAGGTTGCGCACCTGGCTGGTGCCGAAGAGCGACGAGCCGGGCAGGCCGTCGTCCAGCGGCTCGAAGTTCAGCTCGGGGGGGAAGAAGAGCGTGTTCTCCTGCTGGAACCGGTCGACGCCCGCGTTGGCCAGCACGCGCAGGTGGTGGGCGTCCGTCTTCCACAGGTGCCACGTCAGGTCGCCGGACCCGATGAAGCGCCACACATCCTCGTCGTTCTTCACCAGCGCGGCCGTCTGCAGCGGGTTGGCGCGGTTGCGGAGGAAGGGGTTCTCCGGATAGACGCCCTCGGCGTTGGCCTCCAGCGGGAGGAACTCCGGCGCGTACGGCAGCACCATGTAGTTGCTGATGGTGGCGTTGTCGTTGTTCGTCAGGCCGCGCTGGCCCAGCGTGTGGACCAGGTTGGTGGCGACGTTGACCTCTACCGACTCGCCCAGCTTCTGACCCAGGTTGAGGCGGAACGACTGCTTCTCGTACCCGGTGTTGGCGATGATGCCCTCGTCGTTCTTGATCAGCGCCGAGGCGAAGTACTTCGTGTTGCCCGTCGCGCCGCTGACGCTGGCCAGCGTCTCCGTGGACAGGTCGCGGCGCCCGGCCAGGGCGGACTCGTGGTCGAACCGACGGCCCGGGACGAAGTACTGCTCCGCGACTTCGCCGAAGACCTCGCGAGCCTCCTCGAGGCTCTCGAAGCGGCGGGTGCCAATCTTGTTGGCCAGCGTGTACATGCCCACGCGCTGGGTCACATCGAACTGCGGCTCGCTGGAGCGGCCCCGCTTGGTGTTGATGATGACCACGCCGTTGGCGGCCTTGGAGCCGTAGATGGCGGCGGCGGACGCACCCTTGAGGACCTCGATGCTCTCGATGTCGTTGGGGTTGATGTCCGCGATGCGGTTCACCTGGTTGTCCTGGGTGGCATTGGGGTTGGAGCCAGTCACCGACTCGGTGATGGCGAACACCCCGGACGCGATGGCCACGTCGCTGACGAGCACGCCATCGATGACGTAGAGCGGGGCGGTGGAGCCGTTGATGGTGGATACGCCGCGCAGCCGCATCTGGAGGCCGCCGCCCGGCGCGCCGCCGTTGCTCTGGATGTTGGCGCCGGCGACCTTGCCCTGGAGCGCCTGGTCCACCGTCTGGGAGGGGGCGCGGTTGATGTCCTCGGCGTTCACCGAGGCCACGGAGTTGGCCAGGTTCTTTCGCGCCACCTCACTGGCGCGGCCCACGACCACCATCTCCTCGGAGAAGATGTTCTCGAGGGCGACCTCCACGCTGCGCTGGTTGGCGCCGACCCGGACCTCCCGCTCACCGTAGTCCTGGCTGGAGAACAGCAGCGTCACCGGACCCGTGGGGACGTTGGGGAGGGTGAAGGTGCCGTCCAGCTCCGTCTCCACGCCCTGCGTGGTGCCCTTGATGATGACGCGCACCAGGGGCAGGCCATCATTGGTGAGGCGGTCCGCGACCCGGCCTCTCACTGTCCGCACGGCGGCCGGAGCGGGGGTGGCGGCCGCTGGCGAGGGTGTGACGTCGGGTTGCGGCGTGGCGGCCGGCGCGGATGTCTGTGTTTCGGCGGCAGGCGCGGTGCTGCTCGCGTCCTGTGCCAGGGTTTCCAACGAGAAGAGTGCAAACACGCACCCTGGAATCAACGCCCTTCTCAGCGTCATTCGAACCTCACTCGCTGCGGATGGACGGCTCCCCCCTATGCAGGATGCCGGCGACAGGAATCGTCACTGGGTCAACGATTGGTCGTCAACGGCATATCCTCACTTTTATTGCTAATCTTTTAATCCAGATTGGCGAGAATGTTTGCTCTGTGCTGGAGGCCCACTGCGTCACATGGGGCTGGGGCGGCCGGTGCTTGGGGGGCCGACGATGGGGGGCCGGGCCGGCAGGGAAGCAGGTCAGCCGCCCGCCCGAGGCCCCGTCCGTTGGGAGCGGATCCGCCCCGGCGAGACTAGTTGCCCGGGGCACGTCCCTCCTCTAAGAGACTCGATAGATATGGCGATGAACGAGCGTTACGAGCCGCAGGCGATTGAAGGAAAGTGGCAGACCCGCTGGGACGAGGCGGGCATCTTCCGGGCGGGCAGCCGCCCCGGCGCACCCAAGAAGTACGTGCTCGAGATGCTGCCGTACCCCAGCGGGAAGATGCACATGGGGCATGTGCGCAACTACCTGCTTGGGGACGTGTACGCGCGCTACTTCCGGATGCGGGGCTTCGACGTGCTGCACCCCATGGGCTGGGATGCCTTCGGCCTGCCGGCTGAGAACGCGGCCATCAAGGACGGCGTTCACCCGGCGGTGCGCACGGCGGAGAACATCGCGTCCTTCAAGAAGGAAATCAAAAGCCTGGGGTACTGCTACGACTGGGACCGCGAGGTCAACACCAGCGCTCCGGAGTACTACCGCTGGAACCAGTGGTTCTTCATCCAGATGCTGGAGCGCGGGCTCGTCTATCGCCGCATGGGCAAGGTGAACTGGTGCACCGGCTGCCACACCGTCATCGCCAACGAGCAGGTGAAGGATGGCGTCTGCGAGCGGTGCGAGTCTCCCGTGGTGGACAAGGAGATGCCCGAGTGGGCGTTCCGCATCACCCGGTACTCGCAGGACCTGCTGGACGCGCTGGATACGCTCAAGGAGTGGCCCCACCGCATCGTCTCCGCGCAGCGGGACTGGATTGGCCGCTCGGAAGGTGCCGAGGCCGACTTCCGCGTGCAGGGGCATGACGCCTCGCTGCGCGTGTTCACCACCCGCATCGACACCATCTACGGCTGCACCTACGTGGTGCTGGCGCCGGACCACAAGCTGGTGGCCCAGGTGACGACGCCGGAGCGCCGCGCGGAGGTAGAGGCCTTCGCCAGGCGCATGGCGGCCCAGTCCAAGCGGGAGCGGCTGGGCGAGGGCACGGAGAAGGAGGGCGTCTTCACCGGCGCCTACGCGGAGAACCCCTTCACCGGGCAGGCCATCCCCATCTGGATCGCCAACTTCGTGCTGAGCGACTACGGCACCGGCGCGGTGATGAGCGTGCCCGCGCACGACGAGCGCGACTTCTCCTTCGCGCGCAAGTACGGCCTTCCCGTGAAGGTCGTTATCCAGCCCGCCTCCGGTGAGCGGCTGCCGGCAGGCGAGCAGCTGGAAGCGGCCTACACGGAATATGGCGTGCTGGACGACTCCGGCCCCTATACGGGCCAGACGTCCGAGCAGGCGCGCAAGGCCATGGCCGCGTCGCTGGAGAAGGACGGCAAGGGCGAGGCGAAGGTGACGTACCGCCAGAAGGACTGGGGCTTCAGCCGCCAGCGCTACTGGGGCACGCCCATCCCCATCGTCTATTGTGAGAAGTGCGACACGGCCCGTCACGGCATCCCGGTGCCGGTGGACCAACTGCCTGTGCGCCTGCCGGAGATCGACGCCCACGAGGTGCTCACCGGCAAGGGCGAGCCGCCGCTGGCGAAGGTGGCCTCGTGGGTGAACACCACGTGCCCGAAGTGCGGCGGGCCTGCCCGGCGCGAGACGGAGACGATGGACACCTTCGTCGACTCCTGCTGGTACTTCGCGCGCTACGTGTCGCCGCACTATGACGCCGCGCCGTTCGACCCGAAGGAGGCCCAGCGCTTCCTGCCCGTGGACATCTACGTGGGCGGACCCGAGCACGCGGTGATGCACCTGCTCTACTTCCGCTTCTGGACGCGGGTGATGAAGGCGCTGGGGCTGAGCCCGGTGGACGAGCCCGTCACGCGGCTCATCACCCAGGGCATCGTCAACGGTCCGGATGGCCGGAAGATGTCCAAGCGCTGGGGCAACGTGGTGGCGCCCGCCTCCATCGTCCAGAAGTACGGCGCGGACACGGCGCGGGCCTACGTGCTGTTCGCCGGCCCGCCGGAGCGGGACTTCGACTGGTCCGACAAGCAGGTGGAAGGCGTGTTCCGCTTCCTCAAGCGCGTCTGGGCGCTGGCCGCGACCCACCACGAGGCGGCGGCGGGCGCCACGTATGACGGCGTCTATGAGGGCAAGGCGCTGGAGATGCGCCGCGCCGCGCACAAGACGCTCAAGCGGGTGGGGGAGGCCATCGAGCGCCTGTCCTTCAACACGGCCATCGCCAGCATCATGGAGGGGCTGAACGCGCTCTCCGACCTGGGGGCGCCGGAGACGGCCGCGGAGAAGGCCGCCATGGCGGAGGCCGTGCGGCTGCTGGCGGTGGTGCTGACGCCTTTCGCGCCACACGTCGCGGACGAGATCGCCGAGGCCTACGGCAGCAAGGACTTCACCGTCGCCCAGGAGTGGCCGGCGTTCGATCCGGCGCTGGTGGTGGACGACGTCATCCCCTACGCCGTGCAGGTGAACGGCAAGCTGCGCGCGGAGATTCACGTGGCGGCGGACGCGGCGGAGGCGGACGTGCGCGCCGCCGCCGAGGCGGATGAGAAGGTCCAGGCGGCCCTGGCGGGCAAGACGCTGCGCAAGTTCGTCTTCGTCCCCAAGCGGCTCGTGAACTTCGTCGCGACCTGAGCGGGGACCTGGGTGCCGGCCGAGGTCCTTGTCATGTGTGATGCCTGTGGGCAGCCCCAACCGGCGGGCCGCCCGCGGTGCATTGCCTGCGAGGCCCCGCTGCCGGAAGCGCCGTTGCCTGGAGGCGCTGCACCGGCGCAGCCCTTCTTCGCTGCGAATCTGGGCGGGGGGCGCATGCTCTTCGGCGAGGGGACGCGGCTGTTGTACCAGCCGCACCCCTCGGTGGGAGTCCCCCCGGTGGAGCTGGACTCGCTGCGGGAGGTCCGGCTGGAGTCGCGCTTCTTCCGCGAGGCCCTGGCCCTGACGGCCTTCGCCCTCCTGGCCCTGGTGGCCCCGTCGCTCGTGCTCAGGCTGTTCGCCTTCGGCATGGCGGCGCTGGGGGGCCTGCTGGCCGTGACGTGCCGCTCGCACGCGCTCGTGCTGGCGCCGCGGCAGGGGCCGGTGATCCGCTGGCCCCTGGGGCTGGCGCGGCGGGGCTCGCCCCGGGACTCACAGCTGCTGGCCGCCTGGACGTCGCTGGCGGAGGCGCTGCGTGTCCGCGGCGTCTCTGTCCCCCGCGCTTGACGGGGGGATCCGGCCGGGTAGGGTGCCGCGCATGTCGCGACCCTGCGCAGTCGTAACGCGGCGCCTCCGGACGGGCATGGTGCTGGGAATGTGGGTGGCCACTGGGGTGGGGTGCGGCTATCGCCTGACGCCCCGGGGAGACGGCTTGCCGGAGGGCGTGACGTCGCTGTGCGCGCCCGTCTTCACCAACGAGACATCCGAGCCCACGCTGGAGGCCGTCTTCACGCGCTTCCTCCGGCAGGAGCTGATCCGCGTGGGACGGCTGTCCGGCAGCGCGGCCTGCAACGCACGCATGGAGGGGACGGTGCTGGCGGTGGCGAGCTCGCCCACCATCATCGCCAACTACTTCCGCGTCTTCGCCCAGGCGAGGCTCCGCGTGGTGAAGGACGGGCAGGTCCTCACGGAGACGGTGGTCTCCGGTACCGAGGACTACCTGCTGGGAAGTGGAGACGTCCTGGAGGCGGAGGCGAACCGGCAGGTCGCGCTCGAGCGCCTCGCGGAGGTCTTGATGCGGGATGGGTACGATCGGCTGGCCGGCGCCTGGTGAGGAGGCCAGAGCCTCCTCCCGGCAGCCTGCACGGATGAGTCAGGGGCCCGCGAAGGGCCCCGGGACTTCAATCAGGCCTGGGCGCGGGTGGCCTTGGAGGCGGCCCGGGCGAGGCGGGAGATGCGGCGGGAAGCGGTGCGCTTGTGCAGCACGCCCTTGGAGGCGGCCTTGTCCAGCGCCTTGGCGGCCGACTTGATGGCGTCCGTCATCTTCGCCCCATCCTTGGTGCCGAGCGCCTCGCGGGCGGACTTCACGGCGGTCTTCACGTCACCGCGGACGGTGAGGTTGCGCGCGCGGCGCTTGAGGGACTGACGGTGACGCTTCTCTGCGGACTTGGTGTTGGCCAAGAGAAATCTCCAGCGGTAATGGCAGGCTAAAAGAGGGGCCGTCCTTACTGCGACGCCTCGCAGGCGTCAAGGCGGGTGTGGGCCTCCAGCCGGGATTTCCGGACTCTGGATGCCGCGCCGAGCGCACCTGCGAGGAGAATCACTCTACCGAAGACGCATATTCCCACGCCAGCCCGGAGGGGTCCTGGAAGGTGAGGCGCCCGGCCTGGTGTTGGATCAGCCGCCCCCCCGGAATCTCCCCCAGGATGCCCCGGAGCCGCTCCACCGCGGCGGGGGCGGGGGCCTCCAAGGTCAGGATCAGCCCGGAGGCCGGGGGACTCGCCTCATGGAAGACGAGCCGCAGGCCCCCCTCCTCATAGACGGCCTGATCCGCTGCCGAGGCCCGCGGCCGGGTCCACCCCAGCCGGGAGGCCAGGGCATCCCAGAAGGCGCGCTGCGCGGGCAGGTCCGCCACCGCCAGCCGCAGGGTGGTGACGGGGGCGCGAGGCAGCCAGGAAGGGGGCGGTAGGGCCTTCTCCGTGGCCTTGGCCCCCTGCCAGTGGCGCTCCAGGTGCTCCAGGGTGGCGTCGCCCAGGGCCACGCCCTCGGCGCGCAGGGCGGATTCGATGTGCTGGAAGCGGGCGGTGAAGCGCCGGATGGCCATGCGCAGCGCGTCCTCGGCCGGGGCGCCGACGAAGCGCGCGAGGTTGGCGAGCGAGAAGAGCACGTCACCCAGCTCGTGCTCGATGGCGTCCCGGTCGTTGGCGGCGATGGCCTCGTCGAGCTCGCCCAGCTCCTCCGCCAGCTTCGCGCGCACGCCGGCGACATCCGGCCAGTCGAAGCCGATGCGGCTGGCCTTCTCGGTGAGCCGCTCGGCCCGCATCAGCGCCGGCGCCGCCACGGGGACGCCGTCCAGCACCGAGCCCTCCCGGCCCGTCTTGCGCTTCTTCTCCGCGGCCTTCAGCTTGGCCCAGTTGTCCAGCACCTGCTCGGCGCCATGCATGGGCTGGCCGCCGCCGAAGACATGTGGGTGGCGGCTGACCAGCTTGTCGCCGATCGCCTTGGCCACGTCCGCCAGGGTGAACTCTCCCAGCTCCATCGCGAGCTGCGCGTGGAAGACAATCTGGAAAAGCAGGTCTCCGAGCTCCTCACAGAAGGTCTTCCAGGAGCCGCCGTAGGCCACCCGGTCCATCTCCTCCAGGACCTCGAAGGCCTCTTCCAGGAGGTAGGGGCGCAGCGAGCGCAGGTCCTGCTCGCGATCCCACGGACAGCCGCCTTCGGCGCGCAGCTTCCGCATGATGTCGACCAGCCGCTCCAGCTCTGCCCCGGGGTTCAGCGTCGTGTCCGCCATGCACGTTCCTGTAGCACGCACGGGTCCGGCGCTGTCCGGCAAACGCGGTAGGTGGGCTGCCGGACGGGCCTTCGTTTTCGCGGTTGGCCGCGGGTCGCCTATCATCCACCCCCTGGATGATCCGCCTCCCGCTTCTCGCACTCCTCCTCAGCGGCTTCACGCTCCTGGCTCCCGCCGCAGCGTCCGCGCAGCTCGAAGCCCCGATGCGCCTCCCGGAGGTGGATCCTGGCCCCATGGAGCCGGACCTGCGGGATGAGTCCATGGATCCGCCAAGGGATGACGCCGCCTATGAGGACCCGCCCGAGGAGGACCTGCCCGCCGAGGATGCCTCCACGGACGCGGCGCGGGATGACGTCCCGGCGCTCAGGGGCAGTGCCCGCGGTGCGAGGAGCACGGAGCCTCCCGCGGTCCAAGCCCCTCCCGCCGAGGAGCCCGCCGTCATCACGCCCCGGCCCGTGACGCTGAGCCCCGTCCTCGCGCCCCGGGTGACGGATGCGGACCTGGAAGCCGTCTGGAATCGGTGGCGGCAGGCCCGGGCGACGAACGACCGGGATGCCGCGAGGACTGCCCTCTCGGAGCTGCGGACCCTGCGCGTCGAGCTGTCCGCTACCGACCTGGAGCCCCTGAGCGCGGGCTTCCTGCGCGAGGCCGCCGTGCGCCGCCGGGCAGGGGACATGGCCGGCGCGGTGCGGCTGGCCGAGGTGGCGGTGGAGCTCTCTCCGGGGCTGCCCTACGCGCGCTTCGAGCTCGCGGAGCTGCTCGCGCTGGAGAAGCCGGGCGATGTGCCCCGCTACCTGGGGCAGGTGCGCCAGGCGCTGACCACGCTGGCGCAGGATGCGCGGTATCGCCGGCCCGCGCTGGCGGACCTGGGGGGGCTCGTCCTGATGGCGTGGGGGGCCACCGCGGTGGCGCTGATGGCCCTGCTCTTCCTGCGCAAGGTCCGCTATGCGCTGCATGACTTCCATCACCTGCTGCCCCGCCTCGTGTCGAGGTGGCAGTCCGCGCTGCTGGGCGTGCTGCTCCTGAGCCTCCCGTGGGTGCTGGGGCTGGGCATCCTCCCGGCGCTGCTGCTGATGCTGGCGGTGGTCTCGCTGTACCTCTCCCGCACGGAGCGGGTGGTGGCCGCGGTGCTGGTGGCGGGCTTGGGCCTGCTGCCGCTGGCGGTGGGGCAGCTCGCACGGGCCACGTCCTTCGCCGGCACGCCAGCGGAGGATGTCTACCTCCTGGAGCGGGGAGGGCTCTCCGCCGAGGAGGCGCGCGCGCGGGTCCTGGCGCGGATGGAGGCGCGCACCGCGACCTTCGCCGAGGTCGTGTCGCTGGCGTACTTCGAATCGCGGCGGGGCCTCCTGGAGGAGGCCCGGACGCACTACAAGGCGGCTTCGGTGCTGAAGAGCTCGGACGCCCGGCTCCTCACGCGCTTTGGCAACACCCTGGTCGCGCTGGGGGACCCGGATGGCGCGGCGCTGCTCTACGCGCAGGCGTCGCGCTCGGCGCCGGACCTGGCGGCCCCGCACTACAACCTGGCCCAGGTCGTCCGCCGCAGGGCGAAGACGCTGCCCGATTCGGAGGTGGGCAAGGAGCTGGACAAGGCCGCCACGGCGATGGCCGCCGCGCAGGCGCTGGACAACTCCCTGATTGCCCGCGAGCCACCTCCGGAGAGCCGTCTGCTCATGAACCTGCTGCTCCTGTCCCCGCCGCTGGGGGAGTCCGACTGGCTCCCGCTCGCGGACGGCGCCGAGGCGGGGCGTCAGGTGGAGGCGCAGCTCTCCCGGTGGCTGCTCCCAGGACTGGCGCCCGGGCTGGCCGCTTCGGTGGGCGCCGCGGGGCTGGCGGTGCTGCTGGCCCTGCTCGGCTTCGCGGGGGACCGCTTGAAGGCGGCCCGGGCATGTGAGCGCTGCGGCCGTCCGGTATGCGTGCGCTGCGACCCTGAGCTGGGCGTGGGCAGCAAGCAATGCGGTCAATGCGTCAACGTCTTCTCGCGCAGGGGGCTGGTGCCGCAGCAGCTCCGGGCGAGGAAGCAGCTCCAGGTGGACCGTCATCAGGCCTGGACGGGCCGGCTGACGTACGCGCTGGGCGCGGTGCTGTCCGGTGCGGGCCACGTGGCGTCGGGCGTGCCTGTCCGCGGCGCCCTCTACACATTTGGCTTCCTCTTCGCGCTCGCCGCGGTGCTGCTCCACGAGGGGCTGGTGCGAGGGCCCTATGGAGAGGCGCCGCTGTACCTCAAGCTGGTGCCCTCGGCGCTGCTCCTGCTGGGCATCTACGTGCTGTCGCTGCGCGGTCTGCGCCGCCTGCGGCGGGGAGAGTGAGCGCCCATGTCCCTGCAAGGCACCCTGAAGGACTTTGGGATTGGCGACATCCTGCAGCTCATCGGGCAGCAGCAGAAGACGGGCACGCTCCACGTCCGCGCCAAGGACCAGGAAGTGCGCATCGGCTTCAAGGATGGCCACATCATCAAGGCGGAGAGCGTCACCCGGAAGCGCAAGGACCTCATCGGCGCCATGCTGGTGCGCTCGGAGCTCATCACCGAGACGCAGCTCGAGGCGGCCCTGGAGACGCAGCGCCGCACACTGAAGCGGCTGGGGGATGTGCTGGTGTCCAGCCAGGCCATCACCGCCGAGCGCTTCCAGGCGATGATGCAGCTCCAGGCGACGGAGACCCTCTACCGCCTCTTCACCTGGAAGTCGGGCACCTACGAGTTCATCCAGGAGGACGTGGAGCCGGACGCGGAAGCCATCCAGCCCCTGCGCGCCGAGACGGTGCTGATGGAGGGCTTCCGGATGGTGGATGAGTGGCCCGTCATCCGGCAGAAGATCCACCGCGACGACCTCGTCTTCGAGCGCATCAAGGCGTTGCCGCAACCCCGGTTCGATGAGCTGGGCGGAGAGCTGGGGACCATCGGTTCGTCGGAGCGCCGCATCTACGACGAGCTTTCCCCCGGGCGCGATCTGCGCAAGCTGGTGGACATCTCGTGCCTGGGAGAATTCGAGACCTGCAAGGCGCTCTACAATCTGGTGAAAGGTGAGTACGTCCGGTCTGTCCTCCCGGAGGGCGCTCCAGCCCCCGCGCCTGGGGAACAACGGCTGCTCGCCCGCCTTGGCGCCCCGGCGGGGCGGCTGCTCGCCACGATGGTCGTGCTGGCGGCGCTGGCCCTGGTGGTGGCTCGGGGGGCGGAGGCGCGTCACGAGGGCATCGCTGCCACGCCGTTCGCGGATGCGTCCGCCCAACGTCATGTTTCCCAGGCCCAGCGCGTCCGGATCGAAGCCGCGTTGGAGGTCTTCCGCCTGGAACGCGGAGAGCTGCCCGAACGTCTGGATTCATTGGTCCAGGCTGGACTGTTGAAACCGGGCGAACTGAAATACCCGTGGCAGGAAGAGTACTATTACCGGCGGTTGGCCGCTCGGCAGTTCATTCTCCTGCCGCCCCTGCGCTAGTCCTGACACAAAGTCGTCTTTCGCGGCCCTGCTGGCGGCGTTACGTTGCTGTCAGCGGTAGCGACATAGACCGAGGAAAGAACCCGCATTGCGAAATCCCGCCACTCTGGAAGCGCCCGAAGTCCTTACCGCCTCCGCCAAGGTGGACGTTCGCGACAACGCGACCGCCCTGGCCCTCTGCGGCAACCAGAATGAAAACCTCAAGCTGATGGAACGGCGCCTCGGGGTCCGGGTGGGACAACGGGGGACCGAGTTCCACCTCTCCGGGCCGTCGGACGCCGTGGCCTTCGCGGTGCGTCTGCTGGAGAACCTGGAGCAGATGATCCGCGCCGGCCGGCCCGTCTACCGCGAGGACGTGGAGCAGGGCATCAAGGTGCTCGGCCGTGGCGCGGAGTCCCTGCAGGAAGTCATGCTGGGGCCGGTGCTGAAGAGCTCGGGGAACCGGCAGATTTCCCCCAAGAGCATCAACCAGAAGCGCTACGTGGACGCCATCCGCAGCCATGACATCGTCTTCGGTATTGGCCCCGCCGGTACGGGCAAGACGTACCTGGCCATGGCCATGGCGGTCGCCTTCCTCCAGGAGCGCAAGGTCAAGCGCATCGTCCTGGCGCGTCCCGCCGTCGAGGCAGGGGAGAAGCTCGGCTTCCTGCCGGGCGATTTGCAGGAGAAGGTGAACCCCTACCTGCGGCCCCTCTACGACGCCCTTCACGACATGATGGCGGCCGAGCGTGCCGCGCACCTGCTGGAGCAGGGCGTGGTGGAGGTGGCACCGCTGGCCTTCATGCGCGGCCGCACGCTCAACGACGCCTTCGTCATCCTCGACGAGGCGCAGAACACCACCGTGGAGCAGATGAAGATGTTCCTGACGCGCCTGGGCTACAACAGCAAGGCCGTCATCACCGGTGACGTGACGCAGGTGGACCTGCCCACGGGGAAGATGTCCGGGTTGAACCACGCCCGGGCGGTGCTGAAGAACATCGACGGCATCCACTTCGCGGAGTTCGCGGAGGTGGACGTGGTCCGCCATCCCCTGGTCCAGGAGGTCATCCGCGCGTATGACCGGGCGGACCTCGCCCAGCGCGAGGCCCAGGCCGCACGGGAGGCCGCTGCGCAGGCGGCCACCACCCAGGCCACGGCCACGCTCGAAGCCCTGTCGGAGCAGCCGGCCGCCGGACCCGTCGCCGTTGAGTAGCGGCAGCGGGCCTACGTACGCCCACCCACGCATACCCTGCCGGGCGGGCGTACTCCATCCCACCCTCGCGAATATTCCCTGGCGCTGCGTCCTTGAAGGATCCGCGATGCCTTATCTAGGGTGAGGATCCCCATGGCCGAACCGGAAACGCAGCCCCCCGGGCGCAGTCCGCTGGACGCGCTCGCAGAACGCCTCGGCCTGGACAATGGCGTCTGGGGGCGGCGCGCCATCCAGGTCCTCCTGCTCCTCGCCATCTCTGTCGGGGCGGGCTTCATCATCTCCCCGGGGCTCTACAGCCAGCAGATTCCGGCGCTCGCCGAGGAGAATCTCGGCAAGCCGTTCCGGGCCAGCTCCCCGGCGGGCTTCAAGGCCGCCCGGGACTACGAGGTGATTCACCGGGCCATGACGCAGCAGCGCCGCCAGGACGCGCGCGCCGCCGTCCGGCCCGTCTACGACTTGAACCCCGCGGTGTTGGGGCAGCTGCGCGCGACGGTGAGTTCCGCCTTCGCGTCCATGCGCATGCACCTGGACACCCTGGCCGAGTCCCTGGCGGAGAGCGAGCCCGAGGAGCGCGAGGCGAACCGCAAGCGCCGGCCCACCATCTCGCCCGAGATGGCGGAACTGGAGCGCACCACCCGCGAGAAGATGCGCGCGGAGCTCCAGGAGCGCTTCTTCGGCAAGCGCGACGCCGTGCTGGAGCTCGAGGACTTCCAGGCGCTCTACGCCACCCGGTTCTCGGCGGAGGCGGAGACGGCCATGCTCCTGGTGCTGGAGCGGGCGTACCGCTCCGAGCGGGGCCCCGTGCACGTCGCCGGCCTGCGGGAGGAGCTGGTCCGCGAGGCACACCAGGGCCTCACCGTGCGCGACGTGGTGAACAAGGCCGAGGAGACGCTGCCGGGCGGTTCCCAGCAGGTGATGGACGTCGCCGAGGCGCACCAGGAGATGGAGCGCTTCGCCTCCGTCCCTGGCAACCTGATGCCGGACGCGCCGGGCATCCAGCGCCGCGCCATCCTCCGGATGGCCCAGCGGCTGGTGCGGCCCAACCTCACCATCAACATCGCGGAGACGGACGCGCGCCGCAATCAGGCCGCCCAGGCGGTAAAGGACGCCGTCATCTCCATCAAGAAGGGCCAGCGGGTCATCGGCGACGGTGAGCTGGTCAACGAGGCGCACCTCGTCATCCTGCGCGGCATGCGCGCGGAGACGGACCGGCTGGACCTGGTCCAGCTCCAGGTGGGCGGCACCGGCCTGGTCGGCCTGCTCATCGTGGCGTCGTACTTCTTCTGCAGCGCCGCTTTCCGGCGCTTCCGGCCCACGCGCAAGGATGGGGTGCTGCTGGGCCTGCTCCTGCTGGGGCTGCTGGGCCTGCTGCAGATCTGGGTCTCCATCGCGGACGCGGTGCAGGACCGCTACACGGCGATTCCCATCGAGGCCTTCTATTACGCCTTCCCGGTGGCGGCCGGCGCCATGCTGGTGCGCTTCATCCTGACGCAGGAGCTGGCGCTCTTCTTCGCCATCGTCTTCGCCTGCCTCGCCGGGGTGATGCTGGGCAACTCGCTGGCCTTCGGCGTCTTCACGCTGGTGGGCTCGCTGGTGGCGGCCGACCGCATCGTGAAGGCGAAGGACCGCGTGGGCATCTTCCGTGCCGGTCTGGTGACGGGCGCGGTGAACCTCATCGCCGTGCTCTTCCTCTTCCTGGTGGAGGGCAAGGGCCTGTCGGCCGATACGCTCATCACCGCGATGAGCGCCTTCGTGGGCTCGTCACTCGCCGTGCCGGTGATGGTGATGGCGCTCACGCCGCTCATCGAGGCCACCTTCGGCTATGCCTCGGACATCAAGCTGCTGGAGCTGGCCAACCTCAACCACCCGGCGCTCAAGGAGCTCATCGTCCAGGCGCCCGGCACCTACCACCACTCCATCATCATCGGTTCGCTGGTGGAGAACGCGGCGGAGGCCATCGGCGCCAACCCGCTCCTGGCGCGCTCGTGTGCGTACTACCACGACATCGGCAAGGGCCGGAATCCGCTCTACTTCGGGGAGAACCAGAAGGGCGAGAACCGGCATGACGCGCTCGCGCCGGCGATGAGCGCGGTCATCATCAAGCGCCACGTGACGGAGGGCCTGGAGATGGCCCGCCAGTACCGGCTGCCCAAGCTGGTGGCGGACGCGATTCCGCAGCACCACGGCACCCGGACGGTGGGCTTCTTCTACCACAAGGCCCTGAAGGAGCAGGAAGGCAAGGAGGGGGCGCCGCCCATCGACGAGAGCATCTACCGCTACCCGGGCCCGAAGCCGCAGTTCCGGGAGGCGGCGCTGGTGATGATCGCCGACGCGGTGGAGGCGTCCACGCGCTCCATGCCGGACCCCACCACGCCCAAGCTGCTGGCGCAGGTGCAGAAGATCATCAACCTCATCTTCTCCGAGGGTCAGCTCGACGAGTGTGACCTGACGCTGAAGGACCTCAACCTCATCTCGCAGTCCTTCCTGCACACGCTGGAGGGCATCTACCACACGCGGCCGGCCTACCCGGCGGGCGCGGTGGGCGGGGGCAAGGCGCCGCCGCTGGTGGTCGCTGGCGCGCCGCGGGTGGTGGAAGGCAAGGACAAGACGCGGAACGCGGGGGGGGCATGAGCGCGGCACGGAAGAGCAGCAGCGTGAGGTTGCGCAAGGGGAAGCTGATTCCCCGGGACGACGGCAAGCGCATCGAGGAGTTCGTGGGCGCGGCCACCACCCGGACGGAGTCCGCGTCGGTGGCGCGGATGCTGGCCCCTCCGGGCTGGTCCGAGCCCGCGCAGCGGCCCGAGTTCGACGAGGTCGTCATCGTCCTGACGGGTGAGCTGACGGTGGTGGTGGAAGGCCGCCGCGAGCGCATCGCCGCGGGCGAGGTGGGGCTGGTGCCTCGCGGCAAGCGCGTGGTGTACCGCAACGACGGGCAGGGCGCGTGCGACTACTGGTCGGTGTGCGCGCCCGCGTTCCGCCCGGAGCTGGCGCACATGGAGGTGCCCAAGCCCCGCGTGGAGGAGAACCACGTCACCCTCCAGGTGGCGCACGGCCAGGGCCGGGAGTTCTCGCGCCTGCTGACGGGCTGGGCGAAGGAGTATCTGCGGCAGCTCGAGCTGTCGGGCGTGGAGCTGTCGCTCTCGCTGGTGGACGACCGGGCCATCCGGCGCCTCAACCGCACCTGGCGCCAGAAGGACAAGGCGACGGACGTGCTGAGCTTCCCTGCGGGGGAGCTGCCCAAGGGCACCCCGGGCCCCCGCCCGCTGGGCGACGTGGTCATCTCCCTGGACACGGCGAAGCGTCAGGCCAAGGAGTACGACCGCACGCTGGAGGCGGAGATGGCGCGCTACCTGGCGCATGGCCTGCTCCACCTGCTGGGGTACGACCATGAGCGCCCTCGCGACGCGAAGCGCATGGCGGCCATGGAGGAACAGCTGCTCGGCGAGCGAGGCATGGTGGCGGATTCGCTCCAGGTGGATGCCCGGGCGCGGCGCGCTCGCAGCCTCATGTAGGCCCTCCGCCGGCCCCCCGGCGGACAATCCGGCATCCAGCCCGTTGAGCCGGGCGTGGCGCGTGATAGGTAGGCCGCCTCCCGCGTGTTGGACTTCGCCATGCTCCGCTCGTCTCTCATCGCCTCCTGCCTGCTCGGCCTGCTGCTGCTGGCGCTCCCCGCGCGTGCGGCCTCGCTGCCGCCGTGGGGCTCGGGCGAGAGCCAGGGCGAGGACCTGGCCATCCTCCTGGTGACGTTCAGCCCCGGCGACGACGTGCCTTCCTGGTGGGGGCATGGCTCGCTGGTGGTGGAGGACCGGCGGCTGCGGCAGTCGCGCCTCTACAATTACGGGATGTTCTCCTTCGACGAGGCGATGCTCGCCCGCTTCGCCATGGGCCGGCTGGAGTTCTGGGTGGGCCAGTCGTCGGTGAGCGGCACCTTCCGCCACTACGAGTCCGAGGACCGCGACGTCCGCGTGCAGGAGC
Organism: Pseudomonadota bacterium; assembly: GCA_023426545.1. Taxonomy (GTDB): domain Bacteria; phylum Myxococcota; class Myxococcia; order Myxococcales; family Myxococcaceae; genus Myxococcus. The sequence goes on from JAFAAN010000034.1 coordinate 67,118, forward strand.
TGAACCTCACGCCCGAGCAGCGCGTCCTCGTCGCCAAACGCCTGGCGGACAACGTGCTGCCCGAGAACCGGGAGTACCTGTATCACCACTACAACGACAACTGCGTCACCCGGCTGCGGGACATGATTGACGTGGCCACGGGCGGCCAACTCCACGAGGCGGACCGGGCGCCGGGGCGGATGACGCTGCGCGAGCACACCCGGCGGTACACGGCGGTGAACCCGCCCATGAGCGTGCTGCTCGACTTCATGATGAACGACGAGATCGATCGTCCCATCACGAGGTGGGAGGAGGCCTTCCTCCCGGACGAGCTGGAGGCCCAGGTGGCGGCGCTGCGGGTGAAGGGCGCGGACGGGCAGCCGGAGCCGCTGGTGGCGAAGCAGTGGAACTACTACGAGTCCGCGACGCGGAAGCGCCCGCCGGCCGAGCCGCCCGCCTGGGGCCCGTGGATTCTTGCCCTGGGCGTGGCCCTGGGCGGCCTCGCGGTGGGGCTGGCGGCGTGGGAGCGCCAGCGCGGCAGCCGCGTCGCCCGCATGCTCCTGGGACTGGAGAACGCCGTGGTGGGGCTGGTGCTCGGGTTGCCGGGCACCGCGCTGTTGATCATGGGCGTGGTGACGGACCACACGGTGACGCACCGCAACGAGAACCTCTTCCTGGCGAACCCGCTGACGCTGCTGGCGCTGCCCTTCGGCGTGGCCCTCATGTGGGGGAGCCGCAAGGCGCGCGCGCGCCTGTGCAAGGTGTGGGTGGTGTTGGCGGCCTCGGGCGTGCTGGGCGTGCTGCTCAAGGTGCTGCCGCCCTTCGACCAGGACAACTGGCGGCTCATCGCGCTCATCCTGCCCATCTCCCTGGGCATGGCGGGCGCATTCGGACTGGACCGGCTGCTGGCGCGGCTCCCCAAGGGGGACGGTGCGTCAGCCGGGCGGCGGGATGCCGTCGCAACGCTGAAGACTCCCTGACGAGGACACGAAAAAGCCATGGCGAACGATTCGATGGAGAAGATCAACAGCCTCAGAGAGCGCGTGCTCGCGCTCCGGGGGCATCTTTGACCTCGACCGCAAGCGGTCCCGCATCGCGCTGATCGAGCGCGACTCCACGTTGCCCAACTTCTGGGACGACAACACCAAGGCGCAGGCGCTGCTCAAGGAGAAGTCCACGCTGGAGGCCAGCGTCGGCGCCTACGACAAGGTGATGCGCGGCCTGGACGACGCGCAGGTGCTCTTCGAGCTGGCCGCCGAGGCCAACGACGAGGCCGCGTCCCAGGAGGCGGAGGGCTCGCTCACGGGGCTCGAGGGCGACGTCGCCAAGCTGGAGCTGGCGCGCATGCTGTCCGGCGACCAGGACCGCAGCAGCTGCTTCATGGACATCAACGCCGGCGCTGGCGGCACGGACTCCATGGACTGGGCGGCCATGCTGCTGCGCATGTACACCCGCTACTGCGAGGCCAAGGGCTGGAAGGTCGAGATCAACGACGAGGTGCCGGGCGAGGAGGCGGGCTTCAAGAACGTCTCCCTGCGCATCGAGGGTGACTTCGCCTACGGCTACCTGAAGGCCGAGGTGGGCGTGCACCGCCTGGTGCGCATCTCGCCCTTCGACGCCAACGCGCGCCGTCAGACAGCCTTCGCGTCCGTGGACGTCTACCCGGAGGTGGACGACACCATCCAGATCGACATCCCGGAGAAGGACATCGAGCTGAAGTTCATCCGCGGCGGCGGCGCTGGCGGCCAGAAGGTGAACAAGACGTCGTCCACCGCGCAGCTGCGCCACCTGCCCACGGGCATCATCATCACCTGCCAGACGGAGCGCTCGCAGTCGGCCAACAAGGACATGGCCTTCAAGATTCTGCGGGGGCGCCTGTACGAGCTGGAGATGAAGAAGCGAGAGGCCGCGCGCGACGCCGCCGAGGCGCAGAAGAAGGACATCTCCTTCGGCTCGCAGATCCGCTCCTACGTGCTGGCGCCGTACCGCATGGTGAAGGACCTGCGCACCGGCGTGGAGACGGGCAACGTGGACGCGGTGCTGGACGGGGACCTGGAGGAGTTCGTCACCTCGCAGCTGCTCGGCGTGAAGAACCCCAACCGCGGCGCCGGCGTGGACTAGGCGCCGGCCCCGGCGATTCCTCGCCTTGCCCGGAACCTTATTCGCGGCCCCGCTGTCGGAGGGCCGCGGGGTAGGGGACAGGGTAGGCTGTGGGACGGTGGTGCCTCCTGGGGAGGGGCCGCCGCGGGAGGACACCGGTGGCATCGGGCGGCGTGCTCGAAATCGGACAGGAAGGGGCCGCCGCGGCGGACGCGACCGAGTCGCGCCGTCAGGATGCGGCGCTGCTGGTCCGGCTGCGCCGGGGCGAGCCGGACGCCTTCGAGCAGTTGGTGCGCACACATCAGGACCGGCTCTACGACTTCTGCGTCCGCATGCTGGGGGACCGCGAGGAGGCGCATGACCTGGTGCAGGAGATCTTCGTCAGCGTGCACCAGAACGTCCGCCGCTTCCGCGAGGACTCGAAGCTGTCCACCTGGCTGTTCCGCATCACCCGCAACCACTGCATCAACCGCCTCAAGTATCTCAAGCGCCGGGGCAGGGGGCGCTCCGAGGTGTACGACGAGGCCACCGCCCTCTTCACCGAGGGAGGCGGGACGGCGCCCGGGCCGGACGCCGCGCTGGAGTCGGCGCGCGAGCGCGCCCGGGTACAGTGGGCCATCTCCCAGCTGGAGCCGGACGCGCGCATGCTGGTGGCGCTGCGCGACATCGAGGGCCTCAGCTACGACGAGATCATCGACATCACCGAGCTACCCGAGGGCACGGTGAAGAGCCGGCTCCACCGGGCGCGGGAAAAGCTGGCGGACCTCCTGGGGCGGCTTGAGCCATGAGCGGCATTCATCGCAGACTGCAGGACGTGGAACCGCGGATGGACCATCGCGAGGCGCAGGCCCTGTTCCTCGCGCTCGCGGACGACGACCTTCCGGCCCCCAAGGCCCTGGAGGTCCGCACCCACCTGGACGGCTGCGAGGACTGCCGCCAGGGCTGGCAGCGCTATGCCAGCACGGTGAAGCGGCTCCAGGGCGTGGCGCGTGAGAAGGCGCCGCCCGCGCTCGCCACCATGGTGCTTAGCCGCGTGCGCCGCAAGCGCCGCTTCGGCCTGCGGGGGCTGCACGCCATGCACATGAACCACCGTCTGCCAGTGGAAATCCTCATCCCGCTGCTGCTGGCCGCCGCGGTGGCGGCCTTCCTGGTGCTGGCCGCCCCCTGAGCGTCCTTCCGCTGTGTTGCATTGCGTCCCGGGGGAGCCTTGGCTACGGTGCCGCGCCTTTGGGAAAGCGCGTCATGGCCGAGACCGAGAACAAGAGCGAAAAGAGTGCGGGCGAGGGCGACCTCGGGACGAAGGAGCAGGAAATCTACGACCAGCGGCTGGAGAAGGCCGCGAAGTGGCGAGAGGCCGGCTTCAATCCGTACGGCAACGGCTACCGTCCCCAGCACCAGGCCGCCGAGATCCACGAGAAGCACGGCGCGCAGTCCGCCGAGGAAATCGAGCAGGCCGCCCCGGCGCCGTACGACGTCGCCGGGCGCATCGTGGCCATGCGCTCGTTCGGCAAGGCCGCCTTCATCAAGCTGCGCGACCGCTCGGGTGAAATCCAGGTCCACATGAAGAAGGACGCCCTGGGGGACGCCTATGAGACCTTCAAGCTCTGCGACCTGGGCGACTTCATGGCCGCCACCGGCACCGTCTTCCGCTCGAAGACGGGCGAGCTGACGCTGTCCGCCGCGAAGTTCACCCCGCTCACCAAGTCGCTGCGGCCCCTCCCGGAGAAGTGGCATGGCCTGACGGACGTGGAGGTCCGCTACCGCCAGCGCTACCTGGACCTGGTGTCCAACCCGGAGGTGAAGCAGACCTTCCTCCGGCGCAACAAGCTCATCCGCTTCATCCGCGACTTCCTCGACACGCGTGACTTCGTCGAGGTCGAGACGCCGATGATGCACCCGCTCGTGTCCGGCGCGGCGGCGCGGCCCTTCACCACGCACCACAACGCGCTCGACATCGACCTGTACATGCGCATCGCCCCGGAGCTGTATCTCAAGCGCCTGGTGGTGGGCGGCCTGGAGCGCGTCTACGAGGTCAACCGCAACTTCCGCAACGAGGGCATCAGCACCCGGCACAACCCCGAGTTCACGATGCTGGAGTTCTATCAGGCGTACGCCACGTACGAGGACCTGATGGACCTCTCCGAGGAGATGCTCTCGGAGGCCGCCAAGGCCGTCACCGGCGACACGAAGGTGAAGTACGGCGAGCACGTCCTCGACTTCGGCAAGGGCTGGAAGCGCATCTCCATGACGGAGGCCATCCGCGAGGCGGTGAGCGGCCTGTCCGACAAGGACATGGCGGACGCGGACCGGCTGCGCCACGAGCTGCTCAAGACGAGCCACTCGGAGGCCGAGCGGCGGGCCATCGACACCATGAACCATGGTGAGCTGGTGGGCGCGCTCTTCGAGCACCACGTCGAGCACACGCTCATCCACCCCACCTTCATCACCCATTTCCCCACCGCCGTCTCGCCGCTGGCGCGGCGCAACGACCAGAACCCGGACGTGACGGACCGCTTCGAGCTGTACGTGGCCGGGCGGGAGATCGCGAACGCCTTCTCCGAGCTGAACGACCCGCTGGACCAGAAGGGCCGCTTCCTCGCCCAGCTGGAGGCGAAGCAGCGGGGCCAGCAGGAGACCATGGATTACGACGAGGACTACATCCGCGCCCTCGAGCACGGCATGCCGCCCACGGCCGGTGAAGGCATCGGGATTGATCGGCTCGCCATGCTGTTCACGGATTCGCAGAGCATCCGGGACGTCATCCTGTTTCCCCTCCTCAAGCCACTGGCGAAGTAGCCAGGAGGCCGCGTGCACTCCGCCGAACGGCAGACCGTCTATCGCTGGACCTTCATCTGGATGGGGGCGCTGGTTGCCCTCGCGGGCTTCGCCTTGCTCGGGGTGGCGCTCACGTCCGCCCAGGCCTGGGAGGAGGCCAGCCCGGCGCTGGGGCTCTCCCTGCTGGGCTGGGGCGGCCTGGTCCAGGCCCTGAACGCGGCGGTGCTGGTGTCCCAGCAGGCCGTCGCGCCGCTGCCCAACACTGGCGTGCTGCTGGCGGGGACGGCCGTCTGGCTCATGGGGTGGGGGCTCATCGCCGCGGGCATCCGCCGCGCGCCGGAGTCCACGGGAGGCCCCAGTCCTGCCGCGGGCGCCACGCTGTATCCGCGGCTGGCGCGCTACCGCGACTTCTACTGGAGCACGCTGGGCGCCTACGGCGGCGGCATCCTGCTGGCGGAGGTCGTCCTCATCCTCCTGCAGACGGTGCTGTCCAGCGGGGTGTCGACCACGGAGCTGGCGGGCGCGGCGAAGGGGGGCGGCGGCCTGACGCTGGCGCCCACCGGGGCCTTCGCCATCGCGTTGATCGCCGGTGGGATGGTGGCGTTCATCTCCGGCTTCATCGGCGCCTCGCGGGCGCAGCGGCTGTCGCTGCCCGAGGCCACCATCGGCGTGCTGTACCTGGGCCTTCCCATCCCCATCGTCCTCACGCTGATGGAGCGGCTGCCTGGGCTCCAGCTCGCGCTGGGCTACCGGCTGCGCGAGGTGACGTACGTCGCGGGGCTCATCGGCCGCCCGGAGCTGGGGTACTGGCTCG
>JAFAAN010000036.1 GCA_023426545.1 Pseudomonadota bacterium
GTGCCGCCCGTCGCGCCTGCACCGCCGGTAGACGGGATGCCACCCGTCGCGCCCGTCCCACCCGTGGCCGGGACACCGCCGGTCGAGCTCGTCCCGCCCGCGCCGGGATTGGACCCGCCTGCACCCAGGCCACCCGAGTGGCAGTTGGGGTTGCTCGTCGGAGTGAACAGGGTCGTCCCGAAATCAGGCTGACCGTCCCCAGAATTGTCGTACGAATCGTAGAGGCCGTCGCAGTCCCTATCGACGGCGAGCGCATCGAGCACGCCGTCCCCGTTCGTGTCGAGGCCGGGGCCGTCCGGGATTCCATCCTTGTTGATGTCGATGTTGTCGGCGTACCCGTCGCCGTCCTTGTCGAGGGTCTTCCCCAGATCGTCGGCGATATAGTCCCCGTTCTTGTCCGCGCCGGCGGTGGCGGGCGCCTCTTTCTCACCGGAGCAAGCCACGGCGAGGGCGAAGGAGGTCAGAGGTGCGAGGCCCAAGAAGAGAGTGCGTCGATTCATGATCAAGTTAAAAAGCTGGAACCGGTATCAGCTCGTCATTGTAACGGCCGGAGGAAGCCCGCGCACGGCCAATTCACGGCTCGTTCGGACGTAATCGGTCGCGTCTTGGAATTTTTTGGCTCCGGTCGAAGGAGCTCTCCGAGGCTGTTTTAGAAGCGCGCAGGTTCGGGTCCAATCCAGCCTGACGCGAGAACCCTCCGGTGACAACCCCGCTCTCGGCACCATTGCGAGGTGTAGGGGGAGCTCGCTCGAGGGGATACATGCCGTCATCATTCGCTCGTGGAGGCGATCGACGCACGCGGCAACGTTCGTCGCAGGCGTCGCAGGCGTCGCAGGCGTCGCAGGGTGAGCCCGCCGTCACTTACCGCTCGAATCACGGCGTCGTGCGGCGTCACCGCGCGGAGTGTTTCGGACACCCGATGTCTCATCTGGAGTGGCGCGCGAATGAAGCGTTCACTGGTCTGGGTGGTTGGGTTGGGTCTCTCCGCGTGTGGAGGGGAGATCACGACGCGTGAGGTCGGCGTGCCGGTGGGGCAGAGCATCGCGTACGGCGCGCCGCGCTCGACCTCTTTCTGGGTGGAGGCCGAGCCCGAGCTCGACGTGCTGCGCCTGCGCGTGTACCCGCGAGTCACGCTGTGACGTCCTCCCGGTCGATCGCGTGCGACGCCGCGTCGAGACGCTCCAGGGTGACGAGGTGGTGAAGTCGGAGGAGCAGGGGGCGCGTCAGGTCGCGCATCCTCCATCCGGGGAGGCGGCTTGCGAGCTCGGCTACGCACGCGACAGCGAGATCTCCTCGTCGTGGGCAACGCGGTCCATCGCCTCGGCACCACCGACGCGCGCGGCTACGTGAGCGTGAACCTGAGCGCCGAGCTGCGCTCTCGGAGTTGCTCGGTCGCGGCACGGCGCTCACGGGTCCGGAGATCCAGCGCTCGTACGAGCTCGAGAAGCTCCGCAGCCTTGCCTGGTTCGATCCGCGCTTCAAGGCTGCCTCGGCGCGCTTCTGGGAACTCTTCGCCGCGCGCCAGCGCGAGGAATCGAGCGCCCAGCTCGCCCGCGATCTCCGCGCGCTCGGCTGACAAAAGCGAAACGGCGCGCACCCTGAGGCACGCGCCGTCGCGATCCGAGCGCGTTGCGCTCAGTTCTCGATGAAGCTCTTCAGCTGCTTACTGCGGCTCGGATGGCGGAGCTTGCGCAGCGCCTTCGCCTCGATCTGACGAATGCGCTCGCGGGTGACCTCGAAGTCCTGACCGACCTCTTCGAGGGTGTGGTCGCTCTTCTCGCCGATGCCGAAGCGCATGCGGAGCACCTTCTCCTCGCGGGGGGTGAGGGTCTTCAGCACCTTCCGAGTCTGCTCGGAGAGGTTCATGCTGATGACGGCCTCGGCGGGGGAGACGACGCTCTTGTCCTCGATGAAGTCGCCCAGGTGGCTGTCCTCTTCCTCGCCGATCGGGGTCTCGAGGGAGATCGGCTCCTTCGCGATCTTCAGGACCTTGCGCACCTTGTCGAGCGGCAGCTCCATCTTCTCGGCGATCTCTTCCGGCGTCGGCTCGCGGCCGAACTCCTGGACCAGGTAGCGCGAGGTGCGGATGAGCTTGTTGATCGTCTCGATCATGTGCACCGGGATGCGGATGGTGCGGGCCTGATCGGCGATGGCGCGCGTGATGGCCTGACGGATCCACCACGTGGCGTAGGTGCTGAACTTGTAGCCGCGCTTGTACTCGAACTTGTCGACGGCCTTCATCAGGCCGATGTTGCCCTCCTGGATCAGGTCCAGGAACTGCAGGCCGCGGTTCGTGTACTTCTTGGCGATCGACACCACCAGGCGGAGGTTCGCTTCCACGAGCTCGGCCTTGGCGCGCTCGGCCTTGCGCTCGCCCGCGCGGATGGCGCGGTAGGTGCGGAGCAAGTCGTCGACGTCGATCTTGAGCTCGTCCTCGACGCGCTTGACGCCCTTCTCGGAGCCCTCGGCGCCTTCGTCGTCGACCTGGCGGGGCAGGACGTCGTCATCGTCGTCCTTGGCCTCGCGGATCATCTTCTTGAGCTCGCTCTTCCCCTGCGGGGTCATGTTGTCGAGCTCGACGGCCTTGCCCTGCGCGCGATAGACGCGCTCGATGATCGATTTGAGCTTGGTGACGATCTTGTCGATCGTCTTCTTGTTCAGGCGCATCTCCTGGAGCGTCTTGACGAGCTCCTTCTTGTTCTCCTGAACTTCTTTGTCGATTGCCTTCTTGCGGACGTCGGGCGCGCCGCGGCGCTCCTCGGCGAGCTCGTTGTTCTTCTTGTCGAGGCGCTTCACCTTGTCGATGAGGCGGATGATGCGACGATCCGCTTCTTCCTCGTCGAACTCGTGCTCCTCGTCCTCGGCGTCACGGACGATGTCCTTGACGCGGATCTTGTGAGCCTTCAGGCGCTCGCCGATCTCGATGATCTCGCGCACGGCGATCGGGCTCGAGAGGATGGCCGAGAGGACCTCGTTCTCGCCTTCCTCGATGCGCTTGGCGATCTCGACCTCGCCCTCGCGTGTGAGCAGGCTGACGCTGCCCATCTTGCGCAGGTACAGGCGCACCGGGTCGTTCGACTTGCCGCCTGGCTCGTCGTCCTCGTCCTTCTCGTCCTCGTCGGCGTCTTCCTTCTCCTCCTCGACGGTGACGGTGGGCTTGATCTCGTTGCTCTGAGCGGCCTTCTGCGCGTCGACAATCTCGATGTCGTTGTCGCCGAACATGCTCATCACGTCGTCGATCTGATCGGACGACACGATGTCGGCGGGGAGCGCGTCATTGACCTCGTCGTAGGTGAGGAAGCCCTTCTCACGGCCCGCGGCGAGCAGGTCCTTGACCTCCTTGCGCTCGGCGACCGGATCCTCCTCGATGTCGTCCTCGACGGCGTCGGGGTCGACCTGGACGGCGGCGGCGGCCTCCTCGGCGGCCTCCTCCGGGTCCACGTCATCTCCCATCACCTGCGCCACGCCCTTCTTCTTCTTCCTGAGCTTCTCGGTGGCCTCGGCGACGACGTCCCTCGCGACGAGTTCTTCCTTCTCCTCGGCGCCCGCCTTGGCCCCCTTTGCCGCGGCACCGTCCGGAGCCTTCTTCTTGCGGATCACCGGATCCACCTTCTTCTTGGTGGGCTTCACGGACGCCTTTGAGGGCTTCTGCGTCGGCATTCGGGTACTTCTCCTTGAGCAAATTCAGGGGCTTGAGGCCTGGGCGAGCCGGCCGATCTACCGCAAAGTCAGGGTTTCTTACAAACGCGAACTCAAACCGGTTGCATGGGCGCCTTTGTTCCCGGGGAGGCAGGCTTGAGTTCCTCGAGGACACGCTTCTTGAGCGCCAACAGTTCCACGCGCTCCGCCAGGAGCTGGCGCGTCTCCTCTGTCAGGTCGAACGCCCCCGGCGTCTGTTCCGTCGACCGCTTTATATAAACGAGCCGCTCGTCGATACGCCGCACCATGATTTCCCGGCAGATGGCCAGGAACGCCCCCTCCAACTGGACGGGGTCCGTCGGGAGCTGCCGCAGCGCGCTCTCAATGCCGCGCTTCACGCCTTCCGTGGATTCGAAGAGCGCGTCGTTGGCGCCGTGCCCGGACGTCGCGTGGGCCAGCGCCACTCGCAGGCCCATGTGGGACAGCTCGTCACACACGCGGAAGGTGTCCCGCGCCATCAACCGTGGCTCTCTCAACACCGCGCCCACGTAGAAGCACTCCAGGGCCGGTGGGGGCTTCTCCAGGGGCGCGGCCGGACGGTTGGGGCTCGAAGGAGGTGCGTCCGTAGCCGCCGCGGGCTTGGGGAGAGGCACCTTGCTGCGCAGGGCGGCCTCCACATCCGCAGGCCGCCAGCCGAAGTGCTCGGCCACGGCGCCGAAGAGGGTGGAGCGCACCAGGCCCACGGGCACCTGGCCCACCACCGGCTTCAGCCGCTCCAGGGCTGCCATCTTTTCCTCGAAGCTCGCGGCCTTGCCCTCCGGCAGGAGCGAGGCGAACAGGTAGGTGGTGAGCGGGTGGGCGCCTTCCAGCAGCCGCTCCACGCCCTCCTGGCCCACGCGAAGCGCGAAGGTGTCCGGATCATCCCCTTGGGGGAGCAGGGCCACTCGGGCGGTCGCCCCCGCGGCGAGCAGGGGACCGGCGAGCCGCTCGACGGCAGCCAGGCCGGCCGAATCGCCATCCAGCAGAAGGATCAGCTCCCGCGCCTCGGCGCGCTTGAGCACCTGCATGTGCCCGGCAGTGAGGTTGGTGGAGCACAGCGCCACGGCGTGCCGGATGCCTACCTGGTGCAGGCCGATGGCGTCGAAGTAGCCCTCCACGAGCACGGCGGCCTTGCGCTTGCGCAGCTCGTCGCGGGCCAGGTCCATGCCGAAGAGCGTCTCGCTCTTGTTGTAGAGCCGGGACTCGCGCGAGTTGAGGTACTTGGGCCCTTCGTCCGCGCCCACCAGGCGCCCACCGAAGGCGATGGTCCGCCCCTCGGGCGCGCGGATGGGCACCATCAGCCGGCTGCGGAAGAAGTCGTAGTAGCCGTCCCCGCTCTGGCGCTTGAGGACCAGCCCGGCCTTCGCGCCCCACTCCAGCATCCCCTGCTTCTGGAAGCGCTCCGCCAGCGAGCCCCACTCATGGGGGGCCCAGCCCAGGCCGAACGCCTGGGCCGTCTCCTCGGAGACGCCCCGGCTGGCGATGTAGGCGCGGGCGGCGCGGCCCTCGTCCTGCTGCCACAGCATGGCGCGGAAGTGCTCGGCGGCCTGGTCCGTGGCCTCCTTGATCTGCTGCCGCTCCCGCATGCCGGGGTCCTGCTCGGCCTCCAGGTCCACGCCGAGTTCGCGGGCCAGGTCCCTCACCGCGTCGAGGAAGGTCTTTCCCAGATAGCGCTGGACGAAGGACACCGCGTCACCGCTCGCGCGGCAGCCATGGCAGAAATAGAAGCGCTTCTCCGGCACCACATAGAAGGAGGGCGTCTTCTCCTGGTGGAAGGGGCAACAGGCCTTCCACTCGCGGCCCGCCTTCTTCAGCTCCACGTGCCGCGAGATGAGCCCGACGAGGTCCACCCGCTCGATGACTTCCTGGATCTTGTGCTCGGGAATCATGACACCCACCCCCTGGCCCACCCCAGGGCGGGCACAGCCCTTCCATCCTGCGCTCCAGGGCTGACGCTGCCTGCCCCCCGGACGACCTGGCGGATCGCCCCCGGGAGGGGGGAGACCGGAGCGCTCGGCAGGGGAGGGGGTGGTCGCGGCATGGGGTGGACTCCTGGCCCCGGTACGCGGCTTCCGCCGGGGTGAGCGGAGACACGGCGGGACTGGCCCAGGCACTTAATGATGGGGGCGCGAGGGAGCAAGTTTCCGCATCGCTGTCCAGCCCTTCAATGCAAAGGCGCCGCCGGTTTCCCGACAGCGCCAGCGCCGACCTCAGAACGATGACGGCCTCAGGAGAGCTTCGCGAGCTCCGCCTTGACGGTCTCGGAGATGGCCCGGCCCTCGGCCTTGCCCTGGAGCTTGGGGTTGAGGTGCTTCATCACCGCCCCCATGTCCTTGGGGCCCTTGGCGCCTGTCTCCGCGATGGCGGCGCGCACCTCGGCGGCCAGCTCGTCGGCGGTCAGCTGCTTGGGCAGGTAATTCTGGAGGACGCTGATTTCAGCCTCTTCCTTTTCGGCCAGCTCCGGGCGGCCACCTGTCTTGAACTGGTCCACGGAGTCGCGGCGCTGCTTGATGAGGCCGGTGATGACCGAGAGGACACCCGCGTCATCCAGGGCGGAGGCGCCAGGCTCCACTTCCTTGTACTTGATGGCGCTCTTGAGCATCCGCAGCACGCTGAGCGTCAGCTCGTTCTTGGACCGCATCGCGTCCTTCAGGTCCGCGTCGATCCGCTCCTTCAGGGTGGCCATGGTCGCGACTCCGGAGGGTGAGACGTTGTTCAGGGGGACTTCGACGGCGGGAGCCAGGGCACCTGACAGCGGTGGCGCCCCAGCTCCTCGCGCGAGGCACGCGCCTAGAACGACTTGCGGGCCTTCTTCACAGCGCGCTTCTTGGCGGCGAGGGCCTTCTTCTTCCGCTTCACGGAAGGCTTCTCGTAGTGCTCGCGCTTACGGATCTCGGAAAGGATTCCAGCCTTCTCGGTGGCCTTCTTGAAGCGCTTGAGGGCGCTCTCAATGGACTCTCCTTCCTTCACTCGGATACCGGGCATGCAGTCACCTCCTTCCGCCGTACGTAGATGTGGGTGTGGATGAAAAGGGGCAGCGGGTATGACCCACTGACAGGGAAAACGCAAGGACGCTGGACGAAAAGCCCATGGGCGATGGACTACAGTGTCGCCTTCGTGAGCCCAGCCCTCCTCCTGGTGGTACTCCTGACGACCGGCCAGCAGCAGGGGGGGACCGCGACCCAGGCGTGCTGGATGTCCTGCCAGCGCCACGTGACGGACGCCGCCCAGCGGGCGAGGACCTGTGCCGCGTGCCTGCCCGGAGGACGGGTGGACTCCTGGGTCCACGCGCTTGCGGGGCAGAAGCCCATCCCCCGGGCCCCGCTCGTCTCGGCGCTGAAGGACCCGGACTGGCGGGTGCGGTGGGCGGCGGTGCGCGCGGAGGCGAAGCGGACCGGGGGGACGGACCGGCGCGCGCTGGCCGATTGGGTGCTGGCCCAGCCGGCGTCATCGAACCTGGACGCCTGCATGACGGCGGCCCGGGCCTCGGCGGAGGCGGGGATGTCCTCCTCGAAGTTCCTTCGCGAGGCCGGGGCGAGAGGGGCCAGCGCCGCGGCGCGTGTCTGGGGCCGCCGGGACGCGATTCGTCAGGCGCTGGAGGTGGAGCTGTACGCCGAGGACCTGTCCGTCCGCAGCGCGGCGCTGGCGCACCTCGCGGGCTTCCTGGGCCGCTCGCCCGCACGGGTCGTGCTGGAGAGCCTGGAGGCCCGGCCGGAGAGCATGGACGCCGTCAGCGCCAGCGCGCTCAAGGTCGTGGCTGGCCGCAAGCGCACGTCGGTGGGGCGGATGCTGCTCGACGAGGCGAAGCCCGGTGAGGAGGCGCGCATCAACCGGCTCTTCGCCGTGTACTCGAAGGAGCTGGAGGCGATGCAGCCAGCGCTCACCGTGGCGGATCCGCTCCAGCGCCGGCGCGCGGTGGAGGGGCTGGGGGTGTACGGGCCGCTGGCGATGCGGGAGCTGGAGCGGGCGCTGGATGATACGGACCGCTGGGTGCGCCGGGACGCGGCGCGGGTGCTGGCGGAGGCGGAGGGTGTGCCGCTGCGCATGGCCGCCGAGCGCAGACTCGCGTCCAGTGATGCCTCGCGGGCCCGGCCGTGGCTGGAGGCCATGGCGCGGGAGAAGGGCTGCGCGGCCTTCTTCCTGGGCACGGCGCGCGACAAGGCGCTACCGGCGCCCGTGCGCGGCGCCGCGCTGGCGCAGCTGGCGGACTGTGGCGAGGGCACGAGGGAGCGCGTCGCCACGCTGGAGCCCTTCCTCGGCGATGGCGAGCCGCTGCTGCGCACGGGGGCCGTTCGGGCCCTGGGCGGGCTGACCACGCGGTACCCGGGCGTGCCGGAGGCCACCACGCGCGCGCTCGGGGACGGGGCGCCGGAGGTGGTGAGCGCGGCGCTGGAGCTGCTGGCCGTCCAGCGGCAGACGTCGCGCGGTGACGACGCCGCGTTGCTGCTGGCGTCGGACCACGCGCAGGTGCGCGCGGCCGCCGCCGAGGCGCTGGAGCAGATTGGCCGTGCCTCACACGTGAAGGCGCTGGCCGGGTGCTTGCGGGAGGATGCGGTGGTCCCGGTGCGGGTGGCCGCGGCGCAGGCGCTGGGGCGCATCGGCGGGGCCCATGCGGCCGCCGCGCTGTCGGACGCGGCGGCCCGCGACGCGGACTCCCACGTGAAGCACGTGTCCCGCGAGGCGCTGAAGCGGCTGGGCTTCGGGCACTGAAGGGCTGGTCCCGAGGACGCGCCGCAGCCAGGGGTTGGGAGGCCGGGCCGAAGATCATCCGGCCCGGCAATGAGGGACGCCTAGAGGCCGCTGATGGCCTTGGCGTCCACGCGGTTGCGGCCCGCGCGCTTGGCCCGGTACAGGTACTTGTCCGCCGCGGCGATGAGGTCCTCGGGCTGGGAGAAGTCCGAGTCCAGCAGCGTGGCCACGCCCAGGCTGATGGTGACCTTGATGGGCGTGCCGCTGAAGACGAAGTCCGCCTTGTCCACCGCGTAGCGGCAGCGCTCGGCGCACGCCAGGGCCTGGTCCTCGGCGGACTCGCGCAGCATCAGCGCGAACTCCTCGCCGCCATAGCGCGCCAGCAGGTCCTCGGTGCGCACCGTGTCGCTCACGCGCTGGGCGATGCGCGTCAGCACGTAGTCGCCGGCCGGGTGGCCATACGCGTCGTTGATCTTCTTGAAGTGGTCCACGTCGAAGAGGACCAGCGACAACGGCACCCGGTGGCGCAGGCAGTAGCTGAACTCCTTGCGCACCGTCTCCAGGAAGTACTTCTTGTTGTAGACGCGGGTGAGGCCGTCGCGCGTGGCGGACTCGTAGATGCTCCGCTGGTACTGCTCCTCCAGCGCGTCCTGGATGGAGAACTTGAGGACCGTGTTGGAGCCGATTTGGATCTTGTCGCCGTCGTACAGCGGGGCGGCGTTGACCTTCAGCCCGTTGAGGTAGGTCCCGTTGGTGCTGGCCAGGTCCACCAGTTGGAAACGGCCGTCTCCCAGCGCCACCACCTTGGCGTGCTTGCGTGAGATGCCGTCGTCCTCGACCTGGAACTGCGCCTCCGAGCTGCGCCCCAGGACGACCTCGGAGCGATCCAGCTTGAACATGCGCCCGATGCCCGCCGCGGACTTGGCGCTGATGACGATCAGATAGGCGCTCTGCTGCTGGGCGCTGCCCAGCAGGTCCGAAATCGAATGGACGGAAGTTTTCTCCTCGGACATCGCGACACCCATCTTACGGGCCGCCTTTTCGCGGCGGCAAGCATACTGCCCGACTCTTCATGACTCTCCTCGGGACCGTCGCGTGGCGCGGCGACGGCGGGGGGCCTCCTGGGCGACTGTCGGCCTTCCGACGGTCAGCTCACCGGCCACCGGCGCCTGGATGTAGCGCGCCAGGGACTGCGGCGAGCGGGCGTGGTAGGCCAGCCCCTGCATCAGCTTCACCAGGGCCGCCGACGGCGTCATGTCCGCGCCGCCCACCGCCCCCGCCTCCAGCGCCGCCGCTCCCGACTCATACAAGGAGAGGTCCACGCCATTCCGGTGCGCCTGGCTCACGACCACCACGGGGATTCCCCGCTCCCGCGCCTGGAGGAAGAGGGGCCGCAGCGAGCGCCCCAGCTCCGGGGCGATGGGGAAGTTGCCGGCCCCGTAGGCCTCCAGCACCAGCCCCCGGACGTGGGGCAGCAGCTGGAGCGGCAGCGCCGGGTCCAGCCCGGGGTACACCTTGAGGTGGAAGACCCGTGGGTCCAGCCGCTCGAAGAGGCGGAACGCACCTCGGGGCTTGAGGCCCGGCTCGAAGGTGGCGTCCACGCCCAGCGTGCCCAGCACGGGGCAGTTGGGGCTGTCGAAGGCGTCGTACTCGGCGACCTTCACCTTGCGGGCGCGGTTGCCCCGGTAGAGGCGGGAGTCGAAGCAGATGGTGACCTCCCGGGGCCCATGGAGCGCGGACAGCACCGCGTCGATGAGGTTGAGCCTCGCGTCCGAGCGAATCTTCTCCAGCGGCCGCTGCGAACCCGTCAGCACCACGGGGCAGGGCGGGTTGCGCAACATGAAGGAGAGGGCGCTCGCCGTATAGGCGAGGGTGTCCGTGCCGTGGGTCACCACGGCCCCGTCGAAGTGGGGGAGGCGGGAATGGAGGTGCGCCGCCATCCGGCTCCAGAGCTCGGGCTGCATCTCCGAGCTGTCCAGGTTGCTGAACAGCTCCAGCTCGATGTCGGCAAGCTCGAACAGCTCCGGCACGCGGGCCTTGAGCGTCTTGAAGAAGGCCGCGGGGCGCAGGGCGGAGGGGCGGCCCCCGGCCATTCCGAGCGTACCCCCCGTATGCAGCAGCAGGACTCTGGGCATGATGAACAGGCGCTTCCCTGCCAAGGCTGGCGTTGCTTTACAAGCCCCGCGCGCGTCGCTAAGACCCGCCGCGTGCTCCTTTCCTGCTGGAAGCGTGTCATTCCCCTGCTGGCCGCCACGGTCATGACGGCCCCGGGGTGCAAGAATCCCGAGAGCGCGGCCCCCGCCGGGGGCCAGGTGGCGGCGTCGGCTTCCACCCCCGCGGCGGGGGGGGGCGGCGGCGGGGGGG
>JAFAAN010000049.1 GCA_023426545.1 Pseudomonadota bacterium
CGCCTCGGCCCTGCGCCCCGCCCAGCAGCGCCTGGATGCGCTGCCAGCGGGCCTTCTCCTCCACCATCAGCCGCGTGAGCTCCGCGCGGGCGGACGCGTCCGGCAGCTCGGAGGCGGCGGCCTCCACGCGGTCCAGGAACGGCATCAGGTAACCGAAGTCCCTGTCGAAGGCGCTGGGGTTGGAGTTCTTCGCCACGTCGGTCCTCCTGGTGTCTCGGCGCCGGGCACGCTAGCCCAACTCCAGGAAAGGGGGAGCCTCAGCCGTGGTACACGCGCGAGGCGACAATGCTGCCGCCGCGCACCTCGAAGACCTCGGCCACCGGCATGGGGGGCTCCCCCGGGGCATGCCGCAGGTACTCCATGAACACCCGGTCCTCGTCCGCCGTCAGCGCCACCAGCTCGTAGCGCAGCCCCGGCAGCCGGGCATTGGCCGCCTTCCACCATGCCGCCAGGGCCGGGCGCCCCACCAGCCGCCCGCCCGTCTCCGGGTGCAGCACCCGGATTTTCGGTGACGTATGCGTGGCGTCCTCGGCATAAAGCGCCACCAGCGCCTCGACGTCATAGGCGTTGAAAGCGTCCAGCCAGGCTCGGGCCAAAGAGAAGTTTTCGCTCGCGCTCATCGTTAGATACTCCAATCAGGACGGTATTGAGTAGGCTCAGGTAGGCACAGGTAAGCCTGAATTCATGCGGATTTGGCTGGAAACTGTGTCCCGTGGGAAGTAGAGGCCCCGCCTGCTCTGTTCCGTCAGGCAATTTCAAAAAAACGAAGGACCGGATCGTGGCCGCCAACTCACCCATCGAGAAGATTCGAAACATCGGTATCTCCGCCCACATCGACTCGGGCAAGACGACGCTCTCCGAGCGGATCCTGTTCTACACGGGCAAGATTCACGAGCTCCACGAGGTCCGCGGCAAGGACGGCGTGGGTGCGGTGATGGACAACATGGACCTGGAGCGTGAGAAGGGTATCACCATCCAGTCCGCGGCCACGTACGCGATGTGGGGCGAGTACAACATCAACCTCATCGACACCCCGGGACACGTGGACTTCACCATCGAGGTGGAGCGCTCCCTCCGCGTCCTGGACGGCGCCGTCCTGGTCCTCTGCTCGGTTGCCGGCGTGCAGTCGCAGTCCATCACCGTGGACCGGCAGATGAAGCGCTACCGCGTTCCGCGCATCGCGTTCATCAACAAGATGGACCGCTCGGGCGCGAACTATGACCGCGTGGCCGCCCAGCTGAAGGAGAAGCTGAACCACCACCCGGTGAAGATGCAGCTGCCCATCGGCGCCGAGGACCGCCTCAAGGGTCTGGTCGACCTCATCAAGATGAAGGCGTTCTACTTCGACGGCGAGAGCGGCGAGATCGTCCGTGAGGAGGAGATTCCCGCGGAGCTGGTCGAGGAAGCCAAGGTGCGCCGCCAGCAGATGATCGAGGGCGTGGCCGAGGTCGACGACCAGCTCGGTGAGCTGTTCCTGGCCGACGAGCCCATCTCGAACGAGCAGCTGATCGCCGCCATCCGCCGGGCCACCATCAGCCTGAAGATGACGCCCGTCATGTGCGGCTCCGCCTACAAGAACAAGGGCGTGCAGCTGCTCCTGAACGCCGTCTGCGCGTTCCTCCCGAACCCGAGCGAGGCCATCAACGAGGCGCTGGACCAGAAGAACAACGAGGCGAAGGTCCTCCTCGAGTCCAACCCGGAGAAGCCCTTCGTCGGCCTCGCGTTCAAGCTGGAGGACGGCCGCTACGGTCAGCTGACCTACATGCGCGTCTACCAGGGCCGCGTGTCCAAGGGCGACTTCATCATCAACCAGTCGAACCAGAAGAAGATCAAGGTTCCGCGCATCGTGCGCATGCACTCCAGCCAGATGCACGACATCAACGATGCCACCGCCGGTGACATCGTCGCGCTGTTCGGCATCGAGTGCGCCTCGGGCGATACGTTCACCGACGGCACCGTGAGCTACACGATGACGTCCATGCACGTGCCGGACGCCGTGATTTCGCTCGCCGTGGCGCCCAAGGACCGCTCCGCGCAGGCCAACTTCTCCAAGGCGCTCAACCGGTTCACCAAGGAGGACCCCACCTTCCGCGTGCACCGTGACGAGGAGTCCGGGCAGACCATCATCCGCGGCATGGGTGAGCTCCACCTGGAGATCTACATCGAGCGCATGAAGCGCGAGTACAACTGCGAGGTCCAGGCCGGCAAGCCGCAGGTGGCGTACCGCGAGACCATCAGCCAGAAGGGCGAGTTCGCGTACACGCACAAGAAGCAGACGGGTGGCTCCGGCCAGTTCGCCCGCGTGTGCGGCTACCTGGAGCCGCTGCCCGCGGACGCGGTGCAGCAGTACGAGTTCGTGGATGACATCGTGGGCGGCACCATCCCCCGCGAGTTCATCCCCGCCTGCGACAAGGGCTTCACCGAGGCCGTCAAGAAGGGCAGCCTCATCGGCTTCCCCGTGGTGGGCGTGCGCGTGGTCATCAACGACGGCGCGTTCCACGCGGTCGACTCGTCCGAAATGGCGTTCAAGACGGCCGCCATCATGGGCTTCCGCGAGGGCTACGCCGCCGCCAAGCCCATCATCCTGGAGCCGCTGATGAAGGTGGAGGTCCAGGCCCCCGAGGACTTCCAGGGCTCCGTGGTGGGTCAGATCAACCAGCGCCGCGGCACCATCCTCTCCACGGAGACGGCGGAGAACTACGTGACGGTGGTGGCCGAGGTGCCGCTGAACACGATGTTCGGCTACTCCACGGACCTGCGCTCCGCGACCCAGGGCAAGGGTGAGTACACCATGGAGTTCTCCAAGTACTCGCCGGTGCCGCGCAACGAGGCCGAGGCCCTGATGGCCGCCTACAAGGAGAAGCTGGCCGCCGAGCAGGCCGCGCGCAAGTAGTCCGCGCATCGGCCGCCCGCTGGCGGTGGTAAGGAAGGCGCTCCTCTTCAATGAGGGGCGCCTTTCGCCTTTTCAGGAGTCCGACACCGTGACGCTGCTCCGTGCCGCCAACGTCCAGCTCAGCTTCGGAAGCCGCACCGTCTTCCAGGGCCTCACCTTCACCATCGAGGAGGGCGAGCGCGTGGGCCTGGTGGGCGTCAATGGCTCCGGCAAGTCGTCGCTGATGAAGATCCTGGCCGGCGCCGCCCACGCGGACACCGGTGAGCTGCAGCTGCGCCGCGGCGCCCGCGTCACCTACCTGCCCCAGGAGCCGGAGTTCCCGGAGGGCGCCACGGTGGCCTCCGAGCTGTCCGTGTCCCAGGCGCCGCTGAGGGAGGCCCTGGCCGCCCACGCCGAGCTGGCCAAGCGGCTGGAGGCCACGCCCGCGGAGGCGCACGAGAAGCTCCTGGAGCAGTTGGCGTCGCTCAGCGACCGCATCGAGCAGATGGGCGGCTGGGACACCGAGCACCACGCGAAGACGCTGCTGGACCGGCTGGGCGTGAAGGACTGGGACCGCCCGGTGGCGCAGCTGTCCGGCGGCCTGCGCAAGCGCGTGGCCATTGCCCGCGCGCTGCTGACGCGGCCGGATCTCCTGCTGCTGGACGAGCCCACCAACCACCTGGACGCGGACACCGTGGACTGGCTGGAGGAGGAGCTGGACAAGCTGCCCGGCGCGCTGCTGCTCGTCACCCACGATCGCTACTTCCTGGACGGGCTGGTGGACCGCATCGTCGAAATCCAGCCGGGAGCGGGCGTCACCTCCTATCCGGGCAACTACCAGACGTACCTGGAGCAGAAGCTGGTGGCGCAGGAGAACGCCTCGCTGGCGCAGCACAAGCGCGAGCGGTGGATTGCCCAGGAGGTGGCGTGGCTGCGCAAGGGCCCCGAGGCGCGCCGCACCAAGAGCAAGGCGCGCATCGAGCGGGCGCAGAAGCTGATGGCGGAGAAGGGCTTCCAGCGCCCCAAGGTGGCGGAGCTGCGCGTGGCCGCCGCGCCCCGGCTGGGCCACACCGTCATCGAGGCCGAGGGCGTGACGAAGTCCTTCGGCGAGCGGAAGGTGCTGGCCGGCGTGGACTTCCGCCTCCAGCGCGGTGAGCGCGTGGGGCTGGTGGGGCCCAACGGCGTGGGCAAGACGACCTTCCTCCGCGTGCTGCTGGGTGAGGTGGAGCCCGACGGCGGCAAGCTCGTCATCGGGAAGAACACGCGGGTGGCGTACTACGACCAGGCCCGGGCGCAGCTCGACCTGGAGTCCACCGTCTACGACGCGGCCTCGCAGGGCGAGGACTGGGTGGAGCTGGGGGACCAGAAGGTCGCCCTGCGCGACTACCTCGACGACCTGCTCTTCCCCGTGCCCATGCAGCGCATGAAGGTGAAGGCGCTGTCGGGTGGCGAGCGCAACCGCCTGCTGCTGGCGCGCCTGTTCCTGGAGGGCGCCAACGTGCTGGTGCTGGACGAGCCCACCAACGACCTGGACATCGTCACCCTCAACATCCTGGAGCGGCTGCTGCTGGACTTCGGGGGCAGCACGCTGCTCGTCACCCACGACCGGTACTTCCTCGACAAGGTCGCCACCAGCATCCTCACCTTCGAGGGCGAGGGCCGCGTCACCCGGTACGAAGGCAACTACGCCATGTACCGGCGGCTGAAGGAGCAGGCGGGCGAGAAGGCC
The DNA here is from genome assembly GCA_023426545.1 of Pseudomonadota bacterium. Classification (GTDB taxonomy): domain Bacteria; phylum Myxococcota; class Myxococcia; order Myxococcales; family Myxococcaceae; genus Myxococcus. The sequence continues at coordinate 4,602 of JAFAAN010000049.1, forward strand.
GAGGCCGCCGCCCCAAAGCCCGCCCCCCGGCAGGAGGAGCCCGCGCAGGCCCCCGCCGCCAAGGCGGCGCGCAAGCCCGGGAAGCTCTCCTACAAGGACCAGCGCGAGCTGGACGGCATGGAGGCCACCATCGAAGCCGCCGAGGCGCGCAAGGCCGGCCTGGAGGCCCAGCTCGCCGACCCCGCCGTGTACAGCAACGGACCCAAGGTGGCCGAGGTGCAGACGGAGCTGGATGCCGCGACCGCCGAGGTGGATCGGCTGTATGCGAGATGGCAGGAACTGCAGGACCTGGCCTCCGGCGCCTAGCGGACATCGCGTCTTCCCCGCCAACGCTGTCGTCGCATCCACAACCCTGTCTGTGAATGCGACTTCGTGGAAACACGAGGAGAATCCGGACGCGCTGCGCGTCAAGTCAGCACGGTGTCTGGAATCGCGATACTTGCTGGACGGTGGGGAAAACGAGGTGCGCTTGCGCGGCGCGGCACGGCGTGCGACTCGTGCGGCCCTTCGGGCCTGTCGCACCCACGTCGTGTTTCACTGGAGGCGCCGCCTTGCCTTCCCGGCCTGTGCTTGCCCTTGTCGCTGTCGTGTCCTCCCTGGCCCTGTCCCTGGCCCCTGCTGAGACGCGGGCCCAGGGCCGAGCGCTCCCCCACTTCAACCTCCAGCGGCTGGAGCTGGACCCGGCGGCGCTGGGTTCGCTCGTCGTTGGCACTGGCCGCACGCTGCCCCAGGGCGCGCTGCGCGTGTCGGTACAGGGGCACTACGAGCAGCTCCCCTTCCATTTCCAGCAGCGCTGGGAGCCGGGCAGCGGCAGCGGCCTGGTGGAGAACCGCTTCACCATGGACCTGACGGCGGCCTACGGCCTGCTGCCCTGGCTCCAGGTGGCGGCGGAAGTCCCCTTCATCGTCAGCCAGGGCGGCTCGGGGCACCTCGGCTTCCGCGCGCCGGAAGGCTCGGGCCTGGGAGCGCCGTGGCTGGGCATGCGGGCCGCGCTGGTGCGCCAGGACGCCGGCTTCCAGTTGGCGGCGGACGTCACCGCCGCGCTCCCGGTGGGCAGCACCGCCCTGCTGGCCCGTGACGACTACGCCGTGCATCCCCGGCTGCAGCTCGGCTTCCTGGCGGAGACGTGGCAGCTGGGCGGCGAGGCCGGCGTGCTGGTGCGCAAGAAGCAGGAGCTCGCCAGCGTGTCCGGCTACTCGCAGGACATCATCGGCAACGAGCTGCGGCTGGGCGCCACGGTGACGTCGCGGGCCGGTGAGAGCACGCGCGGCGAGGTGAGCGTGGTGGCGGGGATTCCGCTCCAGGGCGGCCGCATGGGCGGCGAGCTGCTGATCGCCATCCGCAAGCACGCGCTGTCCTGGCTGGACCTGTACGTCCTGGGCGGGCCGGGCGTGGGCCCCGGCATGGACACGCCCACCTTCCGCTTCGTCGCGGGCGCCTCGTTCTCCACCTTCCGGGTGGATTGAGTCGAGACGCCCGCGCCCGCGGGCGGCCTACCTGGGCATCACCCCGAAGGCCTTCGCCATCGCGATGCCGATGCCCAGCAGGCTCTCTCCCGCGATGAAGCCGGAGGAGATGGGGAGCACCGTCTCCTCCGCCAGCTTCGGCTTCGTGCGGCGCAGCAGCGCGGCGATGGCCGAGCCGAGGAAGAAGGCGATGGAGCTGGAGCCGGGGATGACGATGGCCAGCCCGAAGCCCGCGGGCGACGGCACGTAGGGCTTCACCTTCGCCGGCGCCCAGCGCTCCAGCAGCACCAGGAAGGTGCCCAGCATGCCGCCGCACAGCGCGCCCACGCGCGCCGAGTCCGGCAGCGCGGCCACGCCCGTGGCGAGCAGCTTGGACACGCCGGCCCACACCATGGACGCGGGCGCCGGGAACTCCTCGGAGCCCAGCATGCTGGCGTCCGGCACCAGAATGTTGAACACGGGCACCACCACCACCGCGCCCGCCACCACGCCGAAGAGCTGCGCGACGAACTGCTGGCGCGGGTTGGCGCCCAGGAGCCACCCGGACTTCAGGTCCGTCAGCAGGTCCGCCGCGTGGAGCCCCACGCCGCCCGTCGCGTTGGCGCTCATGACGTTGGCGGGGATGTTGCCCGGCGCCAGGCCGCCGAAGATGAGCTGCGTGACGGGCCCCAGCGCCTTGGTGGGTGTGGTGTCCGTCTCGCCCGTCACCCGGCTGGCGATGACGCCCATGACGACGGCCAGCGGCAGGGCCAGCACCCCCGCCCACCAGGGAATCTGGAAGAGGTAGGCCATGAGGAAGACGGCCACCGGGCCGAGAATCGCGAAGCCCAGGGGGAACCACGCGGGCGGACACTCGATGCCGGCCAGCGGGTCCAGCTCCTCCTCCTTCGTGCGCTTCCCCGTGAAGAGGCTGGACAGGGACTTGAAGGAGCGCGCCACGCTGCGCCACTGGAAGGCGAAGGACAGCAGGCCCGAGGACACCAGCAGCGCCGAGCCCGTCCACACCATCCAGCTGTTGATGGAGCGGTAGGTCACCTCGGCGATGGCGCCCTGGGCCACCATCGCCGGCGCGAGGAAGCCATAGGTGAGCACCGCGCCCAGCAGCATGGACCAGCCGGTGCGGAAGCTCACCAGCGCGCCCGCGCCCACCAGCAGCAGGCTGAACTCGAAGGACAGCGACCACGCCGACGCCTTCCTCCCCAGCAGCGTGAAGGGCAGGCTCACCTTCTCCGGGATGTTGGCCAGCCACGTGAAGCGCGCGTCGCGCAGCGCGACGAGCAGCGCGCCGATGCCGCCCGCCATGCCCAGCAGCCGCGCCTTGCGGCGGGCCCCCTCCCCATGGCCGTGGAGCGCACGGATGGTCTCCGCGGTGGCCGTGCCGGTGGGGAACGGCAGCGCCTCCACGTTGATGAGCTGGCGCTTGATGGGGATGGCGGCGAAGACGCCCAGGGCAGAGACGACGGCGAACCAGACCATGAGCCAGCCCGCCGACGGCAGCGCGCCCGTCAGCATCAGCAGCGCGGGCACCGCGGCCATGTTGCCGCCGCCCGTCATGTAGCCGGCGGCCGAGGCCACCGAGCCCATGGCGTTGTTCTCCAGGTCGGTGAACTCCCGCTTCAGCACCCGCAGCGAGCGCAGCGTGCCGAACACCGCGAAGGCGAGGATGCAGGCGGTGATGGTGACGCCCAGGCTCCAGCCCGTCTTGAGGATGACGTACAGGTTGGACAGGCACATCACCGCGCCAATGAACATGCCGGCGATGACGGCGCGGACGGTGAGCTGGCGGACCCCGCCCTGGTAGACGTGCTCCAGCCAGTAGCGCTCCGGATCCCTGGCGGCCTCGTCCCCCGCGTCACCGGGTGCGTGGGTCGGATGGATGAGAGGGTCGCGGGCGCTCGGCGTCGGAGAGGGGGACTGGCTCATGGGGGCGCCGACGATAATGCACCCCCCACGCCCCCGCGAGCATCGCGTGCGGCGAGCGGGCCAGCCCCGGAGGCTGGCCGCGCCGCATCAGGGCCGCACGTCAGCCGTGCGCATGCCCCTCCGGCCCGTGGGCATGTCCGTGCTTGAGCTCCTCCGACGTGGCGGCGCGCACCTCCATCACCGTGACGTCGAAGTGCAGCGTCTTGCCGGCCAGCGGATGGTTGAGGTCCACCACGATGCCGTCGTCGCGCACCTCCTGGATGCGCAGGGGGATGTCGCCCTGCTCGGTCTGCGCCATCAGCGTCTGGCCAGCCTTGGGAGACAGGCCGGGTGGCAGCATGGCGCGTGGCACGGTGCGCACGCCCGCTGGGTCATGCTCGCCATAGCCCTGGCCCGGGTCCACGACCACCTGCTTGCGCTCCCCCTGGCTCATCCCCTCCAGGGCCCCTTCGAGCCCCGGGACGATCTGCCGGTACCCGTGCAGGTAGGCGAGCGGCTGTTCGGGAGCGCTCTGGTCGATGACCTGACCGTCTCCCAGGTGCAACCGGTATTCGAGCGAGACGACGGAATCCTTGGCGACCCTCATGCGGGCTCCTTGGTGAGGACTGCGGTTGAGACTGCGCTGGGGAAGGTGTGGCGTGACGCGCCCCGCGTCAGGAGGCGGACGCGTCCACGGCCCCTTCCTCGCCAGGGACGTCGGCCGGCTCGCCGCGCGCCACGTAGACGGCGGCGGCCAGGTCACCGGTGACATTGAGCGTGGTGCGGCACATGTCCAGGAACCGGTCCACGCCCAGGATGAGCCCCAGCCCCTCCACCGGAATCTTGAACATCCCCAGAATCATCGCGATGACGGGGATGGAGCCCGCGGGCACACCGGCGGTGCCGATGCCCGCCAGGATGCAGATGAACATGATGAGCGCCTGGTCCGGCAGGCTCAGCTCCACGCCGTAGACCTGGGCCAGGAAGAGCACCGTGACGCCCTCGAAGAGCGCGGTGCCGTTCTGGTTCATCGCGGAGCCGGCGGTGAGCACGAAGCGCGACACGTTGCGCGGCAGCCGGAGGTTCTCCTCGGCCACCTTGAGCGCGGTGGGCAGCGTGGCGCTCGACGACGACGTGGAGAAGGCGGTGACGATGGCCAGCCGGCTGCTCCGGAAGAACTCGAGGGGGCTGCGCCCGCCGAGGAAGCGCACCGACAGCGAGTAGACGACGAACATGTGGATGGCCAGCGCCAGCAGCACCGTGCCCATGTAGGCCGCCAGCTGCGCGAAGATGCCGAAGCCCAGCCGCGCCGTCATGGCGAACAGCAGCGCCGCCACGCCGATGGGCGCGAGCCGCAGCACGCCGTCGATGAGCTTCATCATCACGTCGTAGAGGCCCTGGATGGACTCGCGCAGGCGCATGGCCGGCTCACCCGGCGTGAGCGCGACGCCCATGCCGAAGATGAGCGAGAAGACGATGAGGCCGATGAAGTCGCCGTCCGCCGCGGCCTTGAGCGGGTTGGTGGGCACCATGGAGACGAGCACGGCGCCGAACGACGCCGCCCCCGGCGCCGCGGAAGGTTGGATGGACGTGCCGCCCTGCGCCAGCGCGCGGGCCTCGTCGCTGAGGCCCGCGCCGGGCTCCAGCGTGTTGACCAGCACCAGGCCGATGAGGACGGAGATGGCGGAGAAGACGATGGTGTAGCCCAGCGTCCGAGCGCCCAGCCGTCCCACCTGCTTGAGGTCCAGGTCCGCCACGCCCACGACGAGCGCGGAGAACAGCAGCGGCACCACGAGCATCAGCAGCAGGCGGATGAATATCTGCCCCAGGGGCGCGGCCACGTTGTCCACGGCGACGGTCAACCAGAGCGCGTTGTCGCCCGAGATGGCGTTCGCGAGCAGGCCCGCCACCGCGCCGGAGGCAATGCCGAGGAGCATCTTCTGGTGCGCCTTCATCGAGTCTCCGAGTCCTCCTCACCGGAGGTGAATGGTCCGCGCCACCGGACGGCAGGCGAAGATGGCATGCTGGCCCTCGCGTGGAAACCCTCGTTCGACTCACCGAGAATGCCGTGCCGCCCCTGCTCTTCCGCCGCCTGCTGCGGCGCGTGGGGGCCGTGGGCACGGAGCGTCTGCGTCAGACCTACCAGACGACCTTCTGGTACGGCTTCGGCCCCGCCGCCAACGTGGTGGAGGACATCATCCTCGCGCTGCGTCCGCACATCGCCGGCCGGCGCCGCATCGCGGGCGTGGAGTGGTGGCTGTCGCGCATGTCCCCGACGGACGTGCGCGTGGACTTCCACCAGGACCGCGACGAGAAGCTGGCGCAGCGCACCGGCGAGCTGGTGCACCCGCGCATCTCCTCGGTGCTGTTCCTCAACCGGGTGCGGGGCGGCGCGCTGGTGGTGACGCGCGAGAAGCCCGACCCGGCCAACCCGTCCCTGGCGCCCTCGCGGCTCGACACCGCCGACCTCGTGACGCCCCGGCCCAACCGGCTGGTGGTGTTCGACGGCACCTTGACGCACGGCGTGCTGGACGCGGAGAACCGGATTCCGGACGGCAAGCTGCCGGGCCGCGCGCGTCAGCGGCGCACGCTGGTGATGAACTGGTGGACGCACCGCCCCACCGACATCCCCGCGTGGTCGGACACGCGCCTCTACCGGGCGCTGGCGCGCTGAGCCTCCTCGCGCAGGCGGAGGGTGACGCGCTCGGCCCACTCGGGCTCGACCTCGATGCACGCGGGCCGGCGCCCGAGCCGCAGCGCCGCCGAGGGCATGGAGCCGCTGCCCGCGAAGGGGTCGAGCACCGTGTCCCCCGGCCGGCTGTACGTGCGGACCAGCGGCTCCAGCACGGAGAAGGGCTTGTGGTGGGGATGGCCGCCCCAGCGCTGCGCTTCCCCGTCGTCGTCATAGCCCCCGACGACGGCCCAGGTGGTGGGCAGGTCCCCCGGCGCCAGCGGCGGCGCGGGCGTGCGCGCGATGACGAGCGCGACCTCGTAGACGCGCAGCGTCTGCTCGTTGGCGTTCTTGTCGGTGGTGCGCTTGCCCCAGATGTACTCGCCGCGCAGGTGCGGGTAGCCCAGGCCGCGCGCGGCGGAGAGGATGGGCTCCTTGCCGAGCAGGTTGGTCCAGATGACCAGGACGGCGTCCGGCGTGAGGTGCGCGGTGGCGCGCGTCAGCCACGCCTCCGAGAAGGCGCGGTAGTCGCGCACCGTCTCGAAGCGGACGATGGGGTTCTGGTCGATTTTCTTGTGGGCGCGCGTGTCCCGGAGGTCCCCGCCCTTGCGGCGCCGGGTGAGCAGGCAGTACGGCGGGTCGGTGTGGAGCAGCGCGGCACGGGTGTCGCCCAGCGCGGCGCGGTAGCCCTGTGGCTCGCGGGCGTCGGCGTTGATGCAGCGGAGGGATTCGGGCGGGGGAAGTGAGGTCATCGGCCAGGGCGGCACCCTACACGGCGGGGCGCGGGGCTCAAGTCGCGGCTCACCGCGCCTGGAAGCCCTCCAGCTTCAGCGTCCGCTTCCGCCCCTCGTCCCATAGCTCGAGCGTGTAGCGGCCCTCCTGCTCGCCCGCGGATTCGACTTCGTCCAGGAGGATGACCACGGGGTAGGTGCCCGTCGCGTCCACGGGCCCCTCCTGCCACGGCGTGAGCGTCTTCAGCCGCCGTCCCTGCGCGTCCGTGAGCACCGCGCCGGCCGCCATCCACTCCCTGCCACCTTCCGCCGGGGTCAACACCAGCCGCAGCGCGGCCCACCGGGGAGACAGCCGGATGAAGTTCATCCGGCGGACGGTGAACGGACCGGTCACCTTCCGGGGGACCCACGGCCGGTGGATGATGAAGTCCCCGTCACCGACCTCCGCCACCAGGGACTCGCGCAAACCCTCGCGGCTGCACTCGCCCGGCCGGGAGCGCTGGAGCTGCTGGACCTGGCGCTCCAGTCGGAGCATCCCCGACCGGAGCTCCTCCACCTCCTGCCGGTAGGACGCGGCGGACCGCGCATGCCGGTAGAGCTCGACCTGACGCTCCGCCCGCGCGGCATCCACGACGAGCACCAGGTCCGCGCGCTCCGGCGCCGCGCCGTCATGGAAACGGACCTCCAGCCGCAGCCGCTCACCCTCGCGAAACGTGGGCGAGGGCACCAGCACGAGGTGGTCCTCCGTTACACCGAAGCGCTGGAACCGCTCGCGGCCCTCGAGCACCAGCTGCTCGGGGCGGATCCGGGCATCGAAGAACAAGGTGGTGGACAGGCCGGGGCTGATGCGGACCTCCGGCGGCGTCACCAGCACCCCCGCCTGGACATCGATTCGCCGGACCATGGCCCCACTCCCTGGCCCATCAGGTGTCGCGGCCGGCGCCGTGACGGCCCACAACACTCCCCACGCGAGCACGATGAATGCGGGCGAACCAGTCAAGGCCGAGCCACCTCCAGCAAGAGCAAGGACGCTCCCACACCATGACAGGCGGGAGGACTACTTGCGCGTGCCGAGTTGTCCGAGGACCTGGGAGATGGCCAGGTTGATGCCCGTGCTCATCATCGGCCGGCCGGGGGTGCTCGCCGGGTCGTACTCCATCCCGACCTCCTCGCGGAGGGAGTTGTTGACGATGTTGGCGCAGACCGCCAGCCGCTCGCCGTTGGGATACTCCGCCTCGGTAATCCATCCGTAGATGGCCGTCTTGCCCCGGAACAACGTGCCGAAGAACTTGGTCCCCACCGGGAACTTCCCGGTATAGGCGCTGCTGATTTCCTTGATGGCGTAGAGGGTGATGGGGCTGCCGTCCGGCGGCACGGGCACCGGCAGGGCATGGAACTTCGGCGTGAAGGAGAGCGTCTCGTCGTTGCCCATCATCCGGGGCGGATAGAAGCCCCGCTTGGCCATGCCCTCCAGCACCTCGGGCGCGCACCTGCGCTGGGGCGGCTCGTCCCGGACCTGGGGTCCGCTGGCGCAGGCCGCGGTGAGGCAGGCCACGGCGGCGGCCTTCCCCAGCCCGCCTCCCGATGACTGCCGCTTCTTCGGCTTGGGTGCGGGAGCGGCCGCCTCGGCCATGTCGACGGAGGCCACAGGGGCCGGCGCTGCTTGCTCGGCCGCGTCCTGGACCGCGACGCCCGCGTCCGTGGGGGATGGTACCGCCGCCAGGCTGGGTATCTCGTCAGAGGAATTCGGAGAACGACTCGTCACTGCGGGACTTCCTTTCTCAATGGGAAGAGACGGTTCGGGCACCGGGGCCGCCGCCGGGGGCACGAGCCGGCTCAGCCCGAACGCCACGAGGCCCACGACCAGCAGGGCGGCCACGCCCGCCCCCACCGCGGCGCGGCGCGAACGCGGGGCACGCGACGGAGCGGGAGCCGCTGGCGCCTCGGCGGTGGGAGCCGGCGTCGCCCCAGCGGCCTCTGTCACCCCGGGCACGTCGGTGGAGGGGGCCTCCGGGGCCGCCACCACCTCGCGGGGCTCCGGGTTGAGGGGCAACACCGGCGCGATGCCGGCCTCCTCGCGGGGCCGTGGCTCGGAGGCGGAGAGAGAGGCGTCCGGCACCATGCGCACCCGCGGCGCCTCCACATCCGCCGTGGCCTCGGGAGGCCGATCCAGCGACACCTTCCAGGCCGGCTGCCGCTTCTCCTTGGCCACATCCCAGAGGGCCTGGAGCAGGGATTCCGCGCTCGCGTACCGGTCCTCGGGCCGCTTCGCGAGCAGCCGCAGGGCGATGTCCCCCAGCGCGCGCGGTACCTTGGGATTGACCACGTGGGGCGGGCGCGGCGTCACCGTCTCGATGGCGGGGAGCAGGCGGTCATACGGGAGCTTCGGGTCGAACGCGTAGCCGTCCGTGAGCGCCTCGTAGAGCAGCGCCCCCAGCGCATAGAGATCTCCGGGCACCCCGGCGTCGAAGTTCGCCCCCTGCTGCCAGGAGCCCTCGCGCAGGAAGGCCACGCACTCGGGCGGCAGCAGGTGGGGCGACGCAGGCGCCACCCCCACCGTCAGCGTGGTGGCACCGGGCAGCCGCACCGTGCCCAGGTCGATGAGGAAGGGCCGCTCGTCCTCGCTTCGGATGAGCAGGTTGTCGCCCTTCAAGTCCCGGTGGTGCAGGCCCCGGCGGTGCAGGTCCGCCACCACGCGCACCACCTCGGTGAAGACGGAGAGCAGGTGCGCCGCCGTCGGCTTCACCCGCCAGCGCCACTCGTGGAACGTCTCACCTTCGAGGTAGTCGATGACGAAGTACAGGTAGCCGTCGGGCGGCTCGGGCCAGCGGTCCACGGCGTGCAGCGCCGGGAGGTTCGGGTGGGGCGCGCAGGCCAGCAGCGCCGCGACCTCGTGCGCCAGCCGGCCGTTGATGTCCTCCTCCTCCGCCGCGTGCAGGCCCGCCGGGCGCAGCGCCATCTTCAGCGAGTAGCTCCGCCCTCCCCGCTCCACCTTGAAGACGCGGCCAAAGCCCCCCGAGCCCAACGAGGCCACGATGCGCCACGGCCCGACTTCGCTGCCGGGCACCAATTGGTCCGGATGGAAGGGTGGAGACCTCACGGCCACCAGCTCCGCGCGCAGGGGACCGCGCGCCGGACGCCCTGCCCCACCCTGCGCGGGCTGGCCCCAGGACACACCGCTCGTGGCGGCGCGGTCCGCGCGAATGACTCGTTAACCACCCAAGGAGCGGGGCTGGACAAGGGCAACCTCCAGGGTTGACCCTATCCTTTTCATCCGGGATGTCACGTTTTCACTTACCCGCGAGGTCAGTCCGCCGCGCCGCCGGACCCGACGCCCTCCGTTGGGTCTTTTGCGTCCCACCCCTCCGGCGCCACGCCCCGCGCGGCCTCCGCCCAGCGCCCGCTCAGGCGGGCCTCGGCGGCCAGCGCCTCGTCCCAGGCGGGGCCATCCGGCAGCAGCCGCGCGGCGTGCGCCAGGACGAGCCGCTCCAGGGCCCGCTCCTCGCAAAGGCGCCGCAGGCCCACGTCGTCCAACCCCAGCCGGGTCAGCCAGGCCCCGCGCCGGACCGCGGGCACGCGCTGCTGGCGCCACCAGCCGGCTTCCTCCTCGGCCACCTCCTCGTCGGAGACGCTCAGGCCCAGCGTGCGCGCCCAGCCCGCGAGCAGCGCCCGACGCAGCCCCGCCTCGGCCAGCGCCGCCGCGTCCGGAGACTGGCGCAGCGCCTCCAGCACGCGCCCCGAGGCCACCCAGCCGTCCTCCACCGCCGTCACGCCGTCCACCAGCCGCCGGCGGCGGACGAGGGACGAGGGACGCCGCGCCGCCCCCCGGGGCGCGGGCGCGCCCGAAGCCACCCACTCCGCCGCCGTCCGGAGGCACGCGAGGGCGTCCTGGCGCTTCAGGTCCTCCGCGCCCTGGGGGAACCACGCCTCCCAGGCGGCGCGGATGGACGCGCGCCACCGAGGCGACACCGCCTCCAGCACCCGGCGCCACGTGCGCTCCTGGTAGAAGATGGCCTCGGCCGCGCCGACGAGCGCCCGCGCGGCCGCGCGTGTCAGCACCCCGGCCTCCGCCGCGCGCTCCGCCGCGTGCCGGACATTGACCAGCGGCACCGTGAGTGGGCGGTAGCCGTGCTCCGCGTCCGCGTGCAGCAGCGCCACCTCCGAGTCGTCCACCACCACGCCGTCGCGGTACCACTGGAAGATGCGGCCCACGCCCACCATGCCGTGCGGCGCCAGCTCCACCGCGCGCAGGGCGCCCATGCTCCCGCCACCGAAGACGGCCACCCCGGCCTCCAGCGCCGCCAGCAGCTCGTGGTGCCACACCGAGGGCTGCGACTCGAAGACGCCATCCACCAGGGCGATGGCCCGGGGCCGCAGGGACAGCGCGCGCCACACGTCGCCCTGGCGCGCGGGCGGCAGCACCGTGCAACGCGCCAGCCGTTGCGCCTCCGCCGCCGGCAGCGAGGGCCCCAGGAACACCACCAGCTCGTCCGCGCGCCGCTTCATAGGAGCTCCGAGATGCGCATGCCTGGCACCACCACGCGCCGCACGTGGAGGCCCGCCACCGGCGAGTCCAGCGCCACCGCCGCCACGCGCTGGAAGCCCGCGCGCCCCAGCCGCGCCAGCACCTGGCGCACCCGCCGAGGCGCCGCCCCGCGTGCGTGCGCGCCCAGGTCGGGCATGGCCTCCACGCCCCTTCTGGGACGCACATGCGCGCAGGCCTCCGCGAAGCCGCGCGCCGCGTCCCGGTCGGCGGCGGCGACATCCTCCCGGGCACCGTGGATGTCCGTCAGCCGGGACTGCGCCGCCTCCAGCAGGGCCTTCAGCAGCGCCGCCTCCCGCGTCATCGCGCACGCATAGCCGGCGGTGAGCGGCACCGGCCCCTCGTCCAGGTCCACCAGCACCGCCGCGCCCACCGGCAGCCCCACCGCGCCCGGCGTGCGCGGCGCGGGCGTGACGTCGAAGTGGTACACGGCGAAGCCCCGCTCGCGCAGCCGCGTGGCCAGCGCGTCCACGGCGGGGGCCGCCGCCCGCAGTCCGGAGGCGCGCAGCAGGCGGCGCTGGACGACCTCCTCCGTCCACCCATCCGGCAGCGCCCGGGCGAGCTGGTCCCGCTCGGTCGCCTCCAGCAGCGCGTGCAGCAGCGCCTGTCCCGCGTCCGGGTGCGCGCCGGAGCCGTTGCTCGTCCATGCCACCGCCACCGGGCCCAGCGCGACGCTTCCGGACGGCGGTACGTGCAGCCCCTGCGCGGGCACCCACACCGGCGCTCCGGAGTGCAGCTCCGTGGCCTCGCGCCAGGCGCAGCGCACGTCCTCACTCCACAAGCGGGGAGCGACGAGCGCGCCCGCGGAGCCGAGCGCCTCCGCGCTCCACAGCGTGCCCATGCGGCCGTCGAGCTCCGCACGCGAGCCCCAGACGAGCGCGCCGGGCGCCACCGTCTCCGCCGCCCACAGCTCCGCGGTCTCCAGCAGCGCGCCCCAGGCGGCATCCTCGTAGGAGAGGCCCTTGCCGTTGCACACCTGCAACACGTGCCCGCCGGGACGCACGGCGCACGCCACCTCCACCCCCGTCCGGTCCAGCCCCGTGACACGCGCCACCTGTGTCACGCCCATGGCCCGGGCCAGTCGTTGTTGGAACCGCCGCGGGGACTGCTCGTCGCTGAGGGGCCGCACGGGCGCGGACCATACTGCCCGGCGGCCCCACCGCAAACGTGCTAGGGACGCGGGGGCATGCCTTCCGTCGGAGACATCGCGCCGGACTTCACCGCCACCGACTGTCACGGGGCGCCCCTGCGGCTGTCCTCCCTGCGCGGCCGACGCGTGGTGCTCTTCATCGGTCCGGATGGCCGCATCGAGGACATCATCCGGCACGAGGTCCGCGTCTACCGGCACCTCGACGACGTGCTCCGCTACCTGCGCGCGCACCCGCTCCCGAGCGCGCCGGCCCCCCTGAGCGCCGCTCACTCCCACGCGCAGTGGTACTCGCAGTGGGGCGCGCCCCGGGCCCGGCACATGGGATGGCTGATGTGCACCGCCCGGCCGCCGCACAGCTCGATGGCCCGCTCGTGCCAGCCGATGATGGTCAGACAATCCGGCGCGGTGACGTTCTCCGCGCCGAAGGTGCGCAGCACCGCCGAGCCCGGCCCGGTGTGCTCGTAGGTCCGCGAGCCCACGGCATAATAGAAACGGTAGATTTGCGGCGCCTGGCTCAGCAGGAAGTGCGGCTCGCCCACCTTGACGAAGACGTGCTGCGCGCCGTGCAGGGCCTCGTCCGCGGACGCCCGCCCCATCTCGATGAAGGCCCGGTCCTGGTCCTCGGGCGACATCACCCCGGCGATGGCCGCGTCCAACCGCAGGTTCAGCTCCAGGGGATACCAGCCCAGCGGCAGCAGCATCTTCCGCAGCAGCGCCTGGTCCTCCGCGGGCAGCCGCCGCAGCACCTCGTCCACCCGGACCTGCCCGCCATGGTGGCGCAGCATGTTGAGCCGGGAGATGAGCACGCCCCCCTTGACGCGTGAGCCAGTTCCTTGGGTCAACATTCCCCCGTCCCAGGTCGCTACTGCCAGGGCATTGTCCCCGCGAGGAGGGCCCGCCAGCAACCCGGGGAAGCAGGTCCGCCTCCGCCGCCCCATTAATTCGTGAACAACCAGAATTAACCCGCCAAAATCAGCCGAAAATAACCTTTTCCTCCGTCCGGGGTTGGAGCCACGTGAGCATCAGGGAGACAGGCGGCCGGGTGGTGTCCCTGCCCGTGCGCGTGGCCCGGGCGGGCCTGGAGCGAGCCCCCGACGAGGCGCTCTGCCGCGCGTTCCTGGACGGCGAGCCGGCGGCCTTCGAGGTGCTGGTGAGGCGGCACCGCACGCTCGTCTTCTCGCTGGTGCGCCGCTACGTGACGCGCCCGGAGGACGCGGCGGACCTGGTGCAGAGCGCCTTCCTGCGGGCGCTGGAGGCCTCGCGCCGCGTCTTCGCGCGCTTCTCCCCGTCGGGGCCGGCGCCGTTCCGGGCGTGGCTGGTGCGCATCGCGCTCAACCTGGCGAAGAACCACGCGCGGCAGGGGCAGCGCTGGCGCCCCGTGCTGGTGGCCGCCGAGCCGGGCGACCTGGCGGAGGACCCGGCCGAGTCCGCGCAGGACCGGCTGGAGCGGGCCGAGCGGGAGCGGCACGTGCGCGCCGAGGTGCTCGCCCTGCCCCGCCGCCAGCGCGAGGTGCTGACGCTTCGTGTGGACGGCGGGCTGGCGTTCAAGGATATCGCCGAGACGCTCCGCATCACGGAGAACAACGCGAAGGTGCAGTTCCACCATGCGATGAAGCGCCTCAAGGCGCGAGTGGGCGTCCCCGAGGAGACACACTGATGGCCGCGTGCCCTGACCAGGAGGAACGGCTGGACCTGCACGCCGCGGGGGCGCTGGAGGACGTGGAGGCGGTGACGCTCGTCCAGCACCTCGAGGGCTGCGAGGGGTGCCGGCGGGCCTTCGCCGCGTCCGTGGAGCTGCTCGCGCTGGTGGCGCTGCCGCCCACCACCGCGCAGGAGCAGGCCGAACTGGAGGAACTGCCGCGGCGCACGCTGTCGGAGTGGCGGCGCGGCGCCCGGCGGCAGGACCTAGACCTGCGGACGCTGGGCGCGCTGGTGGCCACCGCCGCCGCGGTGACGGTGGTGCTGCTGGTGCCGGGCATGTGGCGGCTCCCCGGACAGGACGCCCCCCCGCTCCCCGCCTCGGCGGCGGCCACGACGGCCCCGGTGGGCGAGGAGCCGGACGCGGAGACGATGGCCGCCTTCGAGGCCTGGGCGGGGCTGGAGCCGCTCGACATGATTGAGGACTCCGACAGCTGGGACGACGACCTCGGCTTCGACTCGGGAGAGACGCTGTGAAGACGATGGCGCGGACGCGGATGGCGGTGCTGCTGCTGGCCCTGGCGCCCCTGGTGGCGGTGGCTTCCGCTCCCGAGCGGGAGGCCCGCCTGGAGGAGCGCCTGGAGCAGGCGGAGACGCGGCATCGGCTGCGGCAGGTGCTGGAGCTGTCGAACGTGCTCGGCCTGGACAACGCGCAGGCGCTGACGCTGGAGGCGACGCTGCGCACGTTCGACGAGCAGCGGCGCCCCCTGCGCAGGCAGGTGCGGGAGTCGGCGCGCATCCTCCACCGGGCGTCCCGGGGGGACAGCGAGGCCCTGGCCCAGGTGGATGCGGCGGCGCTGAGCGCCTTCGAGGCGCGCGAGCGCATCGCCGCGCTCGACAAGGAGCTGTACCTGACACTGGCGAAGGCGCTGCCGAAGGAGAAGCGCGCGACGCTCGCCCTCACGCTCGCGCGCACCGAGGGCCGGCGGAAGAAGATGTAGCAGGGCCCGACACGGGCTCGCACCGGGGCCGGGGAGGACCGGGCATCCAGCCCGGAGAGGGCTCCGCGCCATGACTACCGTCAGGGAGCCGACGGCGCGCGAGGCGCCGCCACCGAAGGAGGCTCCCTTGCGGCTGCTGACCCGAATCGCCCCACTCCTGCTGGCGCTGGCCTTCGCCGCGTGCTCCGGCATCGCCGTCAACACCAACTACGACCCGTCCGCTACGGCGAGGCTGGAGGGGTACCGCACCTATGCCTGGCTCCCGCAGCCCACGGGCAAGGACGAGCGCGTCTACAACCCCATCGTCGGCGCGCGTGTCGAGCAGACGGTGGACCGCTACCTGCTGGCGCGCGGCTACCAGAAGGTGGACGCCAGCGCGAACCCGGACTTCCTCATCGGCTGGCACGGCGCCATCCACAACGCGCTGAAGGCGGAGACGGTGGACACCTATTACGGCTATCCCTGGGGAGGCCCCTTCGTGGACCCCTTCTACGCGGGCGGCGCCGTCACCCTGCCGGAGACCTACCTGCGCGAGTACGAGGAAGGCTCGCTCATCCTCGACGTCGTCGACCCGGTGTCGAAGCAGCTCGTCTGGCGCGGCACGGCCCAGGCGGAGCTGAGCGAGAACGCCAGCGCGGAGAAGCAGCAGAAGCGGCTGGACAAGGCGGTGACGAAGCTGCTGGAGCGCTTCCCACCCAAGCCCAAATAGCTCCGCGCGGCCGGCCGCTCCGTCACGGCGAGGGCTGCTCGGCCACCGGGGCCTCCGCTGCGGCTTCCTCCTGGGGCGCGCGCCGGGACTCGGGGATGATGAGCGTGCGCTCCAGCCGGTCCCGCTCCCAGCCGCCCAGGTCCGCGCAGGCTTCATAGGTGCTCTGGAGGAAGTCGAGCAGGAGCGCCTTCGGGTCCTCCGCCTGCCGCACATCGTCGTAGGCGAGCAGGTACTCCTTGATGCCGGCGTCGTAGCGGGCCGCCAACGGACGCACCCGCGCGCTGGCGAAGCCCTGGGGCTCCGGCGCCGCGTAGCTGTAGAAGGCGGCGCCCCCCGTGGCCTGCATGCCGGGCCAGAAGCCCGCGCTGCTGACCTCCTCGCAGTACGCCTCCTGGGTGATGGGGTCCGCCCCGGGGCGTTCTGGCGCGCGGCGGCCCGAGAAGCGCGTCACCGCCAGGTCGAAGCTCCCCCAGAAGAAGTGCACCGGGCTGCACTTGCCGGTGAAGCGCGCGCGGAACTCCTCGAAGACGAGCGTGGTCTGCACCATGGCCCGCCACCAGCGCTCCACCGCCTCGCCGTCGTAGCTGGCGTGGTGCCAGTCCTCCCCGAAGGGCGTCGCGTCGTCGGGAATCTCGACGGGATGATCCCAGATGCGCACGTCGACGCCGAGCGAGCGCAGCGTGGCCATGACGTCGCGATAGAACTCCGCCACGGGCCGGGGCTCCAGCGCCATCACCCGCGTGGGTCCGCGGGTGGACCGGAAGTACAGCTCGTGTGAGCGGAAGTCGAAGTCGACCTCGAAGGCGTCATCCCCGGCTGGAATGAGCCCTGTCGTCATGCCGCGCGCCGTCACGCGGAACGCCACGTTCCACCAGTGGTTCAGCGGCGGCGTCAGCGCGAGCTTCACCTTGCCGAGGACCTGCGTGTACCGGTGCAGGGTGGCATAGGTGTCCTGCCATTCCTCCAGGGGAAGCGGGGGCCACACCGCGTCCAGCGTCTCCATGGGGTCTCCCTTCAAGCCGTGTCGGCATTCAGGGTGAGCCCCCACCCGCGCCCATGCCAGGGTGGCGAGCCGGGCCGCACGCCACCGGGACGAGGGCTGGAGGGCCAGCCCCCACGCGCCCTCCCCGCGCCTACGGCTGCGCCAGCGCGCTGTCGATGGCCGCCTTCAGCTCCGCGCTGTCCGGCGTCACCGCGCTGGGGAAGGCCGCCTTCACCTGGCCGTCCTTGCCCACCACGTACTTGTGGAAGTTCCACTTGGGCGCGGGGTGGTTCTGGGACAGGAACGCATAGACGGGCGACTGGCCGTCCCCCTTCGTCTTCACCTTCTCGAACATGGGGAAGGTGACCTTGTAGCGCAGCTCGCAGAACTTCTTGATGTCCTCCGAGGAGCCCGGCTCCTGCCCGCCGAAGTCGTTGGAGGGGAAGCCCGCGATGACGAGCCCCTGGTCCTTGTACGTCTGGTACAGCGCCTCCAGGCCCGCGTACTGCGGCGTGTAGCCACACTCGGACGCGGTGTTCACCACCAGGACGACCTTGCCCTGGAAGGTGGACAGCTTCTCCGGCTTGCCATCGAGCCGGTTGGCGGAGAGGTCATGGAAGGACATGGGCTTCTTCTCGCTCGGGGATTCGGACTTCGGGGTGGAGGGCTTCGGCGCCGCCGGGCCCGCGGCCAGGGCCGGGGCGACGGTGAGCGCCGCGGTCAGGGTCAGGAGGGGGAAGGTCTTCATGCCGGCCCGGAGAATGCACCACCCGCGCGTTCGTTTCACGCGCGGCGCACCGCGGCACGGGGCCGTGTGTCCTCCTCCGAAAAGAGCGACTTGAGCACCCGGCCGGTGGGCGTCTTCTGCTTCGCCACCTTGCGGGGCGTGCCCTCCGCGACGATGAGGCCCCCCGCGTCGCCGCCATCGGGCCCCAGCTCCACCACGTGGTCCGCCGCGCCAATCACGGACGGGTGGTGCTCGATGACCACCAGCGTGTCGCCGCGGTCCACCAGCCGGCCCATGAAGGTGATGAGCTTCTCCACGTCGCCCAGGTGCAGGCCGGTGGTGGGCTCGTCCAGCACGTACAGCGTGGGCTCGTGCCGGGCGGAGGCCGTCAGCTCGGCCGCCAGCTTCAGGCGCTGGGCCTCGCCGCCGGACAGGGTGTTGGAGCCCTGGCCGAGCTGCAGATAGCCCACCCCGAGGTCGGCCAGGCACGCCAGCGGCGCGGCCACCCGGGGCAGCGCCTTGAAGACGTCCTTGGCCTCGTCCGCGGACAGGCGCAGCACGTCGCCGATGCTCAGCCCGTGGTAGCGCACCTCCAGCGTCGCCGCGTCGAAGCGCGCGCCGTTGCAGGCCTCGCACGGCGTCACCACGTCCGGGAGGAAGGACATCTCATGGGAGATGGAGCCCTGCCCCTCGCACGCCGAGCAACGGCCGCCGCTGGTCGAGTTGAAGGAGAAGCGCGTGGGCGTGAAGCCCTTGATCTTCGCCTCGGGCGTGGCCGCGAACACGCGCCGCAGCTCGTCCCAGATGCCCAGGAAGGTCGCCGGCACCGAGCGCGGCGTGCGGCCGATGGGCGACTGGTCCACCGACAGCACGCGCTTCACCGCCTCCGCCCCGTGCAGCGAGGTGAAGGGGCCGGGCTTCGGCGTGACGCGGTCCAGCTTCTCGCGCAGGGCCGGGTACAGCACCTGGCGGATCAACGTGCTCTTCCCCGAGCCGGACACGCCGGACACGACGTTGAGCCGCCCCACCGGCAGGCGCAGGTCCACGCGCTTCAGGTTGTTGGCCCGCGCGCCCTTGAGTTCGATCCACTGCGTCGGCTCGCCCCGCGCGGAGGGAGGTCGCACCTGCGACTCGCGCAGGGCGCGCGCGGTGGGCGAGTCGCCCTCCAGCACCACGTCCGGGGGCCCCTCGGCCAGGAGGTGTCCGCCGCCGCGTCCGCCGGTGGGCCCCAGGTCCAGCAGGTGGTCCGCCGCGCGGATGGTGTCCGAGTCATGCTCCACCACCAGCACCGTGGAGCCCGTGGCCACCAGCGCGCGCAGGTTGTCCAGCAGCCGGTGGGTGTCACGCGGGTGCAGGCCGATGGTGGGCTCGTCCAGCACGTACATGGCCCCGGTGAGGCCCGCGCCGAGTTGCGCGGACAGCCGCAGCCGCTGCATCTCCCCGCCCGACAGCGTGGAGGCGTTGCGGTCCAGGGACAGATAGCCCAGGCCCACGCGCTCCAGGAACTCCATGCGGCGCAGCAGCTCCTGCCGGGACGGCTCGCCCAGCAGCGCCCGGTCCCCCTTGAACTTCCACCCGCGCACGCGCGCCAGCGCCGTCGCGACGGACTGCTGCACCACCTCGTGGTAGCGCGCGCCTTCCAGCCGCACGCCTCGGGGCACGGGGGCCAGCCGGCTGCCGCCACACGCGCGGCAGGGCGCCACCTCGCCCTCGGCCATCGCCTCGGCGCCGCCCTGCACGCCGGTGCCCTCGCACGACTCGCAGCGGCCCTGCCGGGTGTTGAAGGAGAACCAGCGCGGATCCAGCTCCGGCACGGCGGTGCCGCACTTCGGACAGGTGCGCTCGGTGGACAGCAGCGTCTCGCCCCGGCCCGCGTCCACCTTCACCGCGCCCTGGCCCCAGCCCAGCGCCTTGTCGAAGACGTCACGGCCCAGCTTCGCCAGCTTGCCCTCGTACATGACGAGGTCGATGTCGTGCTCGCGCGTCTTCGCCAGCCGCGGCGGGTCGTCCGTGGACGCGAGCTTCCCGTCGACGACGGCCTCGGAGATTCCCGCGCGCGCTGCCGCCGCGAAGACGTCCAGGTAGGTGCCCTTGCGCGAGCGCACCGCGGGCGCCAGCAGGGTGCCCTCGCCCTTCATCGCCGTCAGCTGCGCGAAGAGCACGTCCGGTGACGTGGCGGCGATGGGCGAGTCGTCATGGGGGCAGTGCGGCTCGCCCAGCTTGGCGAAGAGCAGGCGCAGGTAGTGGGCCACCTCGGTGACGGTGGCCACGGTGCTGGTGGCCCCGGCCCGGGAGGTCCGCTGCTCCAGCGCCACCGACGGCGGCAGCGAGCTGATGCGCTCCACGTCCGGCCGCGGCATGGAGGGCAGGAACTGGCGCGCGTAGGGGCTGAGCGTCTCCAGGAAGCGGCGCTGCCCTTCGGCGAACACCACGTCGAACACCAGCGAGCTCTTGCCCGAGCCGCTCGGCCCGGTGACGACGGTCATCTTCCCCAGCGGAATCCGGCACGACACGTCGTGCAGGTTGTGCTCGCGCGCGTGCTCGACGTCGATGGAGGGCACCTCGCCCTTGCCCGGCTTGCGCGGCTTCACCGCGCGGGGCAGCGGCTTGCGCTCGCCCCGCAGCGCCAGGG